>NZ_JBEZYZ010000020.1:0-85699 GCF_040638895.1 Streptomyces sp. NPDC024017 | reverse complement strand
CCGCTGCACGTGCGCACCTGGACGTGCGACAGCTGCGGAACGACCCACGACCGGGAGGCCCGGGCCTGTGACCACCACCCCCGTGGCCGCCCGCGTGTGCGCTCAGCGGCGGTCCGCGTCCAGCGGCTCCAGGTCCTCGTCCTCGTCCAGGTCGCTGTCGAGCTCGTCCTCGAGATCGTCCCCGTCGTCCTCGTCGTCGACGTCGTCGATCTCGTCGTCGAAGACGGCGCTGACGTCGAAGCGGCAGACCACCTGCTGCGGATCGACCTGCTCGAAGGGCGCCTCCAGCCACTCTCCGGGCTCGGCCGGTTCGTCCGCCGCCGTCACCCAGAGCGTGGAGTCACCCTCCTCCAGCCCGAACTCCTTGTGCCGGGAGGCGATCTCGTCGGGCTCGAACTCGCCGAACAGCAGCCCGAGCGCGCCGTGCACCGTCCCGGAGGCAGGGGCGCCTTCATCGCCTTCTGCCGCCTCGATCCGCTGTGCGTGCGACAGCAGGCGCTGCGGTTCGGCGACGGCGTAGTCGCGGCGGATCAGTACGCTCAGCGCGTTCGGTTCCTCGGGGCCCGTGTACGGGGGCAGCGCGTCCTCCGCACCAGGGATCTCGAAGGGCGTGACCTCGTCGTAGCGGTCGTAGAGCAGTTCGTCGTACACCTCTGCGGCCGCGGCCAGCTGGTTGAACGCCTCGAACACGGCCGGGTCGTCCTCCCCCGACCTGCGTTCGACCGCGGCCAGGTGGCGGTCGAGCGCGGTCTTGACCGCCTCGGCGGCGGCGCGTACCTCGGCAGCGGTGGGCTGCGCAGCATCAGACATAGTGCAGACGCTATCCGTACCAGGCCCCAGCCCGCACAATAGATGCGATGCCGGAATACGAATTTGTCGACGTGTACGTACCGCGTGGGGTTTCCCGCAAGGAGACGGCACGTCTGCTGACGGACCACGCGGAGTACGGACACTGGGAGTTGCACCGTCTGAGCCTGCTGCGCGACGGCAGCCGCAAGGTGCGGTTGCGTCGGCGGATCATCCGCCAGGTGCGGGCTACGTGGTGAGCTGAGACGGCGCACTGGGAGAAGGCACACACGGGAGCGGGCCCCGCATCGGCGGGGCCCGCTCCGTTTGCGGGGGGTGTCAGGCCGAGGCGCGCGCCTTGCGGTAGAGGATCGCGCCCGCGAGCAGCGCGCCCGCGCCGGCCGGGAGGACGAGGCCGAGCGGCAGGTCGCTGCCGGTGCTGGCGAGCTGTGACTCGCCCTTCGGCTGGGTGACGAACTGGCCGCCCGGCTGGTTGCCGTGCGAGGAGCCGCCCGGGTTCTCGTCGCCGGTGGAGGGCGGGGTGCCCGGGGTGCCGGGGTGACCGGGCTCACCGGGGTTGCCGGGGTGGCCCGGGTTGCCGGGGTCACCAGGGTTGCCGGGGTGGCCCGGGTTGCCGGGGTGGCCAGGTTCGCCCGGGTTTCCAGGGTTCCCCGGATCACCGGGGTTGCCCGGATTGCCGGGGCCGCCCGGCTGGCCCGGGTTCTCGTGGCCGCCGCCCGGCGGGGTGCCGTGGTGGCCGCCGCCGTTCGCGCAGTCGTTGCCCGTGCTGGGGTTGGCGATGCCGATGACATCGACGCTGTTGCCGCAGACGTTCACCGGCACATGGACCGGCGCCTGGACGTGGTTGCCCGAGCCGACGCCGGGCGAGTCGGTGGCGTGCCCGCCCGCTTGCGAGCCGCCGCGGCCGCCGTGTTCGCCGTATCCCCCCGACGACGATCCACCGCCCTTGTTGGCGCACGAGTTGCCCACCGACGGGTTGAGCACCCCGACGACGTTGACCGTGTTCCCGCACACGTTGACCGGCGCGTACACCGGCGCCTGCACCGAGTTTCCGGACAGTACGCCGGGCGAGCCGGACGCCGAGCCCTGGGCGCCCGAGTCGGCGTGAGCGGAGCCGCCCGCGGCGGCGATCACGCCGGTCGCGGCCGCCACGGTCATCAGACCCTTGCGGGTGACCTGTCGCATTTACTGAATACCTGCCTTCGACCCTGTCTCGAATTCTTCTCGAATTCCTCGAAAGAAGCGTTCGGTCCCGGAGCGCATGGCTCGCGCTCCGGGACCGATGGCTTTGAACTCCCCTCAGTGAGGGGGAAGCATCACTTGTTGATGCAGGTGTTGCCGAAGGCGGGGTTCAGCAGCCCGATCACGGAGACCGTGTTGCCGCAGACGTTCACCGGGACGTGAACGGGCACCTGAACAACGTTGCCGGACAGGACGCCCGGGGAGTGCACGGCGGCACCCTGAGCACCCGAGTCGGCGACGGCCAGGCCCGCGCCCGCGAGAACCAGCCCACCGGTGGCAGCCGCAGCAGCGACGACCTTCTTGATCATTATTCCTCCTAGTTGGCAAAGCGACCCATCTTGCGATCGCATTACCTGTAACGAGGAGGGAGTAATGAGGCTACGAGCTTATGGTCGCATTCACTCTTCCCAGTCGATTCCGTACGCGCGACCGAATACCACCGTTTCGCAGGGCCGGTTTCAGGACGCGTCGATGAAGCGGTCGAGCACGCGCACGCCGAACTGCAGGCCCTCCACCGGCACCCGCTCGTCGACGCCGTGGAACATGCCGGCGAAGTCCAGCTCCGGCGGCAGCTTCAGCGGCACGAAGCCGAAGCCGCGGATGCCCAGGTCGTCGAAGGACTTGGCGTCCGTCCCGCCGGAGAGCATGTAGGGGATCGCCTTGGCGGTCGGGTCCTCGGCCAGCAGCGCGGACTGCATCGCCCCCACGAGCGCCCCGTCGAAGGTGGTCTCGACGGCCTTGTCGGCGTGGACGTCCTCCCGCCGCACCTTCGGGCCGAGGATCCGGTCGAGGTCGGCGAGGAACTCCTCCTCGTGTCCGGGCAGGAACCGTCCGTCGACGTGGGCGGTCGCCTCACCCGGGATGACGTTGACCTTGTAACCGGCACCGAGCTGCGTCGGGTTGGCCGTGTTGCTCAGGGTCGCGCCGATGAGCTTGGCGATGCCGCCGAGCTTCGCGAGGGTCGACTCCATGTCCTCCGGGTCGAGTTCGGTGCCGAACGCGTCACCGAGCTCGTCGAGGAAGGCACGGGTGGTCTTGGTGACCCGCACCGGGAACTTGTGCCGCCCGAGGCGCGCGACGGCCTCCGACAGCTCGGTGATCGCGTTGTCCCGGTGGATCATCGACCCGTGCCCGGCCGTGCCGGCCACGGTGAGCTTCATCCAGTGCATGCCCTTCTCGGCCGTCTGGATCAGATAGAGCCGCCGCTGCTCGCTCACGGTGAACGAGAATCCGCCCACCTCGCTGATCGCCTCGGTGACGCCCTCGAACAGGTCGGGGTGGTTGCGCACGAGGTGCTTGGCGCCGTACGTGCCGCCGGCCTCCTCGTCCGCGAGGAACGCGAGGACGATGTCGCGCGGGGGCTTGCGCCCGCTGCGCAGCCGGTCGCGGACGACCGCGAGGGTCATCGCGTCCATGTCCTTCATGTCGACGGCCCCGCGGCCCCACACGCAGCCGTCGGCGACCTCACCGGAGAAGGGGTGGTGGGTCCAGTCGTCCGCGTTGGCCGGTACGACGTCGGTGTGGCCGTGGATGAGGAGCGCGGGCCGGGAGGGGTCCTCGCCCTCGATCCGGGCCACCGTGGAGGCGCGGCCCGGGTGGGACTCGAAGATCTGCGGTTCGAGCCCGACCTCGGCGAGCTTCTCGGCGACGTACTCGGCCGCCTTCCGCTCGCCCGGACCCGAGTGGTCGCCGTAGTTGCTGGTGTCGATCTGGATCAGCTCGCGGCAGAGGTCCACGACCTCGTCCTCGCCGGTGACGCTCCTGGCCGTGTCCGTCTCGCTCACGTGCTTCCTCCCGGTGTCACTGCTGGTGGGTCCCCCTCATCCTCCCTCTCCCCGGCCCGCACCCCAAGAGCGCTCCCGGCCCGTCACACGCCGTTCACGCCTCATCGGGGTGCGGACGGGGGGTGATCGGCCACCCCGGAAAGCCTGGTAATGTTTACGTCGTCGCCGCGGGGAGAACCCGCGCGACAGACACCTTGTCCGGGTGGCGGAATGGCAGACGCGCTAGCTTGAGGTGCTAGTGCCCTTTATCGGGCGTGGGGGTTCAAGTCCCCCCTCGGACACATGAAGCTGAGGGCCGTGACCGCGAGGTCACGGCCCTCAGTCGTTGCCGCGGAAAGGTGACCATGACCAGGCGTTCCTGCCCCTGCGGGCTCCCCGAGGCCTACGAGGCGTGTTGTGGCCGGTTCCACTCCGGATCCGCCGCCGCGCCGACCGCCGAGGCGTTGATGCGGTCGCGGTACTGCGCCTTCGTGAAGGGGGACGCCGGGTACCTGCTGCGGACCTGGCATCCGCGCACGCGGCCCGGGACGCTGGAGCTGGATCCGGGGATGAAGTGGACCGGGCTGGAGATCTTGGGGACGAGCGGTGGGACCGCGTTCCACTCTGCCGGGACCGTGGAGTTCCGGGCGTCGTACCGGGGCGGGTCTCTGCACGAGCGGAGCCGGTTCGAGCGGGTCGACGGGGCCTGGGTGTACGTGGACGGGGAGTTTCCCGCGTAGCCGCTACGGCGCCAGGATGTCGAGTTCCTGGAGAGCGCCGACCGTGATCTCGCGGGTCAGTTCCTCCGCACGGGTGGCGTCGCCCGCGCGGACCGCCTCGGCGACCTGGACGTGCAGCGTGACGGCTGCCGGGTCGGGGTCCTCGAACATCACGTCGTGCTGGGTGCGGCCGGTCAGGACCTCGGCGACGACGTCGCCGAGGCGGGCGAACATCTCGTTGCCGGAAGCGGCCAGGATGACGCGGTGGAAGGCGACGTCGTGGAGGAGGTACCCCTCCAGCTTGTGACCGCGTGAGTGGGCGACCATCCCGAGGGCGCACTCGGTGAGTTCGGCGCACTGCTCGGACGTGGCGTGCCGGGCGGCGAGACCGGCCGCCACCGGTTCGATCGCCGAGCGCAGCACCGTGAGGGAACGCAGCTGCCGGGGGCGGTCGGCGCCGGCCAGGCGCCAGCGGATGACCTGCGGGTCGTAGACGTTCCACTCGGACTTCGGGCGGACCGTCACGCCGACGCGGCGGCGGGACTCGACCAGGTACATGGACTCCAGGACGCGGACCGCCTCGCGCATCACGGAGCGCGACACATCGAAACGCTGGGCGAGCTCGTCGGTGCGCAGAACGCTGCCCGGCGGGTACTCCCCCGCCGTGATCTCGGGGCCGAGGGTGTCCAGTACATGGCCGTGCAGCCCCCGGCCCGGTGTGCTCATGCACTCAGCGTACGGGGTAGATCACGGAGACAAAAAGTCAGACTTATTGATGACAGCCTCTTGAATTCGTCGTACCTAATGGGTTTCAGTTGCGTCGACATCACGTGTCGACCTCGGACAGCAGACAGTGAGGCAGCGATGAACACCCCCCATGTCGTCGTGGTCATGGGCGTTGCGGGCACCGGCAAGACCACCATCGGTCCCCTGCTCGCGACCCGGCTCGGCGTTCCGTACGCCGAGGGCGACGACTTCCACCCGCAGGCCAACATCGCCAAGATGTCGGCCGGTACTCCGCTCACCGACGAGGACCGCCTGCCCTGGCTCGACGCCATCGGCGCGTGGGCGCACGGGCGAGCCGGGCTCGGCGGGGTGGTCAGCTGCTCGGCGCTGAAGCGGTCGTACCGCGACCGGCTGCGGGCCGCCGCGCCCGGCGTGGTCTTCGTGCACCTCACGGGTGACCGCGCGCTGATCGAGGACCGGATGTCGCACCGGCAGGGGCACTTCATGCCCACGGCGCTGCTCGACTCCCAGTTCGCCACGCTCCAGCCCCTCGCGGCGGACGAGGCGGGGGTCGGGGTCGACGTCGCGGGCAGCCCGGAGGAGATCACCGAGCGGGCGGCGCACGCCCTGCAGGACCTCCCCGAGCCCGTCCAGTAGCCCCTGGCGGTTTCCTCTTCCCCCTCCCCTCCTCCCCAACGCAAGGGAACCCACCGTGACCAGACTCAGCGTCGAGATGCTGGCAGCGGACGCACCCGAGCCGATCACCTCGGCCGGCCACGCTCAGCTGGGCATCGCCGTCCTGGCGGGCATCGCCGTCATCGTCCTGCTCATCACGAAGTTCAAGCTGCACGCCTTCCTGGCACTGACCATCGGGTCGCTGACGCTCGGCGCGATCGCCGGGGCGCCGTTGGACAAGGTGCTCACCAGCTTCAGCGCCGGCCTCGGCACCACGGTCGCCGGCGTCGGTGTGCTGATCGCCCTCGGGGCGATCCTCGGCAAGATGCTCGCCGACTCCGGCGGCGCCGACCAGATCGTCGACACCATCCTGGAGAAGGCCGGCGGGCGGTCGATGCCGTGGGCGATGGTGCTGATCGCCTCCGTGATCGGGCTGCCGCTGTTCTTCGAGGTCGGCATCGTGCTGCTGATCCCGGTCGTGCTGATGGTCGCCAAGCGCGGCAACTACTCGCTGATGCGCATCGGCATCCCGGCGCTCGCGGGGCTGTCCGTGATGCACGGCCTGGTGCCGCCGCACCCCGGTCCGCTCGTCGCGATCGACGCGGTCGGCGCCGACCTCGGCATCACCCTGGCGCTCGGTGTCCTCGTCGCCATCCCCACCGTGATCATCGCCGGTCCGGTGTTCTCGAAGTACGCGGCCCGCTGGGTCGACGTCCCCGCCCCCGAGAAGATGATCCCGCAGCGCGCCTCCGAGGAGCTCGACAAGCGCCCCGGCTTCGGCGCCACGCTGTTCACGGTCCTGCTGCCGGTGATCCTCATGCTGGCCAAGGCGCTCGTCGACATCGTCATCGACGACCCCGAGAACCTCGTCCAGCGCGTCTTCGACGTGATCGGTGCCCCGATGATCGCGCTGCTCGCCTCGGTGCTGGTCGGCATCTTCACGCTGCTGCGGCCCGCCGGGTTCTCCAAGGAGCGGATATCGCCGCTCGTCGAGAAGAGCCTCATGCCCATCGCGGGCATCCTGCTGATCGTCGGCGCGGGTGGCGGCTTCAAGCAGACGCTGATCGACACCGGCGTGGGTCAGATGGTCCTGGACATCTCCGAGGACTGGGCGATCCCGGCGCTGCTGCTGGCCTGGCTGATCGCGGTGGTGATCCGCCTCGCGACCGGTTCGGCGACGGTGGCCACGGTCTCGGCGGCCGGGCTGGTCGCCCCGCTCGCGGCGGACATGTCGAGCACGCACACCGCCCTCCTCGTCCTGGCCATCGGCGCCGGCTCGCTGTTCTTCAGCCACGTCAACGACGCCGGGTTCTGGATGGTGAAGGAGTACTTCGGGCTGAGCGTCGGCCAGAACATCAAGACCTGGTCCGTCATGGAGACGATCATCTCGGTGGTCGCCGGCGGCATCGTCCTGCTGTTGTCCCTCGTGATCTAGGAGTGCTGCGGCGATGACGGCTCATCCCCTCTTCGACATCGGCGGCCGTACGGCCCTGGTCACCGGCTCCAGCCGGGGCATCGGACTCGCCCTCGCGCGCGGTCTGGCCGAGGCCGGCTGCACGGTCGTGCTGAACGGACGCGACAAGGACCGGCTCGCCGAGGCCGCCGCCGGACTGCCGGGCGACCGGGTGCACACGGCCGCGTTCGACGTGACCGACGGACCTTCGGTGGCCTCGGGGGTCGCCGAGGTCGAGGAGCGGGTGGGCCCGCTCGACATCCTCGTCAACAACGCGGGCATGCAACTGCGCGCCCCGCTGCTGGAGTTCACCGACTCCGACTGGCACCGGATCCTGGACACCAACCTGACCAGTGCCTTCCTGGTCGGGTGTGAGGCGGCGCGCCGGATGACGGAGCGCGGCCACGGGAAGATCATCAACATCTGCTCGCTGCAGAGCGAGGTGGTACGACCCGGGATCGCGCCGTACGCCGCCACGAAGGGCGCGCTGAAGATGCTCACCAAGGGCATGTGCGCCGACTGGGGTCCGAGCGGTGTGCAGGTGAACGGCCTCGGCCCGGGCTACATCGAGACCGAGCTGACCAAGCCGCTCGTCGACGACGAGGAGTTCAGCGCCTGGGTGCGGCGGCGTACCCCGGCCGGGCGCTGGGGCCGTACGCAGGACCTGGTGGGCGGGGTGCTGTTCCTCGCCTCCCCCGCGGCGGACTTCGTCAGCGGGCAGGTGCTGTATGTCGACGGCGGTATGACGAGCGTGCTGTGACCTGCCGGGAGGCGGCTGTGATGCTGGGGTGTGTGATCCACGGTCAGGGCGACCTGCGGGTGGCGGAGCTGCCGGTGCCGGAGCCCGGGCCGGGGCAGGCGCTCGTCGCCGTTCGGTACGGCGGGGTGTGCGGGTCCGATCTGCACTACTGGCGGCACGGCGGGGTCGGTGACTTCCGGCTGCGGGAGCCGATGGTGCTCGGGCACGAGGTGGTGGGGACCGTCGTCGAGTACGGTGCCGGCGCCTCGGGACCGGCACCGGGCAGCACCGTCGCCGTGCATCCGGCCACTCCGTGCGGGGTGTGCCCGGAGTGCGCGGCGGGACGGCGGAACGTCTGCCGGGACACCCGGTATCTCGGGAGTGCGGCGCGGTTTCCGCATGTGCAGGGGGGTTTCGCGACTCAGGTGGTCGTGCCGTGTGAGCAGGTGCGGGCGCTGCCGGAGGGGCTGGAGCTGCGGCGGGCCGCGCTGGCCGAACCCTTGTCGGTCGCTCTGCACGCGGTGCGGCGGGCCGGGGAGGTGGCGGGGCGGCATGTGCTGGTGACGGGCGCGGGGCCCATCGGGTGTCTGGTGGTCGCGGCGGCGAAGGCGGCCGGGGCCGCGCACGTCACGGTCACGGATCTGCTGCCCGAGGCGCTGGAGTACGGGCGGATCGCCGGGGCCGGGACGGTCGTACGGGCCGATGATCCGGATGACCGTGGGTGGCCCGACGAGGTCGATGTGGCCATCGAGGCGTCCGGGGTGGCCGCGGGGCTCGACGCGTGTCTGCGGCGGGTGCGGCGGGGTGGGGTCGTCGTGCAGCTGGGGATGTTGCCGGCGGGGCACAGTCCGTTCGCGGGGAACCTGGTGGTGAGCCGGGAGATCGAGCTGCGGGGGGCGTTCCGCTTCGACACGGAGTTCGACGAGGCGCTGGAGCTGCTGGCGGTGGAGTCGGCGTTCGACGGGCTGGTCAGTGCGGTGGTTCCCGTGGGGGATGCCGAGTCGGCCTTTGCCCTGGCCGCCGATCGGAGTCGGTCGTGCAAAGTGCTGTTGGATTTCGCCCGGACTCCATAGGGCTTCTCATCGTGGGGCGGCTGCGGGTGCGTTGTGGTTGTTCGCGCAGTCCCGCGTCCCTGAGACACCTACTCGCGCCACAGAGAGTGCTCTCGGGATGCCCACTCCCTGCTCACCGATCCCGTGCGCATGCCTCTCCTGGACTCCGGGTCCGCCAGGGCCATGCCGATGTGGCCGGCCAGGACGATGCCGATGGTGAGGGCCAGCCAGTCGTGGACGAAGGTGGCGCTGGTGCGCCAGAGCAGCGGGGTGAGGTGGGTGAACCACATCATCAGGCCCGTGGCGAGCATGACCAGCGTGGCGCCGGCGATCCAGGCCGCGTAGAGCTTCTGGCCGGCGTTGAACTTGGCCGCAGGGCGGGACGCGTGGCGTTTGTCGCGGTGCAGGGCGGCGCGCAGCCAGGTGCGGTCGTGCGGGCCGAAGCGGTTGAGGCGGCCGAGGTCGGCGCGGAAGGCCCGGGAGGCGAGGCCGGCCAGGGCGGGGACGGGCAGGGCGAGGCCCGACCACTGGTGCAGGGTGACGACCAGGGCGCGGCGGCCGACGAGTTCGGCGAGCTGGGGGATGTAGAGGCAGGCCGCCGTGAGGACACAGAGGCCCATCAGCGCGGCCGTGGTGCGGTGGATCCAGCGCTGCAGGGGGGTGAAGCGGCGCACTTCGGCCGTGGCCGGCGGCGTGTCAGCTCGTAGGGGCATCGTCGCGTCCGTTCGAGCGGCCCACCCAGGCGTCGACGTCGTAGCCGCGCTCCTCCCAGTAGCCCGGCCGGACCTCGTCGGTGACGGTGATGCCGGAGAGCCACTTGGCGGACTTGTAGAAGTACATGGGCGCCACGTAGAGGCGGACCGGGCCGCCGTGGGAGTGGCCGAGGTCCTTGTCCTGCATGCGCAGGGCGACCAGGACGTCCGCGCGGCGGGCCTGATCGAGGGTGAGGCTCTCGGTGTACGTGCCGTCGAAGCAGGTGAAGCGGATGGCCTTGGCCGTGGGGCGGACCCGGGCGGCGTCCAGGAGCCGGGACAGGCGTACGCCCTCGAAGGGGGTGTCGGGGACACGCCAGCCCGTGACGCACTGGACGTCGCGGACCATGCGGGTCTGGGGCAGGGCCTTGAGGTCGTCGAGGGTGTAGGTCGCGGGGCGGTCGACCAGGCCGTCCACGGTGAGGCGGTAGCTGCGGGCGTTCTTGCGCGGGACGGACGAGGCGACCGAGTAGTAGCGGAAGCCGCCGCCGTTGGGGAGCAGGCCGGTCAGGCCGGTGGGGTCCTTGTCGGCCGCGCCGCCGAGGAAGCTCTCCAGGCCGCGTTGCAGCGGGGGCGCGGCGACCACGCCGACGGCGCCCAGGGCGAGGGTGCCGAGGAAGACGCGGCGGCCGATCGGGGTGCCCCGCTCTTCGGGGTGTTCGTCGTCCACACCCTTGGATACGTCCTCGTTCACGTACTCATTCGAACACCCGCGGCCCCGGCAGGACAGGGATCGCGGGTGCTCGTCAGATTTCCGTAACCACTTCTTACGCGGGCCGCCTCAGGAGGAGGCCGCCTTGTCCAGCTGGAACGCCTCGTTGCCGAGGCCGATCCGGGCGTGCTTCTCGGGGGCGCGGGCGCGCAGTACCAGGCCGAGGACCACGCCGCCGAGCGCGGCGAGGCCGATGATGCCGGGCAGCACCCAGCTCAGCGAGGAGTCGGGGCCGGCGCCGACCAGCACCTCGAAGTCCTTCACCGTGTAGCCGGCGATCACCAGCAGGGCGATGCCCGCCAGCGCGGACGTGACGAGCCGCCAGGCCTGGGCGCCCGCGGCGCCGCGGCGGACGAAGAAGACGACGACGGACAGGGACGCCGCCGCCATCAGCACGATCACGCCGAGGGCGCCGATGTTGCCGAACCAGGTGAACAACTGCAGGACGGGCGCGGTCGGATCGCCGGCCGGCTTGTCGTCGGCGATCGCGAAGGCGATCACGACCACCACGGCCACGACGGTCTGGAGCAGCGAGCCGGTGCCCGGGGCGCCGCTGCTGCCGCTGGTGCGGCCGAAGGCGGCGGGCAGCAGACCCTCGCGGCCCATGGCGAAGGCGTAGCGGGCGACGACGTTGTGGAAGCTGAGCAGCGCGGCGAACATGCCGGTGACGAACAGGACGTGCAGGACGTCCGTGAAGGTGCCGCCGAGGCGGGACTCGGTGAGGAAGAACAGCAGTCCGGCGCTCTGCTTCTGGGCCGTGCCGACGATGGCGGAGGGGCCGGTGGCCACGGTGAGGGCCCAGCTGCTCAGCGCGAAGAAGACGGCGACCCCGCCGACGGCGAGGAACATCACGCGCGGCACCAGGACGTGCGGGCGGCTGGTCTCCTCGGCGTACACCGGGGCCTGCTCGAAGCCGAGGAACGCGGCCACGCAGAAGCACAGCGCGGTACCGACACCGGCGCCGGTGAGGGTGTCGGGGTTGAAGGCGTGCAGCGACAGGCCCTCCTTTCCGGGGTCGGCGAGGGCGGCCACGTCGAAGACGACGACCAGGAGCACCTCGATGACCAGCAGCACACCGAGCACGCGGGCGTTGACGTCGATCTTGAGCCAGCCCAGCAGCCCGACGGCGAGCGCGGCCACGAGCGCCGGTATCCACCAGGCGATCTCCACGTCGGCGTAGGTGGCGAGGAGCCCGGAGACCTCGAAGCCGAAGATGCCGTAGATGCCGACCTGGAGCGCGTTGTAGGCGACGAGGGCCACCAGGGCGGCGCCCGCGCCGGCGGTGCCTCCGAGGCCCCGGGAGATGTAGGCGTAGAAGGCGCCCGCGTTGTGGACGTGGCGGCTCATCTCGGCGTATCCGATGCTGAACAGGATCAGGACGATGCCGAGGACGACGAAGAGCAGCGGCTGGCCGACGATGCCCATCACCGCGAATGTGGTGGGCATGACACCCGCGACGACCATGAGCGGGGCGGTCGCGGCGAGGACGGAGAGCAGCAGCCCCCCGGTGCCGAGCCGGTCGGCGCGCAGGGCGCGCTCCTGCCCCTTGAACGTACTGATGCCGCCGGAGGCGGGTGGGCTCGTCCTCGAACTGTCCGTGGTCATCGGGGGAGCGTCCTCACTGTTCGGGTCGGGGGATCAGGCCGTGCCGAGCGCGGCGGCACGGGCGGCGGCGAAAGCGGTGTGCGGATCACGGTCCGGGTACGACCAGGGCGCCGGGGTGGCGTGGCGGCCGATCCGGTGGAACAGGGCGGCGGCCTCGGCGCCGCGACCCTCGCAGAACTTGGCGTGGGCTAGGAAGTTCAGATCGATCAGCCGCCGCGGGTGCCCCTCCAGCTCCCACTCCAGCCACCAGTCGAAGGCGGCCTTCATGACCTGCCGGGCGCGGCGGCCCGTCCAGTGGCCGGAGGCGGCCGGATCGGCGGGTTCGTACCCGGCGGCGGCCAGGACGCGGTAGCGCTCGGCGTGCGCGATGACCGGCAGGATCGCGAGCGGGGAGTCGGCGGGTGCCTGTTCGGCGGCCCAGCCGGCGAAGTCGTAGACCTCGTGCAGCGGGTCCGGGCCGGCCTCGGTGCGGCGGCCGGCGAGCCGGGCGACCATCAGGTGGTGGGCGTGGTGGTGGTCGGCGTAGCGGCCGCGGACCGCCTCGAAGCTGCGGACCACGTCCCGGTCGCCGCCGACCGCGCACTCCAGCATGAGCAGGCCGAGCCAGGGGGTGGGGTCGGCCGGGACACGGGCGACGGCGGCCTCGCAGGCCTCGCGGGCGTGGACCGGCTTGGCCTTGCCGTGCAGGGCGCGCCGGACCTGGGCGAGGGCGAGCAGCACGGAGGCGTCGGCGGACTCGGGTTCGGCGAGCAGCCACTCCCTGGCCCACGCGGCGCAGTAGGACTCCCGGGCGAGGACGGTGATGCGGTGGCCGCGCCGGTCCCAGTCGTCCCCGGTGTGCACCAGCAGGGAACGGGCGTTCTGCCAGCGGCCCTGCGCCAGTGCGGCGCGCGCGGCCACGAGTTCGGCGTCGTCGAGGGCCTCGTCGAAGGCCTGCGCCGCACGTCTGCGGCCGCGGCCGAGGGGAGGCGGGGGTGGGGACACCGCGGAACTTCCTCACGCGCTCTTCTTGTGTTTCGGCTCACGGCGGCGAAGGGAGCACGGATGTGCGCATTGCCATGAACTGATCACACACAGCCAACCCCCAGCCAATGGTTGGCGTCAAGGGTCGTCCGGGCGTTACACGCGTCAACTGCCTTCACTTGTGAGGGTTTTGTGATTTAGGGGGCAGGAGAGACGGGTGTGACCGGCATCCGATTTTTCCGTTTCGCCCTTTGTGACGTACGTCATAGCGTGGGTCGCCGCCGCCCCCGACGATGGCATGACGTACGGGCGCGCCGGGCGGAGCCGGCCGGTACAGTCGGCCCCTACGCAACCGTGACCCGACCTGACGATCGAGGTAACACCGCGTGTCGGTTCTAGTTCTGGCGCTCGCCCTGGGTGCCGCCTGCTGTCTGGGCTTCGGCTTCGTCCTCCAGCAGAACGCGGCTCAGCGGGCCCCACTGAGCGACTTTCTCTCCTTCCGCCTGCTGATCGACCTGGTGAAGGTGCCGCGCTGGCTCGGCGGCATCGCGCTGATGGTGGCCGGCATGGGGCTGGGCGCCGCCGCGCTCGGCCAGGGCGAGCTGTCGCTGGTGGAGCCGCTGCTGGCGACGAACCTGCTCTTCGCGCTCGCACTCTCCCGCAAGCAGACCAGGCAGCCGCTGGGCCGCCAGGGCTGGGCGGGCCTCCTGCTGCTGGCGGGCGGGGTGACGGCGTTCATCGTGGCAGGTCAGCCGGAGGGCGGCGCCGCGACGGCCGATCCAGTGCGGCAGTGGCTGATCATCGGGGTCATGATCGGCCTCGCCCTGCTGCTCACGACGCACGGCAAACGGTCCCGGCTGAGCTCCGGCCCGGTGCTGCTGGCACTGGCCGCCGGGCTGCTCTACGGCGTGCAGGACGCGCTGACCAGGGTCAGCGGACAGAAGGTCGCCGAGGGCGGCTTCGCCGAGCTGCTCACCGGCTGGGAGCCGTACGCGGTGCTCGCGCTGGGCGTGACGGGGCTGGTCCTCGTGCAGAGCGCGTTCGAGACCGCGTCCCTGCGCAAGTCGCTGCCCGCCCTGACCGCGGCGCAGCCGCTGGCCGGGATCGTCTGCGGCGTCGGCTTCCTGGGCGACCGGCTGCGCACCGACGCGGTGGCTCTGAGCTGGGAGGCCGGTGGTCTGCTGGCCGTGGTCGTCGGGATCGTGCTGCTGGGTCTGCACCCGGCGATGCCGCAGGGTGCGCCGGAGCGGGCACGGGTGGCCGCTCCCGCGGTGAGCCCGGCCTCGTCCTGACGGGCCCTGCCCTGCCCGGGGCGCCTGCCCTGCTTGGATGAGGGCATGAGCGCTGCTGACGAGATCCTCGACATCGTCGACGAGAACGACCAGGTCATCGGACAGTCCCCCCGCGGCGAGGCCTACGCCCGGGGGCTGCGCCACCGCTGTGTGTTCATCCAGGCCCGGGACGCCGAGGGCCGCGTCTTCGTGCACCGGCGCACCCCGACCAAGCTGGTCTTCCCCTCCCTCCACGACATGTTCGTCGGCGGAGTGGTCGGAGCGGGCGAGTCCTACGACACGGCGGCCCTGCGCGAGGCCGAGGAGGAACTCGGCGTGAGCGGCCTGCCGCAGCCGCAGCACCTCTTCACGTTCCTCTACGACGACGGCGCGGGCCGGACCTGGTGGTCGGCGGTATACGAGGTCCGCTGCGAGCTCCCCGTGCGGCCGCAGGCCGAGGAGGTGGCCTGGTACGACTTCCTGCCCGAGGCCGAGGTCGAGCGGCGTCTGGGCGACTGGGAGTGGGTGCCGGACGGGCTGGCCGCCTACGAGCGGCTCAAGGCGTTCCGGGCGGCCGGGTAGGGTCGCGCACGTGATCGAGTTCGTACGGAACGTCCGGTTGTGGTTCGTGCCCGCGGAGGTCCGGGAGGACGGCGAGACGCCCGACTACCGGTTCTCGCTGGCGAACGAGCGCACCTTCCTGGCCTGGCTGCGCACCGCGCTCGCGCTGATCGGCGGCGGCTTCGCCGTGGACCAGTTCCTGCCGGACCTGCGCTGGGCCTGGCGGGCCGGGCTGGCACTCGCGCTGCTGGCCGCGGGCGTGCTGTGCTCCCTGCGGGCCGTCAACCACTGGGTGCGCTGCGAGCGGGCCATGCGTCGCGGCGAGGACCTGCCGGTGTCCCGGTTCCCGGCGCTGCTGAGCCTGGTCGTCGCGGTCGTGGCCGTCGCCATGGTCCTGGTGGTACTCGTGGGGTGGGAGGGGTGACCGCGCAGGCCGCCCGGTGTCGAGAAGAGCGGTCCCGGCTCGCCTGGCGGCGCACGACGCTGTCGGGCACCGTCGCCGCCGTGCTCACGGGGCGCGATCAGTGACCGCACCGGCCGCCCCGCGGCGCGACCCCGACCGCGCCCCCGGACCGCAACCCGAGCGCACCCGGCTCGCCTGGCCGCGAACGACACACTCCGGCACCGTCGCCGCCGTACCCGCCGGGAGGAAACAGTGACCCCACCTGCCGGCCGTCGGCACGACCCCGACCGCGACCCCGGACTGCAACCCGAGCGCACCCGGCTCGCCTGGCGGCGGACGACGCTGTCGGGCACCGTCGTCGCCGTGCTCGCGGTGAAGACCGGGCTGCACGGCGGGGCGTCGGCGGCGGGGGTCGTGGCGTGTGCCCTGTGCTGTGTGCTCTGGCTGGGCTTCCTGAGTGTCGCCCACCGGCGTATCCGCACCCTCGCGGCCGCCGGGGCCCCTGCGTCGTTCGCGCCCCGGCACGCGGCGGCCGCGGTGCTGTGCACGGTGGCGATGGCGGTGTGCGGGGCCGCCCTCGTGCTCTAGGGCACCAGGACACCCCGTTCCTCACTCGCCGTCGCTCTCCCAGTCCACCGTCACGACGATCTTGCCGCGGGTGCGGCCCTGCTGGTTCAGCCGGTGCGCGTCCGCCGCCCGCTCCAGGGGGAACGTCTCGTCGACGTGCACGCTCACCACGCCCTGCTCCGCCAGGTCGGCCACTCGCTCGAGATCCTGCGGGTCGGGGCGGACGAAGTAGTAGCGGCCGCCGTAGGTCACGACGTCGTTGTCGGCGATCGACACCAGGCGGCCCTCGGGGGCCAGCAGGTTCGCCGACACCTTCAGCGCGTCCCCGCCGACCGTGTCGAACACCGCGTCCACGCCCTCCGGGGCCAGTCCGCGCACCCGTTCGCCCAGGCCCTCGCCGTACGCCACCGGCTCCCCGCCGAGCCCCCGCACGAAATCGTGGTTGGACTCGCTCGCCGTACCGATCACCCGGGCGCCGAGGTGGGTGCCGAGCTGCACCGCGATCGAACCGACGCCGCCGGCCGCGGCGTGCACCAGGACGGTCTCGCCCCGCTTCACCTGGAGGACCTTGGCCAGCACCTGATAGGCGGTGAGCCCGACCAGCGGCAGCCCGGCCGCCTCCTCGAAGGAGAGGTTGCGCGGTTTGCGGGCGAGGGCGCGCAGGGGCGCGGCCACGTACTCGGCGAAGGTGCCGCGGGAGAGGAAGTCCTCGCGCACGTACCCGATGACCTCGTCCCCGACGTCGAACTCCGAGACGGCCACGCCGGGCCGTACGACGACGCCCGAGACGTCCCAGCCGGGCACCACCGGGAAGACGGGGGCGAGGGTCCCGTCGAGGTATCCCTCGCGGGCCTTCCAGTCGACGGGGTTCACGGACGCCGCCCGCACCTTCACCAGCACCGCGTCCGGGCCGACCTTCGGGTCGCGGACCTCCCCGAACGCCAGCACCTCGGGTCCGCCGTACCGTGAGTAGCTGATGGCCTTCATGGCTTTGACCTTCCGGGCTCGGCGCGGGGCACGCAAGCCGGATGGCCTGAACGAAGCGGCCGGAACCTCCCCGTTCGCCCCGCGGGAGGAGTCGTCGGCCTATCGTGGCTCCGATCACGTTTCGGCCCCGCTCTGGACGACATACCGACCGGTCGGCATCATGAGTCGGGAACTGTTCACCTGCCCGTAGGAGCGACGCATGAGCCCCGACCACCCGCCCGGACTCGATCTCGACCGGTTGCGCGGCCTGCTCGACCGCGAGCGGCCCGGCCTGGTGAACGGCCCGCTGTCCGGCCGGCTGATCGAGGGCGGACGGTCGAACCTCACCTACGCGCTCTCCGACGGCACCTCCCGGTGGGTCGTGCGCCGGCCCCCGCTCGGCCACGTCCTGGCCACCGCGCACGACATGAAGCGCGAGCACCGGGTGATCAGCGCGCTGCACCCGACCGCCGTGCCGGTTCCGGAGCCGGTGCTGCTGTGCGAGGACGAGGAGGTGCTCGGGTCGCCGTTCTACGTCATGGAGTTCGTCGACGGCACCCCCTACCGCACGGCCGACCAGCTCGGCCCGCTCGGTCCGGAGCGGACCCGGGGCGCGGTGCTGAACCTCGTCGACACGCTGGTGGAGCTGCACGCGGTCGACCCGGGCGAGGTGGGACTGGCCGACTTCGGCCGGCCCGAGGGCTTCCTGGACCGGCAGTTGCGGCGCTGGGGCAAGCAGCTGGACGCCTCCCGCAACCGCGACCTGGACGGCATCGACGAGCTGCACGCCGCCCTCGGGCGCGAGCTGCCCCCGTCCCCGGCCCCGGCCGTCGTACACGGCGACTACCGGCTCGACAACGTCCTCATCGGCGAGGACGACCGGATCAAGGCCATCCTCGACTGGGAGATGTCGACGCTGGGCGACCCGCTCACCGACCTCGGCCTACTGGTGATGTACAGCATGCCGCTGAGCATGCCCGACTCCCCCGTCTCCACGACCGCCGAGGCCCCCGGGCATCCGGCTCCGTCGGAACTCATCGAGCGGTACGCCGCGCGCTCCGGGCGCGACGTCTCCGCGGTCTCCTGGTACACGGCGTTCGCCTGGTTCAAGCTCGCCGTGATCCTCGAGGGCATCCACTACCGCTACACGCTGGGCCAGACGGTCGGACGCGGCTTCGACCGCATCGGCGACCTCGTTCCCGTCTTCGTCCGGCACGGACTGACCACGCTCCACGAAGGCCTCCAGGAGGGCTGATCCACATGGACTTCGCTTTCGACGCGCGCACCGAAGAGCTGCGCGGCAAGCTCCTCGCCTTCATGGACGAGTACGTCTACCCGGCCGAGGCCGTCGCACACGAGCAGCGCGAGCGGCTCGCCTCGCCGTGGGAGACCGTGCCCGTGGTGGAGGAGCTGAAGGCCGAGGCCCGCAGGCAGGGCCTGTGGAACCTCTTCCTGCCGGACTCCGAGTACGGGGCCGGGCTCACGAACCTCCAGTACGCGCCGCTCGCCGAGATCATGGGCCGCTCCCCGCAGCTGGCGCCGACCGTGACGAACTGCGCGGCGCCCGACACCGGGAACATGGAGGTGCTCACCCAGTTCGGCGACGAGCAGCAGCGCAAGCAGTGGCTGGAGCCGCTGCTGGCCGGTGAGATCCGCTCGGCGTTCGCGATGACCGAGCCGGAGGTGGCCTCCTCGGACGCCACGAACATCACCACGCACATCGAGCGGGACGGCGACGAGTACGTCATCACCGGCCGCAAGTGGTACATCTCCGGGGCGATGCACCCCGACTGCAAGATCTTCATCGTGATGGGCAAGACCGACCCGGACGGGGAGGACATCCGCCGTCAGCAGTCGATGGTGCTGGTGCCGCGTGACACCCCGGGCGTCACGATCAAGCGGGCCATGCAGGTGTTCGGGTACGAGGACCACTACCACGGCGGTCACGCCGAGATGATCTTCGACCACGCGCGCGTGCCGGTGTCGAACCTGGTCGGTGAGGAGGGCGGCGGTTTCGCCATCGCGCAGGCGCGGCTCGGTCCCGGGCGGATCCACCACTGCATGCGGCTGATCGGCATGGCGGAGCGGGCGATCGAGCTGATGTGCCGGCGGGCCGTGTCGCGGACCGCGTTCGGCAAGGCGCTGGCGCAGCAGGGCGTGGTGCACAACTGGATCGCGGACGCGCGGGTGACGGTGGAGCAGTTGCGGCTGCTCGTGCTGAAGACCGCGTGGCTGATGGACACGGTGGGCAACCGCGGTGCGCACACCGAGATCCAGTCCATCAAGATCGCCACGCCTCGGGCGGTGGTGGACATTCTCGACCGGGCGATTCAGCTGCACGGCGCCGGCGGGGTGAGTCAGGACTTCCCGCTGGCGGAGCTGTACGCGGGGGCGCGGACGCTGATGATCGCGGACGGGCCGGACGAGGTGCACCAGCGGTCGCTGGCGCGGCGGGAGCTGAAGCGGTACGTGTGACGCGGTGCGGGCGGTGGGGGTTCCGGCCCCCGCCGACCGTGCCTCCCGGCAGGCGGGACGCGCCCGCCCCCGGGTTGTGGACGGGATGTGAAACTTCGCACGGTCTCGTGTCCGGCCGTCTGGGCAGCCGACGATCGACGATCTGCCGCATCTGGGCGACCAGGAGTACACGCTGGTCGCCAAGTCCTCCACCCGGCTGGTGCGCGACGCCTTCCAGCGTCTCGAGCAGCGCTTCCCCGCGATGCGGGACTACGGCGACGAGCAGCGGGAGCGCACCGCCGAGGACATCGCCCACATCGTCGATTTCCTGACGGCCGCCCTGTACGTGGACGCCGACGAGATCTTCACCGGCTTCCTCGTCTGGACCGCCGAGGTGCTCACCGCCCGCCACGTCCCGGCCCGCTCGCTGCTGCCGTGCCTGGATCTGCTGGAGGAGCAGCTGCACGACTTCCCGCGCGCCTGCCGGCTCCTCGGTGCCGGGCGCACCGCGCTCGCCTCCTGCCCTGCTGTTACGGGCGCAGCGCGCGCAGCAGCAGGTCCGCCAGGTGGTCCGCGACCTGCTGGGGCGTGAGGGGACCGTCGGGGCGGTACCACGTCGACAGGTGGTGCACCGAGCCGAAGTGGTAGTCGACCACCAGGTCCGCCGGGGTCGCCTTGGAGAAGACGCCCGACTCCTGGCCCTCCTCCACGAGCGCGCGGAAGCGTTCGTGGTAGCGGCGGCGTTCGGCGCGGACCTGCTTGTCCTTCTCGGGACTGAGGTGGTGCATCGACCGCCAGAAGATCATGGCGTCGTCGAGGTTCTCGATGGTCGTCACCACGACGTCCGCCGCGGCGTGCCGCAGCCGCTTCTCGACCGGCTCGTCGGCACCGGCCACGGCGTCCAGCCGCTCCTGCTGGATGCGCAGCACGCGCGCGTACACCTCGTGCAGCAGGTCGTCCTTGGAACCGAAGTAGTGGTACAGCGCGCCCTTGGTGACGCCGGCCGCCTCGACGATCTCCTGCACCGAGGTGCGGTCGTAGCCCTGCTCGGCGAAGAGCCGGGTGGCGGCGGCCAGGAGCCGCTGGGGCACGGGCGTGCCGTCCGAGTCCGTGGTCCTGGGCACTGCCGCCACCTGCCTTTCCGTTCTGCTGTCAGTTGCCTTGCGTACGGGAACGAAGTTCCCGACGGAGGATCTTCCCACTGGCCGTCTTCGGCAAGTCCGGAAGGATCTCCACCTGGCGCGGATATTTGTAGGCGGCCAGTCTCTCCTTGCAGTAGGCGGCGAGTGCATCCGGGTCCGTGTCGGCGTCCGGACGCAGGCTGATGTACGCCTTGACGGTCTCCCCGCGATACCCGTCGGGCACTCCGACGACGGCGGCCTCGCGCACGGCCGGGTGCGTGTAGAGGACGTCCTCGACCTCGCGCGGCCACACCTTGAAGCCGGACGCGTTGATCATGTCCTTCTTGCGGTCGACGACGTACAGCCAGCCCTGCTCGTCCATGAAGCCGATGTCGCCGGTGCGCAGTTCGGCGCCGGGGAACGTGGCGGCGGTGGCGTCGGGGCGGCGCCAGTAGCCGGGCACGACCTGCGGGCCGCTGACGACGATCTCGCCCTGCTCGCCGAAGGGGACTTCCTCGCCGGCGTCGTCGACGATCCGCACGACCGTGTCGGGGCCGGGCAGTCCCACGGCGAGGGTCCCGGACACCGGGTCGACCGGCGCCTGGAGACCGGGCGGCACGGAGGCGCAGGGCGCGGTGCACTCGGTCAGCCCGTAGCCGTTGCGGATGTACGGGCCGAACCCGGCCCGGAACTTCTCGACCAGCGCGGGCGGCAGCGGGGCGCCGCCGGAGGAGATCACCCGGAAGGAGGAGAAGTGGTCACGGGTGACGGAGGGGTGAGCCGCCAGCGCCATGAAGGCCGTGGACGGCCCGACGGTGTAGTGCGGTCGGTGTTCGGCGAAGGCGTCCAGCACCACGCCCGACTCGAAGCGGTAGGCCAGCACGAGCGTGCCCCCGCTGTTCAGGCAGGCTCCGAACTGGCAGACCATGCCGGTGATGTGGAACAGCGGCGCCAGCGCGAAGTACACGGGCTGCTCGGGCAGACCGAGCCCGGTCCGCTGCCGCTCGGCGTTGTACATGATGTTGCCGTGCGTGTTGGTGGCGCCCTTGGGCGTGCCGCTGGTGCCCGAGGTGTAGCTGATCAGCGCGATGTCGCCGGGGCCGGGGTCCCGGTCCTCGGGCGGCTTGTGCCCGGCCCGCGCCACGGCGGTCAGGTCGTCGGCGTCCGGGGCCTGCGGCAGTCGCTCGAAGGTCAGCACACGCGCGTCGCCACGGCTCTGGAAGTCCAGCTCGCACCCCGTGAGCACGATCCGCACGGGCGAGTCGGCGGCCGTCTCGCGCAGATACGACTCCCAGGCCCGGTCCGAGCAGATCAGCGCGGCCACCTCGCCGTCCCGCAGGACGTGGGCCACCTCGCCCGACTTGTACATCGGGTTGACGGGCACGACGACCGCGCCCGCCTTCCACGCGCCCAGCACGGCGAGCACGAAGTGCGGGGAGTTCTGCAGCAGCACCGCGACCCGGTCGCCGCGCCGAAGACCGCGCGCCGCGAGGTGCCCGGCGACGGAGTCGCTGAGCTCGTCGACCTCCCGGTAGGTCAGGCGGCCGTCGAAGTAGGCCAGGAAGTCGCTGTCGGGCGTCTCGGCCACGGCCCCGCGCAGGGCGTGCACGAGGGATCCGGCGGGGCTGATCGCGCCCTTCTGGGCCTCGTTGAGCAGGCCGAGCCAGGGCTTGGCCGCGTAACGGGACTCGGTCACCGGGCCTCCTCCCACTGCTGCTGGATGCGGTTCATGCCGGACAGCCACCGGTCGGGGTCACCGGCCCTGGCCTGGCAGTACGCGGCGACCTCGGGGTGCGGCAGGATCAGGAACCTGTCCTCCTCGATGCCCTGCACCAGGGCGTCCGCCACGGCCTCCGGCTCGATCGCGGTCGGCTGGAGCACCAGGTCGCCCGCGCTGCCGGTGGCGGCCAGCATGTCGGTGCGCACGCCCTGCGGGCAGATGGCGTGGACCTTCACGCCGCGGTGCCGGTACGTCAGCGACAGCCACTCGGCGAAGGCGAGCGCGCCGTGCTTGGTGACGGCGTAGGGCGCGGCCCCGATCATGGTGAGCAGCCCGGCGGCGGACACGGTGGAGACGAACCGGCCGCTGCCGCGTTCCAGCCAGCCGGGCAGCAGCGCGTGGGCGGCCCGGACGTGCGCCATCACGTTCACGTCCCAGGAGGCGGCCCAGGCCATCTCGTCCAGCGGCCCGTCGGCGGCCCCGCCCTCGAAGGCGACCCCGGCGTTGGCGCAGTAGACGTCGACGGTCCCGCCGAGGGCGTCCCGGGCGTCGCCGACGATCGCCGAGGCGTCCCCGGGCACGGCGATCCCCCCGACCTCGTCCGCGACCTGCTTGGCCCGCTCGGCGTCCAGGTCGTTGACGACGATCCGGGCCCCCTCCGCGGCGAAGCGCCGGGCAAGCGCGGCTCCGATCCCCCCACCGGCCCCCGTGACAACGACTCCAGCCCCTTGAAAGGCTCCCACCATCGGTCTCCTCAGTCGCGGCTCAGCAATGGCGCCAGACTAACCGGTCGGTATGTTGCAGGGAAGGGGTGTCGGCAGCGCCCTGAAAGGGGCGCCGGGAACGGCGCGACCAGCCACCTCCGGCCCGCGGCCTCCCCACAGCCCGCGGTAGCGCATACCGTGCCCATGCCGACCGTCCCCGCTCAAGGAGGTCACCGCATGCGCCCTTCCAGACGAGCCTTACTCACCACCGCCACGGCGGCAGCCGTATCGGCCACATCCACCGCGGCCGCCGCCCAACGCCACAGGCAACTGAGCACCGGCTTCGAACGACTCGCCCGCGACGGCTACGCCCTGCTCGACGGCCAGAAGGTCGGCATCGTCACCAACCCCACCGGCATCACCCGCGACGTCCGCCACATCGTCGACGTCATGCACGCCGACGACCGCGTCGACCTCACCGCCGTCTTCGGCCCGGAGCACGGCTTCCGCGGCACCGCCCAGGCCGGCGGCTCCGAGGGCCGCTACGACGACCCGGCGACCGGCCTGCCCGTCTACGACACGTACCTCAAGAGCGGCCGGCCGCTCGCCGACATCTTCACCGCGTCCGGCGTCGACACCGTCGTCTTCGACATCCAGGACGTCGGCGCCCGCTTCTACACGTACATCTGGACGCTGTACGACTGCATGGAGGCCGCCCGGCTCGCCGACAAGCGGTTCGTGGTCCTGGACCGGCCGAACCCGGTGACGGGGCGGGCCGCGCTGGGACCGGTGCTGCACAAGGAGTTCGCCACGTTCATCGGGCGGCAGCCCATCGCCCAGGCCCACGGCATGACCGTCGCCGAGCTGGCGCGGCTGTTCAACGGGGAGTTCCTGACCGAGCCAGTACCACTGGAGACCGTCACGATGTCGGGCTGGAGGCGCTCGGAGTTCTACGACGCCTCCGGGCTGCCCTGGGTGCCGCCGAGCCCGAACATGCCGACGCCGGAGACGGCGCTGGTGTATTCGGGGACGTGTCTGTTCGAGGGCACGAACCTGTCGGAGGGGCGCGGCACGACCCGGCCGTTCGAGCTGCTCGGCGCGGAGGGCGTGGACCGGCGCTGGGCGGCCGCGGCGAACGAACTCGCCCTGCCCGGGGTGCGGTTCAGGGAGGCGTACTTCGCGCCCACCTTCTCGAAGTTCCAGGGAAAGACGATCGGCGGTGTGCAGGTGCACGTACACGACCGGGCGGCCCTCGATCCCGTACGGACGGGGATCGCCCTGCTCGTCACCGCCAAGCAGGTCTGGAGCGGTTTCGCCTGGCGCCCGGACAACTGGATCGACAAGCTCACCGGCTCCACACGCGTACGGACGATGATCGACGCGGGTGCGGACACCGACGAGGTGGTGGCCGGGTGGCAGGAGGACCTGGCGGCGTTCCGCAGGACGCGGCGGGCGTACCTCCTCTACCGCTGAGCCCGAATACGCCCGTGACGTATGGCCAAGCTCCCCCGTTGGCAGGACGATGCGCCCACATCGTGGCGTCACCGGGGGACCAGGGGGCCTGTCATGGCGGATCCGGCGATGAGTGTGACTCCCTACTGGGAGCTGGCCTTCGACGCGGACGGGGACCCTGAGGGCCGCCGGCGCGACCGGCTGCTCGCCGGGGTCACCGAGCGCGGCGTACGCGACCTGATCGTCTTCGCGCACGGCTGGAACAACGACCGCTCGGGCGCGACCCGCCTCTACGACCGCTTCTTCGCGCCCGTGCCGCGGCTGGCCCCGGCGGCCCGGATCGGGTACGTCGGCGTGCTGTGGCCGTCGATGCGGTTCTCCGACGAGCCGATCCCGGACTTCCCGCGGGCCGTGGCGGCCGAGCCGCAAAGGCGCCCGGTGCTGGACAAGGACACCCGGCACGCGCTGCTGGAGACCTTCCCGGGCCGGGCGATCCTGGTCGACCAGATCGCCCGGCTGCTGGAGCAGCAGCCGTCGGAGCAGGCCGAACTGGAGGAGTTCGGGCGGCTGGTGCGGACGCTGGTGGAGGTGGTGGCGCCCGGGCCGCAGGCGCTCTTCGCGGCGGACACGGTCGCGGAGGGCGTGCCGCAGAGCGAGCCTGAGATGTTCGCCGGATCGTCGGCGGCGGCCTGCGAGGAGTTCGCCGGGGCGCTGGCGGAGCTCGAGGCGACCGGGACGCGGCAGGGGTTCAGGCTCCCCAACCCCTGGGACGGTGCGCACGAACTGCTGCGGCAGGCGACGTACTACGCGATGAAGCGGCGCGCGGGAACCGTCGGGGAGCGGGGTCTGGGCCGGATCGTCGGGCAGCTCGCGAAGGCGGCTCCGGGTGTGCGGGTGCACCTGGTCGGGCACAGCTTCGGCGCGCGCCTGGTGTCGTTCGCGCTGCGGGGCCTTCCCGAGGGCGTGCGCACGGTGAAGTCGGTGACACTGCTCCAAGGGGCGTTCTCGCACTACGCGTTCGCGGCCCGGCTGCCGCACGACGCCCGGGCCGGAGGGGTGCTCCAGGGACAACAGAACCGTGTCGACGGGCCTTTGGTGTGCTGCCACTCCCGGCACGACGCCGCCCTCGGCACGATGTATCCGCTGGCCTCGCGGATGGCGGGTGACAGCCGGTCGGCCGGCGGACCGGACCTGGGGCGGACCCTGGGCGCCAAGTGGGGCGCGATGGGCCACGACGGGGTGCAGGCGGTGCCGGGCACGCGCGCGTACACCCTCGCCAGGGCCCTGGAGGCGAAACTGCCCGCCTCGGGGTGCGTGAACGTCGACGCGGCGGCGGTGGTCAGACGCGGCGGGCCACCGGCCGGTGCGCACAGCGACATCCTGCACGCGGAACTGGCCCGGCTGGTCCTGGCGGCGGGCCGGGTTCGCTGACCCGCCGCCAGGCAGGGCGTCACCGGTGTGAGGTGAACTCCACGACCTGCTGGTAGGTCGGCCGGTTCTGCCAGCCGATCTTGCCGTGCTTGATGCCGCCGAGGGTGCGGTGGTTGATCGAGTCGGCGCACCACTGGTCGCCCGCCGCGCACACGTCGTCGCCGGGGTAGACCTGGGCCGCCGTCTTGCCGACCGCCTCCTTCAGGGTGCTGACGAGGGTGTCCCGGCAGGCGCCGAGGCTGCCGTCGCCGCAGTACGTACGGGCCAGCGGCCCCTTGACCTGCTCACCGAGCACCGTGCGGATGTCCTTGTCGACGTAGCTCCACCAGCCGTACTGGAAGGAGCTTCCCGCATGCGAGCCGGTCGGGCCGTGCGCGGCCGACGGGGCCTCGTCGACGGGGAGGTTGGCGGTCATGGCCGCGTAGAGCCCGCTGCCGAGGCCGGGTTCGAACTCGGCCTCGACCAGCAGGGGCCACCAGGCGTCCAGGATGCGGATCGCGTCGGCGTCGGCGTACTTCTTCGAGCCGGCGGCGGTCTCCGTGCGCTTGGCGCCCGCGGCGACCCAGGCCTGGAGCCTGCTCACGGCGGCCGCGGCGGCGGGGTCGGTGACCGGCGCGCTGGTGACGACCTTGAGGAGCTTGGGCAGGACGTCCTCCGCCCGGAGGTCGGCGAGTCCGGCGTCGGCCATGGCCTTCACCAGGGCGGCCCGGGTCACCCCGCCCTGCTGGACGAGCTTCTTCACCCGGTTTTCCAGGAGGTTGCCGCGGTGCACGGACCCGTTGCCCCAGGGCGCGGTCGTGTAGTCCCTGGCCTGCTTGTTGTTCCAGGAGACGTAGTAGTCCTGGTCGATGGAGTTCGGGTGGGCGGAGGGCGGGGTGTAGTCGGCCGTGTTGGTCGCCGGGTCCCAGCCGCGCCACTCGTACGCCGGCCGCGCCCAGGCCGGGAACTCCGCGTCGACGCCGTTCGCGCGCACCGGGTTGTCGCCGCTGTTGTAGTACGCGGTGTGCTCGGAGTCGGCGTAGAACCAGTTGAAGGTGTAGTTGATGTGCTGCACCGCCTTCTGGAAGGACTCCGGGCCCTTGACGTAGTCCGGGTCGTTGAGCATCTGGAAGCCGATGATGGAGTCGGCCTCGTGCATGAAGGACGAGCGCAGGGTGGTGTAGGCGACCCGCTTGCCGCCGACCGTCGCGCGGTACTCGACGGGGCCGTACTTCGTGCGCCAGACGCGCATGGTGTACGAGCCCGCCGCGGTGCCGTCGGCCACCGTGGGCTTCCAGGCGTTCTTCTGCTCGATCTTCTCCATCGGCGTGCAGGTGCCGCGGTACAGGTAGTGGTAGTCGTCCTGGCACAGCTCGACGGCGTAGGAGTCGATGATGTCCTGGCCGGAGGTCGTGGCGCTCCACGCGTAGTCCTGGCCGCGACCGAGCTCGACGTACATGCTCAGGCCGGCGAAGGAGGCACCGCGGGCGCTGATGCCCGGGCCCTGGATCTCCTGGAGCAGGAGCAGCTGGGGGGCGAAGTAGCCGGTCTGCGGGCCGAACACGGCGACGGGGTGGCCGCTCGCGGTGTGCTTGCCGCTGACGACGAGGGCGTTGGACATGCCGCGCTTGGCGGACGACGTGGCGGTCTTCGCGGCTTCGCCGGACGCGCCGGTCGCACCGGCCGTGGCGGCGCTGCCGGTGCGGTCGTACACGAGCGGCTCCGGCTTCACCGAGCCCGCGTCGGGCAGGGCCGTGCCCTGCGGGTCGGCGGGCTTGGTGCCGTACGGGAAGCTGCCGGCGTGCTGGGTGAGGACGGCCTCCGGGTCGTTGCGCATCCGGAAGGACTCCCAGACCTTGGTGCCCTCGGTGACGCCGTACCTCTCCTGGGCGGCCATGAGCGAGAGGGCGTTGTTGACCTCGCCGCCTCCGCCCGAACCGAACAGGGCGCCGATGACGGAGGCCAGCGCGACCAAGTCGGTGATCTTGAAGTGCTCGATCGTGCCGGCGTTGGTGACTGAGTCCTTGTGCCCGGTGAGTACGTACTCACCGGGGAAGGAGCGCCCGCTGTCGGAGGCGTCGATGTAGGAGTTGATGCCGTCGAGGTAGGCCTTGACGTCGGCGAGGGCCTGCTGTCCGCGCTCGCCGTTGGTGGCGACGGCGTTGTCGATCTGCGCCTGCAGGTCGGCCTCGCTGTAGGGGGCGTGCCGCCAGAACTGCTGCTCGAGGCCCTGGTTGGAGGGCGCACCGCCCGCGAAGGAGGTCAGCTGACCACGCCCGACGTGCCGGAAGACGTCCATCAGCCACAGCCGGTCCTGGGCTGCCGCATAGCCGGCGCCGAACTCCGTGCCGTATCTGGTGGTACCGGTGATGTGCGGCACACCGGTCTTCTTGTCCCGGACGATCGTCACGTCACTGCGTCCGGCGGGTTTGACGCTGGAGGCGACCTGGTCGGCGGGGACCCCGAACGACGCGTCGTTGAAGAAGTTGTTGATCTTGTCGTTGGTGAGGCCGGGATAGCCCTTGGCGAGGCCGGCGTAGGGCCCGAGCTGGTCCTCGGCGTGCTCGGGCTGGGTGCCGAAGGCCTGGTTGAGGAGGATCTGGGCGAGGGTGGCGTTGCCGTTCTGACCGGGCGGGAGGATGTCCGAACAGTGGTTGCCGCAGTGGTCGTTCGCGGCGGCCCTGACCTGCGCGGCCGCTGTTTCCGAGGCGGCAGCCGGGGCAAGCGGCGACAAGAGACCTGCGATCAGGGCGCATACCGATGCTGTCTTCAGGAACCCGGGGATTCCGCTGGGAGTTCTCATTCTGTCGAGAACGGTGCGTGGGGCACGCCGTGGCATGGGGGGCTCCTCCCGACGGGGTGGGCCGGATGTTACCGCCGGTATCCCCCGGCTTGAAGATGAACAAGCGTCACTTTTTGAAGTCGGCACAACAGACACACGGACCACGGCAGTCGACTCGCGGGCCTCTCGGGGCCGCTTATGGAGGCCATTTGAAATCGGATGGAGCCGATTCGCTTGTCGATACGTCTATTCGGCGACGTCCGTACGACGACGCCGAAGTGACCGGATTACAGGTGCAGGTGTGACGGAGGTGCAGGACGATGGCCGGTTTCCGGAGTCTGGCGAGACAGGTCCGCGATCCGCGGTGCGATCTGGCCTTGCGGCGCTATTCGCTGCGCAAGTGCCTTGAGAGGTTCGCCCCTTACGGACACAGGGCGACCTGGGACCATCTGTGCTCCCGGGCAGGGTTCGGTCCCGAGGACCGCTCCCCCGATCCGGTGCGGCTCGTGGCCGCACTGGACGAACTGGAGGAGGCGCGGGCGGTCTGGCTGGCCTACGAGGTCGAGTTCGCCGAGCGCCGCAAGAAGGAGAAGCACGACGGACTGCGCAGGCCGGGCAGTGTGGACGACTGGCACCGGCTCACCTGGGGCGGTTTCGGCGTGGCGTGGTGTGACGACCCGGCGGTCCATCCCCGTGAACCGCTGGCCGAGGTGCTGCGCCGGCTGATCGCCGCGCTGGAGCGCGAGCCGGGCTCGGAATGCCCGGTGTGCAACGGCGAGCAGCTCGTCTGGAGGTACGACCTGGACCACGAACCCTCGTCCGGTCCGGTCTGCACGGACTGCGGAATCCTGGTACCGCGTCCGGTGCTCACGCCCGAGTCCCTGGCGTACGCCAGGCGGGCGAGGCTGCTGGTGTCGGCTTGACGGATGCGGGTGCGCGGGGGGTGCGCCGGGGATGCCGCACCCCCACTGTCGGTGGTGGCTGGCACCATCGTCAGCATGATGCAGGTGTGCCTGAACGGTTCGCGGACGGCCGCTGACGGTGTGGCCGTGCCGCTGACACCCGAGTCGACGGCCGACTCGGCCGCCGGGGCCGTGGCCGCGGGGGCGACGGACATCCACGTCCACCCCAAGACACCTTGCGGGCGGGACACGTTGGCGCCGCGGATGCTCGCGATGACGCTGTCGGCGATCCGGGCGCGGGTGCCGGTGCCGGTCGGTGTGACCACGGGCGCGTGGGCGGAACCCGACCCCGCCGCCCGGTTGGAGCGGATACGCGAGTGGACCGTGCTGCCCGACCACGCCTCGGTCAACTGGCATGAGCCGGGGGCGGAGGAGACGGCCGCGCTGCTCATGGAGCTCGGCGTGGGAGTGGAGGCCGGCATCTGGTCCGGGACGGACGGGGCGGAGCGGTTCGCGGCCTCGCCGCTCGGGCCGAAGGTGCTCAGGGTCCTGGCGGAGGTCACGGACACGGACCCGCTGGGCGCCGTTTCCTGCGCGCACGCGCTGCTGTCCGGCATCGGGGCCGCCCATGGCCGCCCGGTCCTGCTGCACGGCGAGGACGGGGGCGCCTGGCCGGTGCTGCGGCTCGCGGGCCGGCTGGGCCTGGCCACGCGGGTCGGGCTGGAGGACGTCCTGTTCCTGCCGGGCGGGGAGCGGGCGAGGTCGAACGGGGAACTGGTCGCTGCCGGGCTGACGGAGTACGGGGCGAGCCGGGCCGCCGCTACCCGCGACCGCCACGGTCGACCATCAGGCGGGAACCCGTGAGGCGTTCGCCGAACACGTCGTCCGGGTTGGACAGGACGCAGGTGTCGAGGGAGAGGCAGCCGCAGCCGATGCAGTCGGTGAGGTGATCCCTGAGGCGGTTCAGCTGCTTGATGCGCTCTTCCAGTTCGGTGCGCCAGACCTCGGAGAGGTGCGCCCAGTCCTCCCGGGTCGGCGTGCGCTCCTCGGGGAGTTCCGCGAGCGCGTCGCGAATCGTCGCCAGGGGGATGCCGACCCGTTGCGCGGCCCGGATGAAGGCCACCCGGCGGAGCGCGTCACGCGGGTAGCGGCGCTGGTTGCCCGAGGTCCGGCGACTGCTGATCAGGCCCTTGGACTCGTAGAAGTGCAGGGCGGAGACGGCGGCGCCGCTTCGCGCCGCGAGCTGGCCGACCGTGAGCTCATGGATCTTCTCTGGAATCTGGGGCACCCCTCGAACCCTACCGAGTCCGTTGACACAGCCCCTACGGCCGACCATGCTAAGCAGTCGCTTAGAGATTGAGCGCGCAGACCCCCTGCACACGAGAGGCCTGGAAGACATGGCAGAGCCGAGGATCTTCACGTCCGTCGACGACCTGAAGTCGGCGGTGGGCGAACAACTGGGGTACACCGACTGGCTCGACATCGACCAGAAGCGGATCGACCTCTTCGCGGAGGCCACCGGTGACCACCAGTGGATCCACGTCGACCCGGAGAAGGCCGCCGCGGGCCCCTTCGGCACCACCATCGCCCACGGCTACCTGACCCTGTCGCTGCTGCCCCTCTTCGGACCGCAGCTGATCGCCGTCGAGGGCGTGAAGATGGGCGTCAACTACGGCACGAACAAGGTGCGTTTCCCCGCCCCGGTCCCCGTGAACTCCCGTCTGCGCGCCACCGCGACGATCAGCGCCGTCGACGAGGTGCCGGGCGGCGTCCAGGTGGCCGTCGCCTTCAGCGTCGAGCGCGAGGGCGGCGACAAGCCGGTCTGCGTCGCCGAGTCCGTGGCGCGCTACTACCTCTGAGGCAGGGGCTGACGAACCTCAGGCCGCCGGGCCCTGGGCCCCGACCATCCGCAGCACGAGGTCGGCGTACAGCTCGCCGACCTCCTCCGGCGTCCGGGGCCCGTCGACGTTGAACCACCGCGCCACGTCGATGCAGAGCGACAGCACGGCCAGCGTGGTGCCGTGCACGTCGATGACCTCGAACTCGCCCGACCGCGCGCCCTCCTCGATGATCCCGCGCACTTCCCCGTCGACCTGGCGCCGCAGCGCGAGGATCTCGGCGCGGGCGTCGGACCCGAGCGACTCGAGTTCGTACTGCACGACCCGCGCGGTGGTGCGCCCGCCCGCGTGCCAGCGCACGAAGGAGCTCACCGCGTCGGCGAGCCGCTGCGTGGGGCTGCCCTCGCGCCGGGAGGCCGTCCGCAGGATCTCCAGGGCCTTCTCGTGCCCGATCCTGCTGATGCGGTGCAGCAGCTCTTCCTTGGTCTTGTAGTGGATGTAGAGCGCGGCCGGACTCATCCCGGCGCGGCCCGCGATGTCGCGGGTCGTCGTGGCGTGGTAGCCGCGCTCGGCGAAGGCCTCCACCGCCGCGACCAGCAGCCGCCGCGCCGCGTCGGGCGTGACCTCGCCCCACGCCTGCGTCTCGCCGCCGGCCGTCTCCTCCGCCGTACCCATCACGCGCCCCTCTCCACTGGCAGGAGCAACACCATACCGCCGAAGGTGAGCGAGCGCTTAGTGCGGCCGCTCAGCGCTTCTCGAAGGGGGTGTACGCGGGGGCCGCCCCCTCCTGCCGGTCCCGGATCACCTTGGCCAGGGTGAAGGAGGAGGTGACCAGGTACAGGACGGCGATGGCGAGGAAGGCCCGCACCCAGGCGTCGGCGCTCAGCTGGTAGATGCCGATGGCGGTGGCCGCCATGGCGACGGCGAAGGAGGCGACGGCCTGGCCGTAGAAGGCGGCCGTGTTCTGCTGCTTGCCCGGTGTGTCACTCATGAGGGAAAGCATCGGCGGACGTGGCCCGCGCCACATCCGCCGTGGTACTCAGACGGGTACTCAGCTTGTCCTTCACGGTCCGCTCCGGTCGCGTTCGGCGATGATCCCGGAGCGCCTGGCCGTCACACCCGCGTCGGCCGTAGGTGTTCAGGTCGGACACGACTTGATTGCGGCCTGGCGAACCGCGGTGCAGCGCACGGCTTGGCCTTCGACCCTGTGGCCATGAGCATCGAGCCGAGACCGCACTTACCGACGCCCCGGTGCCGCCCCGGCGAGCCTTCGGTTTCGCGGGGCGACGGGTTCGCGGGGGGCTGCATCAGTCTGATCGTGCTGCTCATCGAGATCCCGGTCGCCATCCTGCTGGGGCTGTTGTTGAGCGTCCGTGGATGGGGCCGCGCCGATGAGCAATCCGGGGCACCCGCGATGGACTGGGTACCTGTCCTCTGGCTCGGCGGGTTCACACTGGGTGTCCTCGTGGTCGCCGTGGTCTTCCTGCGCTCGGCACACCCCTACGCGGGAGCGGTCCAACTGCTCATCGCAGCGATGGCGCTGCTCTTCGCGATCACGGCCTGGCACGAGGAGTACGAACGCGCCCACCCGGCACCGCTGCCGACCTGCCCGACGAGGGCCGGGACGCCCTGCGTCCCACCGGACCCATAACCGACCGGTAGAGCCGGCGGCTGGGGCACGGCAGCACGAGGCGGACAGCCACGGCGGCTCAGAACGCCGAAACCCCTGTCAGCGCCCGTCCGATGACCAGTTTCTGGATCTGGCTCGTGCCCTCGTAGAGGGTCATCACGCGGGCGTCCCGCAGCAGCTTGCCCACCGGGTACTCGTCGATGTAGCCGTAGCCGCCGAAGACCTGGAGCGCGTTGTTCGCGGCGCGGACGGCGGCCTCCGAGGCGAACAGTTTGGCCTTGGACGACTCGACGGCGAACGGCTTCCCCCGGTCGATCAGATCGGCGACCCGCCAGGTCAGCAGCCGGGCGGCGTCGACGTCCAGGGCGATGTCGCTGAGCAGCTCCTGGACGAGCTGGTGGTGGGCGATCGTCCTGCCGAACTGCTCGCGCTCCCCCGCGTAACGCACGGCCGCGTCGAGGGCGGCCTGGGCTATGCCGACACAGCCCGCGGCGACCGACATCCGGCCCTTGGCGAGAGCCGACATGGCGATCGAGAAGCCCTTGCCCTCCTCCCCGAGCAGCGCGGAGGCGGGTACGCGCACGTCCTCCAGGACGAGTTCGGCGGTGGCCTGGCCGCGCAGCCCGAGCTTGCCGTGGATGGTGCGGCGGGTCAGGCCGGGGGTGTCGGTGGGGACGAGGAAGGCGGAGACGCCCTTGTGGCCCGGGGCGTCCGTGGAGCGGGCGAAGAGCAGGACGACGTCGGCCCAGGTGCCGTTGGTGATGAACATCTTGGTGCCGTTGAGGACGTAGTCGCCGCCGTCCCGCACCGCCCGGGTCGCGAGACTGCCGGCGTCCGAGCCCGTGCCCGGCTCGGTCAGGCCGAAGCAGCCCACCGACGCGCCGGAGGTCAGCCCGGGCAGCCAGCGCCGCCTCTGCTCCTCGCTCCCCCAGGCGGCGACGGTCTTGGCGACCAGGCCGAGGGAGACCGAGACGATGCCGCGCACGGACGAGTCCCCCCGGCCCAGTTCCTCCGTGACCAGGCAGTACGCGAGGTGGTCGCCGCCGGAGCCGCCGTACTCCTCGTCGATCGTCAGGCCCAGGAAGCCGACCTCGCCGAGCTTCTTGACGATCGCACGGTCGACCTCCTCGGCGCGGTCCCAGGCGACGACGTGCGGGGTGATCTCGCGCTCCACGAAGTCCCGCGCGAGCTGCCGGACCGCGCTCTGCTCCTCGCTGAGCTCCAGATTCACCACGAGTCACCCCACTTGAAAACCGTACATTTAAATTAGCACTGCTAGTTTTGCGCCCAGCCCTACTATGTGCGCCATGGCCCGACCGCGCAAGCCCCTGCTCAGCACCGACCGGATCGTCGAGACGGCCCGCGCGCTCGTGGACGCGGAGGGTCTGGCCGCCGTCTCCACGCGGCGGCTCGCCGCCGAACTGGGGGTCAGCGGGCCCTCGCTGTACAACCACTTCCGCACCAAGGACGAGATCCTGGAGGCGGTCGCCGACTCCGTGAGCGGCCAGGTGGACCTGTCGATGTTCCAGGACGGCCGGGACTGGCGGACCGCGCTGCACGACTGGGCCGTCTCCTACCGGGCCGCGCTGCGCGACCACCCGAACATCGTCCCGGTGCTGGCCCGCGGCCCCGGCCGCCGCCCGGCCGGACTGCGCCTCGCGGACGCCGCCTACGGCGCGATGGTCGCCGCGGGCTGGCCGCCGGCGCAGGCCACGTCCATCGGCGCGCTGATGCGGTACTTCGTGATGGGCTCCGCGCTCGGCTCCTTCGCGGGCGGCTTCGTGGACGACGCGAGCGCCTACGACCCCGCCGACTACCCCCACCTCCAGCAGGCCCACCTCCTCGCCGAGCAGCAGGAGAAGATCGACGAGCGCGCCTTCGAGACCGGGCTGACGGCTCTGCTGGACGGGCTGACGCGGCAGTACGAGCAGGTGCGCCGGACCGAGTAGGGACACGCCTGGCGGACCCTTCGGCGCGACACTTCGGCGACGGCCGAATCGTCCGTGTCCCATGCTGAGGGCATGACGACGAGGGACCCGCAGGCAGCGACCCTGGCACGGCTCGCGGCCCTGTTCGCGGACGAGACCCGGGCCGCCTGCCTGCTGGCGCTGCTGGACGGACGGGCCTGGACCGCGAGCGAACTGGCACGGCACGCGGGGGTGGCCGCGTCGACACTGAGCGAGCACCTGAGCCGGCTCGTCGCGGGCGGGCTGCTCGCCGAGGAGCGGCAGGGCCGGCACCGGTACGTCCGGCTGGCCGACGCCCGCGTCGCCCAGCTGGTGGAGGACCTGGCCGCCCAGGTCTCGCCCGGCACGGCCCTGCTGCCGAGGAACCTGCGGGAGTCGAGCGCCGGCTCGGCGATGGCCCGGGGCCGCACCTGCTACGACCATCTCGCCGGGCGGCTCGGCATCGCGGTCACCGACGCGCTGACGGCGCGCGGGCTGCTCCAGCAGGAGACGGGGTTCGCGCTCACCGACGCGGGACTGGCGTGGTTCGCGTCGGCCGGTATCGCCCTCGAACGGCGGGGCCGGCGTCCCCTGGCCCGGGCCTGTCTCGACTGGACCGAACGCCGTCCTCACCTCGCGGGCGTCGCCGGCGCGGCCCTGTGCCGGCACGCCCTGGACGCGGGGTGGTGCGTGCGCATCGGCTCGGAGCGGGCCGTGAAGGTGACGGCCGCCGGTGAAAGCGCCCTCTTCGACCTGCTGGGCGTGGAGGCGGTGGCGTTGCGCTGAGCCCGCCGCACAGGGCCTCGTCCCGAGGGGACGCCTGCGAGTCCAGCGGACAGCGCCCGGCCCCCGAGGCACCGCTCGCGAACCCGGCGCGCGCCCGGGCCGCGCATCCCGTGAGCCCAGCGCCCTGCCCGGATCCCCCAGCGCCCGACCCGCTCCCCCGGTCGGCCCGACCCGCTCCTCAGCGCCCCGTCCGAAATCCGCGCGCCTGCGTCCCCCTTCCTCTCCTAGCCTCAGGAGCATGATGCACAACTCCCCGTCCCGTCCCGCCCGCCGGGCGGAGCTGCTGGCCGCCGGTGCGGCCGCGGTCACCGTCGTGCTGTGGGCGTCCGCCTTCGTCTCGATCCGCAGCGCGGGTGACGCGTACTCGCCGGGCACGCTGGCGCTCGGGCGGCTGCTGGCCGGGGCGCTGACGCTGGGGGTGATCTGCCTGCTGCGGCGGGAGGGGCTGCCGCCGCGCTCGGCCTGGCGCGGGATCGCGATATCGGGGCTGCTGTGGTTCGGCTTCTACATGGTCGCCCTCAACTGGGGCGAGCAGCAGGTCGACGCGGGCACGGCCGCCCTGGTCGTGAACACCGGGCCGATCCTCATCGCGCTGCTCGGTGCCCGGCTGCTCGGTGACCCGATGCCGCCGCGGCTGCTGGCGGGGATGGCCGTGTCGTTCGCCGGTGCCGTGACGGTGGGCCTTTCGATGTCGGGCGAGGGCGGTTCCTCGGTGCTCGGGGTGGTGCTGTGCCTGCTGGCGGCGATCGCGTACGCCGGTGGTGTCGTGGCGCAGAAGCCGGCGCTGGGTACGGCGAGTCCGTTGCAGGTGACGACGTTCGGCTGTCTGGTCGGCGCCGTGGTGTGCCTGCCGTTCGCGGGGCAGCTCGTCCAGGAGGCCGCCACGGCGCCCGCCTCGGCGACGCTCAACATGGTCTATCTGGGCGTCTTCCCGACCGCCCTCGCCTTCACGACGTGGGCGTACGCACTGTCCCGTACGACCGCGAGCCGGATGGGCGCGACGACGTACGCGGCTCCCGCGCTGGTCGTCTTGATGTCGTGGCTGTTCCTCGGCGAGGTGCCGGGGCTGCTCACGCTGGTGGGCGGTGCGCTGTGCCTGGCGGGTGTGGCGGTGTCCCGGTCGCGGGCGCGTGAGGCGGCCCGGGCCGCGGCTCCGGGAGCGGTTCCGGAACCACGGCCCGAGGAGACCACCGACTCAGCCCGCTGACTCGGCCTTGGTCTCCGGCTCGGCCTTGGCCTCCGGCTCGGTCCGCGCTTCCGCCGCTCGCGCCCGGTCCGCGAGGACCTTGATCGACGCCAGGGCGATCACCGAGAGCACGATGATGTACCCGGACACCGCCATCGACGTGCCCGTCGCCTCCAGCAGCAGCACCATCATGAAGGGTGCGAGCCCGCCGCCCGCCACAGCCGCGATCTGGTAGCCGAGCGAGGCGCCGGTGTAGCGCATCTCGGGCGTGAACAGCTCGGCGAACAGGGCGGCCTGGGGGCCGTACATGATGCTCAGGAAGCAGCTCGCGACGAACGTGCCGACCGCGAGCCACAGCAGCGAGCCGGTGTCGATCAGCAGGAAGAGCGGCACGGCCCACAGGGCGATGCCGGCCGCGCCGAAGGCGTAGATCCGGATGCGGCCGACCCGGTCGGAGAGCGCGGCGGCGGCCGGGATCAGGACGAGCTGGGTGAGGCTGACGCAGAGCGAGACGGTGAGCACCGCGCCCTTGTTCATGTCCAGCTCGCGGGTCGTGTAGTCGAGGACGCCGGTGATGAGGATGTAGAAGGTCGCGGTGTTGACGGCGAAGGAGCCGCCGGCCAGGAACACCGTGCCCAGGTGGCCGCGCAGGATCGTGCGCAGCGGCGAGTTCTGCTCGGACTTCTCCTTCTCGGCGAGCGCCCGTTCGGCCTCCCGGAACGCCGGGGTCTCCTCGACGCGCGTGTGGATGTACCAGGCGAGGGCGAGGACCAGCAGGCCGACCAGGAACGGCACGCGCCAGCCCCAGGCCGCGAACGCCGAGTCGCTGGTGAGGGCGCCGGCCACCAGGAAGACGGTGTTGGCGGTGACCACGCCGATGGGGACGCCGAGCTGGACGACGCTGCCGTAGACGCCGCGCTTGCCCTCCGGGGCGTACTCGGTGGCCAGGAGCATCGCGCCGCCCCACTGGGCGCCGACGGCGACGCCCTGGGCGACCCGGAGCAGGACGAGCAGGATCGGGGCGGCCACACCGATCGTGTCGTACGTCGGCAGCAGGCCGATGCCGGTGGTGGCCACGCCCATCAGCGTGAGCGCGAGGACGAGCATCGGCTTGCGGCCGCGCTTGTCGCCGAGGTGTCCGGCGACGATGCCGCCGATGGGGCGGGCGAGGAAGCCGACGGCGAACGTCGCGAACGAGGCGAGGACGCCTGCCGTGGCGCTGCCGGAGGGGAAGTAGAGGTCGCCGAGCACGAGGGCGGCGGCGATGCCGAAGACGAAGTAGTCGTACCACTCGACGGCCGAGGCGAGCGCCGCCGCGGTGGCCACCCGGCGGCGGTTGCCGGCGCCGGGCGTGGTCGTGACGGGCTGAGCGGAAGGTGCCGTGTCCATTGCGGTGCACGCTCCGGGGGGTGCGGGGGCGGAACGGGGGGTGGCTCGAGTTCCGGGGAACGTACTGACCGGACGGTATGTACGTCAACGGGTCGCGCACCAGGACTTTTGCCTGTACTTGGCATCGATCGCGGGGCCGGGGCATGCCGGTAGCCCCGGCCTCGCGAGGAGGCCGGGGTACCGGAGTCTTCGGGTTAGAAGACGACCAGAGCCCGGCCGCCCTTGCCCGCCAGCATGTTCTCGAAGGCAGCCGGAATGCCGTCCAGGGAGATGCGTTCCGTCACCAGCGCGCTCAGGTCGAGGCGGCCGGCCCGGATGTGTTCGGCCAGGACCGGGAGGTCCTGAGCCGGGTTGGAGTTGCCGTAGACGCAGCCGGCGAGGGTGCGGCCCCAGTGGAAGATCTCCAGGGCGTTGAAGGTGACCTGCTGGTCCTTGCCGCCGATGCCGACGACCGTGGTGCGGCCGCCGCGGCGGGTGGAGTCCCAGGCCGTGCGGATGGTCACCGCGCGGCCGGCGCACTCCACGGCGACGTCGACGCCCTGCTTGCCGGTGAGGCCGCGGATCTCGCGGGCGGTGGTGTCGGAGGCGACGACGTAGTCGGTGGCGCCGGCCGCCCTGGCCAGCTCCTCCTTCTCGGCGGACACGTCCACCGCGATGATCTTCGAGGCGCCCGCGATCCGGGCGGCCTGCAGGGCGGAGAGACCCACTCCCCCGACGCCGAACACCGCGACCGTCTCGCCCTGCCTGACGCGGGCCGAGTGGTGGACGGCGCCGTAGCCGGTGAGGACGGCGCAGCCGAGGAGGGCCGCGTCGGTGAGTGGGACGCCGTCCGGGACGGGTAGCACGCAGGAGGCGGAGACGACCGTCTCCTCGGCGAACGCGGCGACGTTCAGGCCGGGATGGAGGTCGGTGCCCTCGGTGGTGCGGGCGTAGACGTCGGCGGCGCCGTTGAGGGCGTTGGCGCACAGCCACACCTCGCCGAGCGAGCAAGCGTGGCAGGCGCCGCAGGACGGGGCCCAGTTGAGGACGACCCCGTCGCCGGGTGCGACGTGGCCGACGCCCTCGCCAACGGCGACGACCGTGCCGGCGCCCTCGTGGCCGAGGACGGCGGGGACGGGCACGCGCATGGTGCCGTCGGACAGGGACAGGTCGGAGTGGCAGACCCCGGCGGCGGCGAGCCGGACGCGGACCTGACCGGGTCCGGGGTCGGGCAGGTCGATGCCGGTGATCTCCAGCGGGGAGCCGATGGCGGGCAGGACGGCGGCGCGGACAGCCATGACGGAAGGGACTCCCCTGGGCCTAGAACTGGAGGGACTTGGTCTGGAGGTACTCGGCCAGGCCGTGCACGCCGAGTTCTCGGCCGATGCCGGACTGCTTGTAGCCGCCGAAGGGCGCGAGAGGGTTGAAACGGCCGCCGTTGATGTCGACCTGGCCGGTCTCCATCCGGCGCGCGAAGGCCACCGCCTCGGCCTCGTCCCCGGCCCAGACGGCACCGGCCAGGCCGTACACCGTGCCGTTGGCGATGCGCAGCGCGTCCTCCTCGTCCTCGTACTTCAGGATCGACAGGACCGGGCCGAAGATCTCCTCCTGCGCGATGGTCATCTCCGGTGTGACATCGGCGAAGACGGTCGGGCTGACGAAGTAGCCCTGCTCGCGCGGGGCTTCGGGTCCGCCGGCGACCAGGCGGGCGCCTTCCGCGACACCCTTCTCGATGTAGCCGCGCACCCGGGTCTGCTGCTTGGCGTTGACGACGGGGCCGATGCGGTCGCCGTACTTGGCGGCGGCGGCCGCGGCGAGCCCGACGGCCTCGTCGTACTGGTCCCGGTGGACGAGCATGCGGGTCCAGGCGCTGCACGTCTGCCCGGAGTTGGACATGACGTTGGCGACACCGACGTTGACCGCCTTGGCCAGGTCGGCGCTCGGGAGGATGACGTTGGCGGACTTGCCGCCCAGTTCGAGGGCGACCTTCTTGACCTGCCCGGCGGCGATCGCCGCGATCCCCCGGCCGACGGCGGTGGAGCCGGTGAAGGAGACCAGGTCGACACCGGGGTGCTCGGCGAGGGCCTGGCCGGCGACCGGGCCGAGACCGGTGACCAGGTTGAAGACGCCCGCCGGGAGCCCGGCCTCGTGCACGGCGTCGGCGAAGAGGCGGGCGACCAGCGGGGTGTCCTCGGCGGGCTTCACGACGACCGTGCAGCCGGCCGCGAGGGCCGGGGCGACCTTGGCGACGATCTGGTGCAGCGGGTAGTTCCAGGGCGTGATCGCGGCCACGACACCGACCGGCTCCTGGTGCACGACCGAGTTGCCGGTCTTCTCCTCGAAGGCGTACGTCGCCGCCAGCTCGGCGTACGAGCCGGCCACCGCGATCGGCACGCCCGCGTGGACGGCCTGCGAGAACTTCAGCGGCGAGCCGAGCTCGGCCGTCACGGTCTCGGCGATCTCGTCCGCGCGGGTCACGAGCACGTCCCGCAGGGCGGCCAGGCGGGCGGCGCGCTCCGCGGGCGGGGTCGCGGCCCAGTCCGGCAGGGCGGCGTGGGCGGCCCGTACGGCGCTGTCGACGTCCTCGGCGGTACCCGCCGGGACCGTGCCGATGACCTGCTCGTCGACCGGGTTCACGACCTCGATCACGTCCTGGCCGGCGGCGGGACGCCAGGCGCCCCCGATGTACATGCCGTCGTATGCCTTCATCGCGCTTCCTCCGGGGGCGGGGCGTCGTCGTCCGAGACATAAACTAGCGACGATAGTTTTCCGGCGCCAGACGTCCCGGTCACCACGGTCATCACAGCACGGCGCGGGCCCCGTTCGGGTGTGCGGCTCCTCACTCCCCCAGGTCGGGCAGGCGCGCCGGGTGCGGGCAGATGCGGTCGCCCTGCTGGTCGAAGACGAAGAGGTGGGCGAGGTCGACCAGGAGCGGCACCTGCATGCCGTGGCGCAGGGCCAGGTCCGGGGTGGTGCGGACGATGAGGTCGCCGGGCAGGCGGGAATCGGCGGTCACCGCGCTGCTCCGGGTGTCCTCCGGGCGGTCCAGGGCGACGACGGGTCCGGCCCGCCCGGCTGTGGCCCGTTCCCGCAGCCGGGTCAGGACCGAGCCGTCGCGGCTGCGCCGCCGGGCGGGGCGGCCGGGGCGGGGGCGCGGGGCCTCCAGTTCGGGGACGACGGCGGGGCTGGAGCCGGTGTTGAAGTGGACGAGGATCTCGTGCCCCTGGAACTCCACGTGCTCGACCAGGCCGGTGATCGGCACCTCGCCGGGGCGGGCCGCGCTGTGCTTGGCGATCCGGACGGCCTCCGAACGCAGGCCGACGATGACCTCGCGGCCCTGCTGGACGCGCAGCAGCTGGTGGTCCAGGGAGAGCGGCTCGGGCAGGCGGAGGAACTGCTTGCCCAGGCTGATGGTCATCGCCCCGTCGAGCGGAGCGCGCACCAGGCCGCGCAGCAGGTTGATGCGCGGGGTGCCGATGAAGGCGGCGACGAAGACGTTGCTGGGCAGCGCGTAGACCACGCGGGGGCTGTCGACCTGTTGCAGCACACCGCCGCGCAGTACGGCGACCCGGTCGCCGAGCGACATGGCCTCGGCCTGGTCGTGGGTGACGTAGATCGTGGTGACGCCCAGCTCCGCGGTGAGCCGGGATATCTCGGCCCGCAGATGGGTGCGGAGCTTGGCGTCGAGGTTGGACAGCGGCTCGTCCATCAGGAAGGCCGAGGGGTGACGGGCGATGGCCCGGCCCATGGCGACCCGCTGGCGTTCGCCGCCGGAGAGCTGGCCGGGCAGGCGGTCGAGGAGGTCCTCGATGCCGAGCATGCGGGCGGTGGCGTCGACGCGGGGGCGGGGGTCCGTGCCCGGGGCCTCGATGCGCAGCGGGAAGCCGATGTTGGCGCGGCTGGTCATGTTCGGGTAGAGGGCGAAGTTCTGGAAGACCATCGCCATGTCCCGCCCGGACGGCGGCAGGTCGTTGGCGTACTCGCCGTCGAGCAGCAGCCGGCCCTCGTCGATCTCCTCCAGCCCGGCGATCATTCTGAGCACGGTCGACTTGCCGCAGCCGGACGGGCCGAGCAGCACGAGGAACTCGCCGGGCGTGATGTCCAGCGACAGCCGGTCCACCACGCGGGCGCCCCGCGTATAGGCCTTGCTCACGTCGTGCAGGGAGATGGCGCGTGTCATGAGGGGCCCCCGAGGGGTCATCAGGGCGCTGGTGCTCCGCGGTCGGAAGCCCCGTACGGGTCGTACGGGGCTGTGAGTCACGGAAGTTAACGGAATGTGTGCGGCCTGGGGAAGACACCGGGCAGGATCGGGGGCTCCGGTCCATCTGGTGAGAAGGCGGACGGCCTGATTCAGCCGACGAACGGGACCGGTCCGGGTCAGCGGATGCCGGTGAGGTGGGCGAAGACGACCACGTTCCCGGAGTAGCCCTTCCTGCGGTCGTAGCTGCCGCCGCAGGTGATCAGACGCAGCTCGGGGCGGCCCCGGGCGCCGTACACCTCCTGGCTCGGGAAGTGCGCCTTCTCGTACGACCTGATCTTGTCGACGGTGTAGACGGCGATCCGCCCGTCGGCGCGGCGGGCCTTGACGATCCGGCCCCGCTCCAGTTCGGTCAGCCCCGCGAAGACGGCGGGCCCCCTGTCCGTGTCCAGATGCCCGACGGCCACGGCGGTGCCCTGCTCGCCGGGCGAGGCGCCGTGCCGGTACCAGCCGACGAGATTGGGGTCGTCGTCCGGCGGTGCGGTGAGGCGGCGGTCGCGGTCGAGGCCGAGGTCCATCACCGGGGCGTCGAGGCGGAGATAGGGGATGAGGAGGCGGGTGGCCCGGGAGCGGGGCAGGGTGCGGGGGCCTGCCGGGGGGTGGGGCTTCCGGACGGCGGGGGCAGGGGCGGCGGGCTTGGGAGCGGGGTGCGGGGTGGCGGCTGTGGGCCGGCTGTGTGGCGTGGCGGGCTTGTCCGTGCGGGGCCCGGGGGTGGCGGGCTCGGGGGCGCGGGGGCCTGGAGTGCGCCGGCCGTGCGTGGCGGGCCCCTGGGTGCGGGGGCCGTGGGCGGCGGGACCGGGGGTGCGGGCCGCGGCCGTGGGGGATGCGGGTGTCCGGGGTGGGCCGGTGCGGGGGCCGGGGGCGGACGCGGTGGGGCCGGCCGGAGCGGCGGCGGTGCCGGTGCCGGTGCCGGAGGCTCCTCGCAGGGCAGCCGTTCCGGTGCCGGAGCCGGCCGGGTGGGCGGCCGTGGTGAAGTCCGGCGGGAGGGCCGTGACCGTCGTGCCGGGCTCTTCGCCCCGGTCCCAGCACACGCCGACCACGACCAGCAGCGAGACGGCCACCACGAGCGTCCGCGTCAGCCGGTAGGCACGCGTCCGGTACCAGGGTCTGCGGGACCGCCGGGGCCACGCCCCGGGGACACCGCCGACCGCTGCGCACCGCCCCGCCGGGACGGCCCCGGAACCGGATCCGGGACCGGAGCCGCGCCGGGCCACCGGGGCCCCGGCAGAACCGGTCCCGCGCCGGAACCCCCGGTCGTCGGCAGGGCCGGCCCCGCGCCGGGCCCCCCGGTCGTCGGCGGTGCCGCCCCCGCGCCGGACCACCGGCGGGGCAGCGGATCCGGAGCCGGTCCGCCGCCGGGCCCCGAGGCCGGCGGGGGCGTCCCGCCGGCCCACCGGAACAGCGGCGGCCCCGGCACCGCCCCCGCGCCGCCCCGACGGCGCGTCGGCGGAACCGGAACCAGCCGCACGCCGAACCGCCGAGGCGGCGCCGTACCCGGCACCGCCGTCACGCCGCCTCTCCGGTCCGGCGTCGGACCCGGACGCGCCCCCGCCCTGCCCCGGCCGGGCGGAGCGATCCGCGGAACGTGGCCTACGCGGCGCCATCAGGGCGGCGACGGAGCCGGAACCAGACCGTCCCGGCGACGGCGGCCAGGCCGACCGCGGCCGCGCCGGTGACCGGCGTGAAGGCCTCACCGCGGGCGATGCCGCCACCGCCCGCGGGCGGGCCGCCGACCGGCGTCGTCGGCTTGGAGGTCGGGCAGTCGACCTTGAACACCTTGAACTTGCCGGCGCCGTGGGCCTGGTCGGTGAGCCACGTCAGCTTGTACTGCCCGTTGGGCAGATCGACGGCCGCGGTACGGCCCTGGCCGGCCGGGTCGGCCGTGAAGGTGCCGGTGCGCGTGGCCCCGCCCGGAACCTCGGGCTGGGTCTGGATCGTCCAGTTGACCTTCTCGCCCGGGTCGAAGTTGAACGCGGCGAGGTAGAAGTCGCAGACCTTCGGGTCGTTGCGCTGATTGACCGCGGCCGTCGTGCTGGCGTGGATCTTGACGTCTCCGTTGTCCCCGGGGATGGGGGCGGCGACGGCGGACGCCCCGCTCAGGGTGGTCCCTGCGAGGGTGAGGGCGGCGAGGACGGCGGTGCGGGTGCCGGCACGACGCGCGAGGGGTACGACGGGCATGAACATGCCTCCAAGTCAGATGATTTACATACAAACACCTCGTCACCTGACTCTCTGTCACCTCACCGTCGAAAAGGGTGAAGCATCGCCCTACGACGCGTCAGATATCGCTCTTCCGGCGCAGCGGCACCCGGCGTCCGAGGCCCCTTCGTCCCCTGCGGACCTCACCGCCCGCCTCCTCCGAACCACCCGCGTCCTTTGACCCACCCGCGTCCTCCGGCTCGTCCGGGCCGGCCGCCTCCTCCGGCCCGTCCGGTCCCTTCGGCTCGTCCGGCTCCCGCGGCGACCGCACGGCGACCCCGGAGGACAGCAGCAGGAGCACGCCCAGCATCACGAACGGCGCCGCCACGCCCGCCACTCCGGCGATCAGCCCGGCCGCGGCGGGTGCGACGACCTGGCCGAGCCGGTTGCCGGTCAGACGCAGCGCCAGGGCCGTGGAACGGGCGTCGTCGGGAGCGGCCTGGACGACGGTCGTCATGGACAGCGGCTGACCGACCCCGAGGCAGAAGCCCAGCGCGGCCAGCAGCAGTCCGAGCGCCCACACCGGAACCGGCAGGGCGATGCCCGCGCACAGCAGGGCCGCCAGCAGACAGGTGAGCGTCAGCAGCAGGGTCCGGCCCAGCAGCCGCAGCAGGGGCGTGAGCACCAGACGGCAGGCGATCGTCGCCGCCGCGCGCAGACTGAGCAGGATGCCGATCACGGACGGCGCGATGCCCCGGTGCTCGCCGACCACCGGCAGGTACGCGGTCAGGATGTCCGTCGCGGACAGCACGGCGAGGCTGATGAAGATGCCCGCCGGCACCCCCCGGGTGCGCAGGATGCCCCGGACCGGGACCCGGTCGCCCTTGTCCGGGCGGGACGTGGAGGTCGTACGGCGATCCTCGATGCGCCACAGCGAGGTGAACGCGACCGCCGCCGTCACGCCCGCCACGATCAGGGCGAGCGCGCTGCTGCCGGCCATGTCCTCGCCGCCGATCAGCGCGCCCGCGGCGACCGGGCCGACCAGCTGGCCGAGAGCGGCGCCGATGGTGAAGTGGCCGAAGTTGCGGTCCTGTTCGTGCGGCGCGGACTGGCGGGCGACGAGGGACTGGGAGCCGATGACGAAGCAGAGGTGCCCGAGGCCCATCACCCCGCTCCACAGGGCCATCGTCCACAGGGAGCCGGCGACGCCGCTGAGGGCGCAGCCGCCGGATATGAGGACCACGCCGACCGGCAGCAGGGGCGCGCAGCGGCCGTGGTCGGTGCGGCGGCCCAGGGGCACGGCGGCGAAGAGGGGCAGCAGCGCGTACACACCGGCGATGACACCGATCGCGCGCTCGTCCGCACCCAGCGCGAGGGCCCGGTAGGAGACGGCGGGCCGGGCCATCGACACCGCCCCCTGCGCGAAGCTGAAGGCGATGACGAGGCGGAGCAGCCAGCCGCGGTTCCCACCGGGCCTCATGATGACGTCCTCCATGAAGTGGCTCAGATGATCCCGAACAACATGCCCGCGCCGAGGATGACCAGACAGGTGAGGGCGGCCCACTTCACGACGAACTTGGTGTGGTCGCCGAACTCCACCTTGGCCATGCCGACCAGGACGTAGACGGCCGGGACGAGCGGGCTCGACATGTGCAGCGGCTGGCCGACGAGGGAGGCGCGGGCCATCTCCAGCGGGGAGACACCGTGCGCGGCACCGGCCTCGGCGAGGACGGGCAGGACACCGAAGTAGAAGCCGTCGTTCGACATGAAGTAGGTGAGCGGCAGGCTCAGGATGCCGGTGACGAGGGCCATGTGCGGGCCCATGCTGGCGGGGATGACGTCCACCATCCACTTGGCCATGTTGTCGACCATGCCGGTGCCCTGGAGGACGCCGGTGAAGACGGCGGCTGCGAAGACCATGCCGGAGACGTTCAGGACGTTCTCGGCGTGGGCGGCGATGCGGGCCTTCTGGTCCGGGATGTGCGGGAAGTTGACGGTGAGCACGAGTGCGGCGCCGAGCAGGAACAGCACCGGGATCGGCAGCAGCTCCATGATCATGGCGGTGAGCAGGCCGACCGTGAGCAGCGCGTTGAACCAGTAGAGCTTGGGGCGCAGGGTGGACCGGTTGGGGTCGAGGCCCTGGAAGCCGTCGTCGTCCTCGGAGGCGGCGGAGCCCGTGGCGTCCTCGGGAGCGTCCGTGCCGGAGCCCGCGCCACCCGCGACGCCCGCACCGGCCGTGCCGCCCTTGCGCATCGAGACCTTGCCGTCGCCGGAGCCGCCGGAGCCGACGAGAACCGTCGCGGTCTCCTTCTCCTCCTCCAGCACCTCGTCCAGCGTCAGCACGCCCAGCCGCCGGCGCTCGCGCACACCGAGCACGTACGAGAGGACGAAGACGAAGAGCAGACCGACCAGGAGGGCCGGGATCATCGGCACGAAGATGTCGCTGGCGTCGAGCTTCAGCGCGGTCGCGGCGCGGGCGGTCGGGCCACCCCAGGGGAGGGTGTTCATCACGCCGTTGGCCATGGCGGCGACACCGGTCATCACGACCAGGCTCATCTTCAGGCGCTTGTACAGCGGGTACATCGCCGAGACGGTGATCATGAAGGTGGTGGAGCCGTCGCCGTCCAGCGAGACGATCGCCGCGAGCAGGGCGGTGCCCACCACGATCCGCATCGGGTCGGCTTTACAGAATTTGAGGATGCCTCGGACGATCGGGTCGAAAAGACCGACGTCGATCATCACACCGAAGTAGACGATCGCGAACATGAGCATCGCCGCGGTGGGGGCGAGGTCGGTCACGCCGTCGAGGACGTAGTCGCCGAGTTTGGCGCCCTTGCCGACGAACACGCAGAACAGCGCGGGAATCAGCACGAGCGCCGCGATCGGCGACATCTTCTTCATCATGATCAGGACCAGGAAGGTCGCGATCATGGCGAAGCCGAGGATGGTCAGCATGAGTGGATACCTAACGTTCGCCCTTGAACATCCCACCAGGGCCGGCGGTGTCCGAGACGTTAGGTGCGTTCAAGCAGCGTTAACAAGACGTTGACGTGCGAGCAATAAGCGCAAAACTGCTGGTCACAGCTTTGCTCAGGTCAGAGCGGTGAGCTTTTCGGTCACGGAGGACGCTTCCGGGCCCGTCTCGGGGGCCACCTCGACCGGCACTCCGTTGAGGACCGCGTTGCCCGACAGCGGGTCGAGCAGGCGCCCGTCGAGGAGCTGGTTGACGTTGACGCCGGGGTCTGTGGCGGCGTGGCTGAGGCGGGTGCCGGGACGGTCGTGGCCCCAGCCGTGCGGCAGGCTCACCACACCTCGGCGGACCGTGTCCGTGACCTCGGCGGGTGCGGTCACCTCTCCCCCGGCACCCTTGACGCGCACGGCGGCCCCGTCCTCGACGCCCAGCCGCTCGGCGTCCTCGGGGTGGATGTGCAGGGTGCAGCGGTTCGAGCCGCCGGTGAGGGCGGGCACGTTGTGCATCCAGCTGTTGTTGGAGCGCAGGTGGCGGCGGCCGACCAGAACGAGCCCCTCGGGGCGTTCGGCCAGGGCCGCGCGCAGCCGGGGCAGGTCGTCCGCGATCGGGCCGGGCAGCAGCTCCACGGTGCCGCTGCGGGTCTTCAGCGGCTGCGGCAGGCGGGGCTGGAGCGGGCCGAGGTCGATGCCGTGCGGGTGCGCGAGCAGCTTCTCCAGGCTGAGCCCGTCCGGGCGTACGCCGAAGCCGTCGCCGTAGGGGCCGAGGCGCAGCATCATGTCGAGCCGTCGCTCGGGGCCGGTGTCGCCGGTGAGCCGGGCGGCGAGCTCGCGCGGATCACCGCCGTGGACCGGCGAGTGCGGCTCGGTGACCGCCTTGCCGAGGGTCTGGTCGATGACCATCTGGTCGACGGCCGCCGGATCGGCCCCGTGCATGCCGGTGACGGCGAGGATCAGCCGCGCCAGGATCTCCGTCTCCGCCAGGCGGCCCGGCTCCAGCGGGACGGCCGGGCGGGTGTAGCGGACCTGGTTGCGTACGGCGAGGGTGTTGAAGGCGAAGTCGTGGTGGGGGCTCTGGGAGGGCGGGGGCGGGGGCAGGACCACGTCGGCGTGGCGCGAGGTCTCGTTGAGGTACGGGTCGACGCTGACCATGAAGTCGAGCGAGTCCAGTGCCTTGTCGAGCCGGTCGCCGTCGGGCGCGGACAGCACGGGGTTGGCGGCGACCGCGATCAGCGCGCGCACCGGCTCGCCCTCCTCGGTGGCCGTGTCGATCTCCTCCGCGAGGGCCGAGAGGGGCAGCTCGCCCTTCGCCTCGGGGTGCCGGCTCACCCGGGAGTGCCAGCGCCCGAGGGCGAAGCCGCGGCCGGGTCCGGCGGGCCGCGGGGTCTTGTCGGTGGCGGCCTGCGGGAAGAGCGCGCCACCGGGCCGGTCGAGGTTGCCGGTGAGGATGTTCAGGACGTCGACGAGCCAGCTGGCCAGCGTGCCGTGCGGGACGGTGCAGCTGCCGATACGGCCGTAGACGGCGGCGGTCGGGGCGGCGGCCAGGTCGCGGGCGAGGGTGCGGATGACGCCGGCCTCGACGTCGCAGGCCTCGGCGACCGCCTCGGGGGTGAACTCCCGCAGCGCCTCCGCCAGTTCCTCGACCCCCTGGGCGTGCGGGGTCTCCTCTACGAGGCCCTCGTCGAAGAGCACCTGCGCCATCGCCGCGAGCAGCAGCGCGTCGGTGCCGGGCCGCACGGCGATGTGCCGGTCGGCGAGCTTCGCGGTGCGGGTGCGCCGCGGGTCGATCACGACGAGGGTGCCGCCACGGGCCTTGAGCGCCTTGAGCTTGCCCGGGAAGTCGGCGGCGGTGCACAGACTGCCGTTGGACTCCAGCGGGTTGGCGCCGATCAGGAGCAGATGGTCGGTGCGGTCCAGGTCGGGCACGGGGATGGCGTTCGCGTCGCCGAAGAGGAGGCCGCTGGAGACGTGCTTGGGCATCTGGTCGACCGTGGAGGCGGTGAAGACGCTGCGGGTGCCGAGCCCGGCGAGCAGGACGGGCGGGTAGAGGGCGCCGGCCATGGTGTGCACGTTGGGGTTGCCGAGGACGACCCCTACGGAGTTCGGGCCGTGCCGCTCGACGACGGGCCGGATACCGGCGGCGACCGCGTCGAAGGCCTCCTCCCAGGTGGCCTCGCGCAGCTCGCCGTCTCGGCGGACGAGCGGGGTGCGCAGCCGGTCGGGGTCGGAGTCGACGGCCCCGAAGGAGGCGCCCTTGGGGCAGATGAACCCCTTACTGAACACGTCGTCGCGGTCACCGCGGGCGTGGGTGACGCGCGTCCCCTCGATGGTGAGGGTCAGGCCGCAGGTGGCCTCGCACAAGGGGCAGATACGCAGGGCGGTGCGGGACACGGGTCCTCCCGGGGCGGCGGCTACGGTGACGCGCTGACGCGCCCGAGCATACCGACCGGTATGCATCTCGGGGAGGGCCTGGCGGAACCGAGGTCAGTCGAGGGCGCGGGCCAGATAGGCGCGCAGCATCTCCCGGGCCTCGTCGATGATCCGCTCGTCCCCCTCCGGTGCGACCCGGAACGCCAGGTGGACGAGGGTGTCGGCGGTCTCGACGGCTATGAGGAAGACGCGGCGCAGATCCTCGTCGGGTTCGCGGTCGAGGTAGCCGGAGAGGAGTTCGGTGAGGCGGTCGGCGACGCGGTGGTTGGGTTCGGCGTGGCGGGCACCGACCGGGATCTGGTTGCCGAAGTCGACGAGGGAGAAGCCGGGTGCGGTGCGCTTCATCTCCAGGTACTCGTCGAGCACGGCGTCCATGGCCGTGCTCCAGCCCCCGGCTTCGCCGGCCTGCCGCAGGCGCTCGGTGACGCGCTCGGAGTACCGTTCGAGGTTGCGCTGCGCCAGCGCGTCGACCATCTGCCGCTTGTTGCCGAAGAAGCGGTAGACCGAGCCGATCGGGACCGCGGCCCGCTGGGCGACGGCACGGGTGCTCAGGGCGTCGTAGCCGACCTCGTCGAGGAGATCGGCGCAGGCGTCGAGGATCCTGGTCAGGCGTTCCGCGCTGCGCCTCTGCACGGGCGCACGACGCAGCGATGTCGCGTGGGGCACGGACTTCATGATGCCCCTCCGGCGCCACCCGGTGAACCTCGCCCCCCGATGTCCGTGCCCTGCGTCCGGGCCTTGCGCCGGGAGGCCGGGTCCGGCGTCGTCCCCGGGCCGGGCTCCGACGCGGTGATGTCGGCCGTGCTCTCCACGGGCTCGCCGTCCACCACCCACACGGTGCCGTCGTCGGCGTAGAGGCGGGCCGTGACGCGGTGCGTGCCGCGCGGCACGAGGCGGGTGTCCAGCCGGTAGGCGGGGGCGCGGAGCCGGGCGACGGGACGACCGTCGACGAAGAGGCGCGCGAGGCCCCGTCCGGCCACCGGGCGGGCTGCCGCACCGGCCGGCGAGAAGCGGAAATTCCGCACGCTCAGGCGTACGCCCCAGCCGCCGGCCGCGTCGGGCTGCACCTCGATCCCGATGCCGGGGGCGCCCTCCTGCCCGACCTCACGGTAGGGCCGGCCCTCCGGGTCCCGGTCCTCCAGGATCTTGCCCACCGGTGCGGGTGAGGCGCCGCCTTCCGGGGCATCACCCGAGCCGCAACCCGCGGATCCGGCCAGGAGGAGGACACAGACCGCGGCGGCGAAAGGTCTCCGTGTCCACGACATGTTCGGGAGCGTAGAACACACGTCCGGCCCGGCGGATCGTTCTCAAGTCGGGTTCCGGTCATCCGCGAAGAGGATGCCGCGCGCCCCTCTTGCGTCGGGGAAATCGCAATCCTACGGTACTGCATAGGAATCAACCGCAAGGGAGCAGCGATCATGGGCGATGGGGGCACCACCCGCGCGAGCGAGTTCGAGCGTGGGGGAGCGCGGAAGACCGCCGAAGGGCTGACCTACCTCTCCGGCTTCGGCAACGAGCACAGCTCGGAGGCCGTCCCGGGCGCACTGCCCGAGGGCCGCAACTCACCCCAGCGTGCCCCGCTGGGGCTGTACGCGGAGCAGCTGAGCGGTTCGGCGTTCACCGAGCCACGGGCGCACAACCGCCGCTCCTGGCTGTACCGGATCCGCCCGTCGGCCGCACACCCGGCGTTCACCCGGACCCACAACGGCTCGGTTCGCACCGCCCCCTTCACCCAGACCGTGCCCGACCCCAACCGCCTGCGCTGGAACCCGCTGCCCGACCCGGCGCCCGAGACCGACTTCCTGGCGGGCCTGTGGACCCTGGGCGGCAACGGCGACGCCACCCAGCGCACCGGCATCGCCGTCCACCTCTACGCGGCCAACGCCTCGATGGACCGGGTGTTCAGCGACGCCGACGGTGAGCTGCTGATCGTCCCGGAGCGCGGCGGGCTGCTGCTGCGCACCGAGTTCGGTCTGCTGCATGTGGAGCCGGGACATGTGGCGCTGATCCCGCGCGGGGTCCGCTTCCGTGTGGAGCTGCTCGACGAGTCCGCCCGCGGGTATGTGTGCGAGAACTACGGGGCGCCCTTCCGCCTCCCCGACCTGGGCCCGATCGGCGCCAACGGGCTCGCCAATCCCCGGGACTTCCGCGCCCCCGTAGCCGCGTACGAGGACGTCGAGGGACCGGTGGAGGTGGTGAACAAGTTCTGCGGCAACCTGTGGACGGCCACCTACGACCACTCCCCCCTCGACGTGGTGGCCTGGCACGGCAACCACGTGCCCTACGTCTACGACCTGCGCCGCTTCAATGTGCTCGGCACCATCACCTACGACCACCCGGACCCGTCGATCTTCACCGTGCTGACGTCCCCGACGGACACCCCGGGCCTGGCCGGTGTCGACTTCGTGGTGTTCGCGCCGCGCTGGCTGGTGGGCGAGGACACCTTCCGCCCCCCGTACTTCCACCGGAACGTGATGAGCGAGTACATGGGCCTGATCGAGGGGGCGTACGACGCGAAGGCGGAGGGCTTCGTGCCGGGCGGCGGCTCGCTGCACAACATGATGTCGGCGCACGGCCCGGACCGGGAGACGTTCGACCGCGCGAGCGCCGCCGAGCTGAAGCCGCAGAAGATCGACGACGGTCTGGCGTTCATGTTCGAGACGCGCTGGCCGCTCACCCTCACCCCGCACGCCGCCCGCGCGGAACACCTCCAGCAGCGCTACGACGACGTCTGGCAGGGCCTCGAGCGGCACTTCCGCCCCTTGCACTGATCATTTCCTACCGGTACGGATGGCCCGTGACCTCCTTCGCCCCGGACTCCATCGTCCTGAACCGCAAGCTGCCGCTCTGGTACCAGGTGTCGCAGTCGCTGCGCGCCTCGATCCTCGGCCGCTCGCCCCAGGACCCGCTGCGGCTGCCCACCGAGGAGCAGCTGGCAGGGCACTACGGCGTGAGCGTGCTGACGATGCGGCAGGCGCTGAAGGAGCTGGAGGACGAGGGACTGATCTCGCGCCACCGCCGGCGCGGCACGTTCATCGAGCCGCACGCGCGCCGGGGTTCCCCGGTGCGCCTGCTCGGCTCGGTGGACGCGATCGTGGCCCAGCAGTCCGGCATGACGACCGAACTGCTGGACCACGGCAGCGCGCCCGTGCCGGGCGAACTCGCCGAGTTCTTCCCGGACGTGCGGGAGGTCTCGACGTACCACCGGCTGCGGAGCGACGAGAAGACCGGTGAGCCGACGAACCACGCCCGCAACTACGTGCGGCCCGAACTGGCCGCGCGGATCGCCCTGGACGACCTCGTCCGGTGGCCCATGACCAAGGTGCTGCGGGACGTGGTGGGGGCGGACATCAGCCGCATCACGGACACGGTGGAGGCGCGGCTGGCCGACCCGGAGACCTCGAAGCTGCTCCAAGTGCCCTTGCTGAGCCCGATCCTGCACTACACGGGCGTGACGTACGACGCCGAGGGACAGCCTCTGGATGTGGCCGTCATTCACTACCGCGGGGACCGGTTCTCCTTCTCGGTGACCCTGGACGCCACCTGACCCGCGTGTCGACGGCAGGTCGTACGATGCCCAGCGTGACGCACGACGACGCTCCGCCGCTGGCGGACCTCATGCCGTGGTCCGTCGCACCGCCGCGGCTCGGCCGGGGCTGGCCGGCGGCGCCCGACGCGGCGTCCCTGAAGGCCCGCTGGGACGCTCTGGTGAAGGCCGAGGGTCCCGACCGCGAGACCCTGTTCGAGCCGACCCGCTCGCGCACGCTGCGCTCGGCGGTCGGCCGGCTGCCCGGCCGGACCGGCAGCGGCGGCACGGAGAAGCTGGTGCGCGCCTCGGGGCCCTGCCCGGAGCCGGTGCGCGTCCTGCTCGCGCCCTACGACGAGCAGTGGCTGATCCCCGACCAGCGGCTGATCGACGCGGCCCGCCCGGAGCTGTGGCGGGTGGCCGACGAACGGCAGGTCTTCGTGGTGGAGACGCCCGAGGCCACCCCTCCCCTGCTCGTCACCTCGCTGCTCCCGCTGCACCGCCCCGGCCGGATCCGCCCGCTGTTCCGCCGCCCGGGGGGCCGCGAGCCGAACCTGGCCCCGGGCCTGCTGGAGCATCTCGGCACCCGCCTGGGCAGTGCCCCGCCGCCGCTGGACGTCCTGGCCTGGATCACGGCCACGGCCCGACCGGACCTCACCGTCCCGCTCACCGGGGACGCCGACGAGTGGGAACGCGGCCTTGAGCTGGGCCACCGGTTGCTGTGGCTGATGCGCCGCGACGGCGAACGCCCGAAGCTTCCCGGCGGCCGCCGCCCCTACGTCCGCGCCCCGCTGCCCTCCCGGCCCGTGACGCTGCGCTACGACCGGGACGAGGAAGCCCTGTTCCTGGACGAGGGCCGCATCTCGCCCGTGCCGCCGGAGGCCTGGGACTTCGAGGTGGGCGGAGTCCGTGTCCTCCAGCAGTGGTTCGAGACCCGTGTCGCCGTCCCCGAGCCGGGCACGCTGGCGGCGATCCGTCCCGCCACCTGGCCCCAGACCTGGACGTCGGAGCTGCTGGAGCTGATCACCGTCCTCGCGCTCCTGGCCGAGCTGCGCCCCCTGGAAGAGCCGGAACTCCCCGACCCGGTCACGGCGACGGACCTGCGCGAGGCCGGCGTCCTCCCGGTGCCGAACGCGGCCCGCCGGCCGGCCACCGTGCTGGAGGGGCCCGAGGAGGGCCCGGAGGGGCAACTGGCGCTGCTCTAACGCAGCTCGGGGTCGAAGGCGTCCAGGACGCGTTCGAGTGCCCGCCTGAACACCGCCTCCAGATCGACCGGCCCGCTCTGCTCCGTGAAGGCCGCGGTGAGCCGCGGGTATGCGCCGGTGGCGATCTGGCTGCCCAGGTAGGCCATGCGGACCGCGTTCTCCTCGTCCGCGGACCACGGCATGGAGCGGGTGCGTTCGGCGGTCGCGATGTCGTTCCCGGTGTACGTCGTCACGACGCCGTTGAGCAGCGCGACCAGCTCCGTCTTCGTGCCGGCCGGCACGTCGAGCGGTTCGAGGCAGGCCAGGCAGTGCTCCAGGTAGCGCAGGGTGTTCGGGCTGAAGCCGAACACCCCCGGCATCAGGCGCGGCACCCAGGTGTGGCGGTGCATGATGGCGCGCGTCTCCTGCGCGTTGCGGAGCATGTCGGCGCGCCAGTCGCCCGTGGGCTCGAACATCTCGTGCTCGGCACCGATGGCGTCGATCATCAGCTCGTACAGGTCCTCCTTGCGGGGGACGTAGTTGTACAGCGACATCGTCCCGCAGCCCAGCTCCGCGGCGACATTCCGCATGGTGACCCCGTCGAGCCCCTGCGCATCGGCGATCCGCACCGCCGCCGCCGCGATTTCGGCGCGCGTGAACGCCGGTTTCGGCCCACGTCCGGTGCGCTCGGGGCGCGCCCAGATCACTTCGGGTACGGCCGCTCGGCCCGCCATCGGTCATCACCTCGGCCACCATCCTAGTTACGTACAGCGTACGTAGTGCGCTATGGTCATGCCATGACTTCTACGTACGCTGTACTTAGTGAAGGTCTGGAGAAGCGGTTCGGGGAGGTCCGTGCCCTGCGGGGGCTGGACCTGGCGGTCGCCGAGGGGACGGTCTGCGGGGTCCTCGGGCCGAACGGGGCGGGGAAGACGACGGCCGTACGGCTGTTGACCACGCTGCTGCGGCCGGACGCGGGCTCCGCCCGTGTCGCGGGGCACGACCTCGTCCGCGAGGCCGCCGCCGTACGCCGCCGGATCGCCGTCACCGGGCAGGACACCTCGATCGACGGTGACCTCACCGGACGCCAGAACCTCCAGCTGTTCGGCCGGCTGCACCGGGTGCGCGGTCCGGCCTCCCGGACCGCGGAACTCCTCGACCGCTTCGGTCTGACCGAGGCCGCCGACCGCCCCGCGTCCACCTACTCCGGCGGCATGCGCCGCCGCCTGGACCTCGCGGCGAGCCTGGTCCGCCGCCCCGACGTGCTGTTCCTGGACGAGCCGACGACCGGCCTCGACCCGGTCAGCCGCACCCTCATCCGGGACGTGGTGCGCGGCCTGACCGCCGAGGGCACGACCGTGCTGCTCACCACGCAGTACCTGGAGGAGGCCGACCAACTGGCCGACGACATCGCCCTGGTGGACCGGGGCCGGGTCACGCACACCGGGTCTCCGGAGCAGCTCAAGTCGCTGGTCGGGGCGCACGCCGAGGTCGTCGTGCCGGACGCGGACGTCCTCGCGAAGGCCGCGGGCGTGCTCGACCGGCTGACGGGCGCACAGCCCTCGTTCGACCACGAGCGCAACGCCGTGGGCGCGGTCAGCAAGGACCCGACCCTGACGATCCCGCTGCTGGTGCGCGCCCTGGACACGGCGGGGGTGCCGCTGCTCGACGTGAGCCTGCGCCCGCCGACCCTCGACGACGTGTTCCTGCGCCTGACGGAGACCACGACCGGGACCACCGACGAGAAGGAGCGTGTCGCATGAGCGTGCTGGCGTACGACGGGACCGCGATGCTGGGCCGCCAGCTGCTGCGGATGCGGAACAACCCGGGGCTGCTGATCCTCACCCAGACGATGCCGATCAGCATGCTGCTGTTCTTCGGCTATGTCTTCGGCAGCGCGCTGGCGGTGCCGGGTGAGGCGTACCGGTCCTTCCTCGTGCCGGGCCTGCTGGTGGCGACCGCCTCGGGCGGGATCATGACCGGCATGTTCCAGGCGGCCCATGACACCCACCGGGGCGTGACGGACCGCTTCCGTACGCTGCCGATGAGCCGGGCGGCCGTGCCCCTGGGGCAGGCGGCGGCGGATGTGGTGGCCGCGGCCGCCGGGGCCGTGCCGTTCCTGCTGGTGGGCCTCGCCGTGGGCTGGCGGGTCGAGGGGAGCCCGCTCGAAGCGGTGGGGGCGTTCGCGCTGCTGATGCTGTTCCGCTTCGCGTGCACGTGGGCCGGGATCTACCTCGGCCTGCTCACCCGCAACGAGGAGGCGTCCGGCCAGTTGGGCGGTGCGACGTTCCTGCTGCCGCTGCTGTCCAGCGCCTACATCCCGACGCGGGGACTGCCGGACTGGCTGCGGACGATCGCCGAGTGGAATCCGATCAGCGCGGTGGCGACGGCCCTGCGGGACCTGTTCGGCAACTCGCCGGTGCCCGACGGGGCGGCCTGGCCGGTGGCCCACCCCGTCGCGGGGTCGCTCCTGTGGTGCGCCGTACTGCTCGGGGTGTTCGTGCCGCTCGCCGTGCGTCAGTACGCGCACGGGGAGCGGTGAACGGGCGGCCGGAACCGCGGACGTCGCCCCCGGTCACTGCCGGGCGGGGATGTGGCACCGACAGGGGGCGTGCCGCGCTCGGGAACACACCTGGCGCCGCTGCGTGCCGCGGGGATGACGGACGACGGGTGTCGCAGCGCCGGCGCCGGGGGCGGTGTGACCGCCCGAGCGCGGTCCCCTACCTGCTGCCGAACAGCGTGCGGCGCAGCCGGCGCAGCGGCGCGAAGAGCGAGACGCGACGCACGCGCGCACCCCTGCCACTGCGGTCGTGCGGCTGACGCGCGGTCAGTTCCCGCATCAACGAGGTCGCCTCGACCGTCTCCCGCTGGGGGACGGCAGGGCCGCCCAGCACCGAGAGGTGGCGGTCGAGGCGCGAACTGGTCGCGCTGCTCCCGCAGGTGATCGCAGGGACCCTGGCCCTGCTGCGCACTGTTATCTGATCCATGTCACTCCCCACCCGTACGAGTCCACCCGGCCCGGGCAGGTTAACCCTATCGCCCCGTCCGGGCACGCGTGTATCTCGGTCACAGGATTCACCTTCCCCATAAGGGGGTTGACGATGTATCTCCGATTACTCTCCGAATCCAACAGATTTCAGGGCGAGTTGGACGATCGGCTGGGTAGTGGGCCGCGGCGATCCCCCGTCGGGCTCGACGGTCACGGCCAGTGACGTCGCGGAGGTGCCCAGACCCGTTGCGACCAGGGGCGTGTCGCGCTCGAAGAGCCCGAGGGAGCGTGGTTGCGCGCCCGGGCGCATGAGCCACAACTGGTGCACGCGGCCGCCCGACGGGGCTCCGTATCCGCCGAGGGTGACCACCGCACTCCCCTCCGTGGCGGAAGCGATCACTCCGATCGTGCGCCCCCGCCCGTCCCGGCCACTGCTCGCACGGGCGTCCGGAGCCGCCAGAACGTGGGCGATCTCACGTGACCGATCTTGCTCGGCTGTCAGACGGTCCTGGGTCCGGTTCGCCTGCACGGCGAACAGCGAGGCGACGACGAGGGCCGCGGTGGCGGTGGCCGTCGCGAAGGGCACGAACAGCGGGATCCGGCGCCGTTGCCGCTGCCGCGGCGGCGGCTGGGCGCCCCACACGTGCGGCGGCAGCTGCGTCGCACGCGCCCGTGCCGGCTCGCGCCCCGCACCCTGCGGTGCCGGGTCCTGCGGAGTCGTCCGTACGGCGAGCATGACCCGGTCGCGCATCGCGGCCGGGGGCGGTGCGGTCGTGGACCAGGCCAGCCGGACGGCGTCCTCGGTCAGGGCGCGCACCTCGGCGGCGCAGCGGTCGCAGTCCCTCTGGTGCTTCTCGAAGCGGACCCGCTCCGGGGGCTCCAGGGCGTCCAGCGCGTAGGGCGCGGCGAGCGAGTGCAGGTCCTCGCGGCGGAAGAGGCTCATGCCACACCTCCCAGGCACTCGCGCATACGGGTCAGTCCGTCCCGCATCCGGGTCTTGACGGTGCCCAGCGGCAGGGAGAGCTGCTCGGCCACCTCACGGTACGTGTAGCCCTCGTAGTAGGCGAGGGTGACCGACTGGCGCTGCAGGACGGTGAGCCGGTCGAGGCAGCGGCGTACCCACTCGCGTTCGAGGCCGGCCTCGACCTCCTCGGTGACCTGGTCGAAGGCGGGCTGGTTCGCGCGGAGCGCCTCGCGCTGCTCGCGTTCCCCGGCCGCCCGGGCGCTGCGGACCCGGTCGACGGCGCGGCGGTGGGCGAGGGTGAGGATCCAGGACATCGCGCTGCCCCGGCCCGGGTCGAACTTCGCCGCGGACCGCCACAGTTCGAGCAGCACCTCCTGAGCCACCTCCTCCGACTGGGCGGGGTCGCGCACCACACGCCGTACGAGACCGAACACGGGACCGGACACCACTCCGTACAGCTCCTCGAAGGCCTTCTGGTCCCCACCTGCCACGAGCAGCAGCAGCTCGTCCGCCTCCACTCGGTCCCCCTCTCCGAGGCCGCACCGGGCCTGTCCCCTCACACGAGGCATTCGCAACGCACACACCTCCGGACGGTGTTACGGATCAGCGCGCCGAAAACGCGGGTCGCCCGGCGATGAAACAACTTCCCCGGCTCGCCGTAAGAACGTTTGAGATTCGACCAATCCGCTTCGCCGACCACTCCGAATGGCGTGTGTCAGGCAAGTTGGCACCGAGGACGGACGGCATGACACCTACCTTCAGGACCGGCGCGGGGCGCCGGAGCATCGCGACTGTGATCTGTGGTGCGCTGGCCACCGGCGGGCTCGCCGCCGCCGGTGTGACCGCGCTGGCACCTGAGGAGGCCTCCGCCTCCAGCCACCGCGAGGCCCCGCTGATCTCGGGAACCCCCCAGTACGACAACACCGACGTGTACGCGTTCGTCAGCCCGGACAAGCCGGACACGACGACCATCGTCGCGAACTGGATCCCCTTCGAGGAACCGGCCGGCGGGCCCAACTTCTTCACGTTCGCCGAGGACGCCCAGTACGACCTGCGCATCGACAGCAACGGTGACGCGAAGGAAGACCTGGTCTTCCGGTACACGTTCAAGACTCATACGAAGAACGACAAGACGTTCCTGTACAACACGGGCCCGGTCGAGAGCCTCGACGACCCCGACCTGAACATCACGCAGACGTACGACCTCGAACTGATCAAGCTGCGGAACCTGAAGGCCGTGTCGAAGACCAAGGTCGCCGACGACGTGCCGGTGGCGCCGTCGAACGTCGGCAAGGCGTCGATGCCGGACTACAACACCCTGCGCAAGCAGGCGGTCCACAAACTCGCCGGCGGCGCCCAGACGTTCGCCGGGCAGGCCGACGACCCGTTCTTCCTGGACCTGCGCGTCTTCGACCTGCTGTACGGCGGGAACCTCTCCGAGGTCGGCAACGACACCCTCAAGGGCTACAACGTCAACTCGATCGCCCTGCAGGTCCCCAACAGCTTCATCGCCGAGTCGCACGAGCAGCCGGTCGTCGGCATCTGGTCGACGACCCAGCGCAAGAACGCCCAGGGCTACTTCGCGCAGGTCTCGCGCCTCGGCAACCCGCTGGTCAACGAGGTCGTCAACCCGCTGAAGGACAAGGACAAGTTCAACGCGTCCACGCCGCGGGACGACGCCCAGTTCCTGAAGAACGTCACCAACCCGGAGCTGCCCAAGCTCATCGAGGCGATCTACAAGATCCCGGCGCCGGCCGAGCCGCGCAACGACCTGGTCGACGTCTTCCTCAAGGGCGTCAAGGACCTCAACCAGCCGCCGCACGTGACGCCGTCGGAGCAGCTGCGGCTCAACACCTCGATCAAGCCGGCCGCGAAGCCCAAGCGGCTGGGTGTGCTGGACGGTGACAACGCGGGCTTCCCGAACGGCCGTCGCCTCACCGACGACGTGATCGACGCCTCGCTCCAGGTCGTCGAGGGCGAGCTGCTGGGCGCGAAGAACGACCTCGGTGACGCGGTCGACAAGAACGACAAGAAGTTCGAGAAGGCCTTCCCGTACGTCGCTCTGCCGACGGAGGGTTCGCGCGGCCCGCTCGCCAAGGGTGTGGACGGCGGCAACGACGTCCGCAGCCAGCTGGGCGACGCGCTCCAGCCGGCCGGCGCGGAGGGTTCGGACAACATGCGCCTGATGGCCGCCTCCGCCGGGGCCGGGGCGGGCGGCATCGTCCTGATCGGCGCGGCGCTGATGTGGTGGCGCCGCATGCGGAACCGGGCGTACTAGACCCGCTCCGCTCCCACCGACTGGCGCGGCCCGTTCCCCGTCCCCCACGGCGCGGGCCGCGCCGCCGACTCCCGCACCAGCACATCCCGATCGAGGAGAGGTCATGCCTCCGCGTACGACCGACAGCACACCGGCCAGGCGCGACGACGACCGAGCGCCGTCGACGGACCCGGAGCACCCGGAGCCCGAGATCGCCGGGGAGCGGGACGGTGGTTCGGCTGAGCCCGGCGCCGGCCAACGGGTCGCCGCCGTGCGGCGGGCCGCCGACGGGGGACGTCGGTGGCGGACCCTGCATCTGGCCGGGTGTGCCGTGCTGCTGGCGGTCGCGGTGACCGGTGGGGCCATCGCGGTCGGGGGCGTGCAGGACCGCGGGGCCGGTGTCGATGCCGTGTCGGCGCCCGGGGCGTTGTCGCCCGGCGATCTCGCCCGGGGGGATCTCGACGCGGGGATCGCGTCCCTGCAGAAGCATCTCCGGGCCCAGCCGAGGGACTTCGGCAGTTGGGCCACCCTCGGGGTCGCCTACGTCGAGCAGGCCCGGACGAAGGGCGACCCCTCCCGGTACCCGCAGGCCGAGCGCGCCCTGAAGCGGTCCCTCGGACTGGAGCCCGGCAACGACCAGGCCCTGGCCGGGCAGGCCGCCCTCGCCGCCGCCCGCCACGACTTCCCCGGCGCCCTGGCCCACGCCGACCGGGCCCTGAAGCAGAACCCCTACAACGAACGCGCCCTGTGCACCCGTATCGACGCCCTCGTCGAACTCGGCCGGTACGACGACGCGGCCGAGGCCGCCGGGACCGCCGACGACAGGCGCCCCGGTGTGCCCGTCTTCACGCGGTACGCGTACGTGCACGAGCTGCGCGGCGACGTCCGCACGGCGCGTGAGGTGCTGGAGCGCGCCCTGAGCTCGGCCGGCGCGCCCGCGGACGTCGCGTACGTCGCCACCGCCCTCGGGCAACTCGCCTGGAACCAGGGTGAGTACAAGACGGCCCTCGGCCACTACGCCCGTGCCCTCGCCGCCGACGACGAGTACCTGCCCGCCCTGGAGGGCCGCGCCCGCGCCCAGGCCGCGAGCGGTGACCGGGCGGCCGCCGTGAAGGGGCTGGAGCAGGTCGTCGCCCGGTTCCCGCTGCCCGGCCCGCTCGTCGCCCTCGGCGAGCTGTACGAGGACCGCGGTGCCGACGGCGACCGGGCGAAGGCCGGCGACCAGTACGCCCTCGTCGACGCCTGGACGGCCCTCGCCCGCGCCGGCGGCGTCAACGCCGACCTCGACTCGGCCATGGCCGCCGCCGATCACGGCGACGAGAAGGAGGCCCTGCGCGCAGCCCGCGCCGAGTGGGACCGCCGCCACAGCGTGCACACCGCCGACGCCCTCGCCTGGGCCCTGCACGTCAACGGCCGTGACGAGGAAGCCCTGCCGTACGCCCGCCGGGCGACCGCCACCGGTTACCGCAACGCCGTCTTCCTCTACCACCGCGGTGTCATCGAGCGCGCCACCGGCGACGAGCGCGGGGCCCGCGCGCATCTGAAGGCCGCGCTGGACCTGAACCCCGGCTTCTCGCCCCTGGGCGCGCGCGAGGCCCGTACCGCACTCAAGGACCTGGAGGGGAACCGGTGACCCTGCGCCGGCTGTTCGCGTCCGGCGCCGCCGTCCTCACGGCCGCCTGCGCGCTCACCCTGCTGCCCGCCGCCACGGCGAGCGCCCACCCGCTGGGCAACTTCACCGTCAACCGCTACGACGGCCTGGTCGCCGCCCCCGGCGAACTGCGGGTCCACCACGTCGAGGACCTCGCCGAGATCCCAGCGACCCAGGCGGCGCCGGACATCGAGCGGCTGGGCATCGCCATGTGGGCCCGGGAGCGGTGCGCCACGGCCGCCGAGGACAGCCAGGCGACCGTCGACGGACGCGGGGTCGCCCTCACTGCCGAGCGCAGCCGCGCGCGCGTGCGGCCCGGGCAGGCGGGGCTCGACACCCTCCGTGTGGAGTGCGAGCTGACCGCTCCTCTCCCGTCGGGCGAGAAGACCCTGGCCCTCGGCTTCCGCGGTGCGGGCGCCTCCAGCGGCCCGGGCTGGCGGGAGATCACGGCACGGGGCGACCGTATGACGCTCGCTGCCTCGGACGTGCCGGAGAAGTCGATATCGGCCGAACTGACCAGCTATCCCGAGGAGTTGCTGTCCTCCCCGGCCGACACCGCGTCGGCCGCCCTGCGGGTGCGCCCCGGCGGCGCGGCCCTGGCCGAGGGGGACTCGGACGCCCCCGCGGCCTCCGTGCTCCCGCGCGGCGCGGACCGCTGGACACGTGCCCTGGACGACCTGGTGGCCCGGCAGGACCTCACCGCCGGCTTCGCCGCGCTGGCCCTCCTCATCGCCGTCGTCCTGGGTGCGATGCACGCGCTCGCCCCGGGCCACGGCAAGACCATCATGGCCGCGACGGCGGCGGCCCGGGGCGGCCAGGCCCGGATGAAGGACGTCCTGCCCATGGCCGCCTCGGTGACCGTCACGCACACCTTGGGCGTGGTCGCCCTGGGTCTGCTGGTCACGGCCGGCTCGGCGGCGGCGCCCTCGGTGATCGCCTGGCTCGGTGTCGCCAGCGGCATCCTGGTGACCCTGGCGGGCGCAAGCCTGGTCCGACGCGCCCTGCGCCACCGCGCGCACACCCACCCGCACGGCCCTCATCACGACCACGGCAGCCACACCCACACCCACGACGGCCACACCCACGACCACGATCACGACCACGCGCACACCCACGATCACGATCACGACCACCCGCACGACCACACCCACGATCACGATCACGGTCACCCCCACGCGATCGAGCACACCCACGGCGGTTTCACCCACAGCCACGCCGTCGCCCCCACCCTGCGCGGCACGATCCTCATGGGCTTCGCGGGCGGGCTCGTGCCCAGTCCGTCCGCCGTGGTGGTGCTGGTCGGCGCCGCCGCACTGGGGCAGGCCTGGTTCGGCCTGCTGCTCGTCGTCGCCTACGGCGTCGGCCTGGCGCTCACCCTCACGGCCGCCGGGTACGCCGTCGTCAAGGCGGGCAGCGGCATGACCCGGCTCCTGGACCGGCGCCCCCGCTGGACGGCGGGCCCGATGGCGGCCCTGGTGCGCCGGACCGCCCCGCTCGGCTCGGCCTTCGCCGTGGTGGTTCTCGGGGCCGGACTGGTGTTCAAGGGGGCGGCATCCGCACTCGGCTGAGTTACGTTCGACAGACATCGGACGTCAGGAGAAAAGCGGACGTCGTGAGGAAAACCGACCTCATGGGGAAAACACACCCCATGGAGATTTCGCCCGGCTGCGAATGGGGGCGCCGTGTTCGAAGAACCGGGCCATGAGCGTGTGATCGCGGGCCGCTACCGGCTCCTGGCACCGCTCGGCGAGGGCGGCATGGGGACGGTGTGGCGCGCCCGCGACGAGGTGCTGCACCGCGAGGTCGCCGTCAAGGAGGTGCGCGCCCCGGCCGGACTGGCGGGCGACGACGTGCAGCGGATGTACGCGCGGCTGGAGCGGGAGGCGTGGGCGGCGGCCCGGGTCTCCAACCGCAACGTGGTGACGGTGTACGACGTGGCGACGGACGACGGCCGGCCGTGGATCGTCATGGAACTCGTCCGCGGCCTCTCCCTGGCGGAGGTCCTGGACGCCGAGGGCCCGATGACACCGCAGCGTGCCGCGCACATCGGCGCCGAGGTGCTGGCCGCGCTGCGGTCCGCCCACGAGGCCGGGGTACTGCACCGCGACGTGAAGCCGGCCAACGTGCTGATCTCGAACGACGGCCGGATCGTGCTCACCGACTTCGGCATCGCCATGGTCGAGGGCAGCTCCGCGCTGACCATGACCGGGGAGGTCATCGGCTCGCCCGAGTTCCTCGCCCCGGAGCGGGCGCTCGGCCGTAGGCCGGGCCCGGAGTCGGACCTGTGGTCGCTCGGGGTGCTGCTCTACGCGGCGGTCGAGGGCCACTCCCCCTTCCGTCACGACACCCCGCTGAGCACGCTGCGGGCGATCGTCGACGAGGAGCTGCCGCCGCCGTACCGGGCCGGTCCGCTCGCCCCGGTGATCGAGGGGCTGCTGCGCAAGGATCCCGAGCAGCGGCTGCCGCCCGAGCGTGCCGAGGAGGATCTGCGGGTCGTCGCCGCCGGCGGCGCGCCGCGGGCGGACACCACGCGGGCGGTTCCGTTCCCTCCGACGGTCGCGGGCCACCCCGCGCCCGCTCCCACGCCCCCGATGCCGTTCCCGGGCCGGTCGGCGGCGTCCGGTCCGACCGCGACCACGACGGCCACGGGCCGGGACGGGGACCGCAGGGCCGGACGGGTGCTGGTCGCGGGCGTGATCGCGCTGGCGCTCGCGGTGGGCGGGCTGACGTACGCGCTGCTGAACAACGGCGACGGCTCGGGCGGCAACGACCAGGGGGCCGGGGACAGTACGCCCACCGCGACCAAGAGCCCGCCGCGGAACACCGGGACCGAGAAGTCCAGCCCGTCGCCGTCCCCGAGCAGGACGAAGGAGAGCACTCCGCCGCCGCAGTCGGTGCGGGTCGCCCTGGAGGGCCGGCGCACGGACTACTCGGGCACGTGTCCGCCGCCGAACGCTCAGGCGCCCGAGTTCACGGCGACGCTCACGGTGGGGCGGCTGCCGGCCGAGGTGAGTTACCGCTGGGTGACGCAGGACGGCCAGGTGCTCGACGGGGGCTGGAAGACACTGTCGTTCCCCGACGGCGGCGGCCGTGCGAAGCAGGATTCGGTGCGGGTGACGACCGAGGCGGAGTCCGGGACGTTCGAGAACGAGATCGGCGTCGAGGTGCGGGAGCCGGTGCGGACGACGTCCGAGTCGGTGCCGTTCTCGGTGACGTGCGAGACGGAGACCCCGACGGACGGGGTCTCCCCTTCTCCTTCCGGTACGGACCCGGACCCGGACCCGGGCTCGGGCTCGAATTCGGACTCGGACTCGGACTCGGACTCCGGCTGAGCGGTCAGTCGTTGGCGTTGAGCACGGGCAGATAGCCGCCCGACTGGCCGGGTGCCTTCGGGTGGTACGAGTCGCCGATGTTGAGCCAGCTGACGCTGTGCAGCCAGGAGTCGCCGGAGCAGATCTCGTGGCCGGTGAAGGTGGTGCGTACGTCGCCGAAGGCGAAGCCGTGGTTCGCGGCGCGCTTGGCGAGGGCGGTGTTGAGGTGGTCTGAGGCGTCGTTGATGGCCTTGCGCTTGGTCTCGGACAGACCGAGGCAGGTGGCGCCGAGCTTGTAGAAGCGGGGGTAGCCGAGGACGACGACCCGGGCGGTGGGGGCCTTGGAGCGGATGGCCGAGTACACGCTGTCGAGCTTGCCGGGCAGCGTGGAGTCGACGTACGCCCGGGCGGTGTTGATGCGGGAGACGCAGGCGCTGTCCGACTGGGTCACACAGGTCGTCATGACGTCGGCGAATCCGGCGTCGTTGCCGCCGACGCTGATCGAGACGAGGGCGGTGGAGGCGCTGAGCGGGGCGAGCTGACTCGCCAGAACATCACCCGTTCGGGCGCCCGAGCAGGCCGTGAAGTCGAAGGTCGAGGGTGAGTGGGCGGCGGCCCAGAGGTAGGGGTAGGCCTTGGTGCTGCGCTTGCAGTCGCCGCTGGAGCTGATGTAGCTGCCGGCTCCGACTCCGGAGGAGTAGGAGTCACCGAGCGCCACATAGCCGCCGGTTGCGGCGAGTGAGGACGCCTGCGCCGTCGCTGCCCCGGTGAGGGCGGTGCCGACGGCGAGGAGGAGCGAGCTCACGAGGACGACAAATCGGGAACGTCTCATGGAACCTCCCTTTAGCAGGATCTCTGCCACAACCGTCGTAGCAGCTACGCGTGTTGACAGGAAGTGTCCATGCCAAGCCTTTTCGGCCTTTCGTGAATGCGCCCGGCTTGTTCACAGCGGGTTGTGTTACACGCCCACCTCCTGTTGTTGCGCGTGCATGACAAATTTGTTGACTGATGCTCAACTCCCTTGTTCTACGCCGGTAGTTGGCCGACGCTTTACTCCGGCCGAGAGCGGAACGCGACGCTCCCTGGCCCGTGTGCGCGAGCACGCGCACATCCCCCACAGAGCGCGCGCCCCACCCAGGCGTGCGCCGCCTAGAGGAGGACTCCCTCGTAATGGCACAACTGCGTAGCAAGAGACTCGGGTTCGCCGCACTCACCTCGCTGGCGACCGCCGCCCTCGTGGGCGGGCTCACTGCCCTTCCCGCCCAGGCCGCACCCGCCGAGGGCCGGGTGCTCGCCGCGGACTCCCCGACCGCGATCAAGGACAGCTACCTCGTCACGCTCAAGAAGAGCGCGGGCCTGAAGGCGTCCTCGGCCGCGGGCAAGGAGCTCGTGAAGGAGTACGGCGGCTCGGTCGAGAAGACGTTCGGCAAGGCGCTGAACGGCTACTCCGCCACCCTCTCCGCGACCGAGGCCCGGCAGCTCGCCGCCGACCCGGCGGTGGCCTCCGTCGAGCAGAACCAGCGCGTCACGCTCGCCGCCACCCAGACCAGCGCCCCCTGGGGCCTGGACCGCATCGACCAGGCCTCGCTCCCGCTCTCCGGCACCTACACCTACCCGGACAGCGCGGGCAGCGGTGTGACGGTCTATGTGATCGACACCGGTGTCCGCATCACCCACCAGCAGATCAGCGGCCGTGCTTCCTACGGCTACGACGCCGTCGACGGCGACACCACCGCCTCCGACGGCAACGGCCACGGCACCCATGTGGCCACCACGATCGCGGGCTCGACCTACGGCGTCGCCAAGAAGGCGAAGGTCGTGGGCGTGCGGGTGCTGAACAACAGCGGCTCCGGCACCACGGCCGGCGTGATCGCGGGCATCGACTGGGTGACGCGGAACCACTCCGGCCCCTCGGTCGCCAACATGTCGCTGGGCGGCGGCGCCTCCGCGACCCTGGACACGGCGGTCCGCAACTCCATAGCCAGCGGCGTCACCTACGCCGTCGCCGCGGGCAACAGCAGCACCACCGCCTCCTCCTCGTCGCCGGCCCGGGTCGCCGAGGCGATCACGGTCGGGGCCACCACCAGCACCGACGCCAAGGCGAGCTACTCCAACTACGGCTCCGTCCTGGACATCTTCGCGCCCGGCTCCTCCATCACGGCCGGCTGGCACACCGGCGACACCGCCACCAACACCATCTCCGGCACCTCGATGGCGACCCCGCACGTCGCGGGCGCGGCGGCGGTCTACCTGGCGGGCCACACCTCCTCCACCCCGGCCCAGGTGGCCACGGCCCTGGTGAACGGCGCCGTCACCGGCAAGGTCACCAGCGCGGGTTCGGGCTCGCCGAACCGGCTGCTGCAGATCGTGCAGTGACCGACGCCCGCACCGGCACCTGAACACACGTTCCCCGGAGGCCCTGATCGCCTCCGGGGAACGCATGTTTATGCGAAGGGAACTCGCAACTTGCGTCGCACAAGATGTCTCTCGCAACGAACAAACCAACAAAAACGTGAGAGGCCGTTCCAGGTCTTGCCATACGGGTTCAATCGTCAATACCGTCATACATCTCACCCGCATCGGTCCGTCAGTACGCGGCTCTAGGGGAGGGCTCAAGGACCGCGACGTACCGGCGCGGGGCGCGGTAGGGGGGTGCCGTGCTCGGTGATCGCAACTGTCTCCGGGCCGTGCCGCGCGGTCGGCTGCCGTTTTTCGCCGCCGACCAGCTTTGCCAGCTCACCCGGCGTGCCCGAAGCTCCATCTCGGCGTGCCACGGGTGAGAACCCCCCTTTCGAACCGGACTGGATCCGGACTGCCCTGGGGGGGCGGTCCACCGGACGAGAGGGACCAGACTCATGAGCTCAGTTCTGCAGCCGGCCGCGACGGACCCGTATCCGCCGACCGCCGGAAAGTACCGGCCCGTCTCCTCGCACCTGGCCATAGCGCCGCCGGTGAGCGTGGTCATCCCGGCCATGAACGAGGCGGAGAACCTTCCGTACGTCTTCAAGTCCCTGCCCGACTGGATCCACGAAGTGGTCCTGGTCGACGGCAACTCCACCGACAACACCGTCGAGGTGGCCCGCGAGCTGTGGCCCGAGGTGAAGGTCGTCGAGCAGCGCGGCAAGGGCAAGGGCGACGCCCTGATCACCGGGTTCCAGGCCTGCACCGGCGACATCATCGTGATGGTCGACGCGGACGGCTCGGCGGACGGCGGGGAGATCCTGTCGTACGTCTCCGCCCTGGTCTCCGGCGCGGACTTCGCCAAGGGCTCCCGCTTCGCCAACGGCGGCGGCACCGACGACATGACCTTCATCCGCAAGCTCGGCAACTGGGCGCTGTGCACGGTCGTCAACCGCAAGTTCGGAGCCCGCTACACCGACCTGTGCTACGGCTACAACGCGTTCTGGCGGCACTGCCTCGACAAGATCGACCTCGACTGCACCGGCTTCGAGGTCGAGACGCTGATGAACATCCGGGTCGTCAAGGCCGGGCTCAAGGTGCAGGAGATCCCGAGCCACGAATACCTGCGCATCCACGGAACCAGCAACCTGCGGGCCGTGCGGGACGGGCTGCGCGTCCTGAGGGTGATCCTCCAGGAGCGCTCCAACCGCCGCGCCCTGCGCCGCCGTTCGCCCCAGTCGCCGATGCTGGACGCGATGCGGGGAGAGGTGTCTTGAGCGGTCCCGGCATCTCCGTCGTGATCTGCGCGTACACCGAGGACCGCTGGGAGGACATCCTCGCCGCGGTCTCCTCGGTCCACGCGCAGTCGCGGCCGGCCCTGGAGACGCTGCTGGTCGTCGATCACAACGAGACGCTCCGGGAGCGTCTGGCCAAGGAGTACAAGGAGTCCTCCGACGGCGCTGTGGTGCGGGTGCTCGCCAACGCGGGCCCCCGCGGCCTGTCCGCCGGCCGCAACACCGGCATCGCCGCCGCGCGCGGCGAGGTCGTGGCCTTCCTCGACGACGACGCCGTGGCCGAGCGCGACTGGCTGCGGCACTTCGCCGAGGCGTACGCCGACCCGCGGGTGATGGCGGTCGGCGGGCGTACGGTGCCGGTCTGGGCGTCGGGGCGGCGGCCCGACTGGTTCCCGGAGGAGTTCGACTGGGTGGTGGGCTGCACATATCTGGGCCTGCCGCGCGGCCTGGTCCGGGTGCGCAACGTGCTCGGCGGCAACGCCTCGTTCCGCCGCAGCGCCTTCGACGCGGCGGGCGGCTTCGCCACCGGCATCGGCCGGGACGGCGACAAACGCCCGCTGGGCTGCGAGGAGACGGAACTGTGCATCCGCCTCAGCCGCGCCCGGCCCGACGCGGTGCTGCTCATCGACGACCGGGCGGTGATCCACCACCGGGTGCCCGAGATCCGCGAGCACTTCCGCTACTTCCGCACCCGCACCTACGCCGAGGGCCTGTCCAAGGCCCTGGTGGCCCGGAGCGTCGGCGCCGAGAAGGGCCTGGAGTCGGAACGCCGGTACGCCACCCGGGTCCTGCCGGCCGGGGTGGCCCGGGGTCTGCGGGACGCCCTGCTGGCCCGGCCCGGAGGTGCGGGACGGGCCGGCGCGATCGTGGCGGGGGTGCTGACGGCGGCGGGCGGTTACGTCGTCGGCAGCGTCCGGGCGCGCCGGGGCGGAACCACGTTCTCGGTGCCCGCGCCGGCGGCGGCTCCGCCCGTGGCGGCCGAGGGAGCGGCGAGGGAAGGGGCGACTCCGTGAGCGACGACCGCGTACCGATCCTCATGTACCACGCGGTCGCGACCGACCCGAACGAGGCGACCCGCGCCCTGTCGGTCACCCCGGAGGCGTTCGCCGAGCAGATGGCGGTGCTCGCGGACCGGGGCCTCAGGCCGGTCACCACGGCAGAACTGGCGTCGTGCTGGCGCTCCGGCCGCGCGCTGCCGGAGCGGCCGGTCCTCATCACCTTCGACGACGGTTACGAGGGCGTGCACCGGCACGCCCTCCCCGCGCTCGCCAAGCACGGCTTCCCGGCCACCCTGTTCGTCTCGACCGGGTGGCTCAGGGGGCCGTACGACACCGGGGGCGGCCTGGACACCATGCTGGACTGGGACCAGGTCCGCGAACTCGCGGCGGGCGGCGTCGAGATCGGCGGGCACAGTCACAGTCACCCGCAGCTCGACCAGATCTCCGACGCCACCCTGCGGTTCGAGCTGATCCACTGCAAGGAGATCATCGGGGACCAACTGGGCACCTTCCCGGCCTCGTTCGCCTACCCCTACGGCTACTCCAGCCGCCGGGTCCGGCAGACGGTGCGCGAGACGGGCTACGCCCAGGCCCTCGCCGTCGGCAACGGCCTCGCGCGCCGCGCGCAGGGGCCGTACGCGCTGCGGCGGGTGACGGTGCGCCGCAGCACGGGTGTCGAGGAGTTCGAGCGGGTGGTCGAAGGCCGCGCGATCGCCCGTACGTTCGCCGGGGACCGTGCTCTGACCAAGGGGTACGCCGTGGTCCGCAGGGCCCGGCAGGCACGCAGGCTGCTCTCCCGCTCCGGGGGCTGACCTGCACCGGGGCAACATGCCGCGTGCACCTGGAAACCGGGTGCACGCGGCGTCCCCGTGCCGGATCATGGCGGCATGTCTGGAAACCCGCACGAGGCGCTGCCGATCCGGCTCAACGTCGACGACTCCGACTCCCCGTCCGACGTCGTCGACGCGCTGTTCCTCGGCCGCTTCGCGACGGGCGAGCAGCCGTACTCCCACGCGGTGAACATCGACCGGGTGCGGTCCGGGGCGACGCTGATGCCGTCCGGTGCCCGGGTGCTGCGCGTCGCCCGGGACGACGACCGCAGCGCGACCCTCGCCGAGGGCGACGGCTGGACGCTGCTGGTCTCCCGCTGGAACCGGGGCGCCGACGTCACGGTGACGGCGACCAGCGAGGAGCTCGCGAAGAAGGTCCTCGACCAGGCCACGGACGGCGCGGCGGACGAACCCGAACCGCAGCCGGAGAACGTCACGATGGGCTTCTGGTACGTCTCCCCGCGCCGCGGCCCGCACCGCACCACCCGCCAGATCGCGGCGGGCACCTGGGACGAGGTCCGGCCCAACTACACCGCGCCGGTGGCGGACGCCATGGACCGCCTGATGAAGACGACCCCCGAGGACATCGCGGGCCGTCTCCTGCTGCTGCACGGCCCGCCGGGAACCGGCAAGACGTCGGCGCTGCGGACGCTGGCCCGTTCCTGGCGCGACTGGTGCCAGGTGGACTGCGTCCTGGACCCCGAGCGGCTCTTCTCCGACGTCGGCTACCTCATGGACATCGCCATCGGCGAGGAGGACGCGACGGGCAAGGGCCGCTGGCGGCTGCTGCTCCTGGAGGACTGCGACGAGCTGATCCGCGGCGAGGCGAAGCACACGGCGGGCCAGGCGCTGTCGAGGCTGCTGAATCTGACGGACGGACTGCTCGGCCAGGGCCGCAACGTCCTGGTCGGCGTCACGACCAACGAGGACCTGGAGCGCCTGCACCCCGCCGTGGTCCGGCCCGGCCGCTGCCTCGCCCGGATCGAGGTCGGTCCGCTGACCCGCCGCGAGGCGGTGAACTGGCTGGGCCAGGAGGACGGCGTCGGCCGCGAGGGCGCGACGCTGGCGGAGCTGTACGCCCTGCGCCGGGGCACCTCCCCGACGGCCCTGCCGGAGCCGCGCGGGGGCGTCGACGCGGGCCTGTATCTGTAGGAGCTCCACGCTCACCGGTGTTTTGATGGGTGTATGACCCTGTTCGTCGGCACGTCCGGGTGGCAGTACAAGGACTGGCGGGACGTCCTGTACCCGTCCGGGCTGCCGATGCGGCTCTGGCTGGAGGAGTACACGCGGCACTTCGCCACCGTCGAGATCAACAACGCCTTCTACCGGCTGCCGGCGCAGGAGACCTTCGAGGGCTGGCGGGGGCGGGTGCCCGGGGACTTCGTCGTCGCCGTCAAGGCGAGCCGCTATCTGACCCACATCAAGCGGCTCAAGGACCCCGAGGAGCCGGTGCACCGCCTGATGAGCCACGCGGCGGGCCTCGGCGACCGCCTCGGCCCGGTCCTGCTCCAGCTCCCGCCCACCCTGCGCGCCGACCCGGGCCTGCTGGACGCCTGTCTGGCCTGCTTCCCGGCCTCGACCCGGGTCGCGGTCGAGCCGCGCCACGACTCCTGGTGGACGCCCGAGGTCCGCCGCGTCCTGGAGTCCCGGCGCGCCGCCCTGTGCTGGGCCGACATCCTGGCCCGCCCCGCGACGCCCCTGTGGCGCACCGCCGACTGGGGCTACGTCCGCTTCCACCAGGGCCGCGCCCGGCCCTGGCCCCACTACGGCCGCCGCTCCCTCGCCACCTGGCTCGACCGCATCGCCACGACCTGGCCGGACGGCGAGGACGTCTACGCGTACTTCAACAACGACCCGGGCGGCGCGGCGGTGGAGGACGCGATGGCGTTCGCACGGGCGGGGAGATCGGCGGGGCTGGAGATCACACGGACACCTGAGCGACTGGCGCAGCAGACCGGCTAGCAGGCCCTACTCCCCGTAGGCCGCCCGCAGGGCGTCCCGGACCGCGGCGTGCGCGGCGTCCTCGCCCAGCCCGAGCCTCCTGGCCCGCTCCGCATAGGCCTGCGCGGCCGAGGCCAGCTCGCGGTCCGCCGCCGAGCCGGCGGCGGCCACGAACGTGCCGTTGCGGCCCCGCGTCTCGATCACCCCGTCCGCCTCCAGCGCCCGGTACGCCTTGGCGACCGTGTTCGCGGCGAGCCCCAGCGACTCGGCCAGCCCCCGCACGGTCGGCAGCCGGTACCCCACCGGAAGCGCACCCGACCGCGCCTGCTCGGAGATCCGCGCCCGCACCTGCTCGTAGGGCGCGGCACTGTCGTCGATGTCGATCTTCAAGGTCACAGGCCGATTGTCGCGCACCGGGCGGAAAATGAGAGGCACCCCGGACGGGTCCACGCGTAGCGTGCGCCACCATGACCGTGATCGTGCGCGACCTGCGACCCGACGTCCGAGCCGACGCCGAGGGGTTCTCCGACACCCGCCGCCTCGCCCTCCCCTACATGCTGTCCACACCCGAGTCCGTGGTGCACACCCTGACGCACGCCCACCCGGACGCCCACTTCGGGCAGCTCGTCGCCGAGGAGGACGGCGAGATCATCGGCACGGCCCAGGTCAGCGTGGCCCACGACAGCGCCGAGCCCGGCCAGGGCTCCGCCAACATCTACGTGCGCCCGGGCCACCGGGGTCGCGGCGCCGGTTCGCTCCTGCTGCGCACCGCCGAGGAGCGCCTGGGACGTCTGGGTGTCACCAAGCTGTTCACCTGGGTGCTGGACGAGCCGGACAACCTCGCCTTCGCCGAGCGGCACGGCTTCCGGGCCAGCCGTTCCGCCTGGTTCCTGCGCCTGGACCTGGCGACCGGCACCCTGCCGCCCCGCCAGGACCTCCCGGCGGGCGTCGAGCTGCGCACGGCCGCCGACTTCGCGGACGACCCGCGCCCCATGTTCGAACTGGACGCGGAGACCTCGTCCGACGAACCGAGCGACATCGACGTCGAGTTCACGGACTACGAGGCCTGGATCGAGGAGAACTGGAAGCACCCCCTCCTGAACCTCGACCTGACCACGGTCGCGGTCGTCGACGGCCGCCCCGCCGCCTTCAGCGTGGCGTACACCGACGGCGACTCCCGCTACGGCACCGCCATGACCGGCACCTCCCGCGCGTTCCGCGGCCGGGGCCTGGCGAAGCTCGCCAAGAACGACTCCCTGCATCGCGCCCGCGCCGCGGGGTACACGGAGGCGTTCACCGGCAACGACACCGGCAACGAGCCGATGATCGCCATCAACAAGTGGTTCGGCTACGAGATCTGTGCGAAGGAAGTGCGTCATGTCCGCGAACTCGGCTGACCTGCCCCCGCAGCTGGAGGTCGTGCTCGTCAAGGCGGGCCGTACGAAGATCCGTTACACCGGAGAGCTGCTGACGGACGACGGCACGCGCGTCGCGGTCCGCGCGCCGTGGGCGGGCTCCGGCGTCCGCGACTTCGGCTTCGTCCGCTTCGAGCCCGGGGACGTCTTCACCGAGTACTACTGGCGCGACCGCTGGTACGCCGTGAAGGAGGTCCGCTCCGCCACGGGCGCGCTGAAGGGCTGGTACTGCGACGTCACCCGCCCCGCGCGGCGCTCCGGTCCGGAGCTGGTCGTGGAGGATCTCGACCTGGACCTGTGGCGCTCCGCGGACGGCACGGACGTACGGCGCCTCGACGAGGACGAGTTCGCCGCGAGCGGCCTCGGCGAGTCGGACCCGGAGGCGGCGTCCGCCGCGCTGGCGGCGCTCGACGAGCTGGAGTCACTGGCCCGCGGCGACGGCTTCACCGCGCTCCTGGCCTGACGCCCCGGCCTGCGCGAGGACCGCGTACCGCTCGTCCGTCACCGCCTTGCCCCACAGCAGCGGGTCGTCCGAGAGCCGCTCCACGCGCACCCGCCCGGCGATCGGGGCGAGCAGGCCGGTGAGCCGCTCGGCGGGTATGCCGACCGGCTCGGCGCTCCCCCACATGCCCTCGACGAGCACGAGCCGCCCGCCCGGCCGCAGCAGCCCGCACCAGTGTCTGAGGGCGCGGCCGGGGTCGGGCAGGGCCCACAGGACATGCCGGACGAGCACGGCGTCGAAGCGCTGCTCCCCGACCGGGGGCGCCGCGGCGTCACCGACGAGGAACACCGCGTCACGCCCGGCGAGTTTCTCCCTGGCGAGCGTCACCATCGCCGGGGAGAGGTCCACGCCCGTCACCCGGTGCCCCTGCTCGGACGCGAGGAGTGACAGGCTGCCGGTGCCGCACCCGAGGTCGAGGACGTCTCCCGCCCGTCCGGGCAGCCAGCCGCGCAGGCGCCCGGCCCAGGCGCGGCGCACCTCGGGATCGCGCAGGCCGTGGTCCGGCTCCTCGTCGAAGGAGGCGGCCTCGGCGTCCCAGTCCACGTTCGTCATGGCCCAAGAGTGACACCCGCCACTGACACTCGAATCGTGACTGCCGCCACTGACAGACCAGGAGCGATGAGTAACTCTCCCCCGAAAGGTCTACCTCCGTGAGAACGCGGAACCCGGTAGACCCTTAAGGAGGCAGCCATGCGCCGTGTGACCGTGCAGAAGCCCCTGAAGAAGACGGATGTCCGCCGCCGGATCCGCGAAGAGGCCGACGAGTGCCCCGCGGGCCGCCCTGAGGTGCGCAAGGACATCGCACGCATCTGGTGGCCGGACGCCTGAACGGCTGGTGCCGGTCATGAGACGCGCAGGAACGGCCGCCGCGGGTGTCAGAGCAGCCGCTTGCGGTAGTGCACGCGGTCGTAGGGCCCGTCCACACGGCGTTCCACCAGTTCGTAGCCGTATCTCGGATAGATCTTCCGGTTCTCCCACATCAGCGCGTTCGTGTAGAGCCTGACCTCGGGCAGGCCGAGCGCACGCGCGTGTGCGTCCACGAACCGGAGCAGCCGCCGTCCCACTCCCCTGCCGTGCGCGGTGGGGTGGACGGCGATGATGTCGAGGAAGAGATGGTCCTCGAACGCCTCGACCACGACGAGCCCGGTCACGGGCTCTCCCGTCACGAACACCTTGCCCGCGGCCACGTTCGCCGCGTGGTCCTCCTCCATGGGCTGCGGCACCTGCCCGATGCGCTCGATGTAGGGGCGGAAGGCCGCGTCGATCACGTCCGCGACGACCGGTACGTCGGCGGCACCGGCCGGCCGGATCTCCTCGTCTGCCATGCCGCGACGGTACCTACCTGATGCCAGTCCGAACACTCCCTTAAGCGGGCCATAAGGATCTCCTCCACCCGCCCTCAGCAGGCGATTTCACGGTTCTCAGGGGCTAGCTTCGGACCACCCCACGGGATCCGGCCCAGTCGGCCCGGACCTGCCCCATGAACCGTTTCGAGGAGTTCCCGCATGCCCGCACGCCGCAAGGCAGCCACCGTCGCCGCCCTCGGCAGCCTTCCGCTCGCCCTGACCGCGCTGACCGCCGCCCCGGCCGTCGCGCACGGTTCGATGGGCGACCCGGTCAGCCGGGTCTCGCAGTGCTACGCCGAAGGCCCCGAGAGCCCGAAGTCGGCCGCGTGCAAGGCGGCGGTCGCGGCGGGAGGCACCCAGGCCCTGTACGACTGGAACGGCATCCGCATCGGCGACGCGGGCGGCCGGCACCAGCAGCTCATACCGGACGGCAAGCTGTGCAGCGCCGGCAGCGAGGAGTTCAAGGGCCTCGACCTGGCCCGTGCCGACTGGCCGGCGACCGGCGTGAGCAGCGGCTCGCACACCTTCAAGTACCGCGTGACGGCCCCGCACAAGGGCACCTTCAAGGTGTACATCACCAAGCCCGGCTACGACCCGGTCAAGCCGCTCGCCTGGAAGGACCTGGATCTCGCGAACCCGGTCGCGACGTCCACCGACCCGGCTGCGACCGGCGGTTTCTACACCTTCTCCGGCACCCTGCCCCAGCGGTCCGGCAAGCACCTGCTGTACGCGGTCTGGCAGCGGTCGGACAGCCCGGAGGCGTTCTACTCCTGCTCGGACGTCAGCTTCGGCGGCGGGGGCGGCACGGCGGGCGGCACCGCCCCGGCCCCCTCCGCCTCCGCTCCCACCAAGGAGCAGATCGAGGAGGGCAACGACAAGTCGACGGTCGAGCACCACGGGCACGGCGACGACGACCCCAGCACCTCGGCGGAGCCGGCCGCGGCCCCGCAGGAAAGCACGCCGGACCGGCCGAAGGCCGCCGCACCCGCTCCCAACCGGCCCGAGGCGGCCGGTGCCACCGGGAACCTCGCCGAGACCGGCGGCGACAGCAGCACCACGTACCTCGCGATCGGCGGCGCGGCCACCCTGGCGCTCGGCTCGTCGGCCCTGTTGATGTCGGCCCGGCGCCGGACGGTGAGCGGCGGGCGCGACGGCCGGTGACCCCTGGTCCGGTGAAGAACGGCCCGGTGCGTCACGGCCGTTGACCCGGTCCACCACCGCCCCATGACCCGGGGCCTGTCCGGCGGCTCAGGCCGGACAGGCCCCGAATCGTTTCGCTGACACGTGTCAGTCGAACGCCGAAGCACAGGTGGTGGGCCTGGCACGTCCCGGATCAAGGGCGTTGGCCACCTCGTGGAAGACGACCCGGTCCAGCAGCCCGACGGCCACGTGCTCGGACAGGTCGACGGGGCACAGGTCCTGGAGCAGGACGTTGCGCACGTCCGGCCCGCTCAGATACTGGCTGCGCCACGGCGTGACCACCTCGTCGTAGCGGGTGGCGATGACGGTGTAGCGCACGCCGGGCACGGTGTCGCCGCCCGCGTTGAGCTTGGCGAGGAAGGCGGAACCGGCGACCTGGTCGGCGAGGGCGGGGGTGTTCTTCGCCAACAGGTCGGCCGCGCCGGGGAAGTACGGCAGCAGGTGGGTGAAACCGCTCAGGGTGGTGCCGTGGTTGCTGGGCGCGATGCCGACCAGGGCGTTCACCTTGGCGGCTCCACCGAGGAACTTCAGGTAGTAGCGGGGCATCATGCCGCCCTGCGAGTGTCCGACGACGTCGGCCTCGGCGGCACCGGTCGCCGCGAGCACCTTGTCCACGAAGACCTTCAGCTGCCCGGCGGACTTCTCGACGGGTCCGAGGCCGTGGAAGAAGGGCACTCCTTCGAGCTGACCGTAGTCGAGGGAGAAGACGCAGTAGTCGCGGACCTTCAGGTAGGGGGCGAGGCCCAGCCAGTTGTCGACGGAGTTCCCGAGGGTGCCGTGGACGAGGACTACGGGTCGGGGATGGGCGGCGGAGGGCTTGCAGGAGTAGTCGTTCCAGCCGGAGCTCGGGGCGCCGGCGGCCTGGGCGGTGGTGGCGGGGACGGTGACGGCAGCGGCGGTCAGCAGCAGCGCGGCCAGGGGTCTGAGCACTCGTTTCCAGGGCAGCATCGGGTGATCTCCTTGCGGCTCAAGGGAGGTGCGACGGCACTAGGCCCTGTGATCCGGATCACGAGGATGCTGTTCACTCGTCAAGTTACGAGCGAGTAGTCGAACTGGGAAGTTACGCGTCAGTAAAAACTTGCAGCCGTAACCGGCGCCCTGGGCTCCGGCTGACGCTCCCTCACCAGGCAGGCCGGATGGGCCCGTGAGGGGCGATCCGCAACAACTGCTCCCCCAGCGACCGCACGTCCCGCTCCCCCAGCAGGTCCCCCCACTCCCGCACGGCCTCCGCGGCCGCCTCCTCCGCGGCCCGCGTGCAGTCCCAGCCCCGCCCGGTCAGCACGACCAGCCGCGCCCGCGCGTCCCCGGGATGCGGCCGCCGCTCGGCGTACCCCTTGCGCACCATCTCGTCGACGAGCTGGCTCGCGGCCTGCTTGGTCACCCCGAGATGGACGGCGAGGTCGGTGACCGTCGCGCCGTCCGGGGCGAGCCGGGCGAAGGCGAACCCGTGCGCGGGCCGCACCCCCTCGAAGCCGCGAGCGATCACACCCTCGTGGATGCGTTGCGTGAGCCCGCCGGCGACGGCGAGCAGGGCGGCGGACAGGGCCATGGCCTCGGAGTTCTGCACCCCTGCATTGAAACACCCTTGACGTAGTGGTCAAGCTACTTGACTATATGGTCAAGCTGCTTGACCACTTGGAGGCCTCATGCCCATCGTCCGCTCGTCCGAAGCCGTCATCCACGAGATCCACGGCGCCCGTTTCGTCTCGTACGCCACCCCGAGCAGCGGCAGCAAGGAGCTGTGCGCCTGGCGCGGCGAGATCCCGGCCGGCCTCAAGGCGCCCGCGCACACGGTCAGCCGGGAGGAGATCTTCCATCTGCTCGACGGCGAACTGCTGATCACCCTCGACGGCCGCACCGAGCGGATCGCTGCGGGCGACACGGTGATCATCAACCCCGGCGTCACCCTGGCCGTCGAGAACCCGACCGACCGGACCGCGTACTCCTGGGTCACCACCTCGATCGGCCTGGAGGCACGGCTGGCGGACGGCACCCGCATCGTGCCGCCGTGGGCCAACTGACCTCACACGGAAGGATCTACGCCGCCCGCCCTCCCGGGCGGACACCCCCTAGCCCCCCGGGCATCACCGCCCGCGGCCCGAACTTCGCCCGCGCGCGGTCCGCGACCTCCTCGATACGGCGGACCTTCTCGTCCACCGGGTCGAAGGTCAGCTGGTGGGAGGCCTGGTCGGCGGGGTCGAGCCCCTCGGCGCGCAGGGCGATCGCCCGCACCCGGGCCCGCTGCAGCCCGAGCGCCTCGTACATGCCGTACGCGGCCCTGGTCAGCGCCGGGGAGTGCGCGGTCGGTTCGGTCAGGGTGCGGCTGCGGGTCGTGGCGGACCGGTCGGCGTAGCGCACGGTGAGGGTGAGGGTGCGGCAGACCTTCTCCAGGGCGCGCAGCCGGGCGCCGATCTCCTCGGCGGCCGACAGCAGTGCCCGGCGGTGCCGGTCCGGGTCCAGCTCGTCGCGCCCGAAGGGGCGTTCCGTCGCGAGGGACCGGGAGACGGCGTTCGGTACGACACGGCCGCGGTCGATGCCGCTCGCCTTCTCGCGCAGCTCGCGGCCGGCCTTCGCACCGATCAGCCGCTGCAGCGTGGACAGCGGTGCGGCGGCGACCCGGCCGAGGGTGTCGAGGCCGTAGTCGCCCAGCGTGCGGGCGGTCGCGGTGCCCACACCGGGCAGCGCGGCGACGGGCTTCTCCGCGAGGAACTCCGCGATGGCGTCCTGCTCGTCGGGCACCGTGCACGTCACCCCGGGCACGGCGTCGCGCAGCGCCATCCGGGCCAGCATCGGCCCGGGCCCGGCCCCGATCGCACAGTCGACGCCGTGGAGCGCGAGCGACCGCACCCGGATCACCGAGGCCAGCTCGACGGCGTCCCGCCGGAAGTACCGCTCGGCGCCGCGCAGATCGGCCAGCGCCCCGTCCGGCGGCAGGGCCTGGACGACGGGGGTGAACTCCTCGAGCATCCCGAGCAGCTGGGGCAGATCCGCCTCGCTCGTCGGAGGCAGCTGGAAACGTACGCAGAGGATGGTCATCCCGCACTCCCCGGACTCTGGTGCCACAACTTCCTCGTGTTCGCGGGCCCTTCGCCCGCCGGACGCAGATCGGCCCAGGGGTGCATCTCGTACCCCGTGGACATGCGGATCTTCCGCTGCTCCATCGGATCCTTGGCCGCGGAGCCCGTCGGCGCGGGCGCTCCGTCCGACCCGGCGAGCCGCCGCCGCGCGGCCCCCTCGCCGTCGCCGCCGGAACCGTCATCGCCGGAACCGCCTTCGCCGGGGCCGGCCAGCCGGGCCGCGACCCCCTCCAGCCCTTCCTCCCGGCGCACTTCCAGCAGGTCCGCGAGGTTCCAGGCGGCGGCGCCCACCACGCTGAGGCTGCGCGGGCCGCGGCGCTGCACCACCCCGCGCACCAGCAGCAGCCAGGAGTGGAAGACGGTGTGGGCGCAGGCGTCGTGGGAGTCGTCGAAGAAGGCGAGGTCGACCAGGCCCGTGCCGTCGTCCAGGGTGGAGAAGATGACGCGCTTGCCGGATCGGATCGGTGGCGTCTGGGTGGCCGCCTTGGCGCCCGCGACCAGCACCGTCTCCCCGTGCCTGGCCTCGCGCAGGCGCCGCGCCGACACCACGCCCAGTTCGTCGAGGAACTGCCGGTGATCGTCCATCAGATTGCGCGAGGCGTCCATGGACAGCACGCCCAGCTCGGCACTGAGCCGCTCCGAGGAGGTGAGGTCGGGCAGCCCGGCCGGTGCGGTCTTCCGTCCCCCGGCCAGCGGCAACTGGCCACCGCCCCCGCCCCGGGCACCCCGGTGCAGCTCGGTCAGATGCAGTTGCAGATCACGGCGGTTGGCGCCGAACGCGTCCAGCGCTCCCACCTGCGCGAGCCGCTGGGCCAGCGGGCGGCTGGGCCGGCCCCGCTCCCAGAAGTCGACCAGCGAGGCGTACGGCTGCCCCTCGGCGATCCGCGCCGCCTCGGCCCCGCTGATGCCGTGCACATCGGAGAGAGCCAACCGCAGCCCCCATTTACCGGACACCAGTTCGATACGGTGTGCGATCCCCGACGTGTTCACATCCAACGGCAGCACGGGCACCCCCCGACGCCGCGCGTCCGCCAGCAGCAGCCGCTTCGGGTACATGCCGGGGTCGTGCGTGAGCAGCCCCGCGTAGAAGGCGGCCGGGTGATGCGTTTTCAGCCACGCCGACTGGTACGTCGGCACGGCGAAGGCGACCGCGTGCGCCTTGCAGAAGCCGTACGACCCGAAGGCCTCGACGATCTCCCAGGTCCGCTGAATCGTTTCCGCGTCATAGCCGTTCGCCGCCGCGTGCTGCGCGAACCACACCTTGATGCGCTCCTGCGACTCCGGGTCCGACAGTCCGCGCCGCACCCGGTCGGCCTCGCCGCGCCCGCAGCCGGTCATGATGTCGACGATGTCGATGATCTGCTCGTGGAAGACGACGACCCCGTAGGTCTCCTTCAGCGGCTCCTCCAGATCCGGGTGCGGATACCGGATCGGCGCCCGTCCGTGCCGTGCCTCGATGAACGGCCGCACCATGTCGGCGGCGACCGGCCCGGGCCGGAACAGCGAGATGTCGACGACGAGATCGTGGAAGGTGGCCGGCTGGAGCCGCCCGACCAGATCCCGCTGCCCGGGCGACTCGATCTGGAAGCACCCGAGCGTCTCGGTGGACTGGATCAGCCGGTACGTCTCCGGATCCCCCGGCGGCAGCCCGTCCAGATCGATCCCGGCCCCCGTCGCCCGCTCCACTTCCGCCACCGCGTGCGCCATGGCCGACTGCATTCGCACGCCCAGCACATCGAGCTTCAGCAGCCCGAGGTCCTCGACGTCGTCCTTGTCGAACTGCGACATCGGAAAGCCCTCGCCGCTGGTCGGCATGACCGGCGTGCGCGCCAGCAGGGAGGCGTCGGACAGCAGTACCCCGCACGGGTGCATGGCCATCCCGCGCGGCAGGGCGTCCAGTGCCTCGACCAGCTCCCACAACCTCCCGTACTTCTCCTTCTCTCCCGCCAGGGCCCGCAGCTCGGGCAGCTCCTCCAGCGCGGCGCGGGCGTCCCGTGCCCGGATATGGGGAAAGGACTTGGCGATGCGGTCGATCTCGGCGGGGTCCATGGACAGGGCCGCTCCCACATCCCGGATCGCATGCCGCACGCGATACGTCTCCGGCATCGCGACCGTCGCGACCCGCTCGGTGCCGAACCGGTCGATGATCGCGCGGTAGACCTCCAGCCGCCGCGCGGACTCCACGTCGATGTCGATGTCGGGCAGCACGACCCGCTCCTTCGACAGGAACCGCTCCATCAGCAGCCGGTGCTCGATCGGATCGGCATGCGCGATACCGAGCAGATGGTTGACGAGCGACCCGGCTCCGGAGCCCCGGGCGGCGACCCGGACGCCCATCTTCCGCACGTCCTCGACCACCTGGGAGACGGTCAGGAAGTAGGAGGCGAATCCGTGGTGGGCGATGATGTCCAGCTCGTGGTGCATCCGCTCCCAGTACTCCCGCCGCCGGTCGTATCCGCGCAGCACCATCCCGGCCGCCGCCCGCGAGGCCAGGGTCCGCTGGGCGGTGCGGTGCCCGGCGCCGACCAGATGCGGCTCGGGAAAGTGGACGGTGCCGATCCCGAGATCGTCCTCGGGGTCGACCATGCACTCGGCAGCCGTGGCCTCCGTCTGTCCCACCAGCCGGTGAGCGGTCTCCCGCCGGAACCCCGCGGCCTCCACGATCCGCTCCGCCGCCCCGAGCATGTCCCCGGCGCCCTTGAGCCAGGCCTCACCGGAGTCCAGCCCCTTGGCCGGGTCGATGGGCACCAGCCGCCGGGCGGCGTCCAGAACGTCGGCGACCGGCCCCAGCCCCGGGTCGGCGTACCGCACCGCATTGGTGAGCACGGGCCGGATCCGCTGCTCGGCGGCGAACCCGACGGTACGGGCGGCCAGCCGCAGCGACCCTGGCCCCGTGCCGTTCCGGCCGTGCCAGACGGCCTCCAGTCGCAGGTCGTCGCCGTAGACGTCCCGCCAGGGCACGAGCAGCCGCGCCGCACGGTCGGGCCGCCCCGCGGCCAGGGCGCGCCCCACGTCCGATGCGGGCCCGAGCAGCACGGTCAGCCCCTCGGCGTGATTGCTCTCCCAGGGCAGCAGGGGCGCCCCCTCCCCTTCATGGGCGGCCGAGACGAGCCGGCACAGCTCTCCCCACCCCCGGGCACCGTCCCGGGCGAGGAAGACCACGCGAGGAGCCGACTCGTCGACAAAGGCACCACCCCGTACCGGGGTCCGGCGCCGCCCCTGCCGCTCGGTTCCGGCCCCGGGCTCCGCAGCCGCCACGGCCAGATCGGCTCCGAACAGCGGCCGGACCCCCGCCTTCCGGCAGGCCTTCGAGAACCGGACCGCGCCGGCGAGCGTGTCGCGATCGGTCAGCGCCAGGGCGTCCATGCCCCGCTCGGAGGCACGCTCGGCCAGCCGCTCCGGGTGCGAGGCTCCATAGCGCAACGAGAATCCGGAGACGGTGTGCAGATGCGTGAACCCCGGCACACGCACCTCCCGCACTCGTGAGCCACACCAGCTCTCGAACATCTGTTCCCAGTAACCTCACCCCCACCATACCCCCAACCTCGAATGTATGTGCGACATCCGTTCGGCCCCGCCCCACCTGCGGAAACACCGCACACCCCCCGACCGTGGAGGCATGCCGCACAGCTCGTTCCTCGCCGAGGTGAGAGACGCCGTCACGCCCCGGGCCACCCTGCTCATCGTCGGCGTGATCGCGCTCCAGCTGCTGTTCATCGCCTCCTATGTGGGAGCGCTGCACGACCCGAAGCCCAAGGACGTGCCCTTCGGCCTGGTCGCCCCACAGGCCGCGGCCCAGCAGGCGGTCACCCGGCTGGAACGCCTTCCCGGCTCCCCCCTGGACCCCCGCGCCCTGCCCGACGAGGCCACGGCCCGGACCCAGCTCACCCACCGCGACATCGACGCCGCCCTGATCATCGACCCCAGGGGCAGCACCGACACCCTCCTGGTCGCCTCCGGCGGCGGCAGGGTCCTCTCCACCACGCTGACGGCCCTCGTCACCACCCTGGAGAAGTCCGAGCGGCGCACCATCCGGACGATCGACGTGATCCCCTCCGCGCCCCACGACCCCAACGGACTCTCGTCCTTCTACCTGGTGATCGGCTGGTGCGTGGGCGGCTACCTGGGCGCCGCGGCCCTGGCCATCAGCGCCGGGGCGAAACCCTCCAACCCCACCCGCGCAGCGATCCGTCTGGCGGTCATGGTCCTGGTCGCGATCACCGGCGGTCTCGGCGGAGCCCTCATCACCGGCCCGATCCTGGACGCCCTGCCGGGCAGCACCGTGGCCCTCTGGGGCCTGGGCACCCTGATCATCTTCGCCGTGGGAGCAGCCACCCTCGCCCTCCAGGGCGTCTTCGGCACGATCGGCATCGGCCTGGTCATCCTGCTGGTGGTCATCCTCGGCAACCCCAGCGCGGGCGGCGCCCTCCCCCCGCCCCTCCTCCCACCCTTCTGGAAGGCCATCGGCCCGGCCCTGCCCCCGGGCGCCGGCACGTGGTCCACGCGCTCCATCGCCTACTTCGACAACAACGCGATGACCGGCCCCCTCCTGGTCCTGGCGGCATGGGCAGTGGCGGGAGCAGTGATCACCCTGGCAGCGGCCGCACGCCGAAAGGCGACGTAACCCCGTACACGGGGCCCGCACACGGGCCCGCACCCGCGCACGGCGAGAAGGGGCCGTGTCGGGGGGTGTCCGCCCGCAGCGGTTGGCGCGTCAACGAACAGTCAGTCGGCACGCAACCCC
>NZ_JBEZYZ010000019.1:0-102347 GCF_040638895.1 Streptomyces sp. NPDC024017 | reverse complement strand
GACGCGGTCTCCGAGGTGAAACGGTCACCGGTGAGCTGCATACCGTCACCCGAGTCCCCCGCGAACCTGATGATCACCCGGTCCAGGCGACGGACCTCTTTGTCACGCGTCCCTGTCACGTCGGGGGGAGTGGCTACCACGGACATAGTCGTCTCGGCTCCTGTCGGGGCTGGTCCGCAAGCGCAGGCAGACACGTCGGCGGACACGCGTCGCGGTGCGGGTCGTGCACCTCGCCGGAGGCTATGCGGCACGGATAGAGAGCCGCTCGCGCGCTCGCCCGACGGGGGCTCGAGCGGCCCCGAGAGCCCTCCACCGCCCCGCGACCCCCCGTCGAGGGCGGGGCGGGACGCTCGGGGCGTGAGCTCCGGTGACGGACGGGCGCGAGCCCTCGCGGGGCGATGAGACCGCCCGCCGGTGCCCCACATCCCCCGAGGGCACCGGCGGGCCGTTTCGCGTGGACCGGACGGCACAGACGAAGGGATACACCGACTGTGAACAGCACGTGGTTCCGGCGCTTCACCACCCCGGGGAACGGGCCGCGGCTCGTGTGCTTCCCCCATGCGGGGGGTTCCGCGACGGCGTACAGGACCCTGGCCCAGGCGCTGCCCGCGGACCTCGACGTGGTGTGCGTGCAGTATCCGGGCCGTCAGGACCGGTACCGCGAGACGCCCTTCACCGACCTGAACCTGCTCGCCGGGGCGGTGGCCGAGGAGCTGGTACCGATGCTGGCGGCGGATCCGGGGCGGCCGTACGCCCTGTTCGGCCACAGCATGGGCTCGCTCGTCGCGTTCGAGACGGCCCGGCTGCTCACCCGGAGCCCGCTGCCGGGGCCGCAGCGGCTGTTCCTGTCCGGGCGGGGCGCGCCGGACGCGCACAGCACGGCCCGCTTCGGGCTCTACGACGACGATGACGTGCTGGCCGAGGTGCGCAGGCTGGGCGGCACCGACCAGTCCATGCTGGACGACCCCGACATCGTGGAGATGGCGCTGCCGGCGCTGCGGGCCGACTACCGGGCGCTCGGCACGTACACCTGGCGCGAGGGCGAGCCGCTCGCCGCTCCGGTGACCGTGCTGGTCGGGGACAGCGACCCGATGGTGACGGTTCAGGAGGCCGGGACCTGGCGGGCGCACAGCCGCGGGGACGTCGTGGTGAAGGTGTTCCCCGGCGGTCACTTCTACCTCTTCGACCACCTCGACGGGATCGCCGCGGCCGTCACCGAGGGGCTCCTCGCCGAGGCCGCCGCTTCCTGACCGGCCGGTCGGACGGACAACCGCCCGGGGGCGGCACGGACCGGGTCCGTGCCGCCCCCGGGCGGTGTCGTGCGGGCGGTGTCACGCGTACGTGTAGAAGCCGCGGCCGGACTTCTTGCCCAGCAGGCCGCTCTCGACCATGCGCAGCAGCAGCGGCGGGGGCGTGTAGAGCGGCTCCTTGAACTCCTCGTACATGGCCTGGGCGATGGACACGGTGGTGTCCAGGCCGATCAGGTCGGCGAGGCGCAGCGGGCCCATCGGATGGGAGCAGCCCAGCACCATGCCCTGGTCGACGACCTCGGCCGTCGCCAGTCCCGACTCGACCATGCGGATCGCGGACAGCAGGTACGGGAACAGCAGCGCGTTGACGAGGAAACCCGCCCGGTCCGGGGAGGTGATCGGCTTCTTGCCCAGGACGTCACGGACGAAGACCAGCGCCCGCGCGCTCACCGCCTCGTCCGTCAGCACCGTCGGGACCAGCTCGACCAGCGGCAGCACCGGGACCGGGTTGAAGAAGTGCAGGCCGAGCACCTGGCCGGGGCGGCGGGTCGCGGCGGCGAGGCGGGCGACCGGGAGGGAGGAGGTGTTGGTCGCCAGGATCGCGTCCGGGTCCTCGACGATCTTGTCGAGGGAGGCGAACAGCTCCCGCTTGAGCTGCTCGTCCTCCTTGACCGCCTCGATCACCAGCCGACGGTCGGCCAGCTCGCCGAGGTCACGGGTGAACGACACCCGCTGCAGCGCCGCGTCGCGCTCCCCCTCGGTCAGCTTGCCCTTGGCCACGCCCCGGTCGAGGGAGGCCGCCAGGCGGACCGGTGCCGTGTGCAGCGACGACTCGGAGAACACCGCGACGGTGACGTCGAGCCCGGCCTTGGCGCACAGTTCGGCGATGCCGGTGCCCATGATGCCGCTGCCGACGACACCCACCCGGTCGATGTCCGTGCCGGTGGTCTGTGTGGACGTGGTCATGTGCGGGACCCCCAGGTCAGCAGTGATGCTCCGATCGACATGCCGCCGCCGAACCCGGCGAGCAGCACCAGGTCGCCCTGCGTGAGCGCACCGGTGCGGTTGGCCTCGTCGAGGGCGACCGGGACCGAGGCGCTGCCGACGTTGCCGTACTTGATGAGCGTGCGGTGGGTCTGCGCGGCGCCCAGACCGGCGCGTTCGACGACCTCGCCGAGCATCACGCCGTTGGCCTGGTGCGGGACGAAGTGGTCGACGGTGCCGATGTCCACGCCGGCCCTGCGGGTCAGCGCGGTCAGCGCCGGCGGCACGTGCTCGGCGACGAAGTCGCGTACCCCGCGGCCGTCCATCCTGAAGTAGTGGCCGCCCTCCGCGACGGTCGCCGCCGACGCCGGGTGGCGGCTGCCGCCGGCCTCGACGCGGATCAGGTGGTGGGCATCGCCACGGCTGGACAGGTCGCTCGCGATGATCCCGTACGGCTCCGGGACCGCGCCGACGACCGCGGCGCCGGCGCCGTCGGCGAACAGGATCGCCGTCCTGTGGTCGGTGAAGTCCAGGATCCGCGAGTACACGTCCGCCCCGATGACCAGCACCCGGGCGTCGGGCCGTACGGCCACCAGGCTGTGGGCCAGCGACAGGGCGTAGACGAAGCCGCTGCAGACGACGTTGACGTCGAAGCACGCCGCGCCGTAGGCGCCCAGCAGGTGCTGCACCAGGTAGGACGTGGGAGGCTGCGGGTGGTCGCCGGTGGAGGTGGAGACGATGACGTAGTCGATGTCGCCGGCCGTCAGTTCCGCCTGTTCCAGGGCCCGTTCGGCGGCCTTCGCGGCGAGGTCGGACGTCGCCTCGTGCGGGGCGGCGTAACGGCGGGAGCGGATCTGCGTCTTGCGTTCGATCCACTCCGCGGTGACGCCGACGCGTTCGGCGACCTCCTCGTTGCCCACCTCGTGCTTGGGCAGGTAGGAGCCGGTGGAGAGTATGCCGATGCCCATGTCACGACACCCCGGCCGGCTCGGGCGCGGCGGCGGAGCGCAGCGGATTGAGCCGGGCCGTGCCGATCTTCTCGCGCAGGGCGGGGTCGGTGACGCCGAGCCCCTCCTCGGGGGCGAGGCAGAGTACGCCGACCTTCCCGATGTGCCGGTTCGTCTGGACCAGCCGTGCGGCCTCGCCGATCTCGCTGAGCGGGAACACCTCGGAGAGGATCGGGGAGAGGTGCCCGAGCTGGAACAGCCGGTTGCACTCGGCCTGTTCCTGAAGGTTGGCGGCGTGGCTGCCGACGACACGCTTGAGGTTCATCCACAGGTAGCGGTTGTCGAAGTGGTGGTCGTAGCCGGTGCTGGACCCGCAGGTGACGACCGTGCCGCCCTTGCGGACGACGAACACCGAGATGCCGAACGTGGCGCGCCCGACGTAGTCGAACACGACGTGCGGGTCCTCGCCGACCTGCCGGCGGATCTCCCGCCCGAGCCGCTTGCCCAGCTCGATGGTCCGCTCCGGGGTGGGCGCGGCGTCGCCGCCCATGCCGATCTCGTTGCGGTCGATGACCACGTCGCAGCCGAGCCGGCGCAGCGCCTCGGCCTTGCTCGGGGAGCCGACCACGCCGACGGCGATGCCGCCGGCGTTCTTCACCATCTGCACCGCGTACGCGCCCAGTCCGCCGGTGGCGCCCCAGACGAGGACGATGTCGCCCTGCTTGATGCGGGCGCCGTTGTCGCCGACCAGCATCCGGTAGGAGGTCGCCGCGGTCAGCAGGACGCTCGCCGCCTCCTCCCAGGTCAGGTGGGCCGGTTTGGGCAGCAGCTGGCTGGCGCGCACCACCGAGTAGTGGGCGAGGCCGCCGAAGTTGGTCTCGTAGCCCCAGATCTTCTGCCCGGTCCCGAGCATCGCGTCGGCGTGCGTCGCCGGTTCCTGCTCGTCGACCTGGACGCAGCTGACGACGACGTGGTCGCCCGGCTTCCAGTGCCGCACCCCGGCGCCGACGCGTACGACGACACCGGCGGCGTCGGAGCCGACGACCTGGTGCGGCAGGTCGTGCCGGGCGGCGTACCCGCCCTGGCGGGCGTAGCGCTTGAGGAACTCGAAGGTGGGCACCGGCTCGAACGTCGCCGACCACACGGTGTTGTAGTTGATGGAGCTCGCCATGACGGCGACGACCACCTCGTCCGGGGCGAGCTCCGGCATCGGGACCGGCCCGACGTGCAGCGCCTTGCGGACGTCCTTGTGCTCGACGCCGTCGAACATGCCGACGTCCGAGGCGAGGAGGTGCGCGGCCTCGTACCGGGCCGGCAGTTCGTGGCGCCCGAGCTCGTCCGGGCCGGCCCCGGACAGCAGGGCCTGGGTCAACGCGTCCATGATTCCCTTTCTCCGCACGGCAGATCGACGGCGAGTGCACACTCGGCAGTGCTCAGAGGACCGCACCCTCCTTCGTCCGCCTGCGCAGAGTCGGCCGGCTGGAGCGGCCGAGGTCCTTCCACATGTCCGACAGCCCGAGGACGGTGCGGGCCGCGAACAGCCTGCGGATGGACACCTCCTGGTTCAGTTCCGCCCGGATCAGACCGACCAGCCTGATCGCCCGCAGCGAGTTGCCGCCGAGGTCGAAGAAGTCCTCGTCGATGCCGACCCGGTCCAGTTCCAGCACCTCGGCGAAGGCCTTGGCGAGGATCCGTTCGGTGTCGTTGCGCGGTGCCCGGTACCTCTCGTCGTCGAAGGCGGGCTGCGGCAGCGCGGCCCGGTCCACCCGGCCGTCCGCGGTGAGCGGCAGGCGGACCAGGACGGTGAACACCGCGGGCACCATGGACTCCGGCAGCCAGCCCGCGGCGAACCGGCGCAGTTCGTCGGCGGACACGGTCGTGCCGGGCACCGGGACGACGTAGGCCGCCAGGCGCTGCTGTCCGGCGCCGTCCTCCTTGACGGCCACCACGGCCTGGGCCACCCCGGCGTGCTCGGACAGCGCCTCCTCGACCTCGGCCAGTTCGACGCGGACGCCGCGTACGTCCGCCGCCGTGTCGGCGCGGCCGACGTGGGCGAGCCGGCCGTCGGCGGTCCACCGCACCCGCTCCCCGGTCCGGTACATGAGCGTGCCGGCCGGGCCGAACGGGCAGGGCACGAAGCGTTCCGCGGTCGCCGCCGGCCGCCCGGGGTAGCCGCGGGCCACGCCGGGGCCGGCCACGTACAGTTCGCCGGCCACGTCGACGGGGACCGGGGCGAGGCCGGGGCCGAGGACGTACAGGGCGGTGTGGTCCGCCGGGCGGCCGACGGCGCCCGGGTGGCGGACGGGTTCACCGGCGGGCAGGCGGTGGCAGGCGGCGAGGGCGGTCGTCTCCGCCGGACCGTGCCCGGTGACGACCGTCAGCTCGGGGCAGGCCTCGCGGACCCGGCGCAGCGCGGCCGGGGACACCCGGTCGCCGCCGGTCCACACGTGGCGCAGCCCGGCGAGACGCTCGGGGTGCGCGGCCGAGATCGCGGCGAACCGGGCCGCGGGGAGCCACAGCGTGGTGATGTCGTGGCCCTCCCCCAGCCCGGCCGGCGCGCCGGTGTCCGGCTCCCCTTCGGGGGCCACGACCACCCGGCCGCCGTTGAGCAGGGGCGTCCACACCTCCAGGGCGAGCGCGTCGGAGGTGTGCGGGGCGTGCCACAGGACGGTGCCGCGGCCGGCGTCCCGGCACTGGCGGTCCAGGACGAACCGCTCGATGTTGCGGTGGGTCACGGCGACCGGCCTGGCGGCACCGTCCGGGCCGGTGCCGTGCAGGACGGCGAGCAGGTTGTCGGGGTGCGGCACGGAGGCCTCGGGGCCGGTGCCGTCGGCCACGTCGGCGCGCAGGTCGTCGAGCAGCAGCACCGGCACGTCCGCGCCGGCCGGGAGCGTGCCGGCCGTGGCGGCGTCGGTGAGCAGGACGCGCGCCGGGGCGGCGTCGGCGGGAGACGCCGGGTCGAGGGGCAGGGCGGCGCCGCCGGCCTTCGCCACCGCCAGCAGGGCGACGGCCAGGTCCACCGACCGGGGCAGCGCCACCGCGACGACCGTCTCGGGGCCGACGTCCCGGCGGCGCAGCGCCGCGGCCAGCCGGCCGGACCGTTCGTCCAGTTCGCGGTAGGAGACCGAGGCGTCGCCGGCGACCAGCGCGACGGCGTAGGGGTCGCGCTCGACCTGCCGGGCGAACAGCTCCGGGACGGTCAGCCCCGGCAGCGGCGCGTCGGCGGTGTCCGGCGCCGCGAGCACCCGGTCCCGTTCGTCGCCGCCGACCACGTCCAGCGCGCCGACCGGGCGGGTGCCGTCGTCCAGCGCGGCGCGGATGAAGGAGATCAGTTCCTCGCCGATGAAGCGCAGTTCGGCGCGGTGGTACAGGCCCGCGGGGGCGTCGAGCCGGATGAACAGGTCGCTGTCGGGGCTGCCGTCGGTGTAGACGCCGATCGACAGCTCCTCGAAGGTGCCGGTGGTGGCGCCCGAGTAGCGTGCCGGGCTGTCGCCGAAGTGCAGCTGCTCCGCGAACTCGACGACGTTCACGACGGCGCCGAAGCTGCCGCGTCCGCTGAGGACGGTCCCGCCGGCGCGCTGGATGTCGGAGTAGTGGCAGGCGGTGTGGTCGAAGATCTCGTACGTCTCGTCGACGAGCGTCTCGGCGATCTCGGTGAAGGTCGCGCCGAGCGGGACCTTCACCCGCACCGGCACCACGTTCACGGCCAGGCCGGGCGTTCTGCTCGCCACGCCGACGCGGTTGCCGACGGCGAGGGACAGCAGGAACTCCGGGCGGTCGCAGCGGTGCCGGAAGTACACCGCCGCGGCGGCGGTCAGCATCTGCGACATCCACACGCCCATGGACTGCGCGGTCTCGGTCCACCGGTCGGCCTCGGCGCGCGGGACGGTAAGGGTCCGGCTCACCATGCCGATGGTCTCGGCCACCTCCGACCAGCGGTCGACGCTGCTCAGCGGCTCCGACAGCGCGGTGCGCCGCGCCTCGGACAGGGCGACGCGGGGGACCTGCGCGGGCGGGGGCGCGTCCTTGAGGTAGTCGCCCCAGAACTCCATGTCCTCGGCGAACTTCTGCGAGGCGAGGTACTCCACCGCCTCGTTGGCGAAGGAGGCGGTGTCCCACGGGTGCGGCAGCTCGGGCACCCGCTCGCCCCGCGCCAGCGCCGTGTACACCTCGGCGAGGCGCCGCGAGAGCAGGCCGCCCGCTCCGAACCCGTCGGAGATGAGGTGGTGGTAGGAGATCACCAGGAGGGAGCGGTTCTCGGCGAGCCTGACCACGCCCAGCCGGAACAGCAGGTCGCGTCCCAGGTCGAACGGCCGGCGCACCAGATCGGCCAGGGCCTCGCGGGCCGCCTGCTCGGGGTCGGCCTCGGCGCCGAGGTCCCAGAAGAACGGCCGCCAGTCGCCGAGTTCCCGGGGTACGAGGCGCAGTCCGCCGCCGTCGTCGACGAAATTGACGCGCAGTACCTCCGCCTCACCCATCACGTGCAGGAAGGCGGATTCCATGACGGCCGCGTCCAGCTCGCCGTCCACGTCCCACATGGTCAGCGCGTGGTTCGGCGTGTCGGGAGCCATTTCCTGCGCCCGCCACATGCCTATATGCGCAGACGACGCACCGAACGAAGGCACACAGATCAACCCCTCAGCAAAACGGACCCGGGTTTCGGGAATTCGCGGATCACCCCCACCTTCCGGGAAGTGAATCGGCCGTACAAGACAACTCGGTGCCCGGCGGGACAGGCCGCGTGCGGCTCTTGCCTGTCCCGCCGGCGGGACGTGCTACGCCGCGAGCGAGGACATGATGTGCCCGGCGATCCGCCGCGGTGACGGGTGCCGCAGCACCACGTTCGCCCGCAGTCTCAGTCCGGTCGACGCGGTCAGGCGCTTGCTCAGCTCCGCCGACAGCAGCGAGTCGAAGCCCAGCTCCTTGAACTCCTGGTCGGGGCCGACGGTGTCGGCCGAGGGGTGTCCGAGGACCACGGCGACCTTCTCCCGCACGTGGTCCAGCACGAGTGCCTCCGCGTCGGCGCCGGGCAGGGCCGCGATCCGCTCCGACAGGGGAACGGCCTGGTCGTCCCCGGCGGGCGGCTGCGTCGCGGGCAGCTCGGCCGCAGCCGCCGCGGCGGGTGAGGAGCTGAGCCAGTAGCGCTGCCGCTGGAAGGCGTACGTCGGCAGATCCACCCGGCGGCGCATGGTGAACAGGGCGTCCCAGTCCACCCGCCCGCCCCGGACGTGGAGCTGGGCCAGCGAGCCGAGCAGGGCCTGAACCTCGTCGCGGTCCCGCCGTGAGGACGACAGCACCAGCGCGTCGTCCAGGTCCTCGACGATCTCCTGCACCGGGACGGTCAGCACCGGGTGCGGGCTCATCTCGACGAACACCCGGAAACCGTCGTCGGCCAGCCGCCGGACGGAGGTTTCGAACAGGACCTTTTCGCGGAGGTTGTTGTACCAGTATTCGGCGTTCAGTTCCGCCGTGTCGACGACCTCGCCGTACAGCGTCGAGTAGAAGGGCAGGTCCGACGTTTCCGGGCTGATGCCGGTCAGTGCGGCGGTCACCTTTTCGCGAACCCGGGCCACTTGAGGGGAATGCGAGGCATAGTCGACCGGAATTCTGCGGGCCTGGGCGCCGTCGGCCTTCGTCTTCTCGATGAATTCGTCGATCGCGTCCGGTTCCCCGGACACCACGACGGAGCGGGGCCCGTTGACGACGCCGACGCTCATCCGGTCGCCCCACGGAGCCAGCCGCTGCGCCACGACGTCGGCGGACTGGGCGACCGAGGCCATGCCGCCGTGGCCCTTGAGGTCCAGCAGGGCCTTGCTGCGCAGCGCCACGACCCGGGCGGCGTCCCGCAGGGACAGCGCGCCGCTGACGCAGGCGGCGGCGATCTCGCCCTGGCTGTGGCCGATCACCGCGCCCGGTTCGACGCCCCAGGACCGCCACAGGGCGGCGGTGGAGACCATCACCGCGAACAGCGCCGGCTGGACGACGTCCACCCGGTCCAGGCCGGGAGCCCCCTCCACGCCGCGTATGACGTCGAGCAGCGACCAGTCGACCCATTCGGCGAGGGCGTCCGCGCACGCGTCGAGGGCCTGCGCGAAGACCGGGAAGGTGTCGTACAGCCGCCGGCCCATGCCGGCCCACTGCGACCCCTGGCCGGGGAAGACGAAGGCGACGCCGCCGAGTTTCCCGGCGCTGCCGCTCACCACCGCCGGGGACTCGGCACCCTCGCTCAGCGCGGTCAGGCCGCTCAGCAGCTCGTCCCGGCCGCGCCCCAGCACCACCGCGCGGTGCTCGAACCGGGACCGGCCCGAGACCAGCGACCAGCCGATGGCGGGGTCGTCCGTGTCCGGTCCGGCGGCGGCGAAGTCGCGCAGCCTGCCCGCCTGCCCGCGCAGGGCCTTGGCGCTCTTGGCGGACAGCACCCACGGCACCAGGCCGCCGGTGACGCCCGCGTCCGGCCCGTGCTCCTCGGCCGGTTCCTCGGCCGGCGCCTCCTCCAGGACCACGTGGGCGTTGGTGCCGCTGACGCCGAACGACGACACCCCGGCCCGCCGGGGGCCGTCCCGCCGGGTCCACTCGCGGCCCTCCACCAGCAGTTCGACCGCGCCGGAGGACCAGTCGACGTGGCGTGAGGGGGCGTCGACGTGGAGGGTCTTGGGCATGTACCCGTGCCGCATCGCCAGCACGGCCTTGATGACCCCGCCGACTCCGGCGGCGGCCTGGGCGTGCCCCATGTTCGACTTCAGGGAGCCCAGCCACAGCGGCCGGTCCGCGGGCCGGTCCCGGCCGTAGGTCGCCAGCAGCGCGCCCGCCTCGATGGGGTCGCCCAGGGTGGTGCCGGTGCCGTGCGCCTCGACCAGGTCCACCTCGCCGGGCGCGACGCCCGCGTTGGCCAGGGCCTGCCGGATCACCTTCTCCTGGGCACGGCCGTTGGGGGCGGTCAGCCCGTTGCTGGCGCCGTCCTGGTTGACGGCGCTGCCGCGGACGACGGCCAGCACGGGGTGGCCGTTGCGGCGGGCGTCGGACAGCCGCTCGAGCAGCAGCACGCCCACGCCCTCGGCCCAGCCGGTCCCGTCGGCCCCGTCCGCGAACGCCTTGCACCGGCCGCCGGCCGACAGGGCGCCCTGGCGGGAGAACTCCACGAACATCGCGGGCGTCGCCATCACCAGCGCCCCGCCCGCCAGCGCCAGCGAGCACTCCCCCGAGCGCAGCGACTGCACCGCCATGTGCAGGGCCACCAGGGACGACGAGCAGGCGGTGTCCACCGACACGGCCGGCCCGGTCAGCCCCATCTCGTACGCCACCCGGCCGGATGCGACGCTCAGCGCGCTGCCGTACAGCAGATAGCCCTCCAGCTCCTTCTGGCTGCCCTCCAGGAAGCGCCAGCCGTACTCGGAGGAGCTGACCCCGGAGAAGACGCCGACGTCGGCGCCGCGCACGTCGGCGGGGACGATGCCGGCCCGTTCGAAGACCTCCCAGGAGGTCTCCAGCAGCAGCCGGTGGTGCGGGTCGACCGCCAGCGCCTCGCGGGGGCTGATGTTGAAGAAGTCGGCGTCGAAGTCCGCCACGTCCTTCAGGAATCCGCCCTGGCGCGTGTACGAGCCGCCGACGGCGTCGGGGTCCGGGTCGTACACGTCCCGCCAGCCGCGGTCGGCGGGGAAGTCGTCCACGACGTCCCGGCCGCCGCGGACCACCTCCCACAGGTCCTCGGGCGAGGACACGCCTCCCGGGTAGCGGCAGGCCATGGCCACCACGGCGATGGGCTCGCCGCGGCCGGCCTTCAGGGCGTCGTTCTCCCGCCGGAGCCGGTCGCGCTCCTCCAGCAGGGTGCGGAGCGCCCGCTGGACCCGGTCCGCGCCGTCCGCCGTGCGTTCCGCGGAGTCGGTCATCTCACTTACCTCTTCTCATCCAGAGCCAGATCGACCAGTGCTTCCAGGTCCAGGTCGGACAGTTCCTCCACCTCGATCGGCTCGCCCGCCCCGAGGTCCGTGGCAAGGTCCGCCCCGAGGTCCGTGCCGGGGTCCGGTTCCGGGCGCAGCAGGCCGACGAGGTGCTCGCTCATCTCACGGGGGGTCGGGTAGCTGAAGACGAGCGTGGTCGGCAGGCGCAGCCCGGTCCGGGACGACAGGCGGTTGCACAGTTCGACCGATGTCAGGGAGTCGAAGCCGAGCTGGGTGAACGCCTGGTCGGCGTCGACGGACGCGCCGGAGGGGTGGCCGAGCACGAGGGCGACCTGTTCGCGGAGCCAGTCCAGGGCTGCCGTCTGCGCCTCGTCGGCCGGCAGGCCGGCCAGCAGGGCGGCCAGGCCGCGGGCGCCGTCGTCCCCGGCCGTCTCCGCCCGGCCGCGGCGGGGGCGGCGGGCGTCGACGAGGTCGCGCAGCAGCGGCGGCAGGTCCGTACCGGTCCTGCCGCGCAGCGCGGCGACGTCCACCCGGGCCGGGACGAGGACCGCCCTGCCGTTGGCGCACGCCGCGTCGAACAGGCCCAGCGCCTCGGGCGTCGGCATCGCGCCGATGCCCATCCGCCGCAGCCGCAGGAGGTCCGCCTCGTCCAGGTCCCCGGTCATGCCGCTGCTCTGCTCCCACCAGCCCCAGCACAGCGAGGTGCCGGCCAGGCCGGACGCCCTGCGCTGCGCCGCCAGGCCGTCCAGGAAGGCGTTGGCGGCCGCGTAGTTCGCCTGCCCGGCGGTGCCGAGCGTGCCCGCGAGGGCGGAGAACTGCACGAACGCCGACAGCGGGCGGTCCTTGGTCAGGTCGTGCAGGACGAGCGCGCCGCCGGCCTTGGCGCGCAGCACCCGTTCGACGCTCTCGGCGGTCAGCGACTCCACGGTGCCGTCCGCCAGGACGCCCGCCGCGTGCACGACCGCCGTCAGCGGCCGGCGCGGGGGCATGTCGGCGAGCAGCTCCGCCACGGCGGCCCGGTCGGCGACGTCGCAGGCCACGACGCGGACGTCGGCGCCCAGGTCGCGCAGGTCGGCGACGAGCGCGTCGGCCCCGTCGGCGGCGGCTCCCCGGCGGCCGGCCAGCACCAGGGAGCGCACCCCGTGCTCGGTGACGAGGTGCCGTGCCACGAGGGAGCCCACGCCCCCGGTGCCGCCGGTGATCAGCACGGTGCCGCCGCCGAAGCCGCCGCCGACGTCGAGGACGAGCTTGCCGACGTGGCGGCCCTGGCTCATCTCGCGGAAGGTCCGGCGCGCGTCGCGGATGTCGCGGACGGACACCGGTGTCAAGCGCACCCGCCCGTCCGCGAACAGGTCCATGACGTCGCGGAACATCGCCTGGATGACGTCCGGGCCGGCCGCGTACAGGTCGAAGGCGTCGTACGCGACGCCGGGGTGGTCGGCGGCCACCTGCCGGGGGTCGCGGATGTCGGTCTTGCCCATCTCGATGAAGTGGCCGCCCTCGGGCAGCAGCGTCAGCGAGGCGTCGACGAAGGCGTGCGCAAGGGAGTTCAGGACGACGTCCACGCCCCGGCCGTCCGTGGTGGCGAGGAACTTCTCGGCGAACTCCAGGTCGCGGGAGGACGCCAGGTGCGCGTCGTCCAGGCCCATCCCGCGCAGGACGGGCCACTTGGCGGGGCTCGCGGTCGCGTAGATCTCGGCGCCGACGTGCCGGGCGAGCTGGACGGCGGCCATGCCGACGCCGCCGGCCGCGGCGTGGATGAGGATCCGCTGGCCCTTCTTGAGCCGGGTGACGTGGAAGAGGGCGTAGTACGCGGTGAGGAAGGTGCTCGGCATGGACGCCGCCTCGGCATGGCTCCACCCGTCGGGGACGGCGGCGAGCAGGCGGTGGTCGGCGACGGCCACGCGGCCGAAGGCGCCGGTGAAGATGCCGGTCACCCGGTCGCCCGGGGCGAAGGCGGTGACGTCGTCCGCCACCTCCAGGACGACACCGGAGCCCTCGCTGCCGATGCCGGCGTCGATGGCCGTACGGTCCACCAGGCCCAGGGCGATGGTGACGTCGCGGAAGTTGAGCCCGGCGGCCTGGACGGCGATGCGGACCTGCCCGCTCTCCAGGGGCGCCTCGGCCTCGGGGCACGGCACCCAGGTCAGGTTCTCCAGCGTGCCCTTGTCCGGGATTCCCAGCCGGTGCGGGCCGTCCGCCGGGGGTTCGAGCCACTGGTCCGCGGGCGTGGCCGGGGCGAGGCGGGGGACGAGGGCGGTGCCGGCGCGCAGCGCCAGTTGCTCCTCACCGAGGGCGAGCGCGTCGGGCAGGGCCGCCCAGGAGGTCTCCTCGTCGTCGATGTCCACCAGCCGGAACCTGCCGGGGTGTTCGGTCTGGGCGGAGCGGATCAGGCCCCACACGGACGCGCCGGGGAGGTTTTCGACCCGCTCTCCCGCGCCGGTGTCCATGGCCAGGCGGGTGAGCACCACCAGCGTGGACGCGGCGAGCGCCTCCTCGGCGAGGAACCGCTGGACCTGCTCCAGGACGTGCCGGCCGGCGGCGCCGACCGCGGTGAGCGGATCGGTTGCACCGTCGGTGCGGTCGTCCGGGCACAGCAGGAGGTGCGCGGGGGCGTCCCGCGGACCGACCTCGTCGAGACCGGCGTAGCTCACGGCCCGGTCGCCGCCCGCCCGCAGGAGCCGGGAGGCCAGGGCGGTGTCCGCGCCGACGACGCCCCACCGTCCCGGGCGGGACGCCGGCTCGCCCTGCGGAACCGGCCGCCACCGCACCTCGTACAGCGGCTGCTCCTGCCCGCCGAGCGCCGAACGCACCTGCTCGGCACTGGCCGGGCGGAACGTCAGCGAGGCGACGGAGGCGATCTCGCGGCCGTCCTCGTCGGCGACCGTCAGCGACACGGCGTCCTCGCCGGCCGGTGTGAGCCGGACCCGGACGGTCGGGCCGCACGCGCCGGTGAGGCGGGCACCGGCCCACGCGAAGGGCATCCGGCCCTGTTCGCCCGTCACCTCGATGACGCCGCCGGCCACCGACGCGTGCAGCACGGTGTCCATCAGCGCCGGGTGCAGGGCGAAGGCGCCCGTCCCGGCGCTCTCCGGGAGGGTCGCGAGGGCGAACAGGTCGTCGCCGTGCCGCCACACCTCGCGCAGGCCGCGGAAGGCGGGGCCGTAGTCGAACCCGGCGTCGGCGAAGGAGTCGTAGAGGCCGTCGACGGCGATCCGGGTCGCGCCGGCCGGCGGCCGGACGGCGAGCGGCCGGGCGGCGTCACCGGCCGCCGGGGTGTCCGGGGCCAGGCTGCCCAGGGCGTGGCGGGTCCAGCCGCCGGCCGTGCGGGCGTCCTCGCCGGGGCGCGAGTACACCTCCAGCGAGCGGCGCCCCGACTCCTCGTCCGCCGCGCCGACGACGACGCGCACCTGCACGTCGCCCGTCTCGGGGAGGATCAGCGGCACCTCCAGGGTGAGGTCCTCCAGCGCGGCGCTCCCGACGTGCCGGCCCGCCGTCAGGGCCAGGTCCAGGTAGGCCGTGGCCGGTACGACGACCGCGCCGAACACGGCGTGCCCGGCCAGCCACTCGTGGGTCTTCAGGGACCACAGGCCGGTGAACACGACCTCGTCGGTGCCGGGGTGGTCCACCACGGCACCCAGCAGCGGGTGGTCCGGCGCCGCCAGGCCGGCCGCGGCGACGTCCGCCGCCCCCGTCCCGGCCATCAGGTCCAGCCAGTACCGCTGCCGCTGGAAGGCGTACGTCGGCAGATCGACCTGCCGGCGCGTCCCGAACAGGGCGGCCCAGTCCACGGGGACGCCCCGCACGTGCAGTTCGGCCAGTGCGCCGGCCAGCGCCCGGGCCGCCTCGCGGTCCCGCCGGGACGCCGGGACGACCAGCGCGTCGTCGACGCCGGCGCTCGCGAAGGCGTCCTTGGTGAGACCGGTGAGGGTCGCGCCCGGGCCGACCTCGACGAAGACGTCCGCGCCGGCCGCGCGGGCGTGCTCCACGGCGTCGTGGAAGCGGACGGGTGCGCGGACGTGGCGCACCCAGTGCGCGGCGGACGTCAGTTCTTCGGCGGTGGCCTCGCGGCCCAGCAGCGTCGACACGACGGGGATCGACGGCTCGGCGGCGGGCAGTGCGCCGATCGCGGCCGCGAAGTCGTCGAGGACCGGCTCCATCAGCGGGGAGTGGAAGGCGTGGTCGACCGGGAGGAGCTTGGCCGACCCGCCGTCGGCCAGGATCCGGTCGCGCAGGGCGTGGACCTGCTCGCGCAGGCCCGAGAAGACCACCGACTCGGGGCCGTTGACGGCGGCGAGGCCGACCCGGTCGTACGCGCCGAGCAGGGCGGTCGCCTCGGCCTCCGGAAGGCGGGCGGCGAGCATGGCGCCCTGCTCGGTGACGGTCTGCATCGTCCGTCCGCGGGCGGCCACGAGGCGGGTCGCGGCGTCCAGGCCGAGCGCTCCGCCGACGTGCGCGGCGGCGATCTCGCCGACGGAGTGCCCGATCAGATGGTCCGGCGCCGGGCTGTAGCGGGTCAGCAGCCGGTAGAGGGCGACCTGGAGGGTGAACAGCGCGGGCTGCGCGACGTCCGTCCGCTCGCGCTGCTCGGGGTCGGCGGCGAGCAGCACGGGCTTCAGGGCGAAGGGGAGGTGCGCGTCGAAGTGCGCGCACACCTCGTCGAGGGCCTGCGCGAAGACGGGGAAGGCCTCGTACAGCGGGCCCGCCGCGCCGGCCCACTGGGCGCCCTGACCGGGGAACATGAAGACCCGGCCGCCGGATTCACCGGCGACGCCGCGCACCACCGCGGCCGACTCCTCGCCCTCGGCCAGCGCCGTCAGGCCGCCGAGCAGGGCCTCCCGGTCGCCTCCGAGGACCACGGCACGGTGCTCGAGCCGGGCCCGGCCGGACACCAGCGACCAGCCGGCGTCGGCGGGGTCCAGGTCCGCGTCGGCGGCGGCGAAGTCGCGCAGCTTCCGCGCCTGGGCCCGCAGCGCCTGCTCCGAGCGCGCGGAGAGGACCCACGGCACCAGGGCGCCGGGCAGCTGCCCGGTGGTGCCGGGCACCGGCTCCTCCTCGGGAGCCTCCTCGAGGATCACGTGCGCGTTGGTGCCGCTGACGCCGAAGGCGGACACGCCCGCACGGCGGGGCCGGCCCGGTGTGCTCGGCCAGTCCCGGGCCTCGGTGAGCAGTTCCACCTCTCCGGCCGACCAGTCCACGTGGGTGGAGGGGCGGTCGATGTGCAGCGTGCGGGGCATGACCCCGTGCCGCATCGCCATGATCATCTTGATGATGCCGCCGACGCCGGCCGCCGCCTGCGCGTGGCCGATGTTCGACTTCAGCGACCCCAGCCACAGCGGCCTGCCGGGCTCCCGTTCCTGCCCGTAGGTGGCCAGCAGCGCCTGCGCCTCGATGGGGTCGCCCAGCGTCGTGCCGGTGCCGTGCGCCTCGACCACGTCCACGTCGGCCGCCTGCACCCGGGCGTTGGCGAGCGCCGCCCGGATCACCCGCTGCTGGGCCGGGCCGTTGGGGGCGGTCAGCCCGTTGGACGCGCCGTCCTGGTTGATCGCCGAGCCCCGGATGACCGCCCAGACGCGGTGTCCGTTGCGCCGCGCGTCGGAGAGCCGCTCCAGGACCAGCACGCCGACGCCCTCGGAGAAGCCGGCGCCGTCCGCGGCGTCCGCGAACGCCTTGCAGCGGCCGTCCGCCGCCAGGCCCCGCTGCCGGGTCATCTCCCGCAGCACCTGCGTCGTCCCCATGACGGTGACGCCGCCTGCCAGGGCCAGGCCGCACTCGCCCTGCCGCAGCGACTGCACCGCCTGGTGCACCGCCACCAGCGACGACGAGCACGCGGTCTCGGTCGACACCGCCGGACCCTCCAGGCCCAGGGCGTACGACACGCGCCCGGAGGCCACGCTCAGCAGGGAGCCGGTCTGCGCGTAGCCCGCGATGGCCTCGGGGGTGAAGAAGTGGTTGCCGTACCCGAAGTAGGCCAGGCCCGCGAAGACGCCGGTGTCGCTGCCGCGCAGGGAGTGCGGGTCGATGCCGGCGCGTTCCAGGGACTCCCAGGAGGTCTCCAGGAGCAGCCTGTGCTGCGGGTCGGCGGCCAGCGCCTCGCGGGGGCTGATCCCGAAGAACTCGGCGTCGAAGTCGCCCGCGTCGTACAGGAACCCGCCCGCGCGGGCGGAGCAGCTGTTGGGCCGGTCGGGGTCGGGGTCGTACAGGTTCTCCACGTCCCAGTTGCGGTCCTGCGGGAAGTCCGACACGACGTCCGCGCCCGAGCGCACCAGCTCCCACAGGTCCTCGGGGGACGCCGCCCCGCCCGGGAAGCGGCAGGCGACGCCCACCACCGCGATGGGCTCGGCGGCGGCGTCGGTCAGCTCCTGCAGGCGCTTGCGGGTCTCGATCAGCTCGATCGACGTCCGCTTGAGGTAGTCGAGAACGTCGGCGTTGTTGTCGTTCGTCATGGCTCTCCCTAGCCGAGTTCCTTGTCCAGCAGCGCGAGAAGCTCTCCCGCCGAGGCCGAACTGATCTGGTCGGCGATGCCGACCGGTGCTGCGGCGCCCGCCAGCGAGCGGACCCGGCCCTGCAGTTCGCCGAGGAGCGTGGAGATGGTGGTCTGCTCCTCCGCCGCGAGTTCGGCGAAGGCGTCCTGGAGCCGGGCGCCCAGGCCCTCGATCTCCTTGACCAGGTGGACGGCCGGGGACTGCGGTCCGGCCGCGGCCCCGGGCGCGATCCGCTCGGTCAGGAACCGGGCGAGGGCGCTGGGGTTGGGGTGGTCGAACACGAGCGTCGCGGGCAGTTTCAGGCCGGTCACCGCGGCCAGCTTGTTGCGCAGCTCCAGCGCCGTGAGCGAGTCGATGCCCAGTTCCTTGAAGGCCACCGAGGGGCCGATCCGCGCGGGGTCGGCGTGCCCGAGGACGGTCGCGGTCTGGGCGCGGACGGCGTCGAGCAGCGCCGCCTCGGCGTCGGCCGGCGGCAGCGACGCCAGCGTCTCGGCGAGCGGGCCGTCGGCGCTCTGACGGCCCTGCGGGGCGGCGGGCGTCCCGGTGAGGCCGCGCAGGAGCGGCGAGAGGAGGTGGCCGTCGCGCGCCGCGAGGTCCAGCCGCGCGGGCACCAGCACCGGCTCGCCGTCCACCGAGACCGCCGCGTCGAACAGCGCGAGGCCCTCCTGAGACGACATCGGCAGCACGCCCTGGCGTTGCAGGCGCACCAGGTCGGTGTCGTCGAGGTCGGCGCTCATCTCGCTGCGCTGCGCCCAGAAGCCCCAGCACAGGGCGGTGGCGGGCAGTCCGTCGGCCCGGCGGGCGTCCGCGAGGCCGTTGAGGAAGGCGTTGGCCGCCGCGTAGTTGGCCTGTCCGGCGGTGCCGAGGACGCTCGCGACCGAGGAGAACAGCACGAACGCGGACAGCTCCAGCGACCGGGTCAGCTCGTGCAGGTGCCAGGCGCCGCGCACCTTCGGCGCGAGAACGGCGTCCAGGCGTTCCTCGGTCAGCGCCTCGACGACCCCGTCGTCCAGCACACCGGCGCAGTGGACCACCGCCGTCAGCGGATGCCCGGCGGGTACGGCGGCCAGCAGCGCGGCGACGGAGTCCCGGCTGGTGACGTCGCAGGCCGCGATGTCGACGTGCGCGCCCGCTCCGGTCAGCTCGGCGGCCAGTGCGGCCGCCTCCGGTGCCGCCGGTCCCCGCCTGCTGGTCAGCAGCAGCCGGCGCACGCCGTGCCGGTCCACGAGGTGCCGGGCGAGGAGGGCGCCCAGACCGCTGGTGCCGCCCGTGATGAGCACCGTCCCGGAGCCGAGGGCGGGCAGGTCCCCGGCGCCGGAGCCGCCGTCGGCGCGGGCCAGCCGGGGGGCGGCCGGGGCGCCGGCGCGGATCCTGAGCTGGTCCTCCCCGGTCCCGGCCAGCGCCGCGAGGAGCGCCCACGAAGCGGGCTGGTCGTCGGTGTCCACGAGCGTGAACCGGCCCGGGTTCTCGGTCTGCGCGCTGCGCACGAAACCCCAGACGGCGGCCGCCGCCGGGTCGGGGCGGGTCACCTGCTCGTCGCGGAACGCGCCCCGGGTGACGACGACCAGCCGCGCCTCGGCGAAGCGGTCGTCGGACAGCCAGTCCCGGGTCCAGCGCAGCACCTGGTGGAGGACGCGCTCGACGGCGGCGGGGGTGTCCGCGCCGTCCGGCTCCGCGCGCTCCACGGTGGCGATCACGACCGGGGGCACGGGACCGGCGGCGGCGAGTGCGTCGAGGCCGGCGAAGACCGCCGCGTCCGGTACGGGGAACGCGGGCGTGCCCAGCACCGCGTACGCGCCCGCCGTCGCCCCGGCCGGGACGGACACCGGCTCGAAGTCCGGGCGGAACAGCGCGTCCTGGTGGTCGAAGCCCAGCGCGGTGAGCTGCTCGACGTCCGCGGGGCGCAGGGTCAGCGACGCGATGCCGCCGACAGGGGTGCCGCGGTCGTCGGCGAGGGTCAGGGACAGCGTGTTCTCGCCCGCCGGTGCGAGCCGGACGCGCAGCGCGGCCGGCCGGGCGGCGCCGAGCCGGATGCCGGTGGCGCGGTACGGCAGCCAGCCCTCGGGCCGGGAGGCGTCGACGATGTGGCCCAGGCCGGCCGGGAGCAGCGCGGCGTGCAGCAGCGCCGGGTGGATCCGGAACCGGTCCTGGCCGGTGCCGCCCGCGGCGGCGGGCAGTTCGACCTCGGCGAACAGCGTGTCGCCCTGGCGCCAGACCGCCTTCAGGCCCCGGAACAGCGGGCCGTGGCCGAAGCCGAGGGCGGTCAGCCGGGCGTACTCCTCCTCGAACGGCACCGGGGCCGCACCCGGCGGGGGCCAGGCGGTGAGGGAGTCCTGAGCGGGGGCCGAGACGCCGACGGTGCCGGCGGCGTTGCGGGTCCACTCGGTCTCGCCCTCGCCGCGTGAGTGCACGCTCACGGCGCCCGTGCCGTCGAGCACGACGCGGATCTCCCGCTCGCCCGTGCGGGACAGCACCAGCGGGGTCTCCAGGGTGAGTTCCTCGACGGTGTCGCACCCGGCCTTGTGCGCGGCCCACGCCGCCAGCTCCGCCGGGACGGTCGCCGGCACCAGGTGGGCGCCGTGGACGACGTGTTCGGCGAGCCAGGGGTGGCGCTCCAGCGACAGGCGTCCGCCGCCGACCACTCCCCCGCGCCCGCCGTCGGCGGGCAGGTCGACCACGGAGTCGAGCAGCGGGTGGTCCGAGGTGGCGGCGGTGGTGGTCTCCTGGGGGGTGGTCAGCCAGTAGCGCTGCCGCTGGAAGGCGTACGTGGGCAGCTCGGCCCACCGGCCGTCCCGGCCCGGGAAGGCCGCCTGCCAGGACACCTCGACGCCCGCCACGAAGGCCTCCGCCGCCGACTGGTACAGCCGGTCGAGGCCGCCTTCCTCGCGGCGCAGGGAACCCACCACGAAGCCGGTGGCGCCCGGGGTGGTGTCGAACATCTCCTGGATGTTCATCACGAGCAGGGGGTGCGGGCTGAGTTCGACGACCGCGCTGTCGGGCTCCTGCCCGACCAGGCGCCCCATGGCCGCCGCGAACTGCACCGGTTCGCGCAGGTTGCGGTACCAGTAGGCCGCGTCCAGCGTCGTCGGGTCGATCAGGCCGCCGGTGACCGTGGAGTAGATCTCGACCGGCGTGGGCGCCGCAGTGATGCGGCCCAGCTCCCGGGGGAGCTGCTCCGCGAAGCGGTCCATCAGCGGCGAGTGGCCGGGGACGCTGGACTTGATCAGCCGCGCGCGGGCGCCCTCGGCCCGGCAGGCCTCCACCAGTGCCTCGACGGCCGCGGTCTCGCCGGAGACCGTCGTGGAGCCGGGCCCGTTCACCGCGGCGATGCCGATCCGGGCCTCCTGGCCCGCCAGCAGTTCCCGCACGCGCTCCTCGGGCAGCAGGATCCCGGCCATGCTGCCCTGTCCGGCGACGGTGGCCAGCAGCCGGGAGCGCAGGGCCACGATCTTGGCCGCGTCCTGAAGGGTCAGGGCCCCGGCGATGTGGGCGGCGGCGATCTCGCCCTGGGAGTGGCCGATCACCACGTCCGGGGTGACGCCCAGCGACTGCCACACCCGGGCCAGCGACACCATCACGGCGAACAGCACCGGCTGGACGACGTCGATGTCCTCCAGGTCGGCCGAGCCGGGCCCACCGATCACGGTGTCGACCAGCGACCAGGACACCCACGGCCGAAGCGCCTCGGCGCAGGCGCGCAGCTGCTCGGCGAAGACCGGGGAGGTCTCCCACAGCTCCCGGCCCATCGCGACCCACTGCGCCCCCTGGCCGGGGAAGACGAACACCGTCTTGCCGACGGGCCGGGCGACGCCGGACACCGCGGCGGCGGAGCCGGGCTCCTCGCCCGCGGCCACGGCGGCCAGTGCGGCGAGCAGGGCGTCGCGGTCGGCGCCGACGACCACCTGGCGGTGCTCGAACAGCGAGCGCGTCGTCACCAGGGCGTGGCCCGCGTCGGCGAGCGGCAGGGCGGGGTCGGCGGCGACGTGGTCGCGCAGCCGCCGCGCCTGCTCGCGCAGCGCCTGCTCCGACCGCGCCGACAGCACCCACGGCACCACGCCGGGCTCACGCGCGGGGGCCCGGTCCTGCCCGGAGGTCTCGGGGGTCCCGACGGGCTCGGCGGGTTCGGCGGGTTCGGCGGGTTCGGGAGCCTGCTCCAGGACGAGGTGCGCGTTGGTGCCGCTGATGCCGAACGACGACACGCCCGCACGCCGGGGCCGGCCCTCCCGCGTGGTCCACTCCCGGGCCTCGGTGAGCAGCTCCACCGCCCCGGCCGACCAGTCCACGTGCGTCGAGGGGCGGTCCACGTGCAGCGTCCGGGGCATGACCCCGTGCCGCATCGCCATGATCATCTTGATCATGCCGCCGACGCCCGCCGCCGCCTGCGTGTGGCCGATGTTCGACTTCAGCGACCCCAGCCACAGCGGCCTGCCGGGCTCCCGTTCCTGCCCGTACGTGGCCAGCAGCGCCTCCGCCTCCAGCGGGTCGCCCAGCCGGGTGCCGGTCCCGTGCGCCTCGACCGCGTCCACGTCACGGGCCGTCAGGCCCGCGTCGGCCAGGGCCGCCCGGACCACGCGCTGCTGCGCCAGCCCGTTCGGCGCGGTCAGTCCGTTGGACGCGCCGTCCTGGTTGATCGCCGAACCCCGGATGACGGCCCAGACGCGCCGGCCGTTGCGCAGCGCGTCGGAGAGCCGCTCCAGGACCAGTACGCCCGCGCCCTCGGAGAAGCCGGTGCCGTCGGCCGCCTCCGCGAACGCCTTGCACCGCCCGTCCGCCGACACGCCCCGCTGCCGGGACAGTTCGACGAACATCCCCGGCGTCGGCAGCGTCGACACCCCGCCGGCCAGCGCCAGCGTGCACTCCCCGGAGCGCAGGGACCGCACGGCCTGGTGGACGGCGACGAGCGACGCCGAGCAGGCGGTGTCGGTCGACACCGCCGGGCCCTCGAGGCCCAGCACGTACGCCACCCGGCCCGAGGCCACGCTGAGGTAGGTCCCGGTGAGGGTGAAGCCCTCGACCTCGCCGGCCGCGCCGCCGCCCATCCGGGGGCCGTAGTCGACGCCGTAGATCCCGGTGAACACCCCGGTCGCCGAGCCCCGCAGCGCGGCCGGGTCGATGCCCGCCCGCTCCAGCGCCTCCCACGACGTTTCCAGCATCAGCCGCTGCTGCGGATCCATCGCCAGCGCCTCGCGCGGGCTGATCCCGAAGAAGTCCGCGTCGAACTCGGGCAGGTCGTACAGGAATCCGCCCGAGCGGGTGTACGTCTTCCCCTGCGCCTCCGGGTCCGGGTCGTACAGCGCCTCCACGTCCCAGCCACGGTCCGACGGGAAGTCGCCCACCGCGTCCACGCCGTCGGCCACCAGGCCCCACAGTCCTTCGGGGGACGTCACCCCACCCGGGAAGCGACACCCCACACCCACGACCGCGATGGGCTCGCGCGCGGACTCCTCCAGCTCGCGCACGCGCTCACGCAGGTGCTGCGCGTCGCCGACGGCGCGGCGCAGATAGGACCGGAGCTTGTCGACATCCTCCACCAGGGCCTCCCCCTAACGGTTGCTGAGACGAACGGTGTTGCTACACGTATCCGCGGTCGATCAATGCGTACAGATCGTCATCACTACGACTTTCCAGGCGCTCCTCGGGCGCGGGCGTTGCCTCCGCGGCCGTCTCGGCCGGGGCGGGCTCCTGCGGCGTCAGGAGGGAGAAGAGGTGCCGGGCGAGCTGCCGCGGCGTGGGGTGGGTGAACGCGACGGTGGCCGGGAGGCGTACGCCGGTCACCGCGGTGAGCCGGTTGCGGAGCGCCACGACCATCGAGGAGTCGAACCCCAGGGCCTTGAAGGTCTCGCCCGCCCTCGCCGCCGGGCCGGCGCCGGTGAGCCGCGCGTCGGCGTCCTTCGCGGTCAGCAGCGCGGCCGTCTCGGCGCACACCAGGGCGCGGACGGACGCCTCCGAGGCGAGGTCCGGCCCTTCGGGGGCCGCGTCCGGGGCGTCGGGGCCGTCCGGCGCGGTCAGCCAGTACCGCTGCCGCTGGAACGGGTAGGTGGGCAGGGCGACCCGGCGCGGCCGGGCCGCGGCGAACACCGTCTCCCAGCTCACCGGCACGCCGCGCACGTGCAGTTCGGCCGCCGACGTGAGGACCTTGCCGGCGCCGTCGTCGTGCTTGTTCAGGGTGTTCAGCACCGGGGGCGGGCTCGCCAGCGCGTCGGCGGTCTCCTCCATCGCCACCTGGAGCACCGGATGCGGGCTGACCTCGACGTACACGCCGCCGCGCTCGCGCATCAGGGCGGCGACGACCTCGCCGAACCGCACCGTCGAGCGCAGGTTGTCGTACCAGTACGCGCCGTCCAGGAGGCGGGTGTCGATCCGCCCGGCGGTGACCGTGGAGTGGAACTCCACCGGCGTCGGCCGCGGCGTGACGTGCCCGGTGGCGGCGAGCACCTCGTCGCGGATGCGTTCGACCTGGTGGGAGTGGGAGGCGTACTCGATCCGGACCCGCCGCACCCGCACCCCGTCGGCGGCGGCCTCGGCGGCGAACTCCTCCAGGGCCTGAAGGTCTCCGGAGATCACCACGGAGGCCGGCCCGTTGACGGCGGCGACGGACAGCCGCCCGGGCCACCGGGTCAGCCGCTTCTCCACCTCGGCGAGGGGGGCGGCGACCGCGTTCATCCCGCCGAGGCCCGCCAGTGCGGTCAGGGCCCGGCTGCGCAGGGCGACCACCCGGGCGGCGTCCTCCAGGGAGAGCGCGCCGGCCGCGCAGGCGGCGGCGATCTCGCCCTGCGAGTGCCCGACCACCGCGTCGGGGACCACGCCGAGCGACTGCCAGAGGCGGGCCAGGGAGACCATCATCGCGAACAGCGCCGGCTGTACCACGGCGTCCCCGCGCTCCAGCGAGGGCGCCGACTGCGCGCCGGTCACCAGGTCGAGCAGGGACCAGTCGGTCCATGGCTCCAGCGCCCGCGCGCAGTCGTCGATCGCGCGGGCGAAGACCTCCGACTCGGCGTACAGCCGTCGTCCCATGCCGAGCCACTGCGAGCCCTGGCCGGGGAAGACGAAGACGACCGGTCCGGCGGGACCGGCGGCCACGCCGCGCACGGCGCGTGCCCCGTCGCCGCCGTCCGCCAGCAGGCCCAGGCCGGCCAGCGCCTCCTCGCGGTCGGCGCCGAGCACCACCGCCCGGTGCGCGAACGCCGTCCGCGTGGCCACCAGCGAGTGCCCCACGTCGGCCGCCGTCAGCGACGGATCGGCCGTCACGCGGTCCCGCAGCCGGGCCGCCTGCTCCCGCAGGGCCGCCTCGGAGCGCGCCGACAGCACCCACGGCAGCACGCCGGGGACGCCGGGCGCCCGCTCCCCGGTCTCGGCCGGTGTTCCGGGGGCCTGTTCCAGGACGACGTGGGCGGTGGTGCCGCCCATGCCGACCGATGTGACGCCGGCGCGCCGGGGCCGGTCCGGTGTGCCCGGCCAGGGCCGCGCGGTGCGCAGGACCTCGAAGTCGTCGTGGAAGTCCGGGATCTCGGGGTTCGGGGTCTCGAAGCCGGGGTGCGGGACCAGGTGGGCGCGGTCCAGGCAGAGCACCGCCTTCACGAAGCCGACGATCCCGGCGGCGGGCTCCAGGTGCCCGACGTTCGCCTTCACCGAGCCGATCACCAGGGGGCGGCTGCGGCCGGTGTGCCGGAACACCTCGCGCAGACCGGTGAGTTCGGCCGGGTCGCCGCGCCGGGTGCCGGTGCCGTGCGCCTCGACGTACTCGACGCCGTCGAAGTCGACGTCCGCGGCCTTCAGGGCGGACAGCACGGCCGCCGCCTGCCCGGTGGGGCTGGGGTCCGGCATCCGGGAGGAGGCGCCGCCGCTGCCGACGCCCCAGCCGCGCACCACGGCGTAGACGTGGTCGCCGTCGGCGAGGGCCCGGTCGAGCCGCTTGAGCACGACGAACGCCCCGCCCTCGCCGCGCACGAAGCCGTTGGCCCGGGCGTCGAAGGGGTGGCAGCGGCCGTCGGGCGACAGGGCGCCGAGGTTGGCCAGGCCCAGTCCCGCCTCCGGGTCGGCGATCAGGTGCACGCCGCCGGCGAGCGCCGTGTCGACGGCGCCGCTGCGGATCCGTTCGCAGGTCAGCGCCAGGGACACCAGGGAGGAGGACTGGCCGGAGTCCGCGCACAGGCTCATGCCGCGGACGTCGAACAGGTGGGAGATGCGGTTGGCGATCAGCGCGCCGCCGGAGCCGAGGACGGCGTAGTGGTCGTCCTGGTCGCTGCCGGTCAGCTTGCGCAGCAGGTCGTACCCGGACGGGCCGGCGCCGACCACGACGTCGATGTCGCGGCCCGCGAGCGCACTCGCCGGGACGCGGGCGTCCTCGACGGCCTCCCAGGCCAGCTCCAGGCCCAGCCGTTGCACGGGGTCCATGGCGGCCGCCTCCGCCGCGGACGTGCCGAAGAACTCCGCGTCGAAGCCGTCGACGGCGTCGAGGAACGACCCGGAGTTCACGGTGGCCGCGTCCGGGTGGGGCGCGCGGTCCGGGACGACCGTCCGGTCCTCGGGGAAGGTCCCGATGGTCGACCCGCCGTCGAGCAGCAGGCGCCAGAAGTCGTCCACGTCGCGCACCCCGGGAAAGCGGCACGACATCCCGATGACGGCAATATCGGTGGCTGCGCCACTCATACGATTTCCTTCCGGTTCCCTCGGTGTACGGCTCTCGCGGGCGGCTGTGCCGCGCTCATCGCCAGCGGGTCAGCACGTGCCGCAGCTCGTCCGGCGCGTCCATGAAGTCGTAGTGGCCGCCGTCGACGGACACGAACTCGACGGAGTCCGCGTACCGGCGCCAGCCCTGGAGCCGGTCGAGGCCGACGTCGGGGTCGTCGCGCCAGTGCAGGACGACGACGGGGCAGGGCACCGGGGCCGGCTCGGTCCGCCGGTACGCGGCCGCGGCGGCGTGGTCGCGCAGCAGCACCATCAGGCCCAGGTCGACCATGTCCGGCCGCGGCTCGATGCCCCGGCCGCGCAGGAACGCCTCCACCTCGGCGCGCAGTTCGGCCTCGGTCATGGCGAGCATCCGGTCGCCCGCGGCGTCGTGCGGCGCGGGCTGGCCCGACACGAACAGGCACGCGGGCGTGGGCAGGCCGAGGCCGGCGAGCCGGAGGACGGTCTCGTAGGCGGGCAGCGCGCCCGCGCAGTGCCCGAAGAGCGCGTACGGCTCCTCCAGATGCGGGCGCAGCGCCTCGGCGAGGCCGGCGGCGAGGTTCTCGTAGGTGCCGTAGTGGGGGTGGGCCAGCCGGTTCTCGCGGCCGGGGAACTGCACCGGGCAGAACTCGGCGTCGCCGAGCGCGGCCGGCCAGGCGCTGAAGGCCGAGGCCCCGGACCCGGCGAAGGGGAGGCCGAAGATCCGGGCGGCGTGGCCGGCGGCCGGCGGCCGGACGAACCACGGCGACGCGACGGTGGTGGAGCCGGAGGTCATGGCGTCTGCCGTTTCTGGGCGGTGATGGGCAGGTGGGTCATCCCGGCGATGAAGTACGACCGCAGATGCTGCGGTTCGCCGGCGAGGTCGATCGAGCCGAACCGCTGGAGCAGTTCCTCGAAGAAGACGCGCAGGGTCAGCCGGGCGAGCGGTGCCCCGATGCAGAAGTGCGGCCCGAATCCGAACGCGACCTGGCGCTTGGCGTTGGCGCGCGTGATGTCGAAGGTGTGCGGGTCGGGGAACTGGGCGGCGTCCCGGTTGGCCGAGCCGATCCACGCGACGACCGCCCCGCGGGCCGGGATCGTGCCCCCGGCGATCTCGACGTCGTCCACCGCGTACCGCATGAAGTTGCACGCGGCCGAGGTCCAGCGCAGCCCCTCCTCGACCAGGTTCGGGATCAGCGTCGGGTCGGCCTGGGCCTTCTCGAACTGCTCGGGCCGCTCGATGAGCGCGTGCACCGTGCCCGAGACGGTGTGCGGGGTGGTGACGTTGGCGCCCAGCAGGATGCTGTAGCCGTCGAGGGCGATCTCCTCGTCGGACAGCGGCGCGCCGCCCGGGCGGACGTTCATGAGGTGGTGCAGGAGGCTGTCGTCCTCGAAGCCGGACGCCCGCCGCGAGCGGACCCACTCCCGGACGTAGGTGACCAGCTCGTGGTGGGCGATGGCCAGGGTGGCGGCCTCACTGCCCTCCAGGAAGTGCGGGTCCGAGGGGGCCGTCACCATCGCGGTGAGCTGGACGAGTTCGGCCCAGTCCTTCTCGGGGAGGCCCAGCAGCGGGCCGGTGACCATCGCCGGCAGGAGCAGGGCCCGCTCGGCCAGGTCGAAGGGTTCCCCGTCGAGCGCCGGCTCCAGGAAGCGGACGATCGTCCCCCGGATGGAGTCCTCCCAGGACTTCACCGCCCGCGCGGTGAGCTTGGAGCCGAGCGGGCGGCGGACCTCGGTGTGCCGCGGCGGGTCGGTGGAGGTCAGCAGCACGCCGGCCGCGACGTCGTCCGTCCCGAGATGGGTGGGGACCGTGCCGCGCTCGGAGGTGAACTCGCGGTGGTCGCCGAGGACGCGGCAGACGTCCTCGAAGCGGGTCACCGACCAGAACTCCCGCCCGTCGGGCAGGACCTGGTGGTGCAGGGGGGCCTTCTCCCGCATCACGTCCCAGACGGGGTGCGGGTCGCCCTCGGTGTACAGGTCCAGGTCGAACAGGTCGACGCTGCCGAGGTCGACGTCGCGCGCGGGACCCGGCGTCAGCCTCACGTCCCCGCCCTCCCCTGTTCGATCAGCTCGGCGATCCGGGTGGGGGTCCCCGCGAGGTAGAAGTCGCGCACGGAGAGCCGGACTCCGTAGTCCTGCGTCACCCGTTCGATGATCTTGATTCCGGCGAGTGAGTTCCCGCCCAGCGCGAAGAAGTCGTCCTCCGCCCCGACCTCACGGCCGTCCAGGCACTCTCCCCACAGCGCTGCTATTTCCTGCACCAGGGACACCGGCGCACTCGAAGGCGCGGCTTGCTGCTCCATTGCCATTTTCCTTCCTCCGCCGAGCTCTTTTCCGCTGTCCCGCCGGCGAGACAAAATCCGTATGGGGCCGAGTGAATGGCCGAATTGAGTGTCGCGTGAATGCGGGCCCGCTCCCACCCTGTCGGTGGCCTGCCGACTCGCGTCGGCCGGTGAGGTTGAGGATGGACCGGCGCGCTTGCATGCTGACACCCCCGGAACACCCGCCCCCTATGAAACCGTCCCGCCGGCGGGACAGGGCAAGGGGAAAGTGGTTCACGACGCTAGAGGCGCAGTGGAAAGGCACTCGAAAAGCACTGGAAAAGCACCGACTAAACCGTGAATCAGCAGTGACTCGGCAGAAATTCAGAGGGGGCAACGACGTGGAGAACACCGGCATGGACGCGGACGTGGTGATCGCGGGCGCCGGGCCGACCGGCCTGATGCTCGCTTGCGAGCTGCGCCTGGCGGGCGTCGACGTGGTGGTGGCCGAGCGCCTCGCCGAGCGGACGGGTGAGTCACGCGCCGGCGGCATCCACTCCCGCACCCTGGAGGTGCTGGACCAGCGCGGTGTCCTGGACCGCTTCCTGGCGGAGGGCGAACTGCAGCCGGTGGGCCACTTCTCCGGGCTCTACCTGGACTTCGACGAGTCCGAGTCCCGGCACCCGTATCCGCTGATGATCCTTCAGTCCGCCGTCGAGCGCCTGCTGGAGGAGTGGGCCACCGAGCTGGGTGTGCGGATGTGCTGGTCGTCCGAGGTGAGCGGCATCCACCAGGACGGGACCGGCGTGACGGTCGACCTGGGCGCGGCCGGGGCGCTGCGCGCCCGCTATCTCGTGGGCTGCGACGGCGGGCGCAGCTCGGTGCGCAAGCTGGCGGGCATCGACTTCCCCGGCACCGAGCCGACGATGACCGCGCTGATCGGTGACGTCGAACTGCCCGACCTGCCCGAGGACTACGTCTGGGTGCGGCGCCGCCCGGCCGGCGACTACTCGGCGATCGCCTTCGAGCCGGGCTGGTACCGGGTGATCACCTCGGAGTACGACCGCGTCCCGGACCGCGACGAGCCGGTGACGTTCGAGCAGTTGCGGGAGTCGCTGATCAGGGTCGCGGGCACCGACTTCGGCATGCGCGAACCCCGGTGGGTCTCCCGGTTCACCGACGCCGCCCGGCAGGCGGCCCGGTACCGGGCGGGCCGGGTGCTGCTCGCGGGCGACGCGGCGCACATCCACTTCCCGGCCGGCGGCCAGGGGCTGAACACGGGCGTGCAGGACGCGGTCAACCTGGGCTGGAAGCTGGCCGCGGTGGTGCGCGGCCAGGCGCCGGAGAGCCTGCTGGACAGCTACCACGCCGAGCGCCACCCGGTCGGGGAGCGCGTGCTGCACAACACCCGCGCCCAGTCGGCGCTGGTCCGCCCCGGCGCCCAGACGGACGCGCTGCGCGAGGTGTTCGGCTCGCTGATGGTGTTCGACGACGTCAACCGCCATCTGCGCCACATGCTCAACGCGCTGGACATCCGCTACCCGGTCGACGGCGACCACCCGCTGGAGGGCCGCCGGGTCCCCGACGCCGACCTCGACACGGGACAGGGCCCCACGTACCTCTACGAGTTGCTGCACCACGCCCGGCCCGTCCTGCTCGACCTGCGCGGCAGTGCCGAGGTGGCGGCGGCCGTCAAGGGCTGGGCCGACCGCGTGGACCTGGTGGAGGCGCGCAGCGAGGACGAGCACTGGGTCGTCCCGGGCATCGGCCCGATCCCCGCTCCCGCCGCGCTGCTGGTGCGCCCCGACGGCCATGTCGCGTGGGCCGCCGCCCCCGGCGAGACGCCCGACCTCTCGGCGCTCCGGACGGCCCTGACGACGTGGTTCGGCCCGGCCCTGCGGGGCTGATCCGGCGGCCCGCCGTCGCACCACGGCGGCACCACCCCACGCCACCCGGCGCCCCGCCGTCTCCCTCGGGGCGCCGGGGCCCGTCTTGCCGCAGTTCACCCGGCTTGCATATGGCGCCACAGTGATACCACCATGACGTCATGGACCTCACGCCGTACGTCGACGCCCTCCGCCGCGAGCTCGCGGTGGCCGCCGAGGCCGGCGGGGACGATGCCCGCGAGCTGGCCGACCGGCTCACCGCGCCGTTGGAGTCGGCGGCCCGGCTGACCATGCTCAGCGTGCTGTCCGCCGCGATGGACGAGATCACCCGTGAACTCGCCCCCGGCTCGGTCGACGTACGGCTGCGCGGGCTCGACCCCGACTTCGTGGTGACCCTGCCGCCCGCCGACGCCGACGCGCCCGCGGAGCCGGCGGCGCCCGCCGAACCGCTGCGGGCCGCCGTCCCGTCCGAGGGCGAGGAGGGCGGCACCGCCCGCGTCAACCTGCGCCTGCCCGCCCGCCTCAAGGCCCGCGCCGAGGAGGCCGCGTCCCGTGAGGGCCTGTCGGTCAACGCGTGGCTGGTGCGTGCCGTGTCGGCCGCGGTCGACGGCGGCACCCGCCCGCCTACGGCGGAGAAGCCCCGCACCGTCGGCCAGAGCTTCACCGGCTGGGTGCGCTGAGCGCGCCCGCACCCCGCGCCACGTCACCCACCTCACAGGACGGGACCGCCATGCCCACCTTCGACACCCCCGAGGCGATCTCGGTCACCGCGCGCGTGGAGGCCGGGTCCATCCAGTTCACCGCCGCCGACCGCCTCGACACCGTCGTCGAGGTCCGGCCCCGCGACCCGGAGAAGGACCCGGACGTGCGGGCCGCAGGCCAGACCGAAGTCGCCTGCGCGGGCGGCGTGCTGACCGTGCGCACCCCGAAGTCCGGCCTGTTCGGCCGCACCGGCACCGTGGACGTGACCGTCGAGCTGCCGGCGGGCTCGCACGTCGACGTGACCGGGGCCTGGACGCAGGTGTTCGGCGAGGGCCGGCTCGGCGAGGTCCGGGTGAAGACCTCCTCCGGCGACATCCGCCTTGACGTCACCGGCCCGCTGACCGTCACCGCCTCCCACGGCTCCGTCACCGTGGACCGCGTCGAGGGCGGCGCCGAGATCGCCACCAGCTCGGGCAGCGTGCGCGTCGGCCTGCTGGACGGTCCCGCCGTCCTGAAGAACTCCCACGGCACCACTACGGTCGGCGCGGCCATCGGCGAACTGCGGGTCAGCGGCGCCCACGGCGACATCGACATCGCGTGCGCCGAGGAGTCGGTCACCGCGACCACCGCGCACGGCACCGTGCGGCTGGGCGAGGTGGTCCGCGGCACCGTCCAGTTGGAGACCTCCTCCGGCACCATCGAGGTCGGCGTCCGCGAGGGCACCGCGGTCTGGCTCGACGCCCACTCGGGCTCCGGCCAGGTCCGCAACGGTCTCACCGCGTCCGGCGTCCCGGAGCAGAGCGAGGACATCGTCAAGATCCGCGCCCGCACCCGGCACGGCAACATCGACGTCCGCCGCGCCCGCCCCTGACCGCACCCGGCCGGCGGCTCAGGGGGCGGTTTCCGTCCAGGTGACCGGCAGTTCGTGAACGCCGTAGATGTTCATGTCGGTCCGCAGCCGCACCTCATCGGCGGGGACGGCGAGCCGCAGGGTCGGGAAGCGGCGCAGCAGTCCGCCGAAGCCGGCGCGCATCTCGATGCGGCCCAGCTGCTGGCCGAGGCACTGGTGGACGCCGTGGCCGAAGGCCAGGTGGCCGCGGGCCTTGCGGCGGACGTCCAGGGTGTCGGGGTTCTCGAAGCGCCGGGGGTCGCGGTTGGCCGCCAGCAGGGAGACGACGACGGTCGAGCCCTTGCCGATGGTCTCGCCGCCCAGCTCGATGTCCTCCGTGGCGTACCGGTAGAAGATGTCGGCGACGGACAGGTAGCGCATGAGTTCCTCGACTGCGTCGGGGATCAGCTCCGGGTCGGCGCGCAGGGCGACCATCTGCTCGGGGTGCTCCAGGAGCGCGAAGGTGCCGAGCGCGAGCTGGTTGACGGTGGTCTCGTGGCCGGCGAGCAGCAACAGGAAGGCGCAGCCGGTCAGTTCCTCGACGGTCAGGTCCTCCTGGCGGGCCAGGTCGGACAGGATGTCCTCGCCGGGTTCGGCGCGTTTGCGGGTGACCAGTTCGGCGAGGTACCCGGTCATGGCGCCGTACGCGGCCATCTTCTCGTCGAACGCCTGGTCCCGGACGAGGAACTTGGCGGTGTTGCTCTGGAAGGTCGCCCGGTCCTCGTAGGGGACGCCGAGCAGTTCGCAGATGACCAGCGAGGGCACCGGCAGCGCGAACTCCTCGACCAGGTCGACCGGCGGGGTCAGCCGCGCCAGGGCGTCGAGCTGCCGCTCGGCGATGTCGACGATGTGGTCCTCCAGCTCCTTCATGCGCTTGACAGTGAAGGCACCGGTGAGCCTGCGCCGCAGCCGGGTGTGGTCCGGCGGGTCCATGGCGATGAACACGCCCGGGATCTGCGGGGAGGGTTCGGTGGGGACGGGCATGCCGGGGACGTCGTAGGGCACGTGCATCACGCCCAGATCCTGGCGGGAGCTGAACCGGGTGTCGGCCAGCAGCCGACGGGCCTCCTCGTAGCCGGTGACCAGCCAACCCTCGTGCCCGTCGGGGAAGCGCAGAGGGCTGACCGGGCGGGCCGTGCGCAGCCGGGTGATCGCGCAGGGCGGGTCGAAGGGGCCCGCGTCCCGCTCCGTGGGCAGGCCGTTCGGGACGGGAACCGTCTCGCTCATCGGGTTTCCTTTCGCAGCACGGCTGGACACCGGCCAACGCCGGTGACTCCACCATGGCACACCCGTAGCGCCACACCGGGCCATTCTGGCCCCGCCCTGGACCGCGCTGGGGCCGTACAAACGGCCAGCTCCCTTGAACCAGCAGGCCAGAGGATCACCGAACCCGTCCGCCAACATGACCGGAATTCACCGCGCGCCCCCTGCGACGGCCACCGATGCCGCGGAACTCCTCGGCATGGCACCATCAATGTGCCACTATGACGCCACAAGGCGGCTGAGTCAGAAAGGGGGCCGGACCATGGAGACGGCACAGCGTCGGCTTCACCTTCGGCGCCGGCGGGCGCGCGACCCGGCGCCAGTCGGCCGGGTCGGCGACGGCCGCGTACGCGGTGACATGCGCGGCGATGGCCGTCCTGCACCTGCTGGTCGCGGCGCCCGGCGCGGTGCTGGAGCAGGCCGTCCACCTGTCCGCCTCGGCACTCGCCGGCGCGGGCCGGTTCCTGGTGCTGCGGCTCGTGGTCTTCCCATGGGGCGGACGGCACGGCGCCGCCCCGGCGGCAGGTGCCTCGCCGGGGCGGCGCTGACGGGGATGCCGGGCGAACCGGCCCGGGTCACGCTCGCTTCTTGAACGTGGAGACCGCCCACACGTACCCGAGGATCGCGAACCCGGCGCACCAGGCGAGGGCCGCGATCGCGTCGCCGCTCGACGGGGTGCCGGTCAGCAGCCCGCGCAGCGTCTCGATGATCGGCGTGAAGGGCTGGTACTCGGCGAACTGCCGTACGCCCGCCCCCATCGTGTCCGCGGGCACGAACGCGCTGCTGAGGAACGGCAGCATGATCAGCGGCACGGTGGCCATGCCCGCCGACTCCGCGGTCTTGGCGGCCAGCCCGACGGCGACGGTGAGCCAGCCCGCCGCGAAGCTGAGCAGCAGGATCAGACCGATCGCGCCGAGCCACTCCAGGCCGCTCGCGGCCGGGTCGAAGCCCATCGCGAAGGCCACGCCGATGATGGCCGCGCAGGCCACCACGCAGCGCACGGTGGTGACGACGACGTGTCCGGTCAGGACGGAACCGCGGGAGACGTCCATGACCTTGAAGCGGTTGATGACGCCCTTGGTCATGTCGTCGTTCACGGCCGTCGCGGTGGCCCCCAGCCCGTAGCTGATGGCCATCACGAGCAGGCCCGGGGTCGCGTAGTCGATGTAGTCGTCGCCGACGCTGAACGCGCCGCCGAACACCTTGACGAACATCAGCATGATCACGATCGGGAGCAGGACCGCGTTGAACACCGCGACCGGGTTGCGCATCGTGTGCTTCAGGTTGCGGCGCAGCATGATCGACGAATCGGTCAGCGCCGTGGAGACGGTGCTCATCCCGCGATCGCCTCCTTGCTCGTGTGCTCGTCGGCGGCCGCGGTGTCGGCGCCGGTGGTGTCGGTCAGGGCGAGGAAGACGTCGTCGAGGTCCGGCGTGTGCACGGAGAACTCCTGGGCGTTGAGCGTGTGTTCGTCGAGCCGGTCCAGCAGCGCCCGCAGCGACCTCGACTCGCCGTCGCTGGGCACCCGCAGGGTCAGCTCCTCGTCGTCGCGCGTGGCACCGGCGAACAGCAGCGCCGCCGTGTCGAGTTCGTAGGCGTCGGCGAACCGGAGCCGGACGTGGGTGCCGGGGATCTGGCGCTTGAGCTCCTCGGGGGTGCCCCGGGCGACCAGGTGGCCCTTGTTGAGCACGGCGATCTGGTCGGCGAGCTGGTCGGCCTCCTCCAGATACTGGGTGGTGAGGAAGATGGTGGTGCCGTCGGCCACCAGCTCGCGGACGATGCTCCACATGGTGCGCCGGCTGCGCGGGTCGAGACCCGTCGTCGGCTCGTCCAGGAAGATGATCTGCGGGTCGCCGACCAGCGTCATCGCCAGATCCAGCTTGCGGCGCATACCACCGGAGTAGGTCGCCGCCAGCTTGTCCGCCGACTCCACCAGGTCGAACCGCTCCAGCAGCCGCGAGACCACCTGGCCGCCGGAGCGCACGCGCTTCAGGTCCACCATCAGCTGGAGGTTCTCCCGGCCCGACAGCAGCTCGTCGACCGCGGCGAACTGGCCGGTCACGCCGATGGCCGCGCGCACCTGCCGGGTCTCGGTCACCACGTCGTGCCCGGCGATGCGCACCGTGCCCGCATCGGCCTTCATCAACGTCGTCAGGACGTTGACCGTCGTCGTCTTGCCCGCCCCGTTAGGACCGAGCAGGGAGAAGATCGACCCCTCGGCGACATGGAAGTCGATGCCGTCGAGCACGACCTTGTCGCCATGTGCCTTGCGCAGCCCAGAAACTGCGATCGCTGAACTCCTCATGGTTCCACTTTCCTCTCGGGGCCTGTCACGGGCCTGTCACGGCGCTGACACGGCGCTCGCGCGCGGACTCCGCTTCGATCACGTCCAGCACCTGCCGGCCGAGGTCGACCAGGTACATGTGATCGCCGGGGAACTCCACGTAGCCGAACCCGGCCGTGGTCGCCGCCCGCCACTGCCGGGCCTCCTCCGCGGTGACCAGGCCGTCGTGGTCGCCCCGCAGCGAGGTGATCGGCACCGACAGCGGGTCGTCGGTGCTGGGCACGTAGGCCTCGTGCATCTCGCAGTCCGCCTGGAGCACGGGCAGGATCAGCTCCCGCATCTCCGGGTGGTCCAGGGCCTCGTGCCGGAACCCGGCGAACTCCTCCACGCGGGCGAGGAACTCGTCGCCCTCGAGCCCCGCCGCCCGCCGCTCGCGCTGCGTCCACGGCCCCGGCGAGCCGCTGACGACAAGCCGCTCGACGGGCACGCCGCGTGCGCTCAGCAGGTGCGCCAGCTCGTAGGCGAGCACCGCGCCCAGGCTGTGCCCGAACAGCACGGTCGGCGTCCCCTCACCGAGGTCCGCGACGATGCCGTCGATCTCGCCCCGGGCCGCCTCGACGACGTTGCGGTACGGCGTCTCCAGGAACCGCCGCTCCCGTCCCGGCAGTTCCACCGAGGTCACCCGCCAGCGGCCGGCGGCCGACTCCCGCCACGGGTGGAAGAACGAGGGCCCCGCCCCCGCGAACGGCACGCACAGCAGCGCGGTCTCCTCCCCGTGTCCCGCGGACACGCCAGGATCCGTCACCCCGACCAACCCCCATCATCGATTCGTTCGTTCGCTGAAAACCGGCTCAGGCGTGCGGTCGCTACGCCAGCTTGCGGTGGAAGACCTCGAACATCTCCGCCACGGGCCCGGGCATGTGCATCTCGTGGTGCGTGACCGCCACGTCGTGCACCTCCAGGGAGCCCTGGACGTAGGGCCGCCACAGGTGCGCGTACGACGTGTCCTCGAGGGTGGCGTTGAAATACACCACGTCGCCGCGGTAGACCGGCGACTCGAAATCCATCATCAGGGCCGTGTTGTTCGCCAGGACCTTCGACATGGTGTCCAGGAACTGCTGCCGGTTGCCGGTGCGGATGTACTGGCTGAAGTCGTCCTCCAGCTCCGCCCGGAAGTCCGACGAGTCCTTCCCGGCGTGCACCTCCTCGAACCCGTGCCCGCCCGGCTGGGCGTCCAGGACGGCCACCAGGGCGACCTCGTGTCCGCGCCGGTCCAGGGCGTCCGCCACGGCCTGCACGACGGAGCCGCCGTAGGACCAGCCGATGAGGTTGAACGGACCCTCCGGCTGGATCTTCAGGATCTGGGTGACGTAGTCCTCGATCATCTCCTCGACGGAGCCGGCCAGCGGTTCCACGCCGTCGGAGCCGCGGGACTGCAGCGCGTAGGCGGGCCGGTCCGGCAGGTGCAGCACGAAGCTGTAGTACGCCCAGCCCAGGCCGCCGCCCCCGTGGAAGAACCACACCGGCTTCTTGCCTGTGCCGGGGTCGTTGTTCAGGGGCAGGACGACCGCGAAGGAGTCGGCGTCGTCGTCGGGTATGCCTCCGGCCAGCATCAGCGCGGCCAGTTCGGCCACCGTGGGGTAGCGGATGATCGTCCGGATCGGGATGTCGATGTCGAACTGGTTGCGGATGCGGACGCTGAGCCGGGTGGCCAGCAGCGAGTGGCCGCCCAGGGCGAAGAAGCCGTCGTCGATGCCGACCTTCTCCAGACCGAGCAGCTCGGCGAACAGCTCGCACAGCGCGCGCTCGTAGGCGTTGCGCGGCTCCCGGCCGGCGGCGGTCGTCGTCGCATCCTCCGCGGGCAGGGCCCGCTTGTCGAGCTTGCCGTTGGAGGTCAGCGGGATCTCTGCCAGCGGGATCACCGTGGACGGCACCATGTAGTCGGGCAGGCGCCCGCGCAGGTACTCCGACAGCTCCTCCCCGGTGACGGCGGCACCGGGCTCGGGCACGGCGTAGCCCACCAGGCGCTTGTCGCCCTCCTGGTTCTCGCGGACCAGGATCACCGCCTGCGCCACCTCCGGGTGGCCGGCCAGCGCGTGCTCGATCTCGCCCAGCTCGATGCGGAAACCGCGGATCTTCACCTGGGAGTCGGCGCGGCCCACGTACTCCAGCTGGCCGTTGCGGCCCCAGCGGACCAGGTCGCCGCTGCGGTACATCCGCTCGCCCGGCTCGCCGAACGGGCAGGCCACGAACCGGCCCGCGGTCAGGCCCGGCCGGCCGTGGTAGCCGCGGGCCAGGCCGTAGCCCGCCACATACAGTTCGCCGGTCACGCCGACGGGCGCCGGCCTGAGGTGCGGGTCCAGGACGTAGGCGCGCAGCCCCGGCACGGCAGGGCCGATCACGCTGGCCCGGTAGCGGGCGGCGGAGTGCTCGTCCAGGTCGATGCGGGTGACGTGCACGGTGGTCTCGGTGATGCCGTACATGTTCACCAGCACAGGCGCGTCGGAGGCGTGCCGCGCGTACCAGTCGGTGAGGCGGTTCAGGTCCAGGGCCTCGCCGCCGAACACCACGTACCGCAGCGCCAGGTCCTGGCCGGGGGCGTCGGCGTCGGCCTGGACGAGCTGGTAGAACGCCGAGGGCGTCTGGTTGAGGACGGTGACCCGCTCGCGGGCGAGGAGTTTCAGGAAGTCGGCCGGGGAGCGGGAGACGTCGAAGGGGACCACGACGAGGCGTCCGCCGTGCAGCAGCGGGCCCCACAGCTCCCACACCGAGAAGTCGAAGGCGTAGGAGTGGAACAGGGTCCACACGTCGTCCGCGCCGAAGCCGAAGTCCCGGGTGGCGGTGAAGAGCCCGACCACATTGCGGTGCGGGATCAGCACGCCCTTGGGGCGGCCGGTGGACCCGGAGGTGTAGATGACGTACGCCGGATGCGCGGGGCGCAGCGCGGTGCCGCGCTCGGCGTCGGTGAGGTCGGCGGCGGACTCCCCGTCGAAGGCCCCGGCCCGGTCGAGGCGGACCAGGGGGAGGTCGTGGGCGAGGTCCTGCGCGGCGTCGGTGTCGGCGGTGGTGACCAGCAGGACGGGTGCCGCGTCCTCGACGATGTAGGCGATGCGGTCGGCCGGGGAGTCGGGGTCGATCGGCAGGTAGGCGCCACCCGCCTTGAGCACCGCCAGCAGCGCGACGACCAGCTCCGCCGAGCGCTCCAGGCAGACCCCGACCAGGGACTCGGGCCCCACCCCCTGGGCGACCAGGTGCCGGGCGAGACGGTTGGCCCGGGCGTTCAGCTCCCCGTAGGTGAGCGTGGTGCCGTCGTACACCACGGCGACCTCGTCGGCCCGCTGCGCCGCCTGCCGCTCGAACAGCTCGACCAGGGTGACCTCGTCGACGGTGTCGCCGGCGGCGTTCACCTCCACCAGCAGCCGCTCGCGCTCCTGGGCGCTCAGCACGTCGACGTCGCCGACGCGCAGGCCCGGGTCGGCGGCGAACTGCTCCAGCACCCGCACCAGCCGGGCGGAGATCTCCTCGGCCGTGCCGCGGTCGAACAGGTCGGTCGCGTACTGCAGGTCGCCGCGCAGCGTGCCCGTGCCGTCCACGGCGAGGAAGAAGGTCAGGTCGACCATGGCGGTCGACGGGATGGCCTGCTCGAACCGCATCTCCAGGCCGGGCAGCGCGAGGTCGGGCTTCTCGTAGCTCTGCCAGGAGAAGATCACCTGGAACAGCGGCTGGTAGGCCGCGGAACGGTCGGGGTTGATCGACTCGACCACCACGTCGAACGGCACGTCCTGGTGCTCGTAGGCGCTCAGTGCCTTGTCGCGCACCTGTGCCAGCAGGTCGGTGAAGCGCGGGTTGCCGGAGAGGTCGGCGCGCAGCACCTGGGTGTTGACGAAGCATCCGATCATGTCGGCCAGCGCCTCGTCGGTGCGCCCGGCGATGGGGGAGCCGATCGTCACGTCCTCGCCGCCGCCGAGCTTGCTCAGCACCACCGCCAACGCGGACTGCACGACCATCGACAGGCTCATCCCGCGCTCGTCGGCGAGCTTCTGCAGCCCGACCGCCACCTCGGGTGCCGCCTCGATGCCGACCGTGTCGCCGCGGGAGCTGGCCTCCGCGGGCCGCGGGCGGTCCAGCGGCAGGTTCAGCGGCTGCGGCACGCCCGCGAGTTCCTTGCGCCAGTACTCGATCTGCGCCGCCGCGAGACTGCCCGGGTCGGCCACGTCGCCGAGCACCTCGCGCTGCCACAGCGCGTAGTCCTTGTACTGCAGCGGCAGCGGCTCCCACGCCGGCGCCCGGCCGTGCCGGCGGGCGGTGTAGGCGTCGACCAGGTCCCGCATCAGGGGCGCGCTGGAGCTGCCGTCGGAGGCGATGTGGTGGATGACCAGGACGAGGACGTGCTCCTCGGGCGAGCAGCGCAGCAGGGTGGCCCGGAAGGGCAGTTCGGCCGCCAGGTCGAAGCGGTGCGCGACGGCCTCGTCGACCTGGGCGGGCAGTTCCTCGGGCGTCACCTCGGCCACCGGCACCCGCAGCGCCGCCTCGGCCATCGGCCGGATCCGCGCGTACGGCTCGCCGGCGTCGTCGGTCGCATACGTGGTGCGCAGGATCTCGTGCCGCTCGACCACGTCGTGGATCGCTGCGACCAGGGCGTCCTGGTCCAGAGTGCCGGTCAGCCGGAACGCCGCCGATATGTTGTAGGTCGCCGCCCCCCGCTCCAGTTTGTGCAGCAGCCACATGCGGCGTTGTGCAAATGACAGCGGAATCATTGCTTCACTCCTTATTGAACATCTGGCGCATACTGGGGCGACGGGGAGCGGCCGACTCCTCCGACCACGCGGCGAGCGCGGCGACCGTCGGCTGGTCGAAGACCTGGCGGATGGGTATTTCGATGCCCAGCTCGGCACGGGCGCGGCTGATCAGGCGGGTGGCGAGCAGGGAGTGCCCGCCGAGCGTGAAGAAGCCGTCGTCGAGGCCGACCCGTTCCACGTCGAGCACCTCGGCGAACAGCTCGGCCAGGGCCTTCTCGCGGGGAGTGCGGGGCTCGCGGTAGGGGGCGCCGGTGAACTCCGGCTCGGGCAGCGCGGCCCGGTCCAGCTTGCCGTTGGGCATCAGCGGCAGCCGGTCCAGGAGCACGAGGGCGGACGGCACCATGAACTCGGGCAGCCGCTCGGCGGCGAAATCGCGCAGCTCCTGCGCGGTCGTCGTCTCCCCCGACGGCACGACGTAGGCGACGAGCCGTTTGCCGACGCCGGTCCCGCGGGCGACGACGGCGGCCTGGGCGACCTCGGGATGCGCGGTGAACGCGGCCTCGACCTCGCCGGGTTCGACGCGGAAACCGCGCACCTTGACCTGCGTGTCGGCGCGGCCCACGTACTCCAGCAGGCCGTCTGCGTTCCAGCGGGCCAGGTCGCCGGTGCGGTACATGCGCGAGCCGGGCGCGCCGTAGGGGTCGGCGACGAACCGCTCGACGGTCAGTGCGGCGCGGCCGTGGTAGCCGCGGCCCACGCTGCCGCCGACGTACAACTCGCCGACCGCACCCTGCGGCACCGGGGCGAGGCCGGGTCCGAGGACATAGGCGCGCATGTTGCCCAGCGGCGTTCCGACGGGCGCGTTGCCCGACCCGTCCGGCGTGTCGCCGGTGACGGTGCAGGTGGTGGCGTAGAACGACTCGCTCTGCCCGTAGGCGTTGACGACCCGCACCCCGGGGAAGGCGTCCCGCACCTTCTCGACGAGCGGGAGGGGCAGGGCCTCGCCGGCGAAGACGAGCGTCTCCACGCCGGTGCGGTCCGCGATCTGGTCGACGAGTTCGGCGAAGGCGGACGGCACGGTGGAGATGACGGCGCCGCTCCAGCCCTTGCGCTCCCCCAGCACCAGTACGTCGCGGACCAGTTCGACGACGCCGCCGGTGGCGAGCGTGGTGAAGATCTCGAACGCCGAGACGTCGAAGTTGACGGAGGCGCCGGCCAGCATCCGCTTGCCCGGTCCGAGCCCCACGCGGGAGGCGAGCCGCAGCACGCCGTTGACCACGTTGGCGTGGGTGATGGCGACGCCCTTGGGCGTGCCGGTGGAGCCGGAGGTGTACATCACGTACGCCAGTTGCTCCGCGTGCACCCGAGGCAGCGGGCCGGCGGGGCCCCCGGCGAGGTCGAGGGTGTCGAGGAGCAGGTCCGGGACGTCGTGCTCCGGCAGGGTCCCGGCCGTCGCGGAGTCCGTCAGGACCAGGCACGGCCGCGCCTCCTCCAGGATGGCCCGCAGGCGGTGGCCGGGGTACCGGGGGTCGGCCGGCAAGTACGCGCCGCCCGCCTTCAGCACCGCGAGCAGGGCGACCACCAAGTCCGCCGACCGCGGCAGCGCCACCGCGACCACCGACTCCGGGCCCACGCCCCGGCGGACCAGTTCGGCCGCCAGCCGGCCGACCCGGGTGTCGACCTCGCGGTAGGTGAGCATCACGCCCTCGGCGACCACGGCGGTCTCGTCCGGGGTGCGTGCCGCCTGCGCCTCGACGAGCCCGCCGATCGTGGTGTCGGGGGTGGGGGCGGCCGTGTCGTTGAACCCGGCCAGCAGCCGGTGACGTTCGGCCGGGTCCAGGGTCTGAAGTCGCGCGGCCCGCAGCGCCGGAGTGGTGGTGAGCTGCTCGATGACCCGGACGAGGCGGGCCGCGTACGTCTGAACCGTCTCGCGGTCCAGGACGCCCTCGGCGTACTGGAGGGAGAGCTGGAGGTGCGGTTCGACCAGCGCCATCAGGGTCAGCGGGTAGTTGGTGCCGGTGTCCGCGGTCATGCCGGTGAGGGTGATCCCGGCGGTGGCGTCGAGGGCGGCGCCGAGGCCCTCCTGGTCGACCGGGTACGACTCGAAGACGACCAGCGTGTCGAAGAGGGACTGCAGACCGGTGGCCTGCTGGATCTCCGTGAGCCCGTGGTGGTGATGCTCCAGCAGGCCCGCCTGGCGGTTCTGCAGCCGGGTGAGGATCTCGGCGAGGGTGTCGCCGGGCGCGTACCGGACGCGGACGGGGAGGGTGTTGATGAACAGCCCGACCATCGACTCCACGTCCGTCACCGCGGGCGGGCGCCCGGAGACGGTCGCGCCGAACACCACGTCCTGGCTGCCGGTGAGCTGGCCGAGCAGCAGCGCCCACGCGCCCTGCACCAGGCTGTTGACGGTGACGCCCAGCTCGGCGGCGCTGCGGCCGATGCCACGGGCCACCTCGGGCGGCAGCGCGACCTCGACCTGGCCGAGACCGGCGTCGCCCGCGCCCTCCGCGCCGGGGACGAGCAGGGTGGGCTCCTGCAGTCCCTCCAGCTCGGCCGCCCAGGCCCGGGCCGACTCCTCCCCGTCCTGCCGTGCGCGCCAGGTCAGGAAGTCGCCGTAGCTCCGCACGGCCGGCAGGGCGGCCGGGTCGCCGTCGAAGGCGTAGAGCAGCAGCAGGTCCCGCATCAGCAGGGGCGTGGACCAGCCGTCGAACAGGACGTGGTGGGCGGTCATCACCAGTTCGGTGCGGTCGGGCCCGAGGACGGCCAGGGACAGCCGGAACAGCGGCGGGGCGGCCCGGTCGAAGTGGGCGGCCCGGTCCTCGGCGAGGAACCGCTCGAACGCCTCGCTGCGTGCGCTCTCGCCGCCCGCGGTCAGGTCGAGGTGCCGCCAGGGCAGCGTCGTCTGCCGCGGAATCACCTGCACCACGTCGCCGTCCGCCTTCTCGACGTACGCGGCGCGGAGGTTGGCATGCCGGTCCAGCAGCGCCTGCCCGGCGCGGCGCATCCGCTCCGGGTCGATGTCACCGGAGAGGTGGAACACCATCTGCATGTGGTAGGCGTCGAACGACGACGCCCCGGCCAGCATGGTGTGGAACAGCATCCCGGACTGCGCCGGCGTCACCGGCCACACCTCGGTCAGCCGGCCGAAGCGGGCTTCCCAGGTGTCGATCTCCTCCTGGCTCACGTCGACCAGGGACGCGTCGCTCGGGGTCAGCCCGCCGGCCTCGGGAGCCGCGGCGTGCCGGGCCAGGGCGGTCAGCGCCTCCACCCACAGCCCGGCCAACTCGGTGACCTCCGCGCGGGAGAGCACACCGGTCGGGAAGCCGAAGTAGGCGGTCAGCTCGTCGCCCGCGGGGGTGGCGGTGGCGACCGCGTTGATCTCCAGCGCGGACAGCACCGGCATGTCCGGATCCGGCGCGGCGATCAGGTCGCGGTGGCCGGTGTCCGGTGTCCAGCCCTGGCCGCGCAGCTCCTCGGGGATGTCCGCGCCGGAGGACTTGCCGAGGTAGTTGAACCCGATCTGAGGCAGGGGCTGCCCGGTGAGCGCGGCGGCGGTGCCGGGGTTGAGGTGGCGCAGCAGGCCGTAGCCGACGCCGTTGTCGGGTATCGCCCGCAGCTGCTCCTTGACGGCCTTGACCGCCCGCCCGGCCGCCGGGCCGCCGGCGAAGGCGTCCGCCACGTCGACGCCGGCCAGGTCCAGGCGGACCGGGTACATGGCGGTGAACCAGCCGACCGTGCCGGACAGGTCGGCGCCGGGCACCACGTGCTCCTCCCGGCCGTGTCCCTCCAGCCGGACCAGCGCGGTCGACCCGGGCACGCCGCGCGTCCGGCGCCAGCGCACCAGCGCCAGCGCCAGGGCGGCCAGCAGCCCGTCGTCGGCGCCGCCGCGGAACACCGACGGCACCGTGTCGAGCAGCGTCCGGGTGACGTCCGCCGGCACCTGGACGCGGACGGTGTCCACGGTGGCCGCGACATCGCGGGCGGGGTCCAGCTCGCGTGAGCCGAGCGCGACCTCCTCGCCGCGCAGGATCTCCTGCCACAGGGGCAGTTCCGCCATCCGCTCGGGGGTGGCCGCCTCGTCGGCCAGCGCGTGCGCCCAGCGGCGCAGCGAGGTGCCCGCCCCGGCCTGCTGCGGGGGAAGGCCGTCGCGGACCCGCTGCCAGGCGGACACCAGGTCCGGCAGCAGGATCCGCCACGACACCCCGTCGACGACCAGGTGGTGCAGGACGATCAGCAACCGGTCCGTTTCCGTGTCCGTGGCGGAGGTGAAGCGCACGAACTGCGCCATGACGCCCGCTTCGGGGTCCAGCCGGTCCGCCGCCGCGTCCAGTTCGGCCTGTACGTCGGCGCCGTCGTAGGGGACCTCGCGCACCAGGAGGCCGGCGTCCACGCTGCCGGCCGGGGACATGCGCAGGCCCGGCTCGGTGCGGTCGAGGCGGGACCTGAGGACGTCGTGGCGGTCCAGCACGGCCTGCAGGGTCGCGGCCAGCCCCGCGCGGTCGATGCCCTCGGGCAGGGTCAGCAGCGCCGACATGCAGAACCGGCCGATGCCACCGCCGAGTTCGAGGACGTGGGCCGCGGTCGGCGGCAGCGGGGCCCAGCCGGTGCCGCCGCCCGGCAGCTCGGCCAGGCGCACCGGCTCCTCCTCACCGCGGCCCTCGACGAGTTCCGCGAGCCGGACGACCGTGCGGTGCTCGAAGATCTCCCGCGTGCTGACCACGACGCCGCGCCCCTTGGCCCGCGCGACGACCTGGATGGAGCGGATGCTGTCGCCGCCGCAGGTGAAGAAGTCGTCGTCGATGCCGACGCGTTCGGCGCCGAGCACGTCCGCGTACACCTCGGTCAAAATCCGCTCGGTCTCGGTGCGCGGCTCCCGGTACTCGGCGCCGGTGAACTCCGGCTCGGGCAGCGCGGTCCGGTCCAGCTTGCCGCTCGCGGTCAGCGGCAGCCGGTCCAGCACCACGAGCACGGCGGGCACCATGTAGTCCGGCAGCCGCCCGGCGGCGAACCGCCGCAGTTCCGCGGCCGGGACGGGGCCCGTCTGCGTGCCGCCGTCCGCGGCACGGGACGGGGCGACGTAGCCGACGAGCCGCGCGGTGCCGGCGGGGTCCCGACGCACGGTGACCACGGCCTGGCCGACCGCGGGGTGCTGTGCGAGGACGGTCTCGATCTCGCTCGGCTCGATGCGGATGCCGTTGACCTTCACCTGGGTGTCGGCGCGGCCCGCGTAGTGGAGCCGGCCGTCGCCGTCCCACCGCGCGAGGTCGCCGGTGCGGTACATCCGCGCGCCGGGCTCGCCGAACGGGCAGGGCACGAACCGCTCCGCGGTGGCCCGGCCGCCCCGGTGGTAGCCGCGGGCGAGCCGGCCGGCGACGTACAGCTCGCCGATGACGCCGGGCGGCACCGGGGCGAGATCCGGCCCGAGGACGTGGGCGCGCATGTTGGCCAGGGGCCGTCCGACGGGGACGGCGCCGGTCCCGTCCGGCTGCGCGGGGAGGGTGTGGGTGGTGGCGTAGAAGCTCTCGGTCTGCCCGTAGGCGTTGACGACGCGGACGCCGGGCAGGGCGTCGCGCACCTTGCGCACCAGGTCGGCGGTGAGGGCCTCGCCGGCGAAGACGACGGTCTCCACGTCGAGTCCGCCGCCGGGGCCGGCGGCGAGCTGGTCGAGCAGCGCGGAGAAGACCGTGGGGACGGCGCTGACGGTGGTGCCCGACCAGGAGCCGCGTTCGGCGAGTTCGAGCACGTCGCGGACGACCTCCACGGTCGCCCCGGTGGTGAGGGCCGTGAAGATCTCGAAGACGGAGACGTCGAAGTTCACCGACGTCGCGGCGAGCATCCGGGACCCCGCCTCGACGCCGACGGTGCGGCGCAGGTCCCGCACACCGTTGACGACGGCGCCGTGCGTGACGGCGACGCCCTTGGGGGTGCCGGTCGAGCCGGAGGTGAACATCACGTAGGCCAGGTCGTCCGCCGAGACGCGGACGCCGGGGGCCTCGGGGCCGGGGCCGTCGAGGCTCAGGCCCTCCAGGCGGAGCACCGGCGCCGGGCAGCCGGCCACGCCGGCCGCCGCCTCACCGCCGGTCAGCACCAACGCGGGACGGGCGGTGTCGAGCAGCAGGCCGATCCGCGAGGACGGGTAGCCGGGGTCGACCGGCAGGTAGGCGCCGCCGGCCTTGAGCACGGCGAGCATCCCGGTCACCAGGTCGGCGGAGCGCGGCAGGGCCACGGCGACCAGGACGTCCGGTCCGACGCCGTGCTCCCGCAGCACCGCGGCGAGCCGGCCGGCGCGGTCGTCCAGTTCCCGGTACGTCAGTGTGGTGTCCGCGGACACCACAGCGGTCGCGTCGGGGGTACGGGCCGCCTGGGCGGCGACCAGCTCCGGCACCGTGGATCCCCGCACCGGGCCCGCCGTGTCGTTGACCCGCCTCAGCAGGTCCCGTTCGGCGTCGGTGAGGACGTCCACGGAGGCCAGCGGTGCCCCGGGGTCGGCGACCACCTGGCGCAGCACGCGCACGAAGCGGTCGACGATCGCCCGGGCCGTGGCGGGGTCGAACAGTCCCGTCGCGTACTCCAGCCGCCCGTAGGCGCCCCCGTCCGCGTGCGGGACGACGTTGAGGAACAGGTCGAACTTGGCGGTCCCGGTATCCGCCGCGACGGGCGTCGCCCGCAGCCCCGGCATCTCGATGGGCGGCCACACGAACTGCCAGGCCAGCATGACCTGGAACAGCGGCTGGTAGGAGGTGGCGCGTTCCGGGCCCAGCAGCTCCACCAGGCGCTCGAACGGGATGTCCTGGTTGTCGTAGGCGGCGAGGGCCTTGTCCCGCACCTGCTCCAGCAGCTCGCCGAACGACGGGTTGCCCGACAGGTCGGCGCGCAGCACCCAGGTGTTGACGAAGAACCCGATCAGATCGTCGAGCTGCTCGTCGGCGCGCCCCTCGATGGGGCTGCCGATCGTCAGGTCGGTGCCGCCGCCCAGCTTGTGCAGCAGCACCGCCAACGCGGCCTGGGCCGCCATCGGCGGCGTGGCACCGCGCTCGGCGGCCAGCCTCCCCAGCCCGGTGAGCAGCTCGGGTTCCAGCTCGAAGGAAACGTGTCCGCCGCGGTGGTCGGACATCGTCGGGCGGGGCCGGTCCAGGGGGAGCTGGACCGGCTGCGGCACCCCCTCCAGCTCCTGGCGCCAGTAGTCGATCTGCGCCGCGGCCACCGACTCCGGGTCCGCCTCGTCGCCCAGCACCTCCCGCTGCCACAGCGTGTAGTCCTTGTACTGCACGGGCAGCGGCGCCCACTGCGGGGCACCGCCCCGGTGACGGGCCGCGTACGCCGACACCAGCCCCTCGAGGAACGGCGCCATGGAGGCGCCGTCCACCGCGATGTGGTGGAACACGAACGCGACGACGTGCTCCTGCGGGGAGACCCGGAAGACGGTGGTGCGCAGCGGCAGCTCCGTCTCCAGGTCGAACCCCTCGCGCAGCACCTCGCCCAGCGCGGCGTCCACCGCGCCCGCCGCCACGTCGAGCACCCGGAACGGGACGGCCGCCTCCTGCGGGGGCAGGATCCGCTGCTCGGGCGTGCCGTCGGCGTTCTCGGCGACGAGGGTGCGCAGCGTTTCGTGCCGGGTCACGACATCCGTCACGGCCGCGGCCAGGGCCGCCGTGTCCAGCGGCCCTTCCAGACGCAGCACGAAGGGGATGTTGTAGGTCGCGGACGGGCCTTCCAGACGGTGGAGGAACCACAGCCGGCGTTGGGCGAACGACAGCGGAATCATCGGCGCAAACTCCTACACGGTCATCTGGCGCAGCTGGGGGCGGTTCTTCTTGCGCGGCCGGGAATCGTCCGCGGTCAGTTCCTCGATACGCGCCGCCAGTTGAGCGACGGTCGGGTTGCGGAACACCATCGTGACCTTGGAGTCGACGCCGAACTGGTTGCGGATGCGCCCGCTGAGCCGGGTGGCCAGCAGGGAGTGGCCGCCGTTGCCGAAGAAGTCGTCGTCGATGCCGATCTCCTCCCTGCCGAGCAGGTCGGCGAAGAGGCGGCACAGGGCTTCCTCGGTGGCGTTGCGGGGCCGTCGTCCGGGCTCGGCCCTGCCCTGGTCGGGGGCGGGCAGCGCGCCGCGGTCGAGCTTTCCGCTCGGGTTGGTCGGGAACTCGGCGAGCGGCACGATCGCCGACGGCACCATGTACTCCGGCAGGCGCCGGCGCAGCAGTTCCGCCAGGGGCGCGAGGTCGAGCCCGTCCGGGTGGGCCTTGCCGGCCGGCACCACGTACGCGACCAGCCGCTGGTCGCCGGGGCGGTCCTCCCGTACCAGGGCGACCGCCTGCGCCACGGCGGGGTGCTCGGCCAGGACGTGCTCGATCTCGCCCAGCTCGATGCGGAAGCCCCGGATCTTCACCTGGAAGTCGGTGCGCCCGATGTACTCCAGCCGGCCGTCCTCGCGCCAGCGCACCAGGTCACCGGTGCGGTACATCCGCGTGCCGGGCGCGCCGAACGGGCAGGCCACGAACCGGCCCACGGTGAGGTCCGGCCGGCCCTGGTAGCCGCGGGCCAGGCCGTCGCCGGCGATGTACAGCTCGCCCCGCACCCCGCGCGGGACGGGCTGCAGCCGGGCGTCGAGCACGTACACCTGGGTGTTGCCGATCGGCGTCCCGATGGAGGGGACGCCTCCGGTCTCGACCGGGGCGCTGGTGGACCAGATCGTCGTCTCGGTCGGGCCGTAGACGTTGGCCACCTCGGCCGCCTGTCCGGCGAGGGCCTCGGCAAGCTGCGGCGGCAGGGCCTCCCCGCCGACCAGGATCCGCAGGCCCGTGGCGCCGTCGGGCTCCTCCATCAGCAGGATCTGCCAGAACGCCGGTGTCGCCTGGACGACGGTCACCTGGTGACGGCGCATCACCTCCCGCACGGCCGAGGGCTGGGAGACGGTCTCCTTGCCCGCCAGCACCACCGCCGCCCCGGAGATCAGCGGCAGGTACAGCTCCAGTCCCGCGATATCGAACGAGACCGTCGTCACGGCGAGCAGCCGGTCGGAGGGGGCCAGCGGGAACCGCCGCCGCATGGTGGCCAGGAAGTTGGCGAGTCCCCGGTGGGTGACCGACACACCCTTGGGCTTGCCCGTCGAGCCCGAGGTGTAGATGACGTACGCCGCGTTGTCCGGGCGGACGGTCACGGCGGGCGCCGTGGCCGGGTGGCCCGAGCAGTCGGCCCCGGCGAGCGTGTCGGCGTCGAGCACGAGCGCGGGGCGGGCGTCCTCGAGGATGTGATCGATCCGGGAGCGCGGGTGGTCCGGGTCGATCGGGACGTAGGTGGCGCCGGTCTTCAGCACCGCCAGCAGCGCGACGACGAGCTGCGCGGACCGCGGCAGCCGCACGGCCACCAGCGACTCGGGCCGGACGTCGCGGTCGATCAGCCAGTGCGCCAGCCGGTTGGCGCGCTCCTCCAGTTCCGCGTACGTGAGCGAGGTGTCCTCGGCGGCGACGGCGAGGGCCTCGGGGGTGGCCTCCGCCTGCCGGCGCACCGCCTCCATCAGGCCGCCCGCGTCCAGGGCCGGCTCGGCGGTGTCGTTCACCTCGCGCAACAGCCAGTCGCGCTCCTGCTCGCCGAGGACGTCGATGTCGCCGAGGCGCGTGGCCGGGTCGGCGAGGAGCTGGTCGAGGACCCGCACGAGCCGGGCGGCGATCTCCTCGGCCGCCTCGCGGTCGTAGAGGTTGTTCTGGTAGTCGAGGGAGAGTCGCAGGTAGGGGTCTGAGGAGTTGAGGGTGAGCGGGTAGTGCGAGCCCGCGAAGGGGCGGATGCCGTCGATGGTGAAGCCCGCCGAGGTGTTGGCCTCGACCATGCCTTCGCGGTCGATCGGGTAGTTCTCGAACACGATCAGCGTGTCGAACAGGGCGGGCAGTCCGACGCTGCGCTGGATGTCGGCCAGTCCGTAGTGGTGGTGGTCGAGCAGGGCGGTCTGCCGGTCCTGAAGGTCGGTGATGACCTCGCCCATGGTGTGGTCGGCGCCGCAGACGACGCGGGTCGGCAGGGTGTTGATGAACAGGCCGACCATCTCGTCGGAGCCGACCAGGTCGGCCGGACGGCCGTTGACGGCGGCGCCGAAGACCACGTCGTGCTGCCCGGTGAGCTGCGACAGCAGGATCGCCCACGCGCCCTGCAGCAGCGTGTTCAGGGTGACGCCCAGCTCGGCGGCGCGGCGGGCGAGTTCGCGGCCCTTGTCGATCGACAGCGGTACCTCGACCCGGCCGAGGGCGGACGCCGTGCCCTTCAGGGCGGCGTTCGGGGCGACGAGGGTCGGCTGGTCGAACCCGTCCAGCTCGGCCTTCCACCGCGCCTCGGAGACCGTCTGGTCCTGCGTGGACAGCCAGGCCAGGTAGTCGCCGTAGTTGCGGACCGGCGTCAGCTCCTGGGTGCCGGAGTACAGCCGGATCAGGTCCGTGATCACCATCGGCGAGGACCAGCCGTCGAACAGGGTGTGGTGCGCGGTGACGATGAGCTTGGCCCGCTGCGGCCCGCAGGTCAGCAGCGCCAGGCGGATCAGCGGCGGCCGGGCGGGGTCGAGCTGGTCGGCCCGGTCGTCGGCCAGGGCACGGTCGAGCGCCGCGTCCTGCTCGGCCTCGCTCAGGCCGGTCAGGTCCAGGTGCCGCCAGGGGATGTCGACGTGCTCCGGCACGACCTGCACCGGGTCGCCCTCGTCGGTGGTGAGGAACGCGGCGCGCAGGTTCGGGTACCGCTCCAGCAGCGTCTGCCCGGCGGCCCGCATGCGGTCGGGGTCGACGTGCCCGGACAGGTGCAGCGCGAACTGCATGTGGTAGACGTCGAACGATCCCTCGGCGAGCGCGGCCTGGAACTGGATGCCCGACTGTCCGGGGGCCTGCGGCCACACCTCGGTCAGCCGGCCGTACCGCTCCTCCCACGCCTCGATCTCGTACTGCCGCACCGGGACCAGCGGGGCGTCGGCGGGGGTGAGCCCTCCGATGCCGGGGCGCGCGGCGTACGCGGCCATGCCCCGCAGCACCTCGGTCCACAGCTCGGCCAGTTCCGTGGTCCGCTCGCGGGAGAGGACGCCGGTGGGGAACATGAAGGCCGCCTGCAGCCGGGGGCCCTCGGGGGTGTCGGTGGCGACCGAGTTGACCTCCAGCGCGGACAGGGCCGGCAGGTCCGGGTCGGGCAGGGCGATCAGCTCCGCGGACCAGGACGCCGGTCCCCATCCCTCGGCGCGCAGGTGCTCGGGGACGTCGGAGTCGGAGATCCGGCCGAGGTAGTTGAAGCCGATCTGCGGCACCGGGCAGTCGGCGAGCTGTTCGCCGGTCTCCTCGTTCAGCCAGCGCAGCAGCCCGTACCCGATGCCCTTGCCGGGGACCGCGCGCAGCTGCTCCTTGACCAGCTTGACGGCCCGGCCGGCGGCGGCACCGCCCGCCAGCACGTCGGCCAGGTCCACGTCCCGGACGTCGACGCGGGCCGGGTACATGCTGGTGAACCAGCCGATGGTGCGGGAGAGGTCGGCGCCGGGGACGGCGTCCTCCTCGCGGCCGTGGCCCTCCAGGCGGACCAGGGTCGAGGCGTCCGCGCCGCGCCACCGGTTCATCGCCAGGGCGAGCGCGGCGAGCAGCACGTCGGTGCCGGTGCCCCGGAACGCCGTGGGCAGGGTGCTCAGCACCGCCTCGGTGACGTCGGCGGGCAGCTCCACGCGCACGGTGTCGACCGTGGACCAGACGTCCACCTCCGGGTCGAACGGCCGCGTGCCCAGCGGCGGGTCGGACTGCTCCAGTACGTTCTGCCAGTGGGCCAGTTCCGCCTCCCGCTCCGGGGAGTACGCCTCGTCCTCCAGCGCCGACGCCCAGCGCCGGGCCGACGTGCCGACCGCCGGCAGCTCGGGTGCCCTGCCGGAGCGGACCTGCTGCCAGGCCTCGGCGAGGTCCGACATGAGGATGCGCCAGGAGACGCCGTCCACGACCAGGTGGTGCAGCACCACCAGCAGTCGGCCCCGGCCGGTGCCGGGGGCGAACCAGACGAAGTCCGCCATGGTGCCGGACTCGGGGGCCAGGCGCCCGACGGCGTCGTCCAGTTCCGCCCTGGCCGCATCGAGCGCGGCCGGCTCGTCCCAGCGGCCGTCGCAGTCGACCCGGCGGATCAGGTCCGCGGCGCGGACGGTGCCGGGCTCCCCTACGAGGAGGGCGGGCTCGTCGCCGCGCACCAGCCGGGCGCGCAGCAGGTCGTGCCGTTCGAGTACGGCGTCCAGGGTCGCGGCGAGGCCGTCGGCATCGATGCCCTCGGGCAGTTCCAGCACCATCGACATGGCGAACCGGTCGGTGCCGCCGCCGTGCTCGAACACCTGCCGGGCCACCGGCTGCAGCGGCATCGGGCCGACGCCGCCGCCGTCGAGTTCGGCGAGCACGGGCGCCCGGTCGCGTCGGTCGGCGGCCACCTCGGCCAGCCGGGCCGCCGTGCGGCACTCGAAGATCTCCCGGGTGGTCAGCTCCAGGCCCTTGGCGCGGGCCCGCGCCACCACCTGGATGGAGCGCAGGCTGTCCCCGCCGACCGCGAAGAAGTCGTCGTCGGCGCCGACCCGGTCCACGCCGAGGACGTCCGCGTAGGCGCCCGTGATGATCTTCTCGGCCTCGGTGCGGGGCTCGCGGTAGGTCTCGCCGAGGAACTCCGGCTCGGGCAGTGCCGAGCGGTCCAGCTTGCCGGTCGGCCCGAGCGGCAGCCTGCCGAGGGCGACGAACGCCGACGGCACCATGTAGTCGGGCAGCCGTGCCGCGGTGAACTTGCGCAGCTCGGCGGCGGAGGCCCCGGACTGCACGTCGACGTCGCCGATGCCGCCGACGCCGTCGTCGCCGACGGCTCCCTCGCCGGTGTGCACCACGTACGCGACGAGCTGCTTGCCGCCCGAGGGCAGCTCCCGGCCGATCACGACGGCCTCGCTGATGCCGGGGTGCCCGGCGATGACCGCCTCGACCTCGGCCGTCTCGATACGGAAGCCACGCACCTTCACCTGGCCGTCGCCGCGGCCGACGCACTCGAGCCGGCCGCGCGCGTTCCAGCGGGCCAGGTCGCCGGTGCGGTACATCCGCTCGCCGGCCGGGCCGAAGGGGCTCGGTACGTAGCGTTCGGCGGTCAGGCCCGGCCGGCCGTGGTAGCCGCGGCCCACGCAGGCCCCGGCCACGTACAGCTCGCCGACCACGCCCTGCGGTGCGGGGGCGAGGCCCGGGCCGAGGACGTAGGCGCGCATGTTGCCCAGCGGGGTTCCGATGGGAGCGACGTCGCCGTCGGGCCACTCCTCGTCGGGGGCGAGGGAGTAGGTGGTGGCGTAGAAGCTCTCGCTCTGGCCGTAGGAGTTGACGATCCGGGCGCCGGGCAGGGCCTCGCGGACCTGCCGGACCAGCCGGGCCGGGAGCACGTCGCCGGCGAAGACGACGGTGCGCACGTCGGCCGCCTTGTCCAGGTGGCCGACCAGTTCCCCCAGCACCGAGGGCACGCCGCTGACGATGTGGCCGTCGATGCGGTCCCGTTCTCCGAGCGCCAGCGCGTTCGGGAGGATCTCGGCCGTGCCCCCGGTGGTCAGGGTGGTCAGCAGCTCGAAGACCGACACGTCGAAGTTGACCGAGGTGCCGGCCGGCATCCGCCAGCCGGGCGGGGTGTCGAGGACGCGGACCAGTTCCCGCACGCCGTTGACGACGTTGCGGTGGGTGATCGCCGCGCCCTTCGGCTTGCCGGTGGAGCCGGAGGTGTACATCACGTACGCCAGGTTGTCCGGGCCCAGTGGCGCGGTCCGGGCGGTGTCGTCGGGGGCCCCGGCGGGGGTGTTCCATTGGGCGCGGTCGTCGAGAACGACCGGTGTGATGTCGCTCGGCGGCAGCTCCCGCCAGGTCGCGGTGTCGGTGACCGCGAACCGCGGGCGGGCCTCGGACAGCACGGTCTGTGCCCGTCCGCTGAGGTACTGCGGGTCCATCGGCACGTATCCGGCGCCGGACTTGAGGATGCCGAGCAGGCCGGCGACGAGGTCCTCGGTGCGCGGCAGCGCGAGGACCACCAGGTCCTCGGGGCCGGCTCCGCGCCGGATCAGCTCCCAGGCGACACCGTTCGCCCGCTCGTCCAGCTCCCGGTAGGTCAGGGCCCGGCCGTCGCACACGAGCGCCGGGGCGCCGGGCGTGGCGGCGGCCTGCCGCTCGAACAGCTCGGGGACCGTCAGTTCGGGCAGCTCGGCCGCGGTGTCGGCGGCCCGGGTGAGCCAGTGGTCCCGCTCGGCCGGGTCGAGGACGTCGACGGTGGCGACGGCGCGCTCGGGGTCGGCCACGAGCCGGCCCAGGACGCGGACGAACCGTTCGGCGATGCTCTCGGCGGTCTCCCGGTCGAAGAGGCCGGTGGCGTACTCCAGTCGGCAGTCGGCCCCGCCGGCGCTGTTGGGCAGCAGGTCGAAGAAGAGGTCGAACTTGGCGGTGCCGGTCTCCAGCCGCTCGACGTGGACGCCGAGGCCGGGCAGTTGCAGCGGCGGCACGGGAGGCTGCCAGGAGAGCATGACCTGGAAGAACGGGTTGTAGGCGGTGGAGCGGTGCGGGTTGAGCAGCTCCACCAGCCGCTCGAACGGCATGTCCTGGTTGTCGTAGGCGGCCAGGGACCGCTCCCGCACCCGCTGGAGCAGCTCGCGGAAGGTGGGGGTGCCGCTCAGGTCGACGCGCAGCACCCAGGTGTTGACGAAGAACCCGACCAGGTCGCGCAGGTCCTCGTCGGTGCGGTCGGTGATCGGCGCGCCGATGGGCACGTCGTCGCCGCAGCCGAGGTGCTGCAGGAGCACCGCGAGCGCCGAGTGCATGACCATCGACACCGTGGTGTCCAGCTCGGCGGCCAGCTTCTCCACGGCCTCCAGCAGGCCGGGGTCGAGGGAGAAGGGGATCCGGTCGCCGTCGGGGTTCATCACCCTCGGGCGCGGGCGGTCCGTCGGCAGGGGCAGCGGCTGCGGCAGGTCGGCCAGCGCCTCGCGCCAGTACTCCAGCTGCCGGGCCGCCAGGCTCTCCGGGTCGGACTCGTCGCCCAGCAGGTCGAGCTGCCACAGCGTGTAGTCCGCGTACTGCACCGGCAGCGGCTCCCATGCCGGGGCCCGGCCCTCCCTGCGCGCCGCGTAGGCCGTGGTGAGGTCGCTGAAGAGCGGCCCGAAGGACTCGCCGTCCACGGCGATGTGGTGCGCGACGACGACGAGGGTGTGGTCCTGCGGTGCGCTGCGCACCAGCCGGGCGCGGATCGGTACGTCGGCGGCCAGGTCGAAGGTCTCGGTGGCCACCTCCTCGACGGCTGCCGCCCGCCCGGCCTCGGCGGCCTCGACGACGGGCAGGTCGAACGGCTTCTCCCCGGTCGTCAGCACCTGCTGGTGCGGGACGCCGTCGTCGCCCTCGACGATCACCGTGCGGAGGACCTCGTGCCTGTCGATGACGTCGCGGAGCGCCGCAGTGAGGGCGTCCACGTCCAGCTCACCGGTCAGCCGCAGGGCGAACGCGCCGTTGTAGGTCGGCGAGGGGCCTTCGAACCGGTCCACGAACCACAGCCGGCGCTGCGCGAACGACAACGGGATCATTGTGTCTCCAAAATCGGCGAACCAGACAAGCGGGGTCGTCGCTCAGCTCTGGTCGAGGAGGGTCAGGAGTTCGTCGTTGTAGAAGTCGTCGATGGAAATGGCCCCGGACAGCGTCGAGAAGTACCGGTTGATGTGCTCCTGGTGTCCGACCAGCTTGCGGAGCATCTCCGTGCGTCCCTCGGGCTTCAGTTCGGCGACGTTGAGCGCGCCCTGGTAGTGGTTGAGGGCCTCGTTGCCCAGCTCGTTCTCGTAGCGCCTGAGCGCCGTACCGAGCGCGGCGTCCTCGTGCAGCCGGTCCCCGATGAGGTCGGTGAGGGACTGGGCCTGCACGAAGGCCTCGGTGATGCCGCGGGCAGTGATGGAGTCCTTGTGGTTCACGGCGTCGCCGACCAGCACCCAGCCGGGGCCGTAGGCCTTGCGGAAGTAGTTCTCCTGGTGGCCCGTGCCGTAGAGCTGCTCCTCGCGCTTGCCCGACTGCATCCGCTCGTACAGCTCGGGGGCCGTGGTGCGGAACGCGTCGAGGTAGGCGGGTTCGACGTTCTTGCGGACCTGGTTGTAGTCGGCCTGCGGGAAGTACGCCATGAGCAGCGTCAGGTCGTCGTTGGTGGGCAGCACGCCGATCCAGCGGCCCGGACGCTCGTACAGCTCGAAGTCGGCGGGGACCCCCGACCAGTAGCTGTAGTAGGTGGTGGTCATGCGCGGGTGCTCGATGACGTTCTCGGCGCCGGCCTTGCGGGCCACCAGTGAGCGCATGCCGTCCGCGCCGACGACCAGGCGGGCCCGGTCCGTCGCCTCGGTGCCGCCGGGCGTCGTGTACCGCACTCCGACGACCCGGTCGTCCTCCCACACCAGGTCCTTGACCGCGCAGCCCTGGCGGAACTCCACGCCGGCCGCCACCGCGCCCTCGGCGAGGATCGGGTCGAGCACGTACCGACGCGGCGCGTAGGTGGTCGTCAGGCCGTCGATGGGCAGGGAGAAGCCCTCGATGCGGACGTCGGGCCCCTGGTAGATCTGGTGGGTGATCGGCTGGGCGCCCGACTCGCGGATCCGGTCGAGCAGTCCCCACCGGTTGAGCAACGCCACGCCCTGCATGTGCAGGTAGTGCGAGGAGAGCGTGTCCTGCGGGAAGCGCGCTTTCTCCAGGAGCAGGACGCGGTAGCCCTGCTGCGCGAACAGCATGGCCGTCGGCGATCCCGCACAACGGGCACCTATGACAATGACGTCGTACATGGCGCGCCTCTCTTACCAGTAGTTTTTCGACACGGGGCGGCTACGGCGCGGTCGTCGCAGCCTGGGATTCGATGTACGCGGAGATGGACGCCACCGTCGGGTTGAGGAACAACTGGTCCATCGGGACCTCCACGCCCAGTTCCTCGATGTAGGCGCCCTGGATCCTCACCATGACCAGGGACTGGCCGCCCAGGGCGAAGAAGTCGTCGTCGACGGAGATGTCGTCGCGCTGGAACTCCCGGCACCAGATGGCACGCACGCGGTCGGCAATCATCGCTGTCCTCTCGGTTGTCGTCGCCGGTCGCCGGTCAGGCCGCCGTGCCGCTGCCGGCGTACTGCTCGCGGCGGGCATCGGCCAGCGCCGCGCGGTCGACCTTTCCGTGCGGGCTGAGCGGGAGCCGGGCGATGGTCAGGAAGCGGGCGGGCACCATGTTCCGCGGCAGCGTCCGCAGCAGACGGGCGCGCACGTCGTCCGTGTCGAGGTCGTCCCCGGCGGGGACGAGGAACGCGGTCAGCTCGGCGTCGCCGGCGTCGGTGGGGGTGACCACCACGGCGGCCTCCCGGACGCCGTCCAGCCGGGCGAGGGCGCGCTCGATGTCGGTGGGGTCGATGCGCATGCCGCGCACCTTGACCTGGGCGTCGATCCGGCCGAGGACGACGAGGTCGCCGGCCTCGGTCACATAGCCGCGGTCGCCCGTGCGGTAGATCCCGACCTGTTCGCCGCCGGCCTCGACGGTGGTGAACTTCCGGTTCTCGGGGCCCGCGTTGAGGTAGCCCGCGCCGACGCCGGCGCCGGCGATGCAGATCTCGCCCTGCTCGCCCGGCGCGACGTGGCGCAGGTCCTCGTCGAGGAGGTGGATGTCGGTGTTGTAGGCGGGCCGGCCGACGGGCGGGACGTCCTGCTCCCCGGGGCGGTGGCCGGCGAGGTCGTAGGAGGTCGCGACGTCCGTGCACTCGGCGACGCCGTACTGGTGCAGGAGGGTGCAGGTGTTGCCCTCGCGCCGCGCCCAGTCGGTGAGCCGTTCGGCCTTGAGCGCTTCGCCGCCGAACAGGACGTAGTCGAGCCGGGTGAGGGCGTCGCCGCCGCGGGCGGTCTCCCAGTCCACGAGCACGTACAGGGTGCTGGAGGCGCAGTGCACCACGCGGATGTCGTGCTCGGTCAGGACGCGGTAGGCCATCATGGCGTCGAAGTTGCGGCTGGCCAGGAGGTACTGGGTGGCGCCGCAGAACAGCGGCGTCATCAGGGCGCGCTGGGAGAGGTCGAAGCCGAAGGCGCTGACGACCAGGTTGTGCGAGCCGCTGTGCAGGCCGTACTCGATCTTCAGCCAGTTCATGAGGTTGAACCAGCCCTCGTGCCGCACCGCCGTCAGCTTCGGCGTCCCGGTCGACCCGGAGGTGAAGACGGCGTAGCACACGTCGTCCCCGGTGACGTCGGTGTCGGGCGCGGTGGCCGGCAGGTCCGCCAGGTGGCCGGCGAGCTGTTCCAGGTCGACGGTCTCGACGCCCGCCGACTCGACCATCCGGGCGGTCGCCGGGGAGACCGCGATCAGGGCGAGGCCGGGGACCTGGCCCAGCAGCAACTGCAGGCGCGCCGCCGGGTAGGCGGGGTCGAACGGCACGTAGGCCGCGCCCGCCTTCAGCGTGCCGAGGATGGCGACGAGCATGTCGGGCGAGTAGTCGAGGCAGACGCCGACCTTCGCGCCCCGGCCGTGTCCGCGGGCGAGGAGAAAGTGCGCGAAACGGTTCGCCTTCGCGTCCAGCTCCGCGTACGTCAGCTGCCGGCCGGCGTGGACGACGGCGACGGCGTCGGGGGTGGCCGCCACGTGCGACTCGAACTGCTTGTGGACGACGGGCGCGGAGGGCAGGGCGACCCGCTTTCCCTGAAGGATCATCAACTGGCTCCGATGTGAGAGGTGTCCGGTGGGGCGGGCCGCCGGGCGCGGGGCGCCGGGCGGGACGCCGCTAGGCGGTGCGCCGTTCGGCGGCGGGGAGATCGGCGGTCTCGAGCATCCGGGCCACCCACTTGTCGACGGGCATGCCGTGCGCGGCAGCCGCCTTCGAGTAGTGCTCGAGCTGGTCCGCGGACAGCTCGATGGTGAGCGTGGTGACCTTCTGCCGCCGCTTCTCGGCGGCCGACTCGGCCAGCCGCGGCACCTCCCGCTGCTCGTCGGCGCCGCCCGCGGGGACCTCGGCGGTGTCGCTCTGCACGGCCAGGCTGGCGCGGACCGCCCGGCGCAGCTCGTTGCGCGACCACTTCTGCTGTTCGGCCTTGCGCAGCCAGTAGTCCTGCTCCGGCGGCGACAGGCGGGTCACCTCGGCGTGGTGGGCGAAGCTGAGGCCGTCGCGCCTGCGGTGGTGCTCGAACCGCCGGGCCACCCACGCGTAGTTGCGCAGGGTCTGGTAGTCCAGCCCGGTCCGCTCGATGGCCTCCTTGTACCGCCGCCAGCCGTAGGTGGTCTCCCCGTAGATCAGCCAGTCGGCGAGCCACCACGCGGAGGAGTTCACCAACTCGCGCAGATTGCTGCCGATCCGCTCCCAGGACCGCTCCGGCAGGTTCTCCGGGAAGACCATTCCCGACTTCCGCACCGTGGCCTGGGACCCCACGAAGGACAGGACCACATCGCGCTGCGCGGGCTCACCGCCGCCTGCCGCAGGCCCCGCGCTCGCGGTTTTCACAGCGCCCCTCACAACCTTCATCTCCCCACTCAGAGTGCTTGCCTGGAACGTGCGGGCCCGCGCCGCGGCGTCAGTCCGCCGCCATGGCCTCCCGCAGGCTCTTGGGGCGCAGGTCGGTCCAGTTCTGCTCGACGTACTCCAGGCACTCGGACCTGGCCGCCTCGCCGAAGACGACCCGCCAGCCGGCGGGCACCTCGGCGAACGCCGGCCACAGGGAGTGCTGCTCCTCGTCGTTGACCACGACGTTGAAGCGGCCGTTCTCGTCGTCGAAGGGGTTCGTGCTCACCTGGGCACCGTCCTTAACCGTCATGGTGTGACTCGGGATGGGATGTCGCCGGACCGGTGCGGGACGGCACCGGGCAGGGGGCCGCCGGCCGGCGTGTCCGGTCGACGGGACACTCGGCTGTCCGGTCGACGGGACATCGGACATCGGGGGCGGCCCCGGCGTTGCCACGTCACCGTAGGGACTCGGCCATCGGCGCTTCAAGGCCGGACGGGCCCTCGGCGACAGGCCGTCCGACCGGGGCCGCAGCCGCCCGGATCGCCTGTACTTCGCCGGGCTCCTGTGCCAGCATGCCGCCCTTTTCCCACACGGGCGGCCCGCGCAGGCGGCCGGAAGACGACAGCGGCTGCCCCGCGTTCCGGGATGGGAACGCGGGGCAGCCGCTCAGCCCGTACGCGCGGGCCCGCCCCGGTTCGAGCGGTGGCGCGTGGCCCGGGGCCTTGTGGGCGGGGCCGCGACCGTCGTACGGGCTTGGCGTCCCGTCTTGCCGGTTGCCGACCCGCTCACCGTGGCGGGGCCGGTTCGAGATCCGCTCGACATCCGCTGGAGGCGGCGCGGCGTCCCGGGTGCGCCGCCGCAGGTCCGCGCCGCGCCGCCGGAGGACCGCTCGAGAACCGCCGCAGCCGCGGTCGGGGACGCCCGGTGCCCGCGCCCCGCCGGCCGCGCCCCGCGCCCTAGGGTGCGAGGACGCGTGGCCCGAGCCGAGGGAGAGCGATGGACAGCACCCGACCCGCCCTGCGCCTGTTCGTCATGCACCACGCGGGGGGTTCGCACCTGCTGTACCGCACCTGGCCGGCCGCTCTCCCGGACACCTGGGACGTGCGGCTGCTCGATGCCCCGGGCCACGGCCTGCTGCTCGACCAGCCGCAGATCCCGGACGCCGGCGCTCTCGCCGACCACCTGCTGCGCGGCATCGAGCCCCATCTGACGGGCCCCTACGCCCTGTTCGGGCACAGCATGGGCGCCCTCGTGACGTACGAGATGACCCGGCGGATCGTCGACCGGGGCCTGCCGCTGCCGGTGTGGCTCGGCCTCTCCGCGCGTACGGCGCCGCAGCCCGAACGGCCGGTCGCCGCCTACCGCGAGCCGTCCGACGAGGAACTGCGCACGCGCCTGCGACTGCTCGGCGGCACGCCCGACGCGATCTTCGCCGACCCCGAGCTGTGGGCGCTGTTCGACCCGATCATCCGGGCCGACCTGCGGCTGGTGGACACCTGGCGCCCGGTGCCCGGCGCCGCTCCGCTGCCCGTGGCGCTGTCCGCGTACGCGGGCCGCGAGGACCACTCCGCCCCGCCGCCGCGGATGACCGGCTGGGCGGAGCACACCGAGCGCTTCCTGGGCCTGCGGGTCTTCGACGGCGGCCACTTCCACTTCCAGGACGACCCCGGGCCGCTGCTGCGGCAGATCGAACGGGACGCGACCACGGCCCTCGACGCGGCGGGCGCGGCGCGGTCCGCCTGACCCCCTGGCCGACGTGGGAGGAAAGCATGCAGTTCCGCATCCTCGGTGTCGTGGACGTCTGGGACGAGCAGACGGGCCTGCGGATCCTGCCCACGGGTGCCAAGCAGCGCGCGCTGCTGGCCACGCTGGTGGTGATGGCCGGGCAGCACGTCTCGGCGCACCGGCTCATCGACGAACTGTGGGGCGAACAACCGCCCGCCGACGCCGCCAACGCGCTGCACGTCCACGTGGCCCGGCTGCGCCGCCTGCTGTCCGGCCCCGCCGGCCGGGGCTCCGCCGCGCCCGCGGAGCACTCGTGGCTGGTGACCACCGCGCGCGGCTACGCCCTCGGGCGCACCGGCGTCGACACGGACGCCGCGCGCTTCCAGCACCTGGCCGACCAGGGCCGCCGGCTGCTGCACCAGGACCCGGGGCGGGCCGGCGAGCTGCTGCGCCGGGCGCTGTCGCTGTGGCGCGGCCCGGCCCTGGAGGGCGGCGTGCTCGGCGACATCTGCGCGGGCCGGGCGGCCCAGCTGGAGGAACACCGTCTGGTGGCCCTGGAGTCGATGTACGACGCCTGTCTGCGCACCGGGCGCCACGGTGAGATCACCGGTGAGCTGGTGGAGCTGACCACCGATCACCCCCTGCGGGAGCGGTTCTACGACCTGTTGATGGTCGCCTTCTACCGCTGCGGCCGGCAGGCGGAGGCACTGGGCGTGTACGAGCGGGCGCGCGGCCGCATGGTGCGCGAACTCGGCGTCGAGCCGGGCCCCGCGCTGCGCGGCCTGCGGCAGGCGATCCTGCGCCACGACCCGTCCCTCACCGCGTCGACGCGGCCCGTTCCGGCCGGCGGGCCACCCGTGGCGGCGGACGCGGCGGCCGGCCCGGCGGCCGTCGCCGAGATGCTGCCCCTGTACGAGGAGATCACCCGCCTGCACCGCCGCATCGAACAGCTCCAGCTGGAGCAGCACCACCTGTTGCACCGCTTCGCCGAGCTGACCGCGGGCAGCTCGCCGGTGGAGCGGGTCGGCGCCGGATAGGGCACGTCGCGCAGGGCGGCGCCCGCCGGCCCCACGTGCGCCCGAGCGTACGTCCACCCGCGCCCGACACGGGCGGCCTACGGTGCCGCCGACGGACCGCACAGTTACGGCGTCAGCCAATGACAGACCATGCACAGCAACGGGGAGCGGGGAAATGACGATACGGATGAGGCCGAGAGCCGGCCTGGCCGGTCTGGCAGCCGTCCTGATCACGGCCACGGCCCTGACGGGCCCCGCCGGGGCGGCGCAGGACGCGGGAGCCCCGGCGGCCGGCCACGAGGCGACCCGGCAGGCCATCGAGGCGGCCGTCGAGGCCGGGGTCCCCGGTGTCGCCGCCGAGGCGCGGGACGCCGACGGGGTCTGGCGGACGGCGGTGGGCGTGGGCGACCTGCGCACGGGCGCGGCGCGCGGCGCGGGCGACCGGTTCCGCGTCGGCAGCATCACCAACACCTTCGTGGCGACGGTCCTGCTGCAGATGGCGGCGGAGAAGAAGCTGTCGCTGGACGACACCGTCGAGCGCCACCTGCCCGGCGTGGTCACGGGCAACGGCAACGACGGGCGCGCGATCACCGTACGGCAGCTCCTCAACCACACCAGCGGCCTGTTCGACTACCTCGCCGAGCCGGCCTACTACCAGAAGTACGTCCTGGGCGACGGCTTCCTGAAGCACCGCTACGACACCCTGACGCCCGGGCCACGCCTGGAGGTGGCCCTCTCCCACCCGCCGCAGTTCGCGCCCGGCGCCCGGCACGCCTTCTCCCACACCAACGACCTCCTGGCCGCGCTGATCGTGGAGAAGGCCGGCGGCACCTCGTACGAGAACGAGGTGCGCAAGCGCATCATCGAACCGCTGGGGCTGCGGGCGACGTCCCACCCCGGCGCGAGCACCGGCCTGCCCCGGCCGAGCGGGCGCGGGTACTCCAAGCTCTTCTTCGACACGCAGCCGGACCGGATCGACGACGTCACCGAGTTCCACGGCTCCCAGGTCTGGGGCGACGGCGACATCATCTCCAGCACCGGCGACCTGAACCGCTTCTACCAGGCGCTGATGCGCGGCAAGCTGCTGGCGCCGCGGCAGCTCGCGGAACTGAAGACGACCGTCGTCAACCCCGACCTGCCGATCTCGTCCTACGGGCTCGGCATCGAGCGGCTCGAGATGAGCTGCGGCAAGGCCCTCTGGTACCACGACGGAGGCACCGTCGGCTCACTCACGTTCGTCGCCACCACCGAGGACGGCCGCCACCAGTTCACGTTCAACTACAACGGCGACTGGGAGGTCTCCCAGCTCCTGCCCACCCTGAACGCCGAGTTCTGCGACACGACGTCCGGCTGACGCCGCGACACCACCCTCACGACGTGTGAGAACGATGCCTGTCCCCCAGGAGGTCTCATGACAGTGCGAGCAGCCGTCGCCGGAGCCAGCGGCTATGCGGGAGGCGAGCTCCTGCGCCTGCTTCTGGCCCATCCCGGCGTGGAGATCGGTGCGCTGACCGGCCAGTCCAGCGCGGGCCGGCGGCTCGGCACGCTGCAGCCGCACCTGGCCCCGCTGGCCGGGCGGGAGGTGCTGCCCACCACCGCCGACGCCCTCGCCGGGCACGACGTGGTCTTCCTGGCCCTGCCGCACGGCCGGTCGGCGGCGGTCGCGGAGCAACTCGGCGACGAGACCCTCGTCATCGACTGCGGCGCGGACTTCCGTCTGGCGGACGCGGCCGACTGGGAGACCTTCTACGGCACCCCGCACGCGGGCACCTGGCCCTACGGCCTGCCCGAACTGCCCGGCGCCCGCGCCGCGCTGGCCGGCTCCCGGCGCGTCGCGGTGCCGGGCTGCTACCCGACCGCGGTGCTGCTGGCGCTGTTCCCGGCGTACGCGGGCAGGCTGGCCGAGCCCGAGGCGGTGGTCGTCGCGGCGTCCGGCACGTCCGGCGCCGGGAAGACGCCGAAGGCGGACCTGCTGGGCAGCGAGGTCATGGGCTCCATGCGGCCGTACGGCGTGGGCGGCGGCCACCGGCACACACCCGAGATGGCGCAGCACCTCGGCGCCGTGGCGGGCCGCCGGGTCGCCGTCTCCTTCACGCCGACCCTGGCTCCCATGCCGCGCGGCATCCTCGCCACCTGCTCCGCCGCGGCGCGGCCCGGGGTCGGTGCGGACGACGTGCGGGCCGCGTACGAGAAGGCGCTGGCCGACGAGCCGTTCGCGCGGCTGCTGCCCGAGGGGCAGTGGCCGAGCACCGCGGCCGTGTACGGATCGAACACCGCGCAGATCCAGGTGGCTCTCGACCCGGCTCTCGGGCGGATCATCGCGATCAGCGCCATCGACAACCTCACCAAGGGCACCGCGGGCGGGGCCGTGCAGAGCATGAACATCGCCCTGGGCCTCCCCGAGCACCTGGGGCTCTCGACGATCGGAGTCGCACCGTGAGCGTCACAGCAGCACGAGGCTTCACGGCGGCGGGCCTCGCCGCCGGCATCAAGCAGAACGGCGACCGGGACCTGGCCCTCGTCGTCAACACCGGCCCGCGCCGCGCGGCGGCGGGCGTGTTCACCTCCAACCGGGTGCAGGCCGCGCCCGTCCAGTGGTCGCGGCAGGTCCTCGCGGACGGCTCGCTGCGCGCGGTCGTGCTCAACTCCGGCGGCGCCAACGCCTGCACGGGACCGCAGGGCTTCCAGGACACGTGCGCCACCGCCGAACGGGCCGCCGAGCGCCTCGGGCTGGACGCCGCCGACGTGGCGGTCTGCTCCACCGGCCTCATCGGCGTACCGCTGCCCATGGACCGGCTGCTGCCCGGCATCGACGAGGCCGTGCTCCGGCTGTCGGTGTCGGGGGGCGAGGACGCGGCCTGCGCCGTCATGACCACCGACACCGTGCACAAGACGGCCGCCGTCACCCGGGACGGCTGGACGGTGGGCGGCATGGCCAAGGGCGCCGGGATGCTCGCCCCGGGCCTGGCCACCATGCTGGTGGTGATCACCACCGACGCCGACGTGGAGTCCGAGGCGCTGGACCGGGCGCTGCGGGAGGCCACCCGGGTCACCTTCGACCGGGTCGACTCCGACGGCTGCATGTCCACCAACGACACCGTGCTGCTGCTGGCGTCCGGCGCCTCCGGAACCACCCCGGGGTACGAGGTGTTCGCGCAGGCCGTGCGGAGCGTGTGCGCCGATCTGGCCGCTCAGCTCGTCGGCGACGCCGAGGGCGCGAGCAAGGAGATCCGCATCGAGGTCGTGGGCGCCGCCGGCGAGGACGACGCCGTCGAGGCGGGCCGCTCCGTCGCCCGCAACAACCTCCTCAAGTGCGCCGTGCACGGTGAGGACCCCAACTGGGGCCGCGTCCTGTCCGCCGTCGGCACCACCTCCGCCGCCTTCGATCCGGACCGGCTGAGCGTCGCCATCAACGACGTGTGGGTCTGCAAGAACGGCGGCGTCGGCGAGGACCGCGCGCTGGTCGACATGTCGGGCCGCGCGGTCCGCATCACCGTGGACCTCGCCGCCGGCACGGACTCCGCCGTCATCTGGACCAACGACCTCACCGCCGACTACGTCCACGAGAACAGCGAGTACTCCTCATGAGCGCCTCACCGTCTCCCTCGCCGGTCCACTCCTTCGTCGGGGCGCTGCCCTGGATGGCGCGCCACCACGGCAAGACGGTCGTCATCAAGTTCGGCGGCAACGCCATGGTCGACGACGACCTGAAGACGGCCTTCGCCATGGACGTGCTGTATCTGCGGCACGCGGGGCTGCATCCGGTCGTGGTGCACGGCGGCGGCCCGCAGATCAACGCGCAGCTCGACCGCCTGGGCCTGGAGTCCCGGTTCGAGAACGGGCTGCGGGTCACCACCGACGAGGCCATGGACGTCGTCCGCATGGTGCTCGCCGGGCAGGTGCAGCGCGAACTGGTCGGGCTGCTCAACGTGCACGGTGCGCACGCGGTGGGCCTCACGGGCGAGGACGCCCGCCTGATGACCGCCGTCAAGCGCTACGCGCACAAGGACGGCACGCCCGTCGACATCGGCCGCGTCGGCGAGGTCACCCGGGTCGACGCCGGGATCGTGCGGGACCTCATCGACAACGGGCGCATCCCCGTCATCTCCTCCATCGCCCGGCCCGAGGACGACAAGGACGCCGCCGAGGGCGGGGTGTTCAACGTCAACGCCGACACCGCCGCCGCGGCCGTCGCCGCCGCGCTCGGCGCCGAGATGCTGCTGATCCTGACCGACGTCGAGGGCCTGTACCGGAACTGGCCGCACAGCGACGAGGTGATCCCCCGCCTGACCGCCGGCGAACTGGCCAAGCTGCTGCCCGGCCTGGCCTCCGGGATGGTCCCGAAGATGGAGGGCTGCCTGCACGCCGTGAACAACGGGGTGCACAGCGCCCGCGTCGTCGACGGCCGGGTCAAGCACTCGCTGCTGCTGCAGCTGTTCACCGACGAGGGCACCGGCACGGTCGTCGTGCCGGACGCCGACGCCGGCATCGGCGCCGGTGCCGGTGCCGAGAGGGCGACGGCATGAGCGGCGGCGCGGACCCCGCCGGGGCCAACGCGGCGCTGACCCGCCGCTGGCAGGGCGCCCTGATGGACAACTTCGGCACCCCCCGGCTGCCGCTGGTGCGCGGACAGGGCACCCGGGTGTGGGACGCGGAGGGCGTCGCGTACCTCGACTTCGTCGGCGGCATCGCGGTCAACGCGCTCGGCCACGCGCACCCCGCGGTCGTCCGGGCCGTCGGTGAGCAGATCGCCTCGCTCGGGCACGTGTCGAACCTGTTCCTCGCCGAACCGACCGTGCGCCTGGCCGAACGCCTGCTGCGGCTGGCCGGGCGCGAGGGGCGGGTGTACTTCTCCAACTCGGGCGCCGAGGCCAACGAGGCCGCCTTCAAGATCGGCCGGCTGACCGGACGCCCGCACATGGTCGCGGCCACCGGCGGCTTCCACGGCCGCACCATGGGCGCCCTGGCCCTCACCGGCCAGTCCGCCAAGCAGCAGCCCTTCCGGCCGCTGCCGGGCGACGTCACGCACGTGCCGTACGGCGACGCCGGGGCGCTGCGTGCCGCCGTCACCGAGCGCACCGCGCTGGTGGTGCTGGAGCCCGTCCAGGGGGAGAACGGCGTGATCGTGCCGCCGCCCGGCTATCTGCGGGCCGCCCGCGAGATCACCGCGGCGACCGGCACCCTGCTCGTGCTGGACGAGATCCAGACCGGCATCGGGCGCACGGGGCGCTGGTTCGCGGCCGAGGCCGAGGGCGTCGAGGCGGATGTCGTCACCCTCGCCAAGGGCCTGGGCGGCGGCCTGCCGATCGGCGCGACGCTCGCCTTCGGCACGGCGGCGACGCTGCTCACGCCCGGCACGCACGGCTCCACCTTCAGCGGCAACCCCGTGGTGTGCGCGGCGGCCCTGGCCGTCCTGGACACCGTCGAGGAGGAGGGTCTCCTCGACGCCGTGACCCGCGCGGGCGAGCGGCTGCGGCGGGGTCTGCGGGCGCCGGACCACCCGTTGGTGCGCGAGATCCGCGGCGCCGGTCTGCTGCTGGGCGTCGTGCTCGACGGCGAGGTGGCGGCGCGGGTGCAGCGGGCGGCGCAGGACCGGGGCCTGCTGGTGAACGCGGTGGCGCCGGACGTCATCCGGCTCGCCCCGCCGCTGACCGTGACCGACGGCGAGGTGGACACCTTCGTCGACGGCTTCCGGGCCGCGCTGTCCGAGACCCTCGAGGAGGCGCTGACGACGGCTTGAAACCGGCCGGACGCCGCTGCGCGCCGAGCACGGTCCCGCACGCCCGGGCCGTGCTCGGCGCGTCTGCGTCCCGCCGACGGGACAGCGTTCCGGGGCCGGTGGCCGGCCGGGGGACGGCCCGTAGGGGCCCGCCATGCCACAGAGACGTTCGGCGTGCAACCGTTCGAGTGCCGCTCCAGCCCGCCGGGCGAGAATTCTGGCCAGTCGAGTGCACCTTTCTCCTGGAGGCATGATGGCGCGTCAGGCCGGTCAGACCGCACAGCCGCACGGCGGCTCGGCAACGGCTCTCCCGCCCCGGCAGCCGCGTACCGCGGTGGCCGGGCCGCGCCGGGGCCAGGTGCTGACGACCAAGGTGGGCCTGCAGATGCCGGCCCGGATGGCCTACGAGGAGTGGGAACGGGCGGGACGGCAGCTCGCCGACGTCCTCGACTCGTCGTCCTGGTGGCTGGGCGACTGGCTCGTCTACGGCAAGGACCACTACACCGACCGGTACCAGCGCGGCATCCGCGCCGCCGGCCTGTCGTACCAGACCCTGCGCAACTACGCCTGGGTCTCCCGGCGTTTCGACCTCAGCAGGCGCCGGGCCGCGCTGAGCTTCCAGCACCACGCCGAGCTGGCCTCCATGACGGTCGAGGAGCAGGACCGGTGGCTGGACCGCGCCGAGCAGGGGCAGTGGACCACCAAGCAGCTGCGCGGTGCCGTCCGCGCCGAGCGCCGCGGCGCGCAGCAGCCGTGCGCGCCCGCCGAGCCGATCGGCCGCCTGGAGGTGCGCGGCAGCCGTCTTCAGCAGTGGCACAGAGCCGCGGAGCAGCTCGGCGTCGACTTCGAGCAGTGGGTGACGGCCACGCTGGACAGCGCCGCCGCGAGCGCGCTTCAGGACCTCGGCCCTCGCGAGGAGCGCGCGGAGCTTCCCGGGCCGGCGGGCCTCAAGGTCCTGCCCGCGCCGGCCACGGGCGCCGCCGCCGAGGGGCTCGCCGGGCGGACCCGGCCCGTGGCCGTCGGCGCGTGAGCGCCGGGCGCCCGGCGCCCGCGGCGCGTCACGGCAGCCGGCTCATCAGCTCGGCGGTCTGGCGCTTGTACGTGCATCCGCTCTGCCCGAACGACTCCCGCACCCGCTCGCGCACCTCGCCCGGCTGCTCCTGGCTGAGCTTGTACATGCCCTCGGCCCCGGTCACCGTGAACCGGAAGGCCCCCACGGCGGGCGCGATCTTGCGGAAGTAGCCGAGCGACTCGGTCATGTCCCAGCCGTCGCCGAACATTCCCTCGAAGGCGCGCACGGTGTCCTGCACCACGCCCAGCGTCTCCTCGATCGACTCGATCTTCTCCACCACGCCGCGGACGTGCACCGCGGTGAAGTTCCAGGTCGGGGCCGCCGGGGTCGTCCCGTACACCGTGGGCGAGACATAGGAGTGCGGGCCGGTGAAGGTCAGCAGCAGGACTGAGCCGCTCTCCAGCGCCGCCCAGTGCGGGTTGGCCCGGTTCATGTGCCCCAGCAGCGTGGCACCCGGCAGGTCGCCGGACCAGGCGCCCGATGTCTCGGGGTCGAAGATGACGGGCAGGTGCGTGGCGAAGGGACCGTCCTCAAAGGTGCCGTTGGACACGGCGAGCGCCAGCGGATTTTCACGGAGCAGGTCCACCATCCACGAGCTGCCCGGTTCGCGGTAGAAGTCGGGAACGAACATCCGGAGCCCCTTTCGTAAAGGCTTCTTCCGTACGATTTCGAGAATCCGCGCCGACCATATCCATGTCCCGCCGGCAGGACAACGCTTTCGAATGCCAAGCACCTCCGGAGAAGCTCTCGAACGTTCTTCAGGCCATCTTCTAGTTGCCTTTGAGATGCTCTCCGGGTGACACTGCAGAACGATCTCTCGGGCCACCGGCCGAGTTTTCCAGACGCAATCGGGAGAGTTTTCTATGGGCATAACGGGTAGGCGTGACCAAGAGATCTACGACCTGGTCGGCATCGGGTTCGGCCCGTCCAACCTGTCGCTCGCGATCGCCCTGGAGGAGCATGGGGCGATCGCTCCGCAACAGCCGGTCAGATCCCATTTCTTCGAGCGCCAGTCCACATTCGGCTGGCATCGGAACATGCTGCTGCCGTCGACGACGATGCAGATTTCGTTCCTCAAGGACCTGGCGACCTTCCGGAACCCGATGTCCCGGTTCAGCTTCGTCTCCTATCTGCACGCCCAGAACCGGCTCGTGCAGTTCGTGAACAACCAGGACTTCTTCCCGACCCGCCAGGAATTCCACCAGTACCTGGAGTGGGCGGCCACCGCATTCCGCGACCGGGTCACCTACGGCACCGAGGTCACCTCGATCCGGCCCGTCGCCGACGGCTCGGGAACGCCCGAGCTGCTGGAGATCGAGGTGCGCACCGGCGACGGCGCGACCAGCACGGTCACCGCGCGCAACGTGGTCGTCTCCACGGGCCTGGTGCCGCGCCTGCCGGAGGGCGTGACGGCCGACGACCGGGTCTGGCACAGCTCGGAGTTCCTCGGCAGGTTCCGCGAGCAGGACCCGGCGGACCTGCGGAGCGTGGCGGTGGTCGGCGCCGGCCAGAGCGCGGCCGAGATCACCCGGTTCCTCTACGACTCGCTGCCGCACGCCGAGGTCAGCGCGGTCATCCCGTCGTACGGCTACTCCGTCGCCGACGACACCCCCTTCGCCAACCAGGTCTTCGACCCCGGCGCGGTGGACGAGTACTACTTCGGCACCGAGCAGGGGCGGGACGCGTTCTGGCGCTACCACCGCAACACCAACTACTCGGTGGTCGACGCCGACGTCATCCGGGCCCTGTACCAGCGGGTGTACGACGAGCAGGTGCGCGGCGTCCAGCGGCTGCACTTCCGCAACCTCACCCGGGTGTCGGAGGTCAAGCGCGTCGAGAACGAGACGCAGGTGACGCTGCGCTCGGTGCTCGACGAGCGGACGGAGGAACTCGCCGTCGACGCGCTGGTGTTCGCCAGCGGCTACGACGGCCTGGACCCGGCCCACCTGCTCGGCGACTTCGACCGGCACTTCCTGCGCGACGCGACCGGCAGGCACCGGGTGGAGCGCGACTACCGCCTCGTCCCCTCCTCGGGACTGGCCTGCGGTGTCTATCTGCAGGGCGGGACCGAGCACACCCACGGCCTGTCGTCGGCGCTGCTGTCGAACATCGCGGTGCGCAGCGGGGAGATCGCCGACTCGATCGTGCTGCGGCGCGCCGAGCGGGAACTGGGGCGCAGCCGGCCCCTGGAGGAAGCGTCCTCGGTCGCGTGAGGCGGGCGACACCGCGGTGCGGGGGCCCCGGTGCTGTGACCGCAGCGCCGGGGCTCCGGCCATCCCCCGGCCCGGCCCCCGGCCGTGCCCCCGACCGAAGGAGTCTCCCGTGAACGCTCCGCCCGACGCTCTCATCCGCATGCGGTTCGCCGACGCGCTCGACCTCGAACGGGCCGGTGCCGCCTTCGTCGCCGGGTCAGGCCCGGGCCTCGGTGAGGCGCGCAGCGATCCGGAGACGCTCACCTTGGAGATCCCCGGCGACGCCGGTGCGGAGACCCTGCGGGGCGTCCTCGCGGTCCTCGACGCGGCGGCCCTCACGCCCGAGGCGCTGACCGTGCACACTCACGAACTCGACGACGTCTTCGCCGCGTTCACCGGCCTGTTCTGACGGGCCGTCCCCGGGCGCCGGGTGCCGGGCGGCGTACACCGCGAGGAACGCGGTGAGGCCGCGCACGCCGGCGTCCGGCCCGAGGGCCGTCAGCGGCACGCTCCGTCCGAGCCCCCGCACCAGCGTGCGGTGCGCCTTCAGCGCGGCGGCCACCAGTTCGCCCGCCGGGCGGTGGGCCTGGCCGGTGTCCTGGCCGGTCATCGCCAGCGCCTCCGCTCTCGCCCGGGAGGCGAACTCGTCCTTGGTGCCCGGGTGTGCCGCCGTGTGCGTTTCGGGGTCCGGCATGGCTGCCTCCTCGGCGTCCGGCTGTGCTCGGTTCCGGTACTTCCCTGGTGCTCGTGGTCGGGGTGCGATGGGTGCGGGGTGCGACGGGTGCGGGTCAGGAGCGGCGGGCGACGGCCGACGCGAGCGTGCGGGCCAGGTCGTCGGGTTCGGTGCCGGCCGCGTCCAGGACGACGGCGAGCGCCCGGTGACCGTCCGCCGCGGCGAGCCGGGCCACGGCGCACGCGGCGACGCCGTCGCCGGAGAACGCGGCGAGGGACGGCCCGCCGCCCGGCCGCAGCCGGGAGCCGAGCACGTCGTACACGGCGCGTGCCGCGGCCTCGACCCGGGGTCCGCCCACGGGGACGGCGTCGAGCAGAAGGAGTTCCTCCGGGCCCGGGTAGGCGGCGGCGAGCCGGTCGTAGAAGGCGCGGGAGACGCCCGGCGCCTGCAGCAGGCCGACGGTGCCGGCGTCCGCGCGGGCGGGCCGGCGCAGCACGGTCGGCGGGGCGCCGGTCTCCCCGGGACCGGTCGGCGCGGACGCGGCGGCGGTGCCCAGGCCGGACAGCAGGGCGAGGACCTCGCCGACGGTGGTGTCCGGCCCGGCGCCGCGCGGGAGTTCGCGCAGCAGCAGCGCGGCGTGCGCGAGCAGGTCGGTGATCTCCGCCAGCCGCGCCTGGTCGTGGGAGGCGGTGAGCGTGAGGCGGCCCGCCACGTCGTGGTGGGCGATCAGCGTGACCGGAAAGGCGGTGCAGGCACCGAGGGTCTGCGGCGGCTCCACCGCGATGCCACAGGCGGCGAGTTCGGCCTCCAGCCCGGTCAGGGCGCGCGGCGGCGCCTCGAAGGTGAGCAGGGTGTCGGCGGGCGGGTGCGGACGGCGGGACCAGGCCTGGACCTGGCCCGCCGTCACCCATTCGTGGGCGGCCTGGTCCAGGCAGCGGTCGCGCAGGGCGGCGATGAGCCGGGGCACCGTGGCGTCCGGGTCGACGAGCACGGACCGCGGCAGCGGCCCGGCCAGCGCCCCGGGGGTCCGCTCCACCCCTTCGAAGAGGATGCCGCGGCCCGTGGCCGTGGTGGCGAAGCGCACCCGCGAGGGCCCTTCGGCCCGGCCGGCGCGGTACAGCAGCAGCGCCCACACGGCCTGCAGGGCGGTGGACTCGCTGCCGCCCCAGACGGCGGCCCAGTGAGTGAGCCGCGCGGTCTCCTCCTCGGTCAGGCGCAGCCGGGAGCGGCCCTCGGCGCGGTGTCCGGTGCCCGCGAACAGCGGCGGTACGGACACCGCGTCGCCGGTGTCGGCGCGGCTGAAGAAGTCCTCGGCGGCCGTGGTGTCCTGGGCGGCGAGCCAGGCGGCGTAGTCGCCCATGTCGGGCCGTCGTTCCCCGCCCGGCAGTCGCCCGCCGGCGAGGTAGGCCCGGTAGAACGCGTGCACCAGGAGCCGCACGGACCAGCTGTCGAGCAGCGCGTGGTGGTAGGTGATCAGCACCCGGGCGGGCGGCGCCCCGGCGTCCGGGGCCGGCCCGCCGCCGAGCAGGGTGACGCGCAGCGGGGCCGGGCGGCGCGGGTCGATGCCGCGGCGCCGGTCGGCCTCGACGACGGACGCCCACTCGGCGCTGCCGTGCGGCAGCCGTACGACCTCCGGCTCGGCCTCCTCGTGGACGACCAGGCCCGGTTCGGCCCGGTCGTCGAAGGCGGTGCGCAGCACGGACTCGTGGGCCGACACCGACCGCCAGGCGGCCGTGAAGCGGGCCACGTCGAGGGGCCCGTACCAGTCCCAGGAGGCCTGTTCGACCTGGCGGCCCGGGCCGGGGTGGGCGTCGGCGCCGGCGAGGAGTTCGCGCTGCAGCGGCGTCGCGGCCACCTGACGGGTGGCGAAGGGCCCGCGGCCTCGGTGGGTGAGCAGGTCGGCGAGTGCGCCGAGGGGGAACTCGGCCCGTTCGCCGTCCGCCTCGTCGACCAGGCGCAGGGTGTGCCGGCCGGGCCCCCGGCTCACGAGGTCGGCGGTCCAGGCGGGCGCGTCCGGGTGGCGTGCGGCGATGCTGTCGAGGGCGGCCTCGACGCGGGCGGTCTCGACCGGCCCGTGCAGCTCCAGTACGGGCAGCGGGCCGCGGCCGAGGTCCACGACGACGGCGATCGGCTCGCCCTGTGGCAGACGTGCGAAGCGGCTGGTGGTCATCGGCAGTCCGGGGCGCGCGCCGGCGAAGCCCCCTCCTCTTCCTCGGAAGGCGCTGGCACCAGCATGCGCGCCGCCCTCCACAAACCCCTGACACGGCCCTGACGTGCCGCTCGATCCGTCCGGTCCGCCCTCGGGCGGCAAGGCCGGCACGGCCGTTCAGGCCAGGTCGTCGCGGCTCACCCGGCGGTGCGCGATGCGCCACTCGCCGCCGGTGCGGACCAGGACGTCCTCCATGACGCACACGGACAGCACCCGGGAACCGCCGTCGCGCGCGGTGACGTACGCCAGGGCCGAGCAGCGGGTGTGCAGCGACCCGTCGGCCCGGGGCCGCACGTCGAGCTTGCCGACCCAGTGGTCCAGGCGGCCGCCGGCCCGCCGCTGGCGTTCCGCCCCGGCGCGCACGTAGCGGGCGAGCTGGGCGCGGGCCGGCACCGGGCCGGGCCGGGAGGGCAGTTCGAGGACGGCGTCCTCGGTGAAGGTGCCCGCCCAGCGCTCGGTGTCGTGCGTGTCGAGGAGCCGCATCTGGCGGGTGTAGAACTGCTGCGCCTGCGCGTACAGGGCGGCGAACTCCCGGCCGGGCAGTGTGGCGGTGTCCATCAGCTCGACGGTCATGGCTCTCGGCCTCCGCGTCCGTCCGTGTCCTCGGAAAGTGAGGTACGGCCAGTCTTCGCGGCGCGGATCGAGCCTCCTTCGAACCCTCCTCAAACGCCCCCGCCGGGTCAGGGCGCGGTCAGGCCCGTCTCGAAGGCGTAGATCACCGCGTGGACGCGGTTGCGCAGGCGCAGTTTGCCCAGCAGGTTCTGCACGTGCGTCTTGACGGTGTGCTCGGACAGCGTCAGCGTCTCGGCGATCTCCGCGTTGGACAGCCCGCGCGCGACCATCGCGAGCACCTGCCGTTCCCGTTCGGTGAGCGTCGCCGGGTCGGCGTCGGAGACGGCGCGCACCGGTTCGCGGCGGGGCCGCCGCTGCGGTACGACGCTGTACCCGGCGGCGGCGAGCACGACCGCGGAGGCCAGCTGGTCGGCGGTGACGGTGGCGGGCAGGTGGCCGCGGGCCCCGTCACGGGCCGTGCCGGTGCCGCCCACGACCAGCAGCGGGCAGCCGCGGGCGGCGGGGCCGTCCGGCACCGTGCCGTGACACAGCACGACGTCCGGGCGCGCGGAGTCGAGGTCCGCGCCGTCGCCGTCGCCCACCACGCGCAGGGCGGGCCGGCCGTCGAGGAGGACGCCGATGCCGGCCCGGGCCAGCGGGTCGCTGCCGAGCACGTACACGCGGACCGGGCCGGTGTCCGTGCGGGCGGGCCGGTGGGGTGCGCCTCCGGGCAGCACCTGCAGGGCGGTGCGCCGCACGGGTGCCCGCGTCGGGAAACCCGGCTCTGCCACGACGGCCTCCTCGCTGCGGGGTCCGAACCGTCCCGGGCACCCTAGTGCGCGCCCGGGCCCGGGCCGCGGCCCCTCGACCGGTCCTGGACGCCGTCTCCGCCGGCGTGCGAGCCCGGGCGGGGCTCAGCGGCCGGAGGGGTCCGCGAGAAGGCCGGCGACGGCACCCATGAAGCCTTCGTCGAGCATGGTGCGCGGCGCCGTGTCCTCGGAGGTGTCCAGGCCGGCGTCGTGGCAGGCGACACTGATCAGGTAGCGGCCGAGCACCCGGTGCGTGCTGAAGGCCCACTCGCCGCGGGCGGCGGGCGTGCCGTCCGGGGCCAGCAGCCCGGCGCCGTCGGCGTCGAACCCGAACTCGGAGAAGCCGAGCCGCAGCCCCTGCCCGAGGGCCTTGGTGTACGCCTCCTTCAGCGTCCACAGCCGCAGCAGCCCGGCCGACCGCTCGGCCTCCGGCAGCCGTTGCAGGTCGGCGCGTTCGGCGGGCGTGCACACCTGCGTCTGCATCAGGTCGAACTGCATCCGCCGCCCGGCGGGTTCGGCGTCCACGCCGATCCGCCCGTTGCGGCTCACGCCGACGGCGATGAGGTCGTCGGTGTGGGTGAGGCTGATGTCGATCTGGTCGAGCCCGCGCAGATAGGGCCGTCCCCCGATCTTGTACGCCAGGTCCAGTTCGGCGGCCTCGGTGCCGAGCGCCGCCGCGGCCGTGAACTTGGTGGCCATGCGCGACGCCACGAACCGGAAGCGCACGACGGGGTCGGCGGTGCGCCGGTAGCGCGTCCAGTCCCGGCCGAGCAGTTGGCGCAGCGAGGCGTCGGTGACGGCGCTGGTGAGCCATTCGCCCCAGGTGGTGCAGACGACGGCGTTGCCCCGCGTCCGCATGTCCTCGCGCACCCGGTGCCAGGGCCCCTGCGGGCCGCTGACGTGGACCGGCTCGCCGATGCGGCCGGCGTCGTACGGTACGCACGCCAGGGCCGCCCCGGCCCGCGTGTTCGTCATGTCCCCTCACTCCCCTGCCTGTTCGGTGTGCGGCCCCTACCGGGCGAGCGGCGTCGCGTCCAGGTCGCAGCTCAGGCCGGCCCGGTACCGGCGGATCAGTTCGTCCAGCACGCGGGAGACGCAGCCGTCGGGCAGCGCGGGCACCGGGATGCCGAGCCGCTCGCCGATCCTGGACAGCGCCAGCACCGCCCACGCGGCGTCGGCGAGGAACGGGTCGGAGCCGTCCTGGCCCTCCCAGACGCCGAGGACCGCGGCGGCGGCGGCGATCAGGCTGTAGCGGTCGCTGAGCACGCACACCGCGGGATCGCCGAGCGCGGAGACGCCGTACGGCGGCAGCAGCCGGCAGGTCTCGCGCAGCGCGCGCAGTTCGGCGACGAACGCCTCGGCCAGCTCCGCGAGCGCGGTGATCTGGCCGCCGACGCCCCGGGCGGGAGCGAGCCGGTCGGCCGACCCGATGAGCGAGGCAGCCATGAAGTCGCCGCCGCCGGCGATGCCCAGCAGCCGGTAGTCGAGCGGGGGGAGTTCGGCGCCCCTGCGGAACAGCTCGGGCGGCGGCTCGTCCTCGGCGAACCAGGCGCTCTCGGCGAGGGTGCGCAGCTGCGGCACGATCACGGCCTGGCAGGCGGCTGTGCCGGCGTGGCCGAGCCCGGCGACCGGCAGGTCCCGCACGAGCTTGTTCAGGGCGCCGTACTCCGGGCTGCCGTGGTCGTAGCCGCGGGCGCCCAGCACGGTGGCGAGCTCTTCCAGGTTCTCCCGCAGCAGGTCGGGCACCACGTACTTGACGGCGGCGGCCGGCACATGGGCCCGGTCGGGCATCAGGCCCAGTGCGCGCAGGGCGACGGTGGCCATGCTGTCGCAGGCCAGCAAGTCGGCGAAGACCCCGGTGAGCGGGGCGCGCCAGCGGCGGGCGACCGGGCCGCTGCGTCCGGTGGTCGCGGCCCGGACAGCGGAGTGCAGGACGGTGTCGGCGGCCGCGGTGACGACCCCGCAGATCACGCTGCGGTTGACCTGGAAGGTGCGCAGGGCGAGCGCGACGCCCTCGCCGGGCCGGCCCACGAGCGCGTCCTCGGGCAGCGGACGGCCGTCGAACTCCAGCCCGGAGAACAGCGCCCCGCGCATCCCGGAGGTCTCGGTCCGCGGCAGGTGCCGCATGGTGCCGGGGGCGGCGTCGGCGGGGTCGAGGAGGAAGACGGAGTGGCTGCGCGGCCCGCGCGCGGGGTCGGTACGGGCGTAGACGACCTGGGCGCCGGCACGCGCCGCGTTGATGATCACGTCCTTGCGGCCGTGGAGCCGGTGTCCGCCGCCGGGCGCCGGGCGGGCGGTGAACTCGTCCCGCAGGATGGCGTTGGCGTGGGCGAGTTCGTGGTGCAGGATCGTCGCCCGGCCACCGCCGAGCAGCAGCCCGGCGAGGTCCCGGCGCTGCCGGTCGGTGCCGGCGGCCCAGACCGCGCCGGTGGCGAACAGCGAGGTGATGCCGTACCCGAAGCCGAGGGCGGTGTCGCGTCGGAAGACGGGGCGCAGGGCGCGGGCGAGCAGGTCGGCGCGGGTGAGCCGGCCGCCGTACTCGGCGGGCACGAACTCCGCGCCGAGGCCGGTCTCGGCGAGCAGTGCCTCGGTGGCGGCGGGCGGCGTGCGCGCGTCGTCGGCGGCGAACAGGGCGCGCAGGCCGTGCGGGTTGGCGGGGTCGTACGGGTCGCCGAGCAGGCCCTCCAGCCGTGCGGCGCGCGCCAGCGCGTCCGCCTCCCAGCGCCCGGCGCCGGTGGTGTGTGCGGTCTCGGCGATGGTGGTCATGGCGGTGGTGGTCAGCTCCTTCGTGCCGGTCCGTACCTCCTGGTCCCGACGCTGACGGCGGCGGCTCGCGGTGCGCTGGAGCGGCGCTCGACGTCCCGTCCAGGAATCCGGGGCGGGAGCGTCCGCCGCTCCGGCGAAGCCGCAGAACAGACCGCATCGTCGGTTTTTTCTCGACCGGTTCTCCGGCGGCGCTCCGGTGGAGGGCGACGCTTCCCCGAGCGGTCCCCGACCGTCCCTGCGGCCGCGGGCCGGGCGACGAAAGAGCTGCCGCGTCCCCGGGCGGGGGCGCGGCAGCTCAGGTCGGGTCCGGCTCCTTTCACCCCTGCCGGGCCAGGCGCTCCGCGTACTCCCCGGCCAGCCGGAGGGTGGCGGTGGAGTTGCGCCCGAGGGCCTCGCGCACGTAGCGGCGGGCCTGCGCGAGGTCCGCGCCCGGTCCCAGCACCCGCTCCACGGCCTCCTCCCGCAGCACGACGCTGTGCTGCGCGACGGCCGTCACCCCCTCCGCGTCGGGAAGGATGTTCCACTCCCCCGTGTGCGCCTCCATCAGAACGGGCGTCGCGGTCTGCTTGTAGACGATGCGCCCGGCGTGCGGGAAGCAGATGCGCACCGACTCGGTGGTGTGCACGGCCCCGTCCGCGGTCCGGGTGTCCATCGCCATGAGCTGCACCCCGGGGACGTCCTCCGTCAGGTCCAGCCGTGCCACGTGCGGCACCAGCGCCGGCCACTGGTCGACCCGGTGGAGGAAGTCGTAGACGTGCTCGGCCGGCGCCTGGATGCGCACGGCGTCCTCGAAGGACAGCACCAGGTCGTCGAAGAGCCGCCACCGCTCGGCGAGCGACCGAAGGCTCGCCATCTGCGCCTTGGCGTTGACGGCGAGGACCTGCTCCACCCAGGCCGCGTCGTCGGCGCCGTGCACGGTGTAGTCGTGCCGCAGCGTCAGCAGGCTGGACTGGTCCGGCCGTTCCTCGACGATCCACAGCCCGCGCATCGCCGTCACCGGGAGCTGCGGATGGGTCTGCCGGAACTCCACGCACCGCGTCCCGGGGTCCAGGGCCCGCTCGGAGATCCACGACCTGACCCGGCCGTCGGCCGTCGCCCACATCCGCAGCCGCTCGGCGGTGCCGTCGAACTCCAGCCGCTCCACGTGCACGTTCTCCGGGAAGAACAACGGCCACTGCCGCGCGTCCGCGATCAGCCCGTAGACGACACCGGCGGGGGCGTCCACCTCGGCCGAGTGCGAGGTGCGGTGCATCTGCTCAGCCGACACCTTCGGTACCTCTTCTCTTCGTGTTCTCTGTGTGCTTCGGCAGGGGATGAGGCGGGATCAGAAGTTGCCCAGTCCGCCGCAGACATTGAGGGCCTGGGCCGTGACGGAGGCGGCGGGCGGGGAGGCGAGGTAGCCGACGAGGGCGGCGACCTCCTCGGGGGTGGAGTAGCGGCCAAGGGGGATCTTGGCCTCGAACTGCTCCTGCACGTGGTCCTCGGTGGTGTCCCAGGCGGCGGCGTACCCCTGGCGGACGCGCTGCGCCATCGGCGTCTCGACGTAGCCGGGGCAGACGGCGTTGACGGTGACGCCGGTCGGGGCGAGTTCCCGGCCGAGGGCCTTGGTGAAGCCGACGACGCCGTGCTTGGAGGCGCTGTAGGGGGCGCCGAGCAGGACGCCCTGCTTGCCCGCGGTGGACGCGATGTTGATGATCCGGCCGCCCGGGGCCCCGGCGAGACCGCCGTTCTTCAGCACCTCCCGGGTGACGCGGAAGACGCTGTTGAGGTTGGTGTCGATGACGTCGTCCCACAGCTCGTCGCTCAGCTCGGCGGTCACCCCGCCGCCGCTGCGCCCGGCGTTGTTGACCAGGACGCCGACGGGGCCGTACGTCTCGACGGCGGCGGCGACCAGGCGGACCACCGCCTCCCGGTCGCGGACGTCGGCCGCGATGCCGTCGACGGTGAGGCCCTCCTCGCGCAGGTCCTCGACCGTCTGCTTGACCTGCTGCTCGTCCCGCGCGCACAGGAAGACGCGGCGGCCGGCGCGGCCCAGCTCGCGGGCCACCGCCAGGCCGATCCCGCTGGTCCCGCCCGTCACCAGGGCGCAGGGCTGGTTGTCGGTCACGATCAGTACTCCTTCGGGGGAGGGACGGGGAGGGGAGGCAGGGCGGCGCCCGGTTCCCGCACGGCCTCCCCGGCGAGCGGGGCGTCGAGCCCGAGCGGGGCCAGGGCCCGGTCCAGCGCGGCCCGGGTGAGCCGGTCCCCGCGCGCGGCGACGTAGCCGTCGGGGCGCACCAGCAGCCAGGAACCCGGGGCGAGGCCGAGCGCGGACCGCAGCCGGGCGTCGGGGTCGGCGAGCGGGGCGGGCCCGTCGGTGCGGGTGCCGGTCACCGTCCGCACGGACAGCCATTCGCCGTACTGGACGGCGGCCGTCAGGGCCACGCCGACGGGCCCGTCGTCCGCTCCGGTGCCGCCCGCGGCGCACAGCAGCGACCAGCGCGGGTCGCGCAGTTCGTCGTGCAGGGACCGGCAGCCCGGCGAGGAACGGTGGTGCACCCGGGCCTCCGTGACCCGCCGGCCGGGGGCGGGCGCGGGGGCCGGGACGGTCGCGGACGTCGCCGCGTTGCCCGTGCCCTCGAGGTGCAGGCGCTCCGCTTCGGTGGTCAGACAGGAGCCGGCGTACCCGATGCGCAGGCCGGACATGCCGCCGAGGACCTTGCGCTGGATGGCCCGGCGCAGCGCGGGCACGGAGCGCACGACGCCGAAGACGACGGGCAGCGCGGCCGACGCGAACAGGTTCTTCAGCTGCACGAGGAAGGTCGCGGTGCGGGTGGAGCCCAGCAGGGCCTCGCCGATCGGCACCCGCTCCTCGCTGTAGGTGTCGAGCAGGGCCCGTCCGGCGTGGCCCCGGTCGACCTGGGCGAGCTTCCAGGCGAGGTTGTACGCCTCCTGCACACCGGTGTTCATGCCCTGCCCGGAGGCGGGGCTGTGCACGTGGGCGGCGTCCCCCGCCACGAAGACGCGGCCGTCGTGCATCCGCTCCACCATCCGCTGCTGGAAGGTGAACACGGACGTCCACTCCGGCTCGCCGACCCGGATCTCGCAGCCGAGCCCCTTGGACAGCTTCGCCCCGAGCCGCGCGGTGCCGCCCTCCGGCACGGGCGCGGTGTCCAGCAGCCGCCAGTGCCCGTCGCGGGCGTAGGGCACCATCATCAGGGCGTGCCCGCCGGTGTGGGTCCAGTAGATGGTGTCGGGCGGCAGGTCGGTCTCGACCGGCGCGTCGGCGAGCATCCACGTCTCGCTGGACTCGCCGACCAGCTCCAGGCCGAGCAGTTTGCGCACGGTGCTGTGGCCGCCGTCGCAGCCGACCAGCCACGAGGTCCGGACGCTTTCCCGGGTGCCGTCGGCCCGGCTCAGGTGGACGCTCACTCCGTCCTCGTCCTGCTCGAACCCGGTCAGCCGCACGCCCCACTCGATGCCGACGCCGAGACGGGCCACGGCCTCACGCAGCACGGCCTCGGTCTCGGTCTGCGGGACGATCAGCGTGTACGGGTAGGAGGTCGGCATCGTCGCGTAGTCGGCCTCCAGCCGCACCAGGCGGCGACCGCCGGAGTACATGGTGAAGGCGCGGTTGCGCCGCCCGCGCGTGAGCAGGTCGTCGACGACGCCCATCTGCGCGAACGTCTCCAGGGTGCGCGGGTGCACGGCCACGGCCCGGCTGGTCGGCGCGGGCCCGGGTGCGGCGTCGACCAGCCGTACCCGCACGCCCCTGCGGGCGAGTTCGTGCGCGGCGGTCAGGCCGACGGGGCCCGCGCCGACGACGATCGCCCGCGGCCGGTCGAGGTCGGGCATCACACGCTCTCCTCGACGATCTCGTACAGGCCCGGCTCGGGCGTGGCCAGCGGGCCCAGGCCCTTGACCAGGGACTGGAACGCCTCGCTGCGCACGGCCTTGCGGTGGGCGCCGGCGTCCTTCCACACGGCGAGTTCGAGGAAGACGTTGGGCTCGCCGGCGTGGCGCAGCGTCAGGTGGCTGACGTATCCGGGCTGGGCGGACATGTAGGAGGTGAGCTGGTCCTTGACGGCGAGGAAGGTGTCGATGTCGCCGTGCACGGTCAGCTTGTTGACGAAGGTCACCATGGTCTGCTCCTGAGGAACGTGGGCCCGGGACGGGCGGGATCGGTGAGGTCAGCAGGTGGCCTGCTGCTTGAGCCGACGGCGCACCAGGCGCCGGGCGGGTTTGCCGGTGGGGGTGCGCGGCACGGCGTCGAGGGCCTCCGTCAGACGGATCCGTTCGAAGGGCGCGAGGTGCTCGTTGGCACGGGCGGCGATTGAGTCGAGGACGTCGAGCACGTCGTGGACGTCGTGGACGTCGCCGGGGGTGTCGCGCAGCACGACGCCCGCCCAGACGAGGCCGCCGTGGGTCTCGTCGGGCCAGTCGGCGACCAGGCAGTCGGCGACCCGCGGGTCGGTGGCGAGGATCCGTTCGATCCGGCTGGGCGAGACGATCTCGTTGTCGTACTTGAAGATGTCGCCGACCCGGTCCACCAGCCACAGGGCGCCGTCGTCGTCGACGTAGCCGATGTCGCCGGTGGAGTACCAGCCGTCCGCGTCGGTGCGGGCGCTGATGTCCTCGCCGAGGTAGCCGGCCATCAGCTGCGGTCCTTTGACCTGCACCTCGCCGGTGGACCAGACGTCGACCGGGCGGCGGGTGGTCAGGTCGACGAGGCGGCATTCGGTGCCGGGCACCGGGACGCCGACCGCGCCGGGCCGGTCCAGGCCGGGCTGCTGGCAGTGGGTGAGCGGCGACAGCTCGGCCATGCCGTAACCCTGGATCACGGGCACCCGCAGCAGGTCGCGCAGGGTGGTGGCGGCCTCCGGGCGCAGCCCCGAGCCGCCGGAGAGCACCGCGGTGAGCCGGGAGCCGCCCCGGGAATCCAGCGGGGTCGCGGGCAGCCGTTCGTCGGCGGCGAGGCGGTGCAGCCGCGCGGGCAGCCCGTAGTAGTGGGTGGCGCCGGTGCCGGCGGCCACGGCCAGCGAGACAAGCGGGTCGGGGTCGGTGCACAGCACCTGGCAGGCACCCGCGCAGAGAGCCGAGTTGAGGTGCATCACGTGGTACAGCGGCAGGTGGTTGACGGTGACCGAGTTGCTCTGCAGCCGGTGAGCGAGCGCGGTCTGCCGGGCGTTGGCGACCACGTTGCGGTGGGTGAGCCGCACCCCCTTGGGGAGGCCGGTGGTGCCCGTGGTGAACTGCACGCAGGCGACGGTGTCCAGGTCGACGGGCGGCCGGCCGCAGGTGGCCGGCGCCGTCTCCAGGACGGTGTGCAGCGCCACGCAGCCGGGGGGCACCAGCGCCTTCGAGGCGTCCGTCACCGCGATGGTGCCGAGCGACGGCAGCAGGCGCCGCATCTTCGCCAGCGGGCCCGCGGTCGCCGCCGGGACGAGCGCCAGCTCGGCGCCGGACGCGGCGAACACGTGCCGCAGCCCGTCCTCACCGATCAGCGGATTGACCAGGACCACCGCGGCTCCGGCGCCGATGACGCCGTAGTAGGCGGCGGCGAAGGCGGGGTCGAGGACGTTGGCGACGGCGACCCGGGCGCCGGGCCGGCCGTGGGTGGCCTGCCGCACGAACGCGGCGATCCGGTCGGCCCGGGCGGCCAGTTCGGCGAAGGTCACGGCCTCGTCGGCGGTGCGCAGGGCGAGGCGGTGCGGGTGGCGCTCGGCTGCCGTACGCAGCAGCCCGTCCACCGGAAGCTCGGGGTAGGTGAAGTCGGGCACGGCTCGTTCTCCTCCGGGGCTCGGCGGGGGCGGCGCGTGCACCGCTCTGCGGAACCCACGTTCTGCCGAAGCGCTTGAGGAAGGTTCGAAGAGTGCTCGATCTGTGCTGCGGACAGTGGGGGCAGACGACGACGAGAGGCCCCGCCCCATGACCACCGACACGCTCACCGACACACCCACCGCGGACTTCGGGACCGCCCTGCCGGCGGCGGAGGCCGGCGGCCTGTACGCGCAGGTGCAGCAGTTCTACGCGCACCAGATGCAGCTCTTCGACGCACACGACGCCGACGGCTGGGCGGCCACCTTCACGCAGGACGCCCACTTCGACGTCCCCACCCTCGCCGAGCCCGTGCGGGGCCGCGCCGGTCTCGCGGCGAACGTCCGGCGCAACAAGGCCCAGCAGGAGGGCGACGGGCGACGGCTGCGGCACTGGATAGGCATGCTCGACATCCGGTCCCGGCGCGGCGAGGAGCTGCGTACCCGCTGCTACGCCCTGGTGTACGCCACCGAGCGCGGCGGTCCCTCGACGGTGCTGCGGGTGTGCGTGATGGAGGACGTCCTCGTCCGCGTCGACGGCGCCTGGCTCACCCGCCACCGCATCGTCACCCGCGACGATCTGGCCTGACGCCCGCCCCTGTTCGCGCAACCGACCAGACCTGGAGGTCCCCCATGACGGCCTACGCCATGGAAGCGCCTGTCGCCGACCCGGCCGTGCTCACCGACCCGGCCGTGCTGTACGCGCGGGTGCAGCAGTTCTACGCCGGTCAGGTCGTCCTGCTGGACGACCTGCGGGCGGAGGAGTTCGCCGCGACGTTCACCCCCGACGGGGTCTTCGTGCCCTCGCCGCACGCTCCGGTGCTGCGCGGCCGCGCGGCGATCGCGGCGGGCCTGCGGGCCGCCCACGAGCGGAAGTTCGGCACCGAGCCGGTACGCCGCCGCCACTGGTTCAACATGCTGCGCGTGGACCCGGCCCCGGACGGCACCCTGCACACGCACTACTACACGCTGGTCGCGGTCACCCACCCCTGGCACGCCACGCCGGTCATCGGCCCGAGCGCGGTGGTCGAGGACGTCCTGGTGCACGACCACGCCACCGGCGCCCTGCTGACCCTGGAGCGGCGGGTCACACCCGATCACCTGTCGTTCTGAGCCCGGCGGGCGCGGCGTCGAAGAGGTCGGTGCGCACGGCGACCGGATCGGTGCCGTGGGCGACCTTGCGGGTGATGCGCTCCCCGAGCCGGGAGCGCGTCACCAGGGCGGCGGCGTGGGAGCGCAGCCGGGTGGTGACGGGGCCGCCCCGGCCGAGGAGCGCCTTGGCCTGCACCCGCTGCATCCGGTGCACGCTCGCCGCGACCGGCCTGCGCCGCTGCTCGTAGGGCAGCAGCCGGTCCCGGCTCGCGTCGCCGGCGCGGACGGCGTCGAGCAGCACGGGATGGGCGGCCGCGGCGTCCTGCAGGGCGAGGTTGATGCCCTGGGCGCCGATCGGCCCGTGCGTGTGGGCGCTGTCGCCGACCAGCATCAGCCCGTCGTCCACCCACCGGTCGGCCTGCGTGGCGAACACGTCGAGCAGCGTCAGGTCGGTCAGCGAGCGCAGGTGGTCGTGGAAGAGGTCGGCGCATCCCGGCAGCGCGGCGGCCAGTTCGGCGCGGATCACGTCGATGCCGAGGGCGGCGACCCGGTTCCAGCTGCGGTGCGGCAGGGTCCAGCCGACGCGCAGCCGGTCGGGGTGGGTGTCGTGGACGAGGAGGGCGCCGCGTGCGGTGCGGTGCACCCGTACGTGCCCGGTGGCCCGGCCCGGCGCGGGCAGCGCGAACCACACCACGTCCTGGTCGAAGGCCTCGGTCCGTCCGGCGTCGATGCCGGCCAGCATCCGGGTGCGGGAGTAGCGGCCGTCGGTGCCGACGACGACCCGGGCCCGCACGGTGGCGGTACGCCCGCCGCCGCGCTGCGCCACCGCGCCGGTGCACCGGCCGCCGTCCCGCAGCAGCCCGCTGAGCCGGTAGCCCTCCAGCAGGGTGAAGCCGGGGTGGGCACGGCAGGCGGCGAGCAGTTCGTGCAGCAGGTGCCGCTGGGGCAGCGCGAGCAGGCAGTCGTACGGCGCCGGCAGGCGCCGGTAGTCGATGTCGAGGACCAGTCGCTCGTCCTGGAGCACCTGGAATCCGTCGAGCGCGCACGCCCCGTGCTCCCGGGCCGCATCGAGGACGCCCAGGTCGTCGAGGATCCGCTGGCCGCCGGGCTGGAGGATCTCGCCGTGGAAGTCGCGGCGCAGCCCGGTGGACCGCTCCAGCAGGGTCACCCCGACCCCGGAGCGCAGCAGCATCAGGCTCAGCGCGAGCCCGGCCGGGCCCGCCCCGACCACGCAGACATCGGCGTGTACCTCCCGCGTCCGCCCCGTCCCGGGCACGGTCTTCGTCTGGTCGGTCATGTGCGTCCTCCTGTAGTCGGCTGCGACCGGACGAGGACCGCCCGCAGAAGGGTCAGCCGCGCGCCCCGCCGGGCACCGGGGCGGCCCGGCCGAGGCGCCGTACGACACGGCAGGCCCGCCCGAGCAGCCGGGGCAGTGCGGGTTCGCGGACGAAGAAGTGGTCGCCGGGCAGGGTGCGGGTCATCACCGGTCCCGCGGTCCAGTGCCGCCACCGCGCCTGCTGTGCGGGCGGCGCCAGCGGATCGGCGGAGCCGGCGACAGCCAGCACCGGCACGTCCGGCAGCCCGCCCGGCGACGGGGTGCGGGCGGCGCGGCGCAGACTGTCGGCGAGGAGCAGGTCGTCCCGCAGCACCGGCATCACGGACCGGTACCAGAAGTCGCCGGGCACGACCCCCTGCGGTACGGCTCCGCAGGCGTCGAGCAGCCGCAGCAGTCGTTCGTCGGACTCCCGGCAGGCGTCGGCGAGTTCGGAGACGGCGTCGGGCGGCGGGCAGGCCCCCACGGCGAGCAGGGCCGGACCGGGCAGCCCGGCCTCGTGCAGGGCCCGGGTGAGGGTGTAGGCGACCAGCCCGCCGAGGCTGTGCCCGTAGAGCACGTACGGCCCGGACAGGTCGCGGAAGTCGTCCATCAGGTCCGCCAGCAGCGCCTCGCGGCTCGTCGCGCGGGGTTCCCGGCGCCTGCGCTCGCGGCCCGGCAGCAGGTGCGGCACGGACCGGACTCCGGCGCCCAGGCGAGCCGGCCAGCCGTGGAACGAGGTGACGCCGGCTCCGGCGTGCGCGAAGCAGTGCAGCGGTACGTCGGACATGGGCCGTCCCTCTTCTTCTCGCGCCCGGCAGCGGATCCCGCGCCCCGAGGCTCACGCCTCGGCCTCGAGCCGCGTTCGGGTTCAGGCGGCGAACAGGTTGAAGGTGGAGGTGGGGCGCGGCCCGCACACCACGTCCAGCGCCGGGTCGACGGTGAGCATCGCCTGGTGCAGCCGCTGGAGCTGCGGCGAGGGCTCCACGCCCAGGTCCTCGATCAGCCGCTTGCGCAGCCGGCGGTAGACGTCCAGCGCGGTGGCCTGCCGGCCGGAGCGGTAGAGCGCCACCATGGCCTGCGAGTGCAGGCCCTCGTGCTGCGGGTGGCGGGCGATCAGGTCGGTCAGCTCCGCGATGAGTTCGGCGTGCCGGCCGAGCCGCAGGTCGGCGTCGATGCGGCGCTCGACGGTCACCAGGCGGCTCTCCTCCAGGCGCATGACCTCGATCTCCAGGATCGGCCCCACGCGTACGTCGACGAGCGCGGTCCCCTGCCACATGGCCAGCGCGTCGCGGAACAGCCCGGCCGCCCGCGCGTCGTCGCCGTCCTCGAACGCGGTCTGGCCGGCCGTCACCAGCTGCTCGTACCGGTGCACGTCGACGCTCTCGGGAGGGATCTGCAGCAGATACCCGCCGTGCCGGGTGGCCAGCACCTCCTTGGCGGTGCCGGGGACGTCGGGCCCCATGGCGGTACCGAGGCGGCGGCGGAGCTGCAGGATGTACGTCTGCATCGTCGTCATGGCGCTCTGGGGCATGTTCGTGCCCCAGATCTCCTCCATGAGCGTGGGCACAGGCATGACCCGGCCCGGGTAGAAGGCGAGCAGAGCGAGGAGTTGCCTCGGCTTGCCCGCCGTCGGAACGATCGAGATCCCGTTGACGTCGGCGCTCAACGGACCCAGAACCTGTATCTCCACAGTTTCCCTCCCCGTACCGGTTGAGTGGGTGGTTCCACTCGTGGCTCAAAGCCGTCGGCCGTGCAGCACGCTAGCCCCGTTGGCGTGGCACCCCTCGGAATCTCCACCCGCGTTCGAGCGACCTTCCACAGGCGGGCTTTCGACCTGGGACCGGCCCGCTCGAGAACGCTTGCACGAACGCTGGAGGGGGGCTCGCGCACGCCGTGGCCGCCCGCCCGGGACGGCTATGGTCGCAAGGGCGGCCCGCTCCACCGCGCGGTCGTGCACGGCCGAACCGGAACGTCTGCCACCGCGACCTCTCCGGCCGCCGCACCCGACGAGCATCGGAGTCACCATGGAACAGTCCCCGCTCGTGCCCGCCCGCACCGCCGGTCCCCGTCCCTCGTACGACCGGCTCCCGGACCGAGCAGTGCCGCGATGAGCACGCCGGGCGGCGTCACGGTCCTCGCCCCGGCCTCGCCGGACCTCCCCGCCTCCCCGGGCGGCGAGACCACCGGGGCGGCCTTGCCGTCCGGCGGTGAGCGGACCGAGTTCCGGCTGCTGGGCCCGGTGGAGATCCGGGACGGCGGCACCGGTGCCGGCATCGTGCCGCCCGGGCCCAAGCAGCGCGTCCTGCTGTCCGCGCTCGTGCTGCACGCGGGCCGGCTGCTGTCCGTGGACCAGCTCACCGAGGAGCTGTGGGGCGACCGGCCCCCGTCGAACGCGGCGAACGCGCTGCAGGCCCACGTGGCCCGGCTGCGCCGGCTGCTGCCGCGCGAGCCCGTGCCGTCGGCCGGCCACGAGTGGATCACCACCCTGCCGACCGGCTATCTGCTGAGCCTGGGCCGTGCCACCACCGACGTCCAGCACTTCCACCGGCTGTCCGCCAAAGGCCGCGCGGCGGTCGCCACCGACCCCGGCCACGCGGCCAGACTGCTGCGCCGCGCCCTGGCACTGTGGCGCGGCCCGGCCCTGCAGGACAGCCGCTACGGCCCGCTCTGCGCGGGCGAGGCGGACCACCTGGAGGAGCACCGCCTGACCGCCCTGGAGACCCTGTACGAGGCGAGTCTGCGCTGCGCCCAGCACGGTGAGATCACCGGCGAACTGGAGAAGCTGACGGCCGACCACCCGTTGCGGGAACGCTTCTACGACCTGCTGATGGTCGCCCTCTACCGCAGCGGCCGGCAGGCCGAGGCGCTCGGCGTCTACGAGCGCGCCCGGCGCCGGCTCGTGGACTCCCTCGGCATCGAGCCGGGCCCCGTGCTGCGCGCCCGCCTGGAAGCGATCCTGAACCACGCCCCCGACCTGTCCGTCCCCGCCGGCCCCGGCCTCCCGAACGGGCCGACGCCGCTGACCGGCGCCCTGGAACTGGGCAGTGAGATCGCCCGCCTGCAACAGCACATCGACGCGCTGGTGAGCCGTCAGGAGGCGCTGGTGAGCCGGTTCGACGCGCTGGTGTCCCGCCTGCCGGAGACGGGCTGAGCGGCGCCGGTGGCGCTCGCGCGCACCGGGTTCGAGCCGTCCTCCAGGCACCTCGACCACGCTGAGCGGAACGTGGCGAGACCTGGAGGGCAACTGTGAGGAACAGCCGATGAGACGGGTCGTGATCACCGGGATCGGAGTGGTCGCCCCGGGGGGCGTGGGCACGAAGGAGTTCTGGTCGGTGCTCACCGCGGGCCGCACGGCCACCCGCGGCATCACTCTGTTCGACCCCGCCCAGTTCCGTTCGAAGATCGCCGCGGAGGTGGACTTCGACGCCGCCGCGCACGGCTTCACCCCCGATGAGGCCGAACGCCTGGACAGGGCCGCGCAGTTCGCGGTGGTCAGCACCCGCGAGGCCCTGGCCGACAGCGGACTGGACGGCACGCTCGACCCGCTGCGCACCGGGGTCACCCTCGGCAGCGCGCTCGGCTGCACCACCGGCCTGGACGTCGAGTACGCCGCGGTCAGCGACAACGGCTCGCACTGGCTCGTCGACCACGAACGGGCCGTCCCCCATCTGTTCGACTACTTCGTGCCCAGTTCGCTGGCCGCCGAGGTCGCCCGCACGACCGGCGCCCAGGGCCCGGTGTCGCTGGTGTCCACGGGCTGCACCTCGGGCCTGGACGCGGTGGGGCACGCGGTGGAGCTGATCCGCGAGGGCAGCGCCGACGTCATGGTCACGGGCGCCACCGAGGCCCCCGTCTCCCCCATCACCGTGGCCTGCTTCGACGCGATCCGGGCCACCTCGCCCCGCAACGACGAACCGGAGACCGCCTCGCGGCCCTTCGACCGCACCCGCAACGGGTTCGTGCTCGGCGAGGGGTCGGCCGTCCTGGTCCTGGAGGAACTGGAGCGGGCCCGCCGCCGCGGCGCGCACGTGTACGCGGAGATCGCGGGCTTCGCCAGCCGCAGCAACGCCTACCACATGACCGGTCTGCGCTCCGACGGCCGGGAGATGGCCGAGGCCATCACCGCCGCCCTGGACGAGGCCCGTCTCGCCCCCGACGCCGTCGACTACGTCAACGCCCACGGCTCGGGCACCAAGCAGAACGACCGGCACGAGACGACGGCGTTCAAGCAGAGCCTCGGGGCCCGCGCCTACGAGGTGCCCGTCAGCTCCATCAAGTCGATGATCGGGCACTCGCTCGGCGCGATCGGCTCCCTCGAGGTGGCCGCCAGCGCCCTGGCCATCGAGCACGGCACCGTGCCGCCCACGGCCAACCTGCACGAACCCGACCCCGCCTGCGACCTGGACTACACCCCGCTCGTCGCCCGCGAACAGGTCACCGACACGGTTCTGACCGTGGGCAGCGGCTTCGGCGGTTTCCAGAGCGCCATGGTCCTGACCCGCCCGCACCTGGGGGTACGCGCATGACCGGCACGCCCGTCCTCGCCCCCGCCGCCCGTGACGCGAGCGCCGGCACCACCCACGCCGTGGTCACCGGCATCGGCGTCGCCGCCCCCAACGGGCTGGGCGCCGACGCCTGGTGGGCGGCCGTGCTGCGCGGCGAGAGCGGCATCCGTCCGCTGACCCGCTTCGACGCCTCCCGCTATCCGGCCCGGCTGGCCGGTGAGGTCCCGGGCTTCGTCGCCGAGGAGCACGTGCCGAGCCGGCTGCTGCCGCAGACCGACCAGGTGACACGGCTGTCGCTGACGGCCGCCGAGGAGGCGCTGCGGGACGCCGGCGTCGACCCGGCCGAGCTGCCCGAGTACGCGGCGGGGGCGGTCACCGGGGCGTCCGCGGGCGGTTTCGAGTTCGGCCAGCGCGAACTGCAGGCCCTGTGGAGCAAGGGCAGCCAGCACGTCAGCGCCTATCAGGCGTTCGCCTGGTTCTACGCCGTCAACAGCGGGCAGATCTCCATCCGGCACGGGCTGCGCGGGGCCAGCGGGGTGCTGGTGTCCGAGCAGGCCGGCGGTATCGACGCCGTCGGGCAGGCCCGCCGCCAGTTGCGCCGGGGCGCCTCGCTGGTGGTGACCGGCGCGGTCGACTCCGCGCTGTGCCCGTGGGCGTGGGCCGCGCACCTGGCGGAGGGCCGCATGAGCCTCGCCGACGACCCCGACCGGGCCTTCCTGCCGTTCTCGGCGCAGGCAAGCGGCTACGTCCCCGGCGAGGGCGGTGCGCTGCTGGTTCTGGAGAGCGCCGACGCCGCCCGCGCCCGGGGCGCCCGGGTGTACGGCACGGTCGCCGGGTACGCGGCCACCTTCGACCCGGACCCCGCCGCGGGCGACGGCTCCCGTCTGGCCGCCGCGGCCGAACTCGCCCTCGCGGACGCCGGAGTACGGCCCGACCAGGTCGACGTCGTCTTCGCCGACGGCGCCGGGGAACGGGTGGCGGACCGCGCCGAGGCCCGGGCGATCGCCGGGTTGTTCGGGGCGTACGGCGTCCCGGTGACCGCGCCGAAGAGCATGACCGGCCGGCTCGCCTCCGGCGGTGCCGCGCTGGACCTGGCCGCCGCCCTGTTCGCGCTGCGGGACCAGGTGATCCCGCCCACCACCGGAACCCGGCAGCCGGCCGAGGACTGCCCCGTGGACCTGGTGACCGGCACGCCGCGCCGGGGCGTCGCCCTGCGCACGGCACTGGTCCTGGCGCGCGGACGCGGCGGCTTCAACGCCGCCGCCGTGGTCCGTGCCTGAAGCCCCACCCCCCGGCCCGTACGCGAAGGACACCGAGAAAAGAGGGACGACGTGAACCGGCTCGAACTCACTGACCTGATCGCCCTGCTGCGCGAGTGCGCCGGCGAGGAGGAGGGTGTGGACCTGGACGGCGACGTGCTGGACGTGCCGTTCGCCGATCTGGGCTACGACTCGCTGGCGGTGCTGCAGACGACCGGGCGCATCGAGCGGGACTGGGACGTGCTGCTGGACGAGGAGGCCATCGACGAGGCCGACACCCCGCGCGCCTTTCTCGACCTGGTCAACCGGGCGCTGTCCGAGCGCACCGCCGCCTGAGCGGGGCGCCGGGATGACGGTGGTGTCCGCCGGTGCCGCCGGTGCCGTGGCGGCGGAAGTGGCCGACGGGGTGTACGCCTTCGTGCAGGGCGACGGCGGCTGGTGCCTGAACAACGCGGGCCTGGTCGTGGGCGACGGGGGCGCGAGCGTGCTCGTCGACACGGCGGCGACCGAGGCGCGGGCGCGGCGGCTGCGCGCGGAGGTACTGCGCGTCGCGGGCACACCGCCGCGCACGCTGGTCAACACTCACTTCCACGGTGACCACACCTTCGGCAACCACCTGTTCCCGGAGGCCGTGGTCCTCGCGCACGAGCGGACCCGCTCCCACATGGCGGCGGCGGGACTGCATCTGACGTCCCTGTGGCCCGAGGTGTGCTGGGGCGACATCGAACTCGCGCTGCCGGAGGTCACCTACCGGGACGCGCTCACCGTGCACGCGGGCGGGGTGCGGGTGGAACTGCTGCACCTCGGCCCGGCCGCGCACACCACGAACGACACGGCGGTGTGGCTGCCCGAGCAGCGGGTGCTGTTCACCGGCGACGTGGTGATGTCCGGGGTCACACCGTTCTGCCTGATGGGGTCGGTCGGCGGCTCCCTGGCCGCCCTGGACCGCATGCGCCGCCTCGATCCGCTGGTGGTCGTGCCCGGTCACGGTCCGGTCGGCGGACCCGAGCTGTTCGACGCCGACGAGGCGTACTTCCGCCGGCTGCGCGACCTGGCCCGCCAGGGCGTCGCGGACGGCGTGAGCCCGCTGGAGCTGGCCCGCGCCGCCGGCCCCGGCCCCTTCGCGGGGCTGCTGGACGCCGAACGGCTGGTGCCCAACCTGCACCGCGCCTACGCGGAGGAGCGGGGCGCGGCCCCCGGCGACCCACTGGACGTCCCGGCGCTGTTCCGGGAGATGACGGAGTACCACGGCGGCCTCCCGGCGTGCCGGGCGTGACCTGCCCTTCCCCTTGGAGGAGACCTCTGAGGGAACCTTCGAGAGAAAGAGGTGGCGAAGGTGTCGGCCGAACGGGTGCACCGCACCGCGCACGAGGTGGAGATCGCCGCGCCCGCGGCGGTCGTGTACGGGCTGATCGCGGACGCACGGCGGTGGCCGCTGGTCTTCCCGCCGAACGTGCACGTGGAACGGCTCGCGTCGGACGGCACGCACGAGCGGCTGCGGATGTGGGCGACCGCCAACGGCACGGTCAAGTCGTGGACGTCGCGCCGCCGGCTGGACCCGGCCGGGCGCCGCGTCGATTTCCGTCAGGAGGTGTCGGCCGCGCCGCTCACGGGGATGGGCGGCAGCTGGATCGTCGAGGAACGGGGCGCGCACGCGTGCCGGCTGGTCCTGCTGCACGACTTCACGGTCGGCGGCGACCGCCCCGAGGACGTCGCATGGGTGGAGCGGGCCACGGACACCAACAGCCGCGCGGAGCTGGGCCGGGTCGGTGAGCTGGCGCGGCGGTGGCCGGGCCTGGCGGAACGGACGCTCTCCTTCGAGGACTCGGTGCGGATCGCGGGCCCGGCCGGTGCGGTCTACGACTTCCTGCACGACGCCGCGGCCTGGCCGCGGCTGATCCCGCACGTCGACCGCCTGGAGCTGACCGAGGAGAGCCCCGGCGTGCAGGTGATGTCGATGGACACCCGCACCGCCGACGGGACGGTGCACACCACCGAGTCCATCCGCGTCTGCTTCCCCGACGCGCTGCGCATCGTCCACAAGCAGACCGTCACCCCGGCCCTGATGGACGCCCACACCGGTGCCTGGACCGTCGTCCCCGACGCCACGGGTGTCACCGTGACCGCGCGGCACGACGTGATCCTGCGCGAGGAGGCAGTCGAGCCGGTCCTCGGCGCGGGTGCCACCGTCGCCGACGCCCGCCGGCACGTCCGTGAGGCGCTGGGCCGCACCACCGCCGCCACCCTCACCCTCGCCCGGCGCCAAGCGGAGCGGGCACCGGCGCGCCGCTGAGGGCGGTCAGGCGGTCCTCGACGAGGCCCCACACCTCGGCGGCCCGGTCGACGAGGAAGAAATGGCCGCCGGGCAGCACGTTCACCTCGAACGCGGACCGGGTGTGCTGCCGCCAGGCCCGCACCTGGCCGAGTTCGGCCTTGGGATCGCGGTCGCCGGTGAACGCGGTGACGGGGCAGGCGAGCGCCGGACCGGTCCGGTAGCGGTAGTCGCGCACCGCCTGGTAGTCGGAGCGCAGGGCGGGCAGGATCAGCTGCAGCGTCGCCTCGTCGTCGAGCAGCACGTCCCCGGTGCCGTTCAACTCCCTCACTTCCGCGAGGACTTCGGCGTCGGTGACGGGCTGCCGGTCACCGGCGTGGTCCAGCGCGGGGGCGCGGCGTCCGGAGACGAACAGCCCGACGGGAGCGCGGCCGGCCTCCTGCAGCAGGCGCGCGGTCTCGAAGGCGACGATCGCCCCCATGCTGTGCCCGAACAGGGCGTAGGGCCGGTCCGTCCACGGGCCCAGTTCGCCGGCGATCCGCTCGGCGAGCGTCCCGATGTCGGGAACGGCCGGTTCCCGCAGGCGGTCCTGGCGGCCCGGGTACTGCACGGCCAGCACCTCCACCCGCGGGGCCAGCTCCCGGGCGACGGGGTAGAAGAACCCGGCCGATCCGCCGGCGTGCGGCAGGCACACCAGCCGGACCGGGGCGCCGGGGGCGGGACGGAAGTTCCGGAGCCAGGGGCCGGGGGCGGGGCTTGTCGTCATGGGTCCTTCTTCTGCGTGGTCTGCGGCGGGGCGATCATCGTGCGAGGACCCCTCAGACCAGTACGGACACGGGCTCGGGCAGCGGCACCAGGCGCGGCGCGGCGCGTCCCCAGGGGAAGCCGTGGTGGAGCTGGAGGGCGGGCGGCGCCTCGGGGCCGGCCAGCACGGCGACGGCGGCCACCACGTCGGGCACCGGCTCCAGCTCCACGAAGCGCCACCAGCGTTCGTGGTCGTTGTCGGGCGGCCGGAAGCCGGTCACCCCGCGGTCCTCGGCGAGCGTGAAGGAGAAGGAGTCGAAGGGGAGTCCGAGGCCCAGTCCCCGCGCCTTGGAGTACGCCTCCTTCAGGGTCCACAGCCGCAGCACCCGCCGGTCGCGGGGCCGGCCCGGCGCGGCCTCGGCCACCCAGTGGCGTTCCTCCTCGGCGAAGGTCTCCACGATGGTGTCCAGGCCCTGGTCGCCGCGGTCGAGTCGTTCCACGTCGACGCCGATGCGGTGGCGCCGCACCACGCCGAGCAGGTTGTGTCCCTGGGCGTGGGAGAGGTTGAAGTCCAGCTCGCGTCCACCGCGGGGCAGTCCCTCCGGCGGTTTCTGCAGGAACGGCCGTCCGCGCGAGGATCGCCAGATCACCGCCTCGGGCTCGGGCACCCCGCTCTCCAGCGCCAGCACCCGCCGTACGAGGGTGTGGGCGACGAGGTACTGGCGCCGGTCGCGTTCGAAGAGGAACCGGCCCGCGGTCTCCTGCTCGTGCTCGTCCAGCCAGTGCGCGGCGAGGGTGGCGGCGATGCCGGGGGCCAGTTCGTCGTTGGGGCAGAACCACAGCTTCACCGTCTCGTCCGGCCCGGGGGTCGCGGGGTGCTGCGGCACCGTGGGCGTACCGTTCATCCGGCCCGCTCCCCCACCGGGTCCAGCCACAGTGTCCGCCGCAGGAACGCCGACGGCGGCGGCACCGCTCCCCTCGTCGCGGCCGGGCCCTCCAGCGCGGCCCAGTCGGCGTCGACGCCGCTCAGCCACAGCCGGACGAGCTGTTCGATCCGCCCGCTGCGCCACAGCGCTGCCAGGTAGTCGCGGGTCTCGGGGGCCTCGCCCAGTCCCAGCGGATCGGCGCCGTTGCGCAGGTCGGCATGGCGCAGGTTCCCGCCCGTGGTCCCGGTCTCGGCGAACCGCCTGAGCGCGGCGACCAGTTCGGGCACGTCGGCGGCGAGGACCGCGATCCGGCAGGGCAGGGCGGCCCGCCCGGTCCGCAGATGCCGCGCCGCCTCGGCGAGTACTGCGCCGTCGGGGTCCTCCCCGCGCGCCTGCAGCCAGTCGGCCAGCCGGGCTGCGTCGGCCACGAGGTGGGCGCGGGTGGGCGCGGACAGCAGGACGAGCTGGTCGCCGCCGTCCGCGTCGGCCGGTGCCGTGGCGGGCACGCCCGGGAACTCCTCGACGACCGCCCCGGCGGCGAGCCCCTGCCCGTCGTCCACCTCGACCGTGGCGCCGCGCGGCACTTCGCGTCCCTGGTCGTCACGGGCCCGCTGCCACGGCACGGGCTCCTCCCCTTCCGTTGCGGGGGCGATCACCCCGTGCCCCGCCTGGAGCGCGGCGGCGGTGAGGCCCGCGATGCCCAGGGCCGCGCCGGCGTCCCCGACGCGCCGGACGAGTGTGTCGCGGGTCTCGCGCAGCCGGAAGCCACCGGCCCCGCGGGTGCCGTCGTCAGCCGTGCCGTGCTGCGGTGCCGTCCGCCGGAAGCCGCTCCAGGTGTCCCGGACGACGGCGTGCACCCGGTCCCCGTCGCGCAGCGCCCGGTCGAGCCGCTTGAGCACCACCGCGCCCACCCCTTCCCCGGCGCCGTCACCGGCCCGCGAGGCGTGCAGCAGCAGTTCGACGCCGCCGGCGACGGCCGCGGCGCACTCGCCGCGCGCCAGCGACTCGACGGCGAGGTGGACGGCGGTGAGGGCCGAGCAGGCGCCGGTGTCGACGGCCTGCCCGGGCCCGCTCAGCCCGAGCAGCGCCGCGAGCCTGCCGGGCAGGCTGCCGTGACCGCTGCGGGGCATCTCGCGCCGGCCGCGTCCCCAGGCCTCGGCGGCCAGCAGCGCGTAGTCCGCGGAGCTGACGCCGACGAAGACCCCGACCGCGCGCGGCACGCCGCCGGGGCCGGTCAGGGCGTCCAGCCGGGCACCGGTGCAGCCGGCGTCCTCCAGGGCCTCCCAGGCGGTCTCCAGCAGCAGCCGTTCCTGGGGGTCGAGCAGGGCGCCTTCGCGGGGCGTGAGTCCGAAGAACTCGGCGTCGAACTCCGCGACGCCGTCCAGGAAGTGCCCGCGCTGTCCCGGGGCGAGCACGGATCCGCCGGGCCGTCCCGAGGGCGCGCCGCGGGCGGTGTCGCGGCCCTTGCGCAGGTTCTCCCAGAAGGCGTGCGGGTCGTCGGCCAGGGGGTAGCGTCCGGCGAGGCCGACGACGGCGTACCGGCCGTCCGTCACGGGAGGGCCGTCGGTGCGGGGCGGAGCGGTGTGCGGCTGCTCCTGCGGTGCCGGGGCCGTCGCCGGTGTCCGGGCCGTCGCGCCGGCCAGCAGCCGGGTGGCCTCCGTACGTTCCAGCGTGCCCGCCTTGAAGCGGGTGAGTATCTCGCGTTCGTCCATTCTTCTTCCGCCCGTTCAGGACCGAGGACGCAGCAGGCCGAGCGCGTCGTCGACGGAGATCCGGTCCTCGCGCACCGCGTCGAGGAGCGCGTCGATGCCCATCACGCGGGCGGCCGGGGCCGGGCCGGGCACGGTCGGGGCGGGCCGGGGGGCCGCGGTGCCCGCCGGCGTGGCGGAGACGACGTGGGCGGCCATGGCGGCCAGGTCCGGGTGGTCGTAGAGGGTGACGGCGCGCTCCCGCAGGCCGTAGATGTCGTTGATCGTCGCCACGAACTCCGCGCCCAGGATGGAGTCCACGCCCAGCACGTTGAAGGGGGCCTTGGTGTCGATGTCCCAGGGGTCGCAGCACAGGATGCGGGCGAGTTCCTCGCGCAGCACGTCGAGCACCGCTCCCGCGGAGGGCAGGGGTGCCCGGGCGGGGGCGGGCGGGGACGTGCGCACGGCCGGGCGGGAGACGGGCCCGTCGAAGGGGGCGTCGCCGGGCATGCCCCGCTCGCGGGCCACGTGCCGGGCCAGTTCGAGCAGCGTGGGGTGGTCGAAGAGCGCGTCCGGTTTGACCGCCGTGCCGTAACGGGCGTTGACGGTGGCGACGAACTCGACGGTCAGCAGCGAGTCGAGGCCCAGCGCCTGGAACGTCTGTGTCTCGTCGATCCGTTCGGCCTTCAGGCGCAGCACGGTGGCGAGCATTCCCACGAGTTCGGTCATCAGGTCGGCGGACACCTCGTTCGGGGATGTCTCGCTGTGTTGGGGCATGGCTTGACTCCAAAGGTCCGTCCGTCCCGGCCGGCCGACGACGGAAGTATCGAAGAGGGGTGGGGCCTCGGACCATCGCCGGACGGCATGAACCGCGGGGCCGCGTCTGGTCCGCAGGAGGGATCCGCCCGCCGCTCAGGCGGCCCCGGCGGCCCCGGCGGGCCCGGCGGTCAGTGCCGAGGCGCGCACGTCGTAGCGCTCGATGTGCTCGGCCGGTACGAGGGCCGCCAGCAGCGGGTCCCACAACGCCGCGACCTTGCGGCGCAGTTCCGGACGGCAGACACCGGTGCCGGCCAGCACGCCGATGCCGCACACCGCCGCGGACAGCAGCGTCTCGGGGCCGTCCGCGCAGATGTGGTCGCGCAGGTCCCCGGCCTCGCGTGCCCGGTCGATGAGCCGCAGCACCTCGGTGATCCACGCCTGGTGGAAGTCGGTGACGGGCGGCTGCCGCCCGGTGCGTTCGTTGGTGATCCGGAAGCTGGCGCGGATCACCGGGTCCTCGTGGAGCACCCGGGCCAGCCAGTGCGTCATGTCGATCAGCGCCTGCACCGGCGGCACCCCGGACTCCCGCCGGCCCGACACGAAGTCGCGCAGCAGGGCCCGGCCCTGTTCCTGGACGGCGTCGGCCAGTCCTTCCTTGGAGGCGAAGTGGAAGTACAGCGCCCCCTTCGTCAGTCCGGCCTCCTGCGCGATCTGTCCCAGTGTGGCGCTGGCATAGCCGTTGCGATCGAACATGTGGGCGCCTGCCCGGACGAGCCTGCGCCGCGTCCTTTCCGACCTGGCCTGCATCGCGGGCCCCCTCCTCACCTGCGGAGCGTCTACGCGGGACTGCGGCTCAGCCGACCCGGCTGAGCCGCTCGCCGCCGGCGGGGGCGACGGGGGTCGGTTCGGGCCCGGCCATCAGGATCGACCGCTGCATCCGGCGCAGCCCGGCGGAGGGCTCCAGGCCCAGTTCCCGGACCAGGGCGGTGCGCAGCCGCGCGTAGACGTCGAGGGCCTCGCTGCGGCGGCCGGAGCGGTGCAGGGCCAGCATGAACTGGCCGTGCAGGTTCTCGTGGGTGCGGTGACGGCTGACCAGGACGGTCAGCTCGCCCAGCAGCTCACGGTGGCGGCCCAGCCGCAGGTCGGCCTCGATGCGCTGGTCGAGTGCGCACAGCCGGGTCTCCTCCAGCCTCCGGGTCTCCATCTCGAGCTGCGCGCCGGTCTGTACGTCGGCGAGCGCGGAGCCGGTCCACAGGGAGAGGGCGTCCCGGAGCTGCCGGGCCGCGCCCGCGAAGTCTCCGGCGTCCATGGCCCGGTAGCCCGTGCCGGCCAGCCGCTCGAACTCGCGGACGTCGCTGGCGCCGCCCGAGGTGTTGAGCAGGTAGCCCCCCGGCGAGGTGACGAGCACGTCCTTGGCGGTGCGCGCCGGGGCGCCTTCCGGGTCGTGCTCGACGGCCGCCGAGATCAGTTCCCGGAGCTGGAGTACGTAGGTCTGGAGCGTGGTGCGCGCGCTGCGCGGCGGCTGCTCGCCCCAGAGTTCCTCGATCAGCGTGGCGACGGGCACCACCTGATCGGCGTGCAGGGCGAGCAGCGCCAGCACCTGGCGCGGCTTCGGTGCCGTCGGGGTCACCGAGACCCCGTTCTCCCTCACGTCCAATGCGCCCAGTACTGCGATGTCCATGCCGTCTCCCCTGTCCCGCTACTGGGCTCCCAGTAAAAAACGGGCCGGATGGTTTGTCAATACCAAACCATACGCGCTGTTTTTTTCCTCCCGGCTCACTCCACTGGCGCTCGATGGCCGCTTGAGCTGGCCTTTCATCCGCCGGGCAGGGGACCAGGGAACCGCACGAGACGACTGCACCCCTGCACGACCGCACAAAGGTCCCAAAAACACGACCGCTCGGACTGTTTTCAGGAGGACCGCGGGCCCCGTCCCGTCAGCCGGGGCAGCAGCAGATCCCAGAACCGCGTGACCCTCTCCTCCGACAGCCACGTCTTGTCCGTGCCGCTGAGCACCTCGAACCCGATCGTGGCGGCCACGACGGCGGTCGCGGCGTCGTCCGCCGACACCTCCTCGGCGAGCCAGCCGTCCTCGCCGGCCCGCAGCAGCACGTCCTCGACCCAGCGCTGCCATTCGCGCCGGAGCACCGGACCCTCTCCCCCGCCCGGGCCGTCGGACAGCTCGAACCCGGCCCGGACGACGGCGTCGTCCCCGATCCGGCTCATCAACTGGTGCGTGGCCGCCACCAGTTCCTCCAGCGGACCGCCGTCCCGCGCCCCGGCGTCCCGCACGATCTGGCGCACGACCTCCAGTGCCTGAGCCACGATGGCCTGCGTCAGCGCCTGCTTGTTCTCGAAGTGGAAGTGCAGCGCGCCGTTGCTCACCCCGGCCTGACGGCTGATCGTCGTCAGCGAGGCGCGGGCGAAGCCCTCCTCCGCGAACACTTCGGCTCCGGCACGGATCAGAGCCTGGCGGGTGCGGGCCGCGCGCTCCTGCTTGACCATCAATCGTCTCCTGGGCCGGGACACGGCAGGCACTCCCGGGCGGGGGCGCCTGCCGTGTGTCCCGTCGTTCGTCGGTTCACTGCGGTGGGTTGCCGTGCTTGCGGGAGGGCAGGTCGGCGTGCTTGGTCCGCAGCATCGCCAGGGCACGGACGAGGACCTCGCGGGTGTCCGCGGGGTCGATGACGTCGTCGACCAGGCCGCGTTCGGCCGCGTAGTACGGGTGCATCAGCTCGGCCCGGTACTCCTTGACCACCTTCTGGCGCATGGCCTCGGGGTCGTCCGCCTCGGCGATCTGCCGCCGGAAGACGACGTTGGCCGCGCCCTCCGCGCCCATCACGGCGATCTCGTTGGTCGGCCAGGCATACGTCAGGTCGGCGCCGATGGGCTGGCTGTCCATGACGATGTACGCACCTCCGTAGGCCTTGCGCAGGATCAGCGAGACGCGCGGCACGGTCGCGTTGCAGTACGCGTACAGCAGCTTCGCGCCGTGCCGGATGATCCCGCCCTGCTCCTGGCCGACGCCGGGCAGGAAGCCCGGAACGTCCACCAGCGTCACGAGCGGCACGTTGAAGGAGTCGCACCACTGCACGAACCGCGCGGCCTTCTCGGAGGCCTCGATGTCCAGCACCCCGGCCAGCGCCTGCGGCTGGTTGGCGACGATGCCGACGACCTCCCCGTCCAGCCGGGCCAGCGCGCAGACCACGTTGCGCGCCCAGCGCTCGTGGACCTCGAGGTACTCACCGTCGTCGACGATCTCCTCGATCACCTTCGTCATGTCGTACGGCTGGTGTCCGTCCGCCGGCACCAAGTCCGCCAGCACCTCGCAACGACGGTCGACGGGGTCAGAGCAGCGCACCCGCGGCGGGGTCGTCCGGTTGTTCTGGGGCAGCAGCGACAACAGGTAGCGGACCTCGGCGATGCAGGTCTCTTCGTCGTCGTAGGCGAAGTGCGCCACACCCGAGGTCTCGGCGTGGACGTCGGCGCCGCCCAGGCCGTTCTGCGTGATCTCCTCGCCGGTGACCGCCTTGACGACGTCGGGGCCGGTGATGAA
>NZ_JBEZYZ010000018.1:0-120781 GCF_040638895.1 Streptomyces sp. NPDC024017 | reverse complement strand
TCCACGAGCAGGGGCAGGGGCTCGCTGCTGGTGACCAGGTCCCGCAGCGGATGCCGGTCCAGGACCTCGTCCACCTCCGGCGTCAGCGCCGCCGCCAGACGCGACGCCGCGGGGCGGCTCTCGTCCCGCAGCGCGTCGACGGCGGTGAGGATCACGTCGCGCAGTCCCTCCTCCTCGGGCACACCGGCGGCCGCCCGCTCGTACAAGCGCGCGCCCTCCTCCAGGACGACGTCCGTGTCCATGCCCGCCGGGATCTTGATCTCGGCGTGGTGGCGCCAGGTACTGACCGGGTCCCCCCATGCCTCCACGGTGAACGTCCACAGGCCGGGTTCCCCGGCGGTGACCGTCGCGCCCCACCGGTCCGTCCCCGGGGCCAGCTCCCGCATCGGTGTCCACGGGCCGGGGCGGCCCTCGGGATCCTTCAGGACCGCGTTGGCGGCGACCGCGTCGTGCCCCTCCCGGAACACGGTCGCCGAGATCTCGAAGGTCTCGCCGGTGACGGCCTTGGCCGGCCGGCGCCCGTGCTGGACCACCGGGCGGACATCCAGGACGGGTATGCGCCCGACGGCGGTCGCGTCGTTCACGGGTGGTGGTGGCGACGCCGGTGGGCCGGCGTCGGCCGGGCGCGCGGGGCGTGCTTCGCCGCCGGGCGCGCGCGCCCCGGTGGTGCGGCGGTTGGGGGGTGCTGGCGAATGGTGCTTGGCGGGCATGACCGCTCCTGTCCGCGTCAACGTGGGTAGGCGGATGTCTGTGGGGAGGTGGGTCCTGCGTGGTGCTCCTGAGAGGGGTACCCGCAGGAGCCTTCCCACCCTATTCGGGTGGGCAATCCGGCACTTTGTTAACTACTCACGCGTATGTCGACACACAAGACCGGCCTCGTCCGCGACGGACGAGGCCGGCCCCCTGGCGTGGCTGCTCCTTCGCCCTACACGCTCGGCACCCGCAGTAATTTGTCCGGCGAACCGACGCCCCGGCCGGAGACCTTCCCGGTCGCCGCTCCGGCGGTCAAGGCCCTCCCGACCTGGGCCGGAGTCGATTTCGGATGATCCGCCAGGTAGAGCGCGGCGGCGCCCGCGGCATGCGGGGACGCCATCGAGGTACCCGAATAGGTGGCTCGCGCGGTGTCGCCCGCGGCGGACGCGGAGGTGATACCGACGCCCGGAGCGAACAGATCGAGGGCCGGACCGTGGTTGGAGAAGGCCGGTTTCGTATCCCCCCGGTCGGTCGCGCCGACCGTGACGGCCTGCTTGACCGCGCCCGGCGAGTACAGGCCGGCCGGCATGCCGTCGTTGCCCGCGGCGACCGTGTAGGTGACGCCGGAGGCGATGGAGGCCCGGACGGCGGCGTCCAGCCGGTCGTTGCGCGGGCCGCCCAGGCTGAGGTTGGCGACCGCGGGTTTCTTCGCGTGCCGGGTCACCCAGTCGATCCCCGCGATCACCCGGGCCGTGGTGCCCCCGCCCGCGGCGTCGAGGACGCGCACGGAGACGATCCGGGCCTTCTTGGCGACGCCGTGGGCCGTCCCGGCAACCGTGCCGGCGACGTGCGTGCCGTGGCCGTTGGCGTCCGAGGCGACCCTGTCGTTCCCGACGAAGTCCCAGCCGTGGCCCGCCCTGCCGTCGAAGTCCTCGTGGGTGGTCCGGACGCCGGTGTCGATCACGTACACCGTCACCCCCGCGCCGGCCGACCGGGGCCAGGTGTAGCTCCGGTCCAGCGGCAGCTTCGGCTGGTCGACGCGGTCCAGCCCCCAGGACGCGGGGTTCTTCCGGGTGCCGTCGAGGCGCACGCGGGTGTCCTGGACGACCGAGGCGACCCGCGGATCGGCGGCCAGCCGCCCGGCCCGTCTCTCGTCCGCCCGGACCGCGTACCCGTTCAGGACCGTGCCGTAGATGTGGCTGATCTCCACCCCGTACTTTCCGGCGAGGCCCTGTCCGGCCGCCGACCGGGCTCCCGTGCCCTCCTTCAGTGTCACCAGGTAACTCCCGTGCACGGAGCCGGGTGATCCGGCGCCGAGTATCCGCCCCTCCGGTACGGCGTGCGCGGGCAGGGTGATGGCCGAAAACGCCGCGGCACAGATCGCCGCGGCCAGGCCCCCCGTCCAGCGCAGACGCCGCTCGCGCGTCCGAGCCATGGTCCGAGTTCCCCTCCTCGAGGCGGCGTACGGCTGCCGCGCGGCGCCGCGAGCGGCGGGCGCGGGCCGGTACGCCAGAGGCAGCCTCTCGTGGCGCGTGAAGCACCACAAGGACGCCTACGGGGGCGGAATCGGCCATATCCGCGGATGGTGCCGTTCAGGCCGATCGGGCGTCGGGTGGCGGAGCCTCAGCGGCCGGGGCACCGACGCCGGTACTGTCGTAGGAGACGTCGTTGAAGCCCTGCGAAATCCAGCGAACGCGCCGAGGTGGAACCCGTGAAGGCGATCCGTCGATTCTCCGTCCGCCCCGTTCTCCCCGAACCCCTCCGGCCCCTCAGTGACCTGGCCCGCAACCTGCGCTGGTCGTGGCACGCGGAGACCCGTGACCTGTTTCAGTCCGTCGACCCCGAGCGGTGGGCCGCCTCGGGCGGCGACCCCGTCCGGCTGCTCGGCAGCGTGCCGCCCGCACGGCTGGCGGAGCTGGCCGGAGACGGCCCGTTCCTGCACCGCCTCGCCGCGGTCGCGGGCGATCTGAACGACTACACGACCGGCGACCGCTGGTACCAGACCCAGCCCGAGGAACTGCCCGCCGCCATCGCCTACTTCTCACCCGAGTTCGGCATCACGGCCGCCCTGCCCCAGTACTCCGGCGGCCTCGGCATCCTGGCCGGCGACCACCTCAAGGCGGCCAGCGACCTCGGCGTCCCGCTGATCGGCGTCGGCCTGCTCTACCGGCACGGCTACTTCCGCCAGACCCTGTCCCGCGACGGCTGGCAGCAGGAGCACTACCCCGTCCTCGACCCGAACGAGCTGCCCGTCGTCCAGCTCGAGGAGCCCGACGGCGCCCCCGCCCAGGTCTCCCTCGCCCTGCCCGGCGGCAAGCAGCTGCACGCCCGGATCTGGCTGGCGCAGGTCGGCCGGGTCCCGCTGCTGATGCTCGACTCCGACGTGGAGGAGAACGACCTCGGCGAGCGCGGCGTGACCGACCGGCTCTACGGCGGCGGCAGCGAGCACCGGCTGCTCCAGGAGATGCTCCTCGGCATAGGAGGGGTCCGGGCGGTACGCACGTACTGCCGCCTGACCGGCCACCCCGAGCCGGAGGTGTTCCACACCAACGAGGGACACGCCGGGTTCCTCGGGCTGGAGCGGATCGCCGAACTCTGCGCCGCGGGGCTGGACTTCGACTCCGCGCTGGAGTCGGTCCGCGCCGGGACCGTCTTCACCACCCACACCCCCGTCCCGGCCGGCATCGACCGCTTCGACCGCGAGCTGGTCGCCCGCCACTTCGGCCCCGACGCCGAGCTGCCCCGCATCGACGTCGAGCGCGTCCTCCGGCTCGGCATGGAGACCTACCCCGGCGGGGAGCCCAACCTCTTCAACATGGCCGTGATGGGCCTACGCCTCGCCCAGCGCGCCAACGGGGTCTCCCTGCTGCACGGCAACGTCAGCCGGGAGATGTTCGCCGGCCTGTGGCCCGGCTTCGACGCCGACGAGGTGCCGATCACGTCCGTGACCAACGGGGTGCACGCCCCGACCTGGGTCGCCCCCGAGGTGTTCCGGCTCGGCGCCCGGCAGATCGGCGTCCAGCGCGCCGAGGACGCGCTGACCGTCGGCGGCTCGGACCGCTGGGACGCGGTGGCCGACATCCCCGACCAGGAAATCTTCGACCTGCGCCGGGTGCTGCGCGAGCAACTCGTCACCGAGGTGCGCGAGCGGCTGCGGGCCTCCTGGCGGCAGCGCGGCGCCCATACCGCCGAACTGGGCTGGGTCGACGGGGTGCTCGACCCGGACGTCCTCACCATCGGCTTCGCCCGGCGCGTCCCGTCGTACAAGCGCCTGACGCTGATGCTGCGCGACCGGGACCGGCTGATGGACCTGCTGCTGCACCCCGAGCGGCCGGTCCAGATCGTCGTGGCGGGCAAGGCGCACCCCGCGGACGACGGCGGGAAGCGGCTGGTGCAGGAGCTGGTGCGGTTCACGGACGACCCACGGGTGCGCCACCGGATCGTGTTCCTGCCGGACTACGGCATGGGCATGGCGCAGAAGCTCTACCCGGGCTGTGACATCTGGCTGAACAACCCGCTCAGGCCGCTGGAGGCCTGTGGCACGTCCGGCATGAAGGCGGCGCTCAACGGCTGTCTCAATCTGTCCGTCCTCGACGGCTGGTGGGACGAGTGGTTCCAGCCCGACTTCGGCTGGGCGATCCCCACGGCGGACGGTGCCGGGACCGACCCGGACCACCGCGACGACATAGAGGCCGCGGCGCTGTACGACCTGCTGGAGCAGCGGGTGACGCCCCGCTTCTACGAGCGCGGGCAGAGCGGGCTGCCCGACCGGTGGATCGAGATGGTCCGGCACACGCTGAGTCTGCTCGGTCCGAAGGTGCTGGCGGGGCGGATGGTCCGGGAGTACGTGGAGCGGCTCTACGCGCCCGCGGCCCTCTCCCACCGGTCCATGGGCCCGGATGCGGCGCGGGACCTCGCCGAGTGGAAGGGGCGGGTGCGGGCGGCGTGGCCGGGGGTCACGGTCGACCACGTGGAGACGTCGGCGTCCGACGCGCTGGCCGAGCTCGGTACGACGCTGGGGCTGCGCGTGCGGGTCGCCCTCGGCGATCTCGGGCCGGACGATGTCGATGTGCAGGTCGTCTCGGGGCGGGTGGACGAGGAGGACCGGATCGGTGACGCGACGGTCGTGCCCCTGAAGCCGGTCGGGTCTCCCGACCAGGACGGGCGCTGGGTCTATGAGGGGCCCTTGTCGCTGGATCGCACCGGGCCTTTTGGGTATACGGTGCGGATCCTTCCCGCGCATCGGCTGATGGCTTCCAGCGCGGAGTTGGGCTTGGTTGCCGGCCCCTCTGAGGAACTGGTGGCGGCTGCGGGGTTGCTGATGCGGTGAGTTCGCCGTCTGCGGGCGCGTGGGGGCTTGTCGCGCCCACGCGGCGGGGCCGCACATCGATCCGGCCCCGCGCCCCTCAGGCGTCCGCACCACCCTGCGTCGACAAGTTCCGGAGGACGGTGCCGCACCTGCGTGCGTACGCGTGCTGGAAGCCCCTGGTCGCGGGGCCGCCGGCCTTTGCGTACCACTTGGCCGCCCGGCTGAAGGCGTTCACGGTGAGCCACACCGTGCCGTCGCCCGTGCGGTCGACCACGAAGGACTCCTCGCCGGTCTCCGGGTGGCCGGGCAGCGTGCCGTAGGCCCAGCCCGCGCGGCGGGGTTCCTCGACCGTCCAGACCACGCGGCAGGGAGCCTTGATCATGCCGGCCAGGGTGACGGTGACGTCGACACCGGGGGCGGCGCGTTCCTCGCTCGCGTCCAGGCCGACGCCCATCGCGCGGTGCATCTCCCAGGTGAGGACCGCTTCCGAGGCCCGGCGGAAGACCTCCTCGCCCTCGCCGAGACGGGTGCGGACGTTCATGAGGTGGAAGCCCGGCGGGCAGAAGCCCTCGTCGCGGGTGGCGCCGACATCGGCGTAGGTGAAGTCTTCCGAAGACATGGGCACCAAGAGTAGGGCGGCACCCGGACCTGCCTCCGCTCCGGGTACCGCCCATGGGTCGTGCTTCGGTCAGCCGACGTTCACGGCCGACCAGGCGGACGCGACCGCCTTGTACTCGGTGCTGCTCGCTCCGTACAGCGCCGAGGCCGCGTTCAGGGTCGCCGTGCGGGCGGCCGCGTACTTGGTCGTCGACGTCATGTACGTCGTCAGCGCCTTGTACCAGATCTGCAGCGCCTTGGTGCGGCCGATGCCGGTGACCGTGGAGCCGTTGGAGGTGGGCGAGTTGTAGGTCACGCCGTTGATCGTCTTCGAGCCGCTGCCCTCGGACAGCAGGTAGAAGAAGTGGTTGGCGGGGCCGGAGGAGTAGTGCACGTCCAGGCTGCCCAGGCTGGAGGACCAGGCGTCGGCGGAGTCGCCGTCCTTGCTGGGCTTGTCCATGTAGCGCAGCGGGCTGCCGTCGCCGTTGATGTCGATCTCCTCGCCGATGAGGTAGTCACCGACGTCGGAGGAGTTGTTGGCGAAGAACTCGGCGCCCGCGCCGAAGATGTCGCTGGTGGCCTCGTTCAGGCCGCCGGACTCCCCGCTGTAGTTCAGGCCCGCCGTGGCGGACGTCAGGCCGTGGCTCATCTCGTGCGCGGCCACGTCGAGCGAGGTGAGCGGGTGGGTGTTGCCCGAGCCGTCGCCGTAGGTCATGCAGAAGCAGCTGTCCGACCAGAAGGCGTTGACGTAGCTGTTGCCGTAGTGGACGCGCGAGTAGGCGGCCTTGCCGTCGTTGCGGATGCCGCTGCGGCCGAAGGTGCTCTTGTAGAAGTCCCAGGTGACCTGGGCGCCGTAGTGGGCGTCGGCGGCGGCCGTCTCCAGGTTGGACGGGTTGCCGGTGCCCCAGACGTCGTCCGGCCCGGAGAAGAGGGTGCCGGTGCCGGAGGTGCCGCGGTTCAGGTTGTACGTCTTGTGGCCGCCGCGCGTGCCGTCGGTCAGGTTGTACGTCGACCCGGACTTGGTGGTGGTGAGGTCGACCTTGCCGCTGTACGTGGTGGTGCCGGTGCCGGTCTCGATGGCCTGGTACTCGTACAGCTTCTTGCCGGTGGTGGCGTCGGTGACGACGTGCAGCTCGTTCGGAGTGCCGTCCTCCTGGAGGCCGCCGACGACCGTCTCGTAGGCGAGGGTGGGCTTGCCGTCGGCCGCCCAGATCACCTTGCGGGGCGCGGAGTTCGCCTCGGTCTTCTCCGAGCCGGCCGCCTTGGCGAGGGTCATGGCCTGCTTCTCCGCCTTGGCGGCCGTGACGGCCGGCTTGAGCGAGGCGACCTTGAGCGTGGCCTTCGTGGCTCTGGTGACGCCCTTGGCCGCGCCGGACTTCGACTCGTGCACGACGAGATCGCCGCCGAGGACCGGCAGACCGGCGTAGGTCCGCTCGTAGCGGGTGTGGACGGTGCCGTCGGCGTCCTTGACGACGTCTCTGACGACCAGTTCCTCCTGGGCGCCGAGTCCTATCTCGTCCGCGGTCCGCGTGGCGTCCGCCTGCTGCTCCTGGATGAGCGCGGTGCGGGCCGGCGCGGAGAGCAGCACGGGGGCGGCGGCGAGGGCCGGCTTGCTCGCGGAGTCCGCGGCGACGCTGCTGCCGGGGGTCAGGCCGGTGGTGAGCAGGGCACCGGCGGCGACGGCGGTGGCGATGGCCAGCGTGGCGCGCTTGTGACGCGCGTAGAGAGGGGAGGTCACACAAGCTCCTAGGTGTGGGGGAAGTGCTGGGGTGCTGTGCGGCGTGGGGGAAGAGTGGCACTTGGGGCGCGTACATGTCAGGAGTGGGGCGTGATGTTGGCCGGAATTCGACGACGAGATGTACGCGAGGGCATGGGAAACGGACGCCGCCCCGGGGGATTCGAACCCACCGGGGCGGCGCCCTGACTTGAGGGGCCTACGGGCCTACGGGCCTGTGAGCCACGGGCCTACGGGCCTACGGTCTACGGGAACGTCAGCTTCCAGCTGTTGATGTAGCCGGTGTCGACGGCCGCGTTGTCCTGCACTCGCAGCTTCCAGACGCCGTTGGCCACCTCGGAGGAGGCGTTCACCGTGTAGGTGGTGTCGATGTTGTCCGCGCTGCCGCCGGTGCCGTACCCCTTCAGCGTGTACGCCGTGCCGTCGGGGGCGACCAGCTCCACCTTGAGGTCACCGATGTAGGTGTGGACGATGTCCACCGCGACCTGGAGGTTGGACGGCGCGTTGCCCGTCCGTCCGGAGACGGTGACCGACGAGGTGACCGCGGCGCCCCGGTCCGGGATCGCCACGTCGGCGGCGTTCTCGAAGGACGTGCCGCCGCCTCCTCCTCCGTCGCCGGGACGGGTGCCGACGTTGATGCCCGCCCACGCGTGCTGGACCGCCTTGTACTCGGCGCTGTCCGTGCCGTAGAGCTCACCGGTGGCCGCGAGGGTGCCGGTGCGGGCGCCCGCGTAGTTGGTGGTCGAGGTGAACTTCGTGGTGAGCGCGCGGAACCAGATCTTCTCCGCCTTGTCCCGGCCGATGCCGGTGACCGGAAGGCCGTCCGAGGTGGCCGAGTTGTACGTGACACCGTTGATGGTCTTGGTGCCGCTGCCCTCGCTCAGCAGGTAGAAGAAGTGGTTCGCAGGGCCGGACGAGTAGTGCACGTCGATCGAGCCGATGCCCGAGTACCAACTGTCCTTGGACGAGCCGTCCTTGCTCGGCTTGTCCATGTAGCGCAGCGGCGTGCCGTCGCCGTTGATGTTGATCTCCTCGCCGATGAGGTAGTCACCGACGTCGGAGGAGTTGTTCGCGTAGAACTCGACGGTCGAGCCGAAGATGTCGGAGGTCGCCTCGTTCAGACCGCCGGACTCGCCGCTGTAGTTGAGGCCGGCGGTGTTCGAGGTGAGCCCGTGGGTCATCTCGTGCGCGGCCACGTCGATCGACGTCAGCGGGTTCGCGTTGCCCGAGCCGTCGCCGTAGGTCATGCAGAAGCAGCTGTCCGACCAGAACGCGTTGACGTAGTTGTTGCCGTAGTGGACCCGGGAGTACGCGCCCACGCCGTCGCCGCGGATGCCGGAGCGGCCGTGCACGTTCTTGTAGTAGTCCCAGGTCAGGGCGGCGCCGTAGTGCGCGTCGGCACCTGCGGACTCCAGGTTGGACGGGGTGCCGTTGCCCCAGACGTCGTCCGGGCCGGAGAAGAGGGTGCCGGTGCCGGAGGTGCCGCGGTTGAGGTTGTACGTCTTGTGGTTGCCGCGGGCGCCGTCGGTGAGGTTGTACGTCGACCCGGACTGGGTGGTGGTGAGGTCGACCGTGCCGGAGTACACCGTGTTGCCGGTGCCGGTCTCGATCGCCTCCCACTCGAACAGCTTCTCGCCGGTGGTGGCATCGGTGACGACGTGCAGTTCCTGCGGGGTGCCGTCGTGCTGGAAGCCGCCGACGACCGTCTCGTAGGCCACGACCGGCTTGCCGTTCGCGGCCCAGATCACCTTGCGGGGCTCGCGGTTGATGCCGGGGCTCTTGGCCTCGTCGGCCTCGCCGGCGGTCAGGGCCTGCTGCCGGGCCTTCGAGGCGGGCACCGAGGTCTTCGTCGTGGCCGGCTTGATGGCGGCCCGGGTGGCCCTCACGACGGCCGCGGTGGCGTCCGCCTTCGTGCTCTCCACGACCAGGTCGCCGCCGAGGACCGGCAGGCCGTCGTAGGTGCGCTCGTAGCGCGTGTGCACGGTGCCGTCGCGGTCCTTCAGGACGTCGCGGACGACCAGCTTCTCCTTGGCGCCGAGGCCGAGGTCCTTCGCGGTCTCGGTCTTGCCGGCCTCCGCCTCGCGGATCAGCGCGGCGCGCTGGGCGGGGCTGAGCTTGACCGACTCCGAGCCGGGGATCGCCTTGCTCGCGGCCGACGGTGCCTTCTCCGGGGCTGCGACGGCGGTGCCGCTCTGGACGGCGGCGGCGATCAGCGCGGCGACGCCGGCGAGGGCCACGGCCGCGGTGCGGCGGGGGGTGTGGGGAGTGCGTCTGTGGGAGGTGCCTCTTCGTGAGGAACTGCTTCTCAACACTGACTCCTTCTGCGGGACCGGGGGTCGCCCGGCCTGGGGAGGTGGAGGTGTTGCTGTGGGGTTCCTGTGGAGCAGTCGTGGGAAGCGTGGCAGGGGAGTGCGCTTTCTGTCAGGACCGCGTCAACACTATGGCCGGAAACGGTTCGTTGTCCGGAAGTTCATGTTCGCTATACGGACGGTTCGCTGTCCTCGGGCAGGTCACCGTGCCAGGAGTGCCGCAGCGCCGGGTAGGCCCACCTCCGCCGCCCTACGCCAGACTGTCCCGCCAGGCCCGGTGCAGATCCGCGAACCTGCCCGTACCCGCGATGAGTTCGGCCGGTTCACCGTCCTCCACGATCCGGCCGTCCTCCATCACCAGGACCCGGTCCGCGATCTCGACGGTCGACAGCCGGTGCGCGATGACCACGGCCGTACGGCCCTTCAGCACCGTCGTCATGGCCCGCTGCACCGCACGCTCCCCGGGGACGTCCAGCGAGCTGGTCGCCTCGTCGAGGATGAGCACCGCCGGGTCGGCCAGCAACGCCCGTGCGAACGCCACCAGTTGCCGCTGCCCGGCGGAGATGCGGCCGCCCCGCTTGCGTACGTCGGTGTCGTAGCCGTCGGGCAGGGCGCTGATGAAGTCGTGCGCGCCGATCTCCTTCGCCGCCTGCTCCATCTCCTCGCGGGTGGCGTCCGGGCGGCCGATCGCGATGTTGTCGGCGACCGTGCCGGAGAACAGGAACGACTCCTGCGTCACCATGACCACCCCGCGCCGCAGCTCGGGCACGGCGAGGTCGCGCAGATCGACACCGTCCAGCAGCACCCGGCCGCCCGAGGGGTCGTAGAACCGGGCCAGCAGCTTGGCCAGCGTCGACTTGCCGGCGCCCGTGGAGCCCACGACCGCGACGGTCTGCCCCGCCGGGAGGGTGAGGTCGAACGCGGGCAGCACCTCGCCGCCGGTGCGGTAGCCGAAGCGGACGCCGTCGAAGACCACTTCGCGACCGGGGTACTCGCTCCGCAGCGGCGGGAGCTGCCGGGGAGTGGCCGGCTCGGGGACCGACGGGGTCTGGGCGAGCAGACCGGCGATCTTCTCCAGGGAGGCCGCCGCCGACTGGTAGGAGTTCAGGAACATCCCGAGCCGGTCGATGGGGTCGTACAGCCGCCGCAGGTACAGCACGGCCGCCGCCAGCACACCGAGGGCCAGCGTGCCGTCCGCGACCCGGTAGGCGCCCCACAGCACGATCGCCGCGACCGCCGTGTTGGCGACCAGCCGCGAGCCGGTGACGTAGCGGGCCATCTCCAGCAGCGCGTCGCCGTTGACCCGTTCGTGCCGCCGGTTGAGCACGCCGAAGTCCGCGTCGTTGGCGGCCTCGCGGCGGAAGGCGCGCACCGGGCGGATGCCGTTCATCGTCTCGACGAACTTGACGATGACGGCCGCGATGGCGGTCGACCGAGCCCGGTACACCCGGCCGGCCCGCCGCTGGTACCACCGCACGAGCGCGTAGAGCGGCACCAGCGACGCCACCGCCACGCCCCCGAGGCCCAGGTCGAGCCAGAGCAGCATCACCGAGATGTAGACGAAGGACAGGATGACCGTCACGAGCTCCTGGAGGCCCTCGTCCAGCAGTTCGCGCAGCGACTCCACGTCGGTCGTGGAGCGGGAGATGAGCCGGCCCGAGGTGTAGCGCTCGTGGAAGTCGACGCTCAGCGCCTGCGCGTGGCGGAAGATCCGGCCGCGCAGATCGAGCAGCACGTCCTGGCTGACCCGGGCCGCGGCGGCGACGAACGCGAACTGCAGCCCGCCCGCGGCCAGCGCGCACCCCAGATAGCCGACGCCCACCGCGATCAGCGGCCCGTGGTCCTGCGCCCGGAACGCCGGCACGGCACGGTCGATGGCGTACGCCACGAGCAGCGGGCCCGCCTGCACGACCGCCTGCTGGAGCAGCAGCAGGACCGTCGTGACCGTGACCCGCGCCTTCATGGGAGCGAGCAGGGAGCGCAGCAGGGCTCCGGTGGCGCCCGGCGGTGTGGGCAGGACGTCCCGGTCGAAGGGGTCGCCGGTGGCGGTGGGCGGGTCGTCGAGTCGGTTGTCGGGCCGGTCGTCGGGCCGGTCGTCGGGTTGGCTGTCGGCCGGTGCGCCGGTGGCCGCCGTCATCGTGCGCCCTCCTCTTCCCCTGACATCAGATGCGCGTACTCGGCGTTCGTACGCAGCAGTTCGTGGTGGGTGCCGACCGCGGCGATCCGGCCGCCGGACAGCAGCGCGACGCGGTCGGCGAGCAGCACGGTGGACGGGCGGTGCGCCACGATCAGGGCGGTGGTGTCCGCGAGGACCTGCCGCAGGGCGGCCTCCACGGCGGCCTCGGTGTGCACGTCCAGGGCCGACAGCGGGTCGTCCAGGACGAGGAACTCCGGCTGTCCGACGACGGCCCGGGCGAGCGCGAGGCGCTGGCGCTGACCGCCGGAGAGGCTGAGGCCCTGCTCGCCCACCTGGGTGTCCGTCCCCTGCGGCAGGGCGTGCACGAAGTCGGCCTGGGCGACGGCGAGCGCGCGCTCCAGGTCGGCGGTGCCGGCGGTGTCCTTCGCCCCCATGAGAACGTTGTCGCCGACCGCGGCCGAGAACAGCGTGGGCTCCTCGAAGGCCACGGCGACCTTGGCGCGCAGCGCTTGTCTCGACAGGTCCGTGATGTCGACGCCGTCGAGGGTGATGCGGCCCGAGGTCAGTTCGTAGAGGCGGGGGATGAGCGCGGTGAGGGTGGTCTTGCCGCTGCCGGTGGCGCCGACCAGGGCCATGGACTCGCCCGGGCGGATGTGCAGGTCGATGTGCCGGAGGACGGGCGGGGTGTCGGGCGGGGCGTCGGGGTAGCGGAACCGCACGTCGTGGAAGCGCAGCCCCCTGTCCCGGACCTTCGCCGAGCCGGTGCCGGGGGCGGCCGTGGCCCCCTCCACCTCCTCGTCCATCACCTCGAAGTACCGCTCCGTCGCCGTCGCCGCCTCCTGGCTCATCGCCAGCAGGAACCCGATCGACTCCACCGGCCACCGCAACGCCAGCGCCGTCGACAGGAACGCCACCAGCGTCCCCGCCGACAGGGCACCGTCGGCCACCTGGACGACTCCCACCACCAGCGCCGCCCCGATCGCCACCTCCGGCAGCGTCACGATGACGCCCCAGATCGTCGCCAGCAGCCGCGCCTTGCGCAGTTCCGTGCCGCGCAGCGTCGTCGACAGGTCCCGGAACGCCCGCGCCTGGCTCCGGTGGCGCCCGAAGCCCTTGATGATGCGGATGCCGAGCACGCCCTCCTCGACGACCGTGGTCAGGTCGCCGACCTGGTCCTGGGCGCGGCGGGCCACCTTGGCGTAGCGCTTCTCGAAGATCACGCAGGTGACCATGACGGGGACGGCGGGCCCGAGGACGACCAGCCCCAGCGTCCAGTCCTGGAGCAGCATGATGATCACGCCGACGAGGATCGTCACGCCGTTGACCAGGAGGAACGTCAGAGGGAAGGCGAGGAACATGCGGAGCAGCATCAGGTCCGTCATCGCCCGGGACAGCAACTGCCCCGAGGCCCACCGGTCGTGGAAGGCCACCGGCAGCCGCTGGAGGTGCCGGTACAGAGCCGCCCGCATCGACGCCTCGACGTGCGAGAGCGGACGGGCCACCAGCCACCGCCGCAGCCCGAACAGCAGGGCCTCCGTGAAGCCGAGCAGCAGCAGGTACAGCGCGCCGAGCCACACCCCCGCCGGATCCCGGTCGGCGATCGGCCCGTCCACCATCCACTTCAGGACGAGCGGGATCACCAGGCCCACGCAGGAGGCGACTATCGCGACGAGCGCGGCACTGAACAGCCGCACCCGCACGGGCCGCACGTACGGCCACAGGCGCAGCAACGTACGCACGGCGGAACGGTCCTGGGCGGGGGCGGGTGTCGTGGCCATCAGCAGCGAGCCTACGGATCGCCACTGACACTGCCCACCGAGTTTCCGCCGGACCCGGACCGGCCATGGGACCTACGACCTGGGGGTACCTCCCTGCTCCAGCGCCGCCGAGAGCTCGGAGGGCGACGGGTCGTACGGTGGCGTCAGCCGATCGGTTGATGTCCGTTCGAGTGACGGTGGCCTACGACCCGACCCGGGGGATCCTCGGCTGGGCCGGGCCCCGGTCTAGGCCGGGTAGGGCAGCAGGGTCCGGTCGACCTTCTCCCACGCGGCCTTCAGCTCGGCCAGCAACTCCGGCCGGTCCGGGGCGAGATCGGCCTGCTCGCGCTGGTCCTCGGCGAGGTTGTACAGGTGGTCGGTGCCCTGCGCGTCCCGGTAGTACTTCCAGTCGCCGCGCCTGAGCGCCCGGTTGCCCCGCACCCGCCAGAACAGATCCCGCTCGGGCAGCTCCTCGCCCCGCAGCAGATACCCGGCGAGGCTGGTGCCGTCCAGCGGGTACGCGGGGTCGGGCCGGGCACCGGCCAGTTCCAGCAGGGTCGCGGTCCAGTCGGGGGAGAAGCTGGGCTCGTGACTGACCTGCCGGCCGTCGATCCGGGCGGGCCAGCGCAGGATCGCGGGCACCCGGATGCCACCCTCCTGGAGGGAGAACTTGCCGCCGCTGAGCGGCCACAGGTACGACCAGCGCTCGCCGCCGTTGTCGCTTGCGAACAGCACGACGGTGTCGTCCTCCTGCCCGGAGCGGCGCAGCGCGGCGAGCACCTCGCCGACGGCCGCGTCCAGGCTCTCCACCATCCGCGTGTACGTGGCGACCGAGCCGCCGTCGTAGTGGTTCAGCGCCTTGCTGACCTCGGCCTGGCTCTTCGCCGCCCTGATCTTCGCCGCGATCCCGGCGGCGGTCTCCTCGTCGCCCTCGGCGAGCCAGGGCCAGTGCGGGGTGGTGAAGTTGAGGTTGAGCAGCCAGGGCCGGTCGTGGTCCCGGCGCACGTACTCCACGGCCCGCTCGGTGAGGACGGTCGTGTAGTACCTCAGGTCCTTGTACTCGGCGTCGCCCTCGTAGAGGTCGTACTCGCCGAGTTGGCCGAGCTTGGAGTAGTACTCCAGCACGCCTCCGAAATTCCCGAAGAACTCGTCCCATCCCGACTTGGTGGGGCTGAAGTCGGGCAGCCAGCCGCAGTGCCACTTGCCGATGAGCGCGGTGTCGTAGCCCGCCTTCTTCAGCAGGGAGGCGAGGGTGGGGTGGTGCGGGTCCAGGCCCTGCGCCCTGTTGGCGATCGGCTCGGCGAGTCCGCCCTTCGTACGGCCCGGATAGCGGCCGGTGTACAGGCTGAACCGGGTCGGGGAGCAGGTCGAGGAACCGGAGTAGGCGTCCGTGAAGCGCACGCCCTGGCGGGCCAGCCGGTCCAGGTTCGGCGTCCTGATGTGCGGGGCGCCGTAGGAGGACAGGTCGGCCCAGCCGAGGTCGTCGCCCAGGATGACGAGGATGTTGGGACGCCGTCCGGAGGCGGCTGAGGGGCGGGCCCGGAAGGGGCGTTCGACGGGAGCCGCCTCGGCGGCGCCGGTCGTGCCGGCGACGGCGCCCACGGCACCACCGCCGACGAGAGCACCGAGGGCACGACGGGATATTTCGGGCATGCGGAGGTCCTGGAGGTCCGAGAGGAGGAGGGGGAGAGGAGTCGCGGCTCAGCATGGACGCTGCCAGCGGTCCGGCAGCGGGGTCAAGAAGATCCCCGCCGTGTTCACGGACCCGCAACGAGCCGCAACAATGCCCTGGCCGGCGACCGACGCCTCAGCCCGTCACCCGCAGCAGCAGTACCGCCCGCGCCGGCATCGTGATCTCCGTGCCCGCTCGGTGCTCCACCCCTGGCGCCTCCCCCTGCTCCTCCAGGCTCGTGTCGACGACGACCTCGTAGCGCTCCGCCCAGGGCGGCCCCGGCAGCGTGAAGCTCACCGGCCCCTCGCCCGCGTGCAGTACGGCCAGGAAGCTGTCGTCGAGGATCTGCTCCCCGCGCTCGTCCCGGCCGGGAATGTCCCGCCCGGACAGATACATGCCCAGCGTGGCGGCGGGCGCGTACCAGTCCTGCTCCGTCATCTCCGTGCCCCGGGACGTGAACCAGGCCAGGTCGCGCAGCCCGTCCGCGGTCTGGGCCCGGCCCGAGAAGAACGCCCGGCGCCTGAGCACCGGGTGGCGGTGGCGCAGCTCGATCAGCCGGGAGGTCAGCGCGAACAGGGCCTGCCAGCCCGGGTCCTCCAACAGCTCCCAGTCCAGCCAGCTGATCTCGTTGTCCTGGCAGTAGGCGTTGTTGCTGCCGCGCTGGGTGCGGCCCAGTTCGTCGCCCGCGACCAGCATGGGCACGCCCGTCGACAGCAGCAGGGTGGTGAGGAGGTTCCTGAGCTGCCGCCGCCTCAGCGCCCGTACGCCCTCGTCGTCCGTCTCGCCCTCGGCGCCGCAGTTCCAGGCCCGGTTGTCGTCCGTGCCGTCCCGGTTGCCTTCGCCGTTGGCCTCGTTGTGCTTGCGCTCGTAACTCACCAGGTCGCGCAGGGTGAACCCGTCGTGCGCGGTGATGAAGTTGACCGACGCGTACGGCCTGCGCCCGCCCCAGGCGTACAGGTCGCTGGAGCCCGACAGGCGGTAGCCCATCTCCCGTACGTCCGGCAGCGCATGGCGCCAGAAGTCCCGCACGGCGTTGCGGTACCGGTCGTTCCACTCCGTCCACAGCGGGGGGAACGCCCCCACCTGGTAACCGCCCGACCCCACGTCCCACGGCTCGGCGATCAGCTTCACCCGGCGCAGCACCGGGTCCTGGGCGATGACCGCCAGGAACGGCGAGAGCATGTCGACGTCGTGCATGGAGCGGGCCAGCGCCGCCGCCAGGTCGAAGCGGAAGCCGTCCACGCCCATCTCGGTCACCCAGTACCGCAGCGAGTCCGTGATCAGGCGCAGCACATGCGGCTGGACCACGTGCAGGGTGTTGCCGCAGCCGGTGTAGTCGGCGTAGCGGCGGGGGTCGTCCTGGAGGCGGTAGTAGCCGCGGTTGTCGATGCCCTTCAACGACAGCGTCGGGCCGAGCTCGCCCGCCTCCGCCGTGTGGTTGTAGACCACGTCGAGGATGACCTCGATCCCGGCCGCGTGCAGGGCGCGCACCATCCGCTTGAACTCACCGACCTGCTGGCCGGTCGTCCCGGAGGCCGCGTAGGCGGCGTGCGGGGCGAAGTAGCCGACGGAGTTGTAGCCCCAGTAGTTCTTGAGGCTTCGCCGCAGCAGGTGGTCCTCGTGGGCGAACTGGTGCACCGGCAGCAGCTCCACCGCCGTCACCCCCAGCTTGACCAGGTGCTCGATCGCCGCCGGGTGCGCGAGGCCGGCGTAGGTGCCGCGCAGCTCCTCGGGGATGCCCGGGTGCAATTGCGTGAAGCCCTTGACGTGCAGCTCGTAGATCACCGAGTCGGCCCAGGGCGTCTTCGGCCGCCGGTCGTCGGCCCAGTCGTCGTCATCGTGGACGACGACGCCCTTCGGGACGTGCGGCGCCGAGTCCCGGTCGTCGCGCACGGTGTCGGCGACATGCTGCTGCGGCCAGTCGCGGACGTGCCCGTACACCTCCGGCGGCAGACTGAAGTCGCCGTCGACCGCACGCGCGTACGGGTCGAGGAGCAGTTTCGCCGGGTTCCAGCGGGCGCCGGTCCACGGGTCCCAGCGGCCGTGCACCCGGTAGCCGTAGCGCTGCCCGGGCAGCACGCCCGGGACGAAGCCGTGCCAGATCTCGTGGGTCAGCTCGGCGAGCCGGACCCGGGACTCCTTGCCCGACTCGTCGAAGAGGCACAGCTCGACCCCCTCGGCCCCGCCCGCCCACAACGCGAAGTTGGTGCCCGCCACCCCGTCCGGGCCGACCCGGAACCGGGCGCCCAGCGGTGTCGGCGCACCCGGCCACGCGGGCATGGCGGGGGGCGGCGCGGCCCGCCGTGCGCCGTTCACGGCGGCGGCCTGGCGCCCGTTCCCGGTGGCCTGACGACCGGCCACCGCCTCCTGCTCGGCTGCGCTGGACACCTGTCAGCCTCCCGCGGCTCATGGAACGACGGGGGACAGAGGGGTGCGGCCTGTGCTGCGGCCCGGGTCGCGGCTCCCCTGCGCGTCGTCCTCCCCACTGTTCTGCCCAGAGCGTGGGTCGCACTCACGTTTCCCCGGGGGCGGGCATGGTCGTTTCCCGGGGACACGGCCGGTCGTTGGGCACCTCGTGAGGCACGTACAAGGGCGCGCGCGGCGCGCGAGGGCCGCGCTGGCCGCCGTAGTGACATGGGCAGGGCTCCTCGCCGGGGCCACGGGCTGTACCTCGGACGACGCGGGCGGGATCGCCGGGGCGTTCGGCGCGCCCCCGGCGCCCGAGGACGTCATCAAGGTCTCGCCCGACGACGGCAGCAGGGGAGTGCGCCCCGGGAAGAAGCTGCGGGTGCGCGTGCCCGACGGCCGGCTGGAGAAGGTGAAGGTCGTCAGGTCGCAGGACGCCCAGGAGTCCCAGGTGCCCGGCCACCTCTCCGCCGACGGCCTGACCTGGGAACCCGACGACAAGCGGCTCGCGCTGGCCGCCAAGTACAGGATCGACGCGGTGGCCGTGGACGGCGACGGACGCCGCTCGGCCCGGCACACCACCTTCACCACCTACGTCCCCGAGGAACGCTTCATCGGCTACGTCACCCCGGAGAACCGCGCCACGGTCGGCACCGGCATGATCGTCTCCCTGGAGTTCAACCGGGAGATCGCCGACCGCGCCGCCGTCGAACGCGCGGTGCGGGTCACCGCCCGTCCGGCCGTCGAGATCCGCCCGCACTGGTTCGGCAGGACCCGCCTCGACTTCCGACCCGAGGACTACTGGAAACCCGGCACCCAGGTCACCGTCGCCCTGCGCCTGCGCGACGTCGAGGGCGCGCCCGGCGTCTACGGCCTGCAGCACAAGACGTTCTCCTTCACCGTCGGCCGCAGCCAGGTCTCCGTGGTCGACGCCGCCGCGCACTCCATGGAGGTCCGGCGCGACGGCGAGCCCCTCGCCACCGTGCCCGTCACGGCCGGCGCGCCCGGGAACACCACGTACAACGGCAAGATGGTGGTGACCGAGATGCTCGACGTCACCCGGATGAACGGTGCCACGGTCGGCTTCAAGAAGCGCGACGGCAAGGGCGAGTACGACATCCCGGACGTCCCGCACGCCATGCGCCTGACCACCTCCGGCACCTTCCTGCACGGCAACTACTGGGCGCACCGCACCGTGTTCGGCCGCACCAACGTCAGCCACGGCTGCATCGGACTGCGCGACGTGAAGGGCGGCGGCTCGGACACCCCGGCCGGCTGGTTCTTCGACCGCAGCCTCATCGGGGACGTCGTCGAGGTCGTCAACAGCAATGACAAAAAGGTCTCTCCCGACAACGGGCTCGGAGGATGGAATATGGGCTGGAATGCATGGAAGGCGGGCAGTGCGGTGAAGTAGCCGGACAGGGGGGCGGATTGACCCGGCGTTCCGTTGGGACCGAACGGTGACAATCGCGGGCCGCCGGTGCCCGGTGCCTTGTGGTTAATATGCGCCGACGCGCGGGGGACGCGCGGGGTGCGGGCCTGACCAGGCCCTGGGAGGGGAGAACCACTTGAACGGGCGACCGATATCGGGGGCGTCGGTTGGGCGCAGGAACGGAGCGCTCGCGCTGATGGCCGGCGCGCTGCTCGTCGCCGTCACGGCGTGTGGCGGCGGGGGGACCGGCTCCGGTTCCGGCGAGGGAGACAAGGGCAAGAACGGGGACACCGCGCAGAGCAAGCAGTCCGAGGCGATCGTCGGCATCACGCCCAAGGACGGAGCCAAGTCCGTCGACACGAGCGGTGCGCTGAAGGTCACCGCCTCGAAGGGGAAGCTGACCGAGGTCGAGGTCAAGGACAGCAAGGGCAAGAAGGTCGACGGCGAGATATCCGGGGACGGCGCCAGCTGGACGCCGTCCACCCACCTGGCCGGCGCCACCAAGTACACGGTCCACGCGGTCGCCGAGGACTCCGAGGGCCGCACGGCGGCGGAGGACGCGGACTTCACCACGCTGACCCCTCAGAACACCTTCATCGGCACCTTCACCCCCGAGGACGGCTCCAAGGTCGGCGTCGGGATGCCGTTCTCCATCCGCTTCTCGCGGGGCATCACCAAGCCGGAGGACGTCGAGAAGGCCATCCGCATCAAGACGGAGCCGGCCGTCGACGTCGAGGGCCACTGGTTCGGCAACGACCGTCTCGACTTCCGCCCCGAGAAGTACTGGAAGCCCGGCACCAAGGTGACCGTCGACCTGAACCTCGACGGCGTCGAGGGCCGCTCCGGCGTCTACGGCGAGCAGGACAAGACGGTGAAGTTCACCGTCGGCCGCAACCAGGTCTCCGTCGTCGACGCCAAGAAGCTGACGATGAAGGTCATGCGCGACGGCAAGGTCATCAAGACCATCCCGGTCACCACCGGGAAGCCCGGCATGGAGACCTGGAACGGCCAGATGGTCATCAGCGAGATGCTCACGGTGACCCGGATGAACGGCGAGACGGTCGGTTACGGCGGCGAGTACGACATCAAGGACGTCCCGCACGCCGTCCGCCTGACCACCTCCGGCACCTTCCTGCACGGCAACTACTGGGCGGGCGGCGCCTTCGGCAACTACAACGCCAGCCACGGCTGCATCGGCCTGCGCGACGTGCGGGGCGGCTGGGACAAGAAGGTGCCGGCCGCGTGGTTCTTCAACCACTCGATGGTCGGTGACGTGGTGGTCGTCAAGAACTCCGAGGACCGGACCGTCGCCCCGGACAACGGGCTGAACGGCTGGAACATGTCGTGGGAGAAGTGGAAGAAGTAGTCCTCCGCTGCTGACAAGAGGGCCCCGGTGTGACGGACCGCACCGGGGCCTCAGCCGTTAGTCATGGTTAACCTGCTGCCTATGACCGTCTCTCTCGAAGTCGCTGAAGGCGTCGGCACGCTCCGTCTCGACCGCCCGCCCATGAACGCGCTGGACATCGCCACGCAGGACCGGCTGAAGGAACTCGCCGAGGAGGCCACGCGCCGCGAGGACGTCCGGGCCGTGGTGATCTACGGCGGCGAGAAGGTGTTCGCGGCCGGCGCGGACATCAAGGAGATGCAGGCGATGGACCACACCGCGATGGTCCTGCGCGCCCGCGCCCTGCAGGACTCGTTCACGGCGGTGGCCCGGATCCCCAAGCCGGTCGTCGCGGCCGTGACGGGCTACGCGCTGGGCGGCGGCTGCGAACTCGCCCTGTGCGCGGACTTCCGCATCGCCGGGGAGAACGCCAAGCTCGGCCAGCCGGAGATCCTGCTCGGCCTGATCCCCGGCGCGGGCGGCACCCAGCGCCTGGCCCGCCTGGTCGGCCCCTCCAAGGCCAAGGACCTCATCTTCACGGGCCGGATGGTGAAGGCCGACGAGGCCCGCGAGATGGGCCTGGTGGACCGGGTCGTCCCCGCCGACGAGGTGTACGCGCAGGCGCACGCCTGGGCCGCGAAGCTGGCGCAGGGACCGGCGCTCGCACTGCGCGCCGCGAAGGAGTCGATCGACACGGGCCTGGAGACGGACATCGACACGGGCCTCGCGATCGAACGGAACTGGTTCGCGGGCCTGTTCGCCACCGAGGACCGCGAGCGCGGGATGCGCAGCTTCGTGGAGGAGGGACCGGGCAAGGCGAAGTTCCTCTGAACATCCCTCCAGGGGCTTGCAATTGACACGATGTCTGACCCGGGGTCCCTCGATGGGGCGGTTTATGGCAGCCTTAAGACAGCCTTAAGCATGCCGAAGCGGGAGAGTCCGTCGATTGCCCCGGAACAAGACGTTCCAGCAGGTCGGACGGGGTGTGGGCGACTCCGAAGTGCCGTTGGCATATGACGGACGCCCGCCGGTTCACCGCCCGTTCCCGGGGGCGTATTCCCCGGGAACGCCCCCGTCGGGCGCTCCGGGCGGCCATGATGGGGGCATGGCGGGGCTGGAGGGTACGGAACAGCCGCGGGGACACGCACATGCGGCCGCGGCGCGCTGGTCGCCGACCGTCGAGGACGAACACGCGCTGAAGGCGCTCGAGTTGTACGGCAACCCGACGGAGGCAGAGGTTCCACTGCCGTCCCGCCCCGAGTCCGCGGCCACCGCGAGACGGCTCACCCAGGTCGTCGTGCTGCGCCAATGGGGGCTCACCCCCAAGACCACGGAGGACGCGGTCCTGCTCGTCTCCGAACTGGTCGGCAACGCCGTACGCCACACCGGCGCCCGCGTCTTCGGGCTGCGTCTGCACCGGCGCCGCGGCTGGATCCGCGTCGAGGTCCGCGACCCCTCGCGCGGGCTGCCGTGCCTGATGCCCGTCCAGGAGATGGACATCAGCGGCCGCGGCCTGTTCCTCGTCGACAAGCTGGCCGACCGCTGGGGAGTCGATCTGCTGCCCCGGGGCAAGACGACCTGGTTCGAGATGCGGGTCGCCGACCGCTGAGCGCGCGCGGTGCCTCACCCGGTCGCCGGACGGACGAATCACGGGTTTCCCCGCGAGACGCCCCTTAAATGGTGCAATGCACCGCCATCTCGTCAAGAGCGCCCTGGTCGCGGGTGCCGCCCTCGCCGTCCTCGCCGCCTGTGGCACCGGAAGCGGGGAACGGACCTCCGAGTCGCGCGGCACCAAGGCCGCCGTGCCCGCCCCGCCCGAGAAGAAGCCCGTGAAGGGCCTGCCCGGCATGCCGCCCGTCCTGGACCCCGAGGACGTGTACGCCGCCGACCGCCCGAACATGCTGTCCCCGGTGGTCAAGGACTTCCCGTCCCGGGTCTACGTCCCCAACACCGAGTCCGACACGGTCTCCGTCATCGACCCGAAGACGTACGAGGTCACCGAGACGATCCCCGTGGGCCGGCAGCCCCAGCACGTCGTGCCCTCCTGGGACCTGAAGACGCTCTGGGTCAACAACAACCGCGGCCACACCCTCACCCCGATCGATCCGAAGACCGGCAAGGCGGGCAAGGAGGTCGAGGTCCACGACCCGTACAACCTCTACTTCACGCCCAACGGCAGGTACGCCGTCGTCATGGCCTCCCTCGACCGCGAGCTGGTGTTCCGCGACCCGCACACCATGGCGGTCAGGAAGACCGTCCCGGTGTCCTGCTACGGCGTCAACCACGCCGACTTCTCCCTCGACGGCCGCTACTTCATCGTCTCCTGCGAGTTCAGCGGCGAACTGCTGAAGGTCGACACCGAGAAGATGAAGGTCGTCGGGCAGCAGCGGCTGCCGTTCGAGGGCGCCATGCCGCAGGACGTGAAGGTCTCGCCCGACGGCAAGAGGTTCTACATCGCCGACATGATGGCCCACGGCATGTGGGTGCTGGACGGCGACAAGTTCACCGAGCCCACCCTGATGCCCACCGGCAAGGGCTGCCACGGCCTCTACGTCAGCCGGGACTCGCGCGAGATGTACGTGTCCAACCGCGGCGAGGGTACGGTCTCCGTCTTCGACTTCACACAGAACAAGCTGACGAAGAAGTGGGACCTGCCGGCGGGCAGCAGCCCCGACATGGGCGGCGTCTCCGCCGACGGCAAGGTGCTGTGGCTGTCCGGCCGCTACGACGCCGAGGTGTACGCCATCGACACCCGCACCGGCACCCAGCTCGCCCGCATCCCGGTCGGCAGCGGCCCGCACGGCCTGGCGGTCTACCCGCAGCCCGGACGCTACTCGCTCGGCCACACGGGCATCTTCCGGTGACGCTCATCCGCCGTCCACACAAGGGAAGTTGACACGCCCTGATCGAGTGAGGGTCCCCGTTCCGCCGCGGCGCAGCCGCGATCGTGCCGTGCATGACCACTCTTCGCCTGCGGCGGCGGGCCGCTGCCGCCGCACTCTGTCTCGCCGCCGTCCTCACGACCACGGGTGCCGCGCCCACCCAGGCCCCGGCTGCCGCCGCCCCCGCACCGGCCGCCTGCCCCGTCCAGTTCGACGACAAGGTCAAGGCCGCCGCCGACCGCCGGGTCGACGTCGGCCGCATCACCCCCGACCCGTCCTGGCGCACCACCTGCGGCACCCTCTACCGCGCCGACGGCCGCGGCCCGTCCGTCGTCTTCGAGGAGGGCTTCCTCCCCAAGGACGTCGTGAACGGCCAGTACGACCTGGAGAAGTACGTCCTGGTCAACCAGCCGTCCCCGTACGTGTCGACGACGTACGACCACGACCTGTTCAAGAAGTGGAAGTCCGGCTTCAACTACTACGTCGACGCCCCCGGCGGCATCGACGTCAACCAGACCATCGGCGACACCCACAAGTGGGCCGACCAGCAGGAGGTCGCCTTCCCCGGCGGCATCGCCCGGCAGTACGTCATCGGCGTCTGCCCGGTCGACAAGCAGACCAGGACCGAGATCATGAGCGAGTGCGAGAGCAACCCGCACTACCAGCCGTGGCACTGAGCAGCACCTCCGAGCCCACGGGACGGTAGCCGCAGGACCCACCGTGCTCCGCGAGGAGTCGCCTGGGTGGTCGCCGCGCTGGCGGCTCGCACGGCCGGTTAATCTGACCTGCGTCAGACCTGCGTCAGCAAGACGTACAGCACGAGATGAGGGGCGGATCGGTGGCGGACATCGAGGAAGCACGCAAGCAGTTCGAGCGGATCGATACGGACGGTGACGGATACATCACCGCTGCCGAGTTCAAGGCCGCCCTGGCCCGGTCGGGCGACTGGAACGTCACCGAGTCGGTCGCCGAGGTCGTCATCAAGACCCGCGACCTCGACGGCGACAAGCAGTTGAGCTTCGACGAGTTCTGGGCCTACCTGAACAAGTAGGCGTCCGGTTCGCCGGATTGCCGAGCGAAGGGGCCCGGTCCACGATCCTCGGACCGGGCCCCTCGCCATGCCCGGAGTGCGTCCCGAGCTCGGAATAGCGCACCCGCCCCGGAGGTTGACGCTGCTCGCGAAGGCTCACGAGGCGCTGTGCATCTCCGGAAGGACGAGGCGAGGACATGAAGATCGGCATCATCGGAGCGGGCAACATCGGCGGTAACCTGACCCGGCGGCTCACCGCCCTCGGCCATGACGTGGCCGTCGCCAACTCCCGAGGCCCCGAGACGCTCACGGCCCTGGCGGAGGAAACGGGCGCGACGCCCGTGACGGTCGGGGAGGCGGCGCGGGACGCCGAGATCGTCGTCGTCACCATCCCGCTGAAGGCGGTCCCGGACCTCCCGTCCGGCCTGTTCGACAGCGCGGCGGACGGCGTCGTGGTCATCGACACCGGCAACTACTACCCCCGGCAGCGGGACGGCAGGATCGCCGCGATCGAGGACGACGGCCTCACCGAGAGCCGCTGGACGGAACGCCAGATCGGCCACCCGGTCGTCAAGGCCTTCAACGGCACCTACGCCCAGGACATCCTGGAACGCCCGCTCCCGGCCGGCGACCCCGACCGCATGGCCCTCCCGGTGGCCGGCGACGACGAGCCGGCCAAGCGCAAGGTACGGGACCTCATCGACGCCCTCGGCTTCGACACGGTGGACGCGGGCGGCATCGACGACTCCTGGCGCCAGCAGCCCGGCACCCCGGTCTACGGCCTGCGCGCCGGCGTCGAAGCGGTCACGAAGGCCCTGGCGGAGGCGTCCCCGGAGCGCACACCGGACTTCCGGGGCTAGAGCCCGTCGCCCGTCCGCGTCAGGCGTCCTCGGCCCACTCGCGCAGCGCGGCCTTGCTCCCGAAGTCGGCCACGTTCTTGTCGAGGGGGTCGTCGGTGTACTGGTGGAAACGCCACTTGGCCTTGATGCGGGGCTTTCCGGCGCTCACGTAGTCGGCGATCCACAGCGCGTCCCCCGCATAGGACGTCGTATCGACGTTGAGCCAGAAATGCCGGTTGCAGTAGAGCACCACCTGGTTGTTCGGCCGCAGATCCTTCAGCTTGCGGATGAACAGATCCTTCTCGGCGTTGCTCGCGTGCGTCCCGCTGCTGGTCGTCTCCCAGTCGACGGCGAGGATGTCGCCCGCCCGGTCGGGGGCCTTGCTGACGAAGTACTCGGCCTGGGCGGTGAGGTTGCCGGGCCACAGGAAGTGGTAGAAGCCGACGACCAGCCCGGCGTCCCGGGCCCGCTTCGTCTGGGCGGCGAGTTTGGGATTGACGTAGGAGCGCCCCTCCGTCGCCTTGACGAAGACGAAGGAGAGGCCGTCGGTGCCGTAGGAGGAGGACTGGTACGCGCTTACATCGATGCCGCGCAGCATGGGGGGCTCCCTGACGTGCCGGTGGGGGAGGGGGAGTTGGTTTCCACCACCATGGCACGGCCTGCTCTGGGCTGACGTGGAATCGTCAACTTCGGTGAGCGGAGGGTCAGCACTCGATGATGTTGACCGCCAGCCCGCCCCGGGCCGTCTCCTTGTACTTCACCGACATGTCGGCGCCGGTGTCCTTCATCGTCTTGATGACCTTGTCCAGGGACACCTTGTGGGAGCCGTCGCCGCGCATCGCCATGCGGGCGGCCGTGACGGCCTTGACCGCGGCCATGCCGTTGCGTTCGATGCAGGGGATCTGGACCAGGCCGCCTACGGGATCGCAGGTGAGGCCGAGGTTGTGCTCCATGCCGATCTCGGCGGCGTTCTCGACCTGTTCGGGCGAGCCGCCGAGGACCTCGGCCAGGGCGCCCGCGGCCATGGAGCAGGCGGAGCCGACCTCGCCCTGGCAGCCGACCTCGGCGCCGGAGATGGAGGCGTTCTCCTTGAAGAGCATGCCGATCGCGCCCGCGGCGAGCAGGAAGCGGACCACGCCCTCCTCCTTTTCCGCCTCGGAGGCGGAGCCCGCCGCGAAGTTGACGTAGTAGTGCAGGACCGCAGGGATGATGCCGGCCGCGCCGTTGGTGGGGGCGGTGACGACCCGGCCGCCGGCGGCGTTCTCCTCGTTGACCGCCATGGCGTAGAGGGTGATCCACTCCATGGCGAGGGCCAGCGGGTCGCCCTCGGAGCGCAGCTTGCGCGCGGTGTTCGCGGCCCGGCGGCGCACCTTCAGCCCGCCCGGCAGGATGCCCTCCTGGGACAGTCCGCGCGCCACGCAGTCCCGCATCACCTGCCAGATCTCCAGCAGGCCCGTGCGGATCTCCTCCTCGGTGCGCCAGGCCCGCTCGTTCTCCAGCATCAGCGCGGAGATGGACAGGCCCGTCTCCTCGGTCAGGCGCAGCAGCTCGTCGCCGGTGCGGAAGGGGTACTTCAGCACGGTGTCGTCGAGTTTGATGCGGTCCGCCCCGACGGCGTCCTCGTCGACGACGAAGCCGCCGCCGACCGAGTAGTAGGTCTTCGACAGCAGCTCCGCACCCGAGGCGTCGTACGCCCACAGGGTCATGCCGTTCGCGTGGTAAGGGAGGGCCTTGCGGCGATGCAGGACCATGTCGTCGTCGAAGGAGAACGCGATCTCGTGCTCGCCGAGGAGGTTCAGCCGGCCCTCGGTCTTGATCGCCTCCACCCGCTCGTCGGCACTCGACACGTCCACCGTGCGCGGCGAGTCGCCCTCCAGGCCGAGCAGCACCGCCTTGGGCGTGCCGTGGCCGTGCCCGGTCGCGCCGAGCGAGCCGTAGAGCTCCGCGCGGACCTGCGTGGTCGGGGCCAGCAGCTCCTCGTTGCGCAGCCGCCGGGCGAACATCCGGGCCGCCCGCATCGGGCCGACGGTGTGGGAGCTGGACGGGCCGATGCCGATCGAGAACAGGTCGAAGACCGAGATGGCCACGGGGAACTCCTGACTACGGGGTGGTGCAAGGGGCAGGGCGTCCCGCCGCACGCGGGGCGGGACGGGACGCCCTGAAAGGTTTCTTCGTTACTTGTTCAGACCCGGGTACAGCGGGTGCTTGTCGGCCAGGGCCTTCACCCGGGCCTTGAGGGCCTCCGCGTCGTAGGCCGGCTTCAGCGCCTCGGCGATGATGTCCGCGACCTCGGCGAAGTCCTCGGTCGTGAAGCCCCGGGTCGCCAGCGCCGGCGTGCCGATCCGCAGACCGGACGTCACCATCGGCGGACGCGGGTCGTTCGGGATCGCGTTCCGGTTGACCGTGATGCCCACCTCGTGGAGGCGGTCCTCGGCCTGCTGGCCGTCCAGCTCCGAGTGGCGCAGGTCGACCAGGACCAGGTGCACGTCCGTGCCGCCGGACAGGACGTCCACACCCACGGCCCGGACGTCGTCCTTCACCAGACGCTCGGCCAGGATGCGGGCACCCTCCAGCGTACGGCGCTGGCGCTCCTTGAAGTCCTCCGAGGCGGCGACCTTGAAGGCGACCGCCTTGGCCGCGATCACGTGCTCCAGCGGACCGCCCTGCTGACCGGGGAAGACAGCGGAGTTGATCTTCTTGGCCAGGTCGGCCGTGGAAAGGATCACACCGCCGCGCGGGCCGCCCAGGGTCTTGTGGGTGGTGGTGGTCACCACGTGCGCGTGCGGCACCGGGTTCGGGTGCAGCCCGGCCGCGACGAGCCCCGCGAAGTGGGCCATGTCGACCATCAGGTACGCGCCGACCTCGTCCGCGATCCGGCGGAACTCCGCGAAGTCCAGCTGCCGCGGGTACGCCGACCAGCCGGCGACGATCAGCTTCGGCCGGGACTCCTTCGCCAGCCGCTCCACCTCGGCCATGTCGACCCGGCCGTCCTCGCCCACGTGGTAGGCGACGACGTCGTAGAGCTTGCCGGAGAAGTTGATCTTCATGCCGTGGGTCAGGTGCCCGCCGTGCGCGAGGTTGAGACCCATGATGGTGTCGCCCGGCTTGAGCAGCGCGAACATCGCGGCCGCGTTGGCCTGGGCGCCCGAGTGCGGCTGGACGTTGGCGTGCTCGGCGCCGAACAGTTCCTTGATGCGGTCGATCGCGATCTGCTCGACCACGTCGACGTGCTCGCAGCCGCCGTAGTAGCGCCGGCCCGGGTAGCCCTCGGCGTACTTGTTGGTGAGGACCGAGCCCTGGGCCTCCATGACCGCGACCGGGGCGAAGTTCTCCGAGGCGATCATCTCCAGCGTGGACTGCTGGCGGTGCAGCTCGGCGTCGACCGCGGCGGCGACCGCCGGGTCGAGCTCGTGCAGGGGTGTGTTCAGGACGGACATACGACTCCCTCAGCCCGCGGAGAACGCGGTGTACTCGTCGGCGGAGAGCAGGTCGCCCGGCTCGTCCGAGACCCGCACCTTGAACAGCCAGCCGCCCTCGAAGGGGGCCGAGTTCACCAGCGACGGGTCGTTCACGACGTCCTCGTTGACCTCGGTGACCTCACCGGAGACGGGGGAGTACAGGTCGGACACCGACTTGGTCGACTCCAGCTCGCCGCAGGTCTCGCCGGCGGACACGGAGTCACCGACCTCGGGAAGCTGGACGAACACGACATCGCCGAGCGCGTTGGCCGCGTGCTCCGTGATGCCGACCGTCGAGACGCCGTCCGCGGCGGCCGACAGCCACTCGTGCTCCTTGCTGTAGCGCAGCTCTTTGGGGTTGCTCATGGCCTGGATTCTCCTGTACGCGCGGGAGTGCTGTGGAAGGGGGGACTGCTGGTGAGCTGGGACGACGGGCACGGGGTCGCTGCCGCGACCCTCCGGCCAGTGTCTACTTCTGGCGCTTGTAGAACGGCAGCGCCACGACCTCGTACGGCTCGTGACTGCCCCGGATGTCCACGCCCACGCCGGCCGTGCCGGGCGCGGCGTGCGCCGTGTCGACGTACGCCATCGCGATCGGCTTGCCGAGGGTGGGGGAGGGGGCGCCGGAGGTGACCTCGCCGATCACCTCGCCGCCGGCGACGACCGCGTACCCGGCGCGCGGCACCCGGCGGCCCTCGGCGACGAGCCCGACCAGCACGCGCGGCGGGTTCTGCTCGGCCCGGGCGGCGGCCTCGCGCAGGGCCTCGCGCCCCACGAAGTCGCCCTCCTTCTCGAACTTCACCACCCGGCCGAGCCCGGCGTCGAAGGGGGTGAGGGAGGTCGACAGCTCGTGCCCGTACAGCGGCATGCCCGCCTCCAGGCGCAGCGTGTCGCGGCAGGACAGCCCGCACGGGACCAGCCCGACGCCCTCGCCGGCCTTGGTCAGGGCCTGCCACAGCTCGACGGCGTGCTCGGGCTTCACGAACAGCTCGAAGCCGTCCTCGCCGGTGTAGCCGGTCCGGGCGATCAGGGCCGGGACGCCCGCCACCGTGCCGGGCAGCCCGGCGTAGTACTTCAGGCCGTCGAGGTCGGCGTCGGTCAGGGACTTCAGGATCCCGGGGGACTCGGGTCCCTGGACGGCGATCAGCGCGTAGGCGTCCCGGTCGTCGCGCACCTCGGCGTCGAAGCCGGCGGCGCGCTCGGTCAGCGCGTCCAGGACCACCTGGGCGTTGGAGGCGTTGGCGACGACCATGTACTCGGTCTCGCCCAGCCGGTAGACGATCAGGTCGTCCAGGATGCCGCCGTCGGCACGGCAGATCATGGTGTAGCGGGCCCGGCCCGGCTTCACGCCGCCGATGTTGCCCACCAGGGCGAAGTCGAGCAGGGCCGCGGCCTGCGGGCCGGTGACGGTGATCTCGCCCATGTGGGAGAGGTCGAAGAGGCCGGCCTTCGTGCGCACGGCAGCGTGCTCGTCGCGCTCGGAGCCGTAGCGCAGGGGCATGTCCCAGCCGGCGAAGTCGGTCATCGTCGCGCCGAGCGAACGATGCAGGGCATCGAGCGCGGTGTGACGGAGTTCTCCTGTACTGCTCACGGTCGGTCGTCTCCCAGGGCATGACGGGCGAGGTCGTTCCTCCCCATCTGTCATCGGAACCTGAGAGGTTCGCCATGACCGCACGGGTCGATGGCTTGCACCTTGGGTGGAGCCGCATCCCCGTCGAGGACAGGGGCGACCCGCTTTTCAGATGTGCCTCGCCCGCGCGGTAACGGGGCCTGAGAGATTCAAGGGAGGGACTTGCTCCTTCGGCGCCCCAGCGTCAGCGGTGCTGGGAACTCTCCCGCGCGGATTCAAACGGCCGGTATGCAGTTGGCGCGCACATCATTGCACGCATCCTTCCGGCGTGGCAGGGGGACCTTTCACAGGGAGTGCACGAGTCCCGCGCGCCGGACACAGCGACCTGTAGCAGCCCTGTTGCAGGACCAGCACGTAAATGAGAGGCCTGCGGCATTACCTTTTCTTTACACTCGGCGGGGATGGGACTCCGTACCTGGCCCCAGGGGAGGACGATCACGGTGAACAGGACCACCGCGTACGCGACGACGGGCATCGCGCTGCCCGAGCAGCCGGCCGCAAGGGCCCGGGCGGTCCGTGCCCCGGTGCCGGCGCCGGCACCGGTCGTCCGCGATCTGCGCGACCGCGCCGGCCACAGCCCGCACGCCCTGCTGTTCGGCCCCCGCGACCTCGTCGTGGTCACAGGCCTGCCCGGCAGCGGCAAGTCCACGCTGATGCGGCGCACCGTGCCGGGCCGGCGCATCGACTCCCAGGACACCCGCGACCGCTGGGCCGGGCGCATGCCGCGCGCCCTGCCGTACGCGCTCTACCGCCCCCTCGTCCGCCTCGCCCACTACGCCGGGCTGCGCCGCGCCCTGCGCACGGGAGAGGCCGTCGTCGTGCACGACTGCGGCACCCAGGCCTGGGTCCGCCGCTGGCTCGCCCGCGAGGCCCGTCGCCGGGGCGGCACGCTCCACCTGCTCCTCCTCGACGTCACTCCCGAGCAGGCCCTGGCCGGCCAGCGCGACCGCGGCCGCGGCGTCTCGCGCTACGCGTTCCTGCGCCACCGCGCGGCCAGTACCCGCCTCCTGCGCGCGGTGGAACGCGGCGACCTCCCCAGCGGCTGCGGCTCGGCCGTCCTCGCGGACCGGGACGCGGCGAACACCCTCCACAGAATCGGCTTCACGGGCTGACGGGCCGGGCCGGGCCCGGCCGTCCGCGGTCGTGCACCGGGGCTCGTGCGCTGACCCGGGCCCGGGCTCGGGTCAGCGAGCACCCGGCCCGGCGCGGCGTATCCGCACGTTCGGCAGTCCGCGGCTCGGTCTCCAGGGCCGGACGCCCGCATCCGCCGCCCTCACCCCACCGCGCCGCCCTCACCACACCGCCGTCCACTGCCCGGCCTCCCCGCGTCCGTCAGCCGTTAGCCTTTTGAGCCACAGCAGTGGTTCCAGGCAGGCGGTAGGCAGATGGACATCCCGGCGGACTTCTCCGCGGACTTCCCGGCGCAGACGCAGACCCACCCGCACGGCGGTTGGCCCGGCAACGAGCTGGAGGAGGTGCTCTCGGCCTCCCTCGGCGCCGGACCGGCGGCCGGCGGGCGCATCGTCGAGGTGCTCGGCCGGAGCTTCGTGTGGATCCCGCTCCCCAGCGGCGGCGGCCCGCACAGCGGCCCCCTCGACCTGCCCGGCATCGAGATCGACGGTCAGGCGTTCGTGCCGGTGTTCAGCTCCGAGGAGCAGTTCCGCCAGGTCGTCGGCTCCCACATGTCGTACACCATCGCGCCCGCCGTGGAGTTCGCCCGCGGCCTGCCCCCGCACGCGGGGATAGCCATCAACCCGGGCGGTGTGGTCGGCATCCCGCTGCCGCCGCCCGCCGTGGCGGAACTGTGCCGGGCCGGCCGGACCCCGCTGGACGGCCCCGCGAGCGGCGGCCGGGTCCGCCTCTTCGAGCCCGACTGGCAGGACGACCCGGTGGAGTTCCTCGCCGCGGCCTCCGCCGAGTTCGAGGCGACCGGCGTCGTCGTCACGGCCCGCCGCTGCCTCGCCGCCATCGAGACCGCCGACCCCGTGATGTTCGTGGGCGTCGAACTCTCCCAGTGGGAAGGCGACCTGCGCGCCCTCCCCCTGGAGGCCCTCGCCCGGGCCGTCACCGCGTCGCCGGCCCCCTGGCCGGTCAACCTGGTGCTCCTGGACGTCGCGGAGGACCCGGTGGGCAACTGGATGAGGGACCGGGTCCGGCCCTTCTACCAGCGATAGGGCGACGCACCGAAGGGGCGCGCGGAACTGCGCGAGAACCACACACAGCCCGCACCCGCACGGCGGCATCAGGTCCCGAGTCGGTGGGCGGGCTTAAGCTAGGTCACCGTCGAGGCGTTGTACGAAGGGGCGGTAAAGGTGAGCGCGAGCGGCACGGCCGCGGCCGGACAGGTCGAGCACATGCTGCGCCAGGTCACGCCCGGGCGTTACGACGCCTACGAGGCACTCCTGCGCGCGCTCGCGACCCCGCACACCGGCCAGATCTGGATGCTCCTGTGGCACGGCCAGGCCGGCTCCCCGGACGCCCAGTACGGAAACATGGACGTCGACGGCTGCGGCTACGCCCCCTGCGTGACCTCCGCCCAGGAGCTCTCCGCCAGTGGCTGGAACCGCAGTTACGAGGTGGTCGACGGGGTCGACGTGGCCCGCGCCCTCTTCCCCGACCACTACGGACTCTGGCTCAACCCGCACGCCCCCGGCGGCGGCGTCGGCATCCCCTGGCTCGACCTGCGCCGGATCGCCACCGGCCTGGACCGCCAGCCCGCCGGCCCCCTGCGGCTGTCCGAACCCGCCATCGAGATCCCGCAGTTCTACGCCCTGCTCGCGCAGAACGCCCACCGCACCCCGGCCGTCCGCTCGCTGCGCCGCGCCTGGGTGCAGCCCGCGCTCGGGGCGCCGTACCTCGCCATCGGACTGGATGTGTACGACACCTCGCCGTCGGCCGTGGACTCCGTGCGCGCGATGATGCAGCAGTCCCTCGGCGCCGTGCCGGACGGGCTCCCCGTGTCGACCGTCGCCATGTCCGACGAGCACGACCCGGTCGCCATGTGGCTGCGGGCGAGAGCCCGCCCCTTCTACGACCGCGAGGCCCACGCCACCGCCCCCGTCCAGGCCCCGGCCTCCGGCTACGGCTACCCTCCCGTCCAAGGCCGGTACTGACCGGCTGGAAGTCGTCCCCGCAGTCCCTCCCGTACCACCCCTCGAACGCGACAATCGCTCAGCTCTCCGCGCGTAGATAGGGGTGGAAAGTGCGTGGATGTCCTAAAATGCCCCTGTCGTAGCGCGTCCGACCCGCGTTACCCGTTGTCCGGATAACGGAACCCCGCAGACAGCATCACGTTTACGCATCCTTTCACCGCCAAGTCTGGCAACAGATCGCCAAAGCGTTGAAGACTCCCCGCAAGACACGGGCCGGGTCGGTCTCGTGTACGAGACAAACAAAACCGCTACAGCGGCAGCCAGGGGCTCGGCGATCGCCGGGTCGAGAGGGGTCAATCGCACCGTGACCGCACCGATCGAGACCACCGGGGCGGAAGCCGGAGCACAGCCCGAGGCCGTGCTCTCCGGGGTCAAGAAGAGCCAGATCGAAGGGCGCTCGCTCACCCAGATCGCCTGGATGCGCTTCAAGCGGGACAAGGTGGCGATGGCGGGAGGCGTCGTCGTCATCCTGCTCACGCTGATGGCGGTGTTCTCCAAGCCGATCCAGTGGATCTTCAACCTCGATCCCAACAAGTTCAACCAGGACCTCATCGACCCCGCGCTGCTCGCCCCCAAGGGCGGCTGGGGAGGAATGAGCTGGGACCACCCGCTCGGCGTGGACCCCCAGTACGGCCGCGACATGCTCGCCCGCATCATCGACGGTTCCTGGGTCTCCCTCCTGGTCGCGGGCGGCGCCACGCTGCTGTCCGTGTGCCTCGGCACCGTGCTCGGTGTCGTCGCCGGGTACTACGGCGGCTGGATCGACAGCGTCATCAGCAGGCTGATGGACACCTTCCTGGCCTTCCCCCTGCTGCTGTTCGCCATCTCGATCTCCGCCTCGGTGCAGGACGGGTTCTTCGGTCTCGAAGGCCTGTCCCTGCGCATCTGCGTGCTGATCTTCGTGATCGGCTTCTTCAGCTGGCCGTACATCGGCCGCATCGTGCGCGCCCAGACGATGACCCTGCGCAAGCGGGAGTTCATCGAAGCCGCCACGAGCCTCGGGGCGCGCGGCCCGTACGTCCTGTTCCGGGAACTGCTCCCGAACCTCGTCGCACCGATCCTCGTCTACGCGACGCTGATCATCCCGACGAACATCCTGTTCGAGGCCGCGCTGAGCTTCCTCGGCGTCGGTATCGCTCCGCCGCAGGCTTCCTGGGGCGGCATGCTCAGCAACGCTGTGGATCTCTACACGGCTGATCCGCAGTACATGTTCGTGCCCGGACTGGCGATCTTCATCACCGTCCTGGCCTTCAACCTGCTGGGTGACGGGCTGCGTGACGCCCTCGACCCTCGCAGCAAGTGATCCATCGAATGAGGGGGCTTCCTCAGGTGAAGACGAGAAGGGTGACCGCCGGCGTTGCGTCGGTCCTGGCACTGTCGCTGGGTGCTGCCGCGTGCGGCGGCGGAGGTGACGACAACGACGGGGGAGGCAACGGCAAGAAGGACGCCGCGCTGAACTCGATCGTCAACGCGTCGGACAAGAAGGGAGGGACGGTCACGTACGAGCACTCGGACGTGCCGGACTCCCTCGACCCGGGCAACACGTACTACGGCTGGGTCCAGAACTTCTCCCGCCTCTACGGCCGGACGCTCACCACGTTCAAGCCGGCCGCGGGCAAGGAAGGCCTGGAGGTCGTGCCGGACCTCGCCGAGGGACTCGGCAAGTCCAGCCCGGACGCCAAGACCTGGACGTACAAGCTGCGTGCGGGTGTGAAGTTCCAGGACGGCACCCCGGTGACGTCCAAGGACGTGAAGTACGCCATCGAGCGCTCCAACTTCGCGCCCGAGGCGCTGTCCAACGGCCCGACGTACTTCAAGTCGTACCTGGTGGGCGGCGACAAGTACCAGGGCCCGTACAAGGACAAGTCCGCCGAGGGCATCAAGTCCATCGAGACGCCGGACGACCGGACGATCGTCTTCAAGCTGAAGCAGCCGTTCGCCGACTTCGACTACCTGGCGACGTTCTCGCAGACGGCGCCGGTGCCGAAGGCGAAGGACACCGGTGCGAAGTACGTGCAGGCCATCCAGTCCTCCGGCCCGTACCAGTTCCAGTCCTACGAGGAGGGCCGCAGCGCCACCCTCGTGCGCAACAAGCAGTGGGACGCCAAGACGGACCCGGTCCGCAAGGCCCTGCCGGACAAGATCACGATCAAGTTCAAGGTCAACCCGGTCACGGTCGACAACAACCTGCTCTCCGACAAGATCACGGCTGACGCGGCCGGCACGGGTGTGCAGCCGCAGACCCAGCCGAAGGTGCTGCGCGGCAAGTACGCCAACCAGACGGACAGCTCCTACGCGGGCGCCACGCAGTACATCGCGCTCAACGTGAACGTGAAGCCGTTCGACAACGCCGACTGCCGCAAGGCCGTCCAGTGGGGCCTCGACAAGCAGTCGGTGCTCGACGCCATGGGCGGTTCGCCCAAGGGCGACGTGGCGACCACGCTGCTGCCGCCGTCGGTGAACGGCTACACCAAGTTCGACACCTACGCGACCGAGGGTCACAAGGGTGACGTGGCCAAGGCCAAGGCGGCGCTGAAGGCGTGCGGCAAGCCGAACGGCTTCAACACGATCCTGACGGCCCGCTCCGACCGCCCCGCCGAGGTGGCGCAGGCGACGGCCGTCCAGGCGTCGCTGAAGAAGATCGGCATCAACATCGAGATCAAGCAGTTCCCCTCCGGCAAGTACTTCTCCAACTTCGCCGGTGTCCCGAGCTACGTCCACGACAACAAGCTCGGCATGCTCTCGATGGCGTGGGGTGCCGACTGGCCGACCGGCTACGGCTTCCTCGACCAGATCATCAACGGTGCCGCCATCAAGCCCTCGGGCGGCAACAACCTGATGGAGCTGGACGACCCGAAGATCAACAAGGCCCTGACGGACGCGATCGCCAACACCGACGACGCGGCCCGCACCAAGGCCTGGGGTGACATCGACAAGATGGTGCTCGACAACGCCTCGGTCGTCCCGGTCATCTACCGCAAGAACCTGCTGCTCCGGCCGACGTCCGCGAACAACGTCACGGTCACGCAGGCCTACCTCGGCATGTACGACTACCTGCTGATGAGTTCCGCGAAGTAACTCAGCAGGCCGGATCCTTTCGAAAGGCAGGTGAAGGCACCGGGTGGCCGCGGCGGACGATCCCGCCGCGGCCACCCGGGGCCGTACAGCTGTGGCTGCGTACATCCTCCGACGCGTCATGGGCGCGGTGCTGTTGCTGCTGGTGGTCAGCGCAGTCACCTTCGCCATCTTCTTCCTCGTTCCCCGCCTCGGGGGGCAGACGGCCGACCAGTTGGCCACCCAGTACGTCGGCAAGGACGCGAACCCCGCCTCCGTCGCCGCGATCAAGCAGAACCTGGGACTGGACCAGCCGGTCTACGTCCAGTACTGGGAGTTCATCAAGGGCCTCGTGGTGGGCGCCGACTACAAGTTCGGTCCCGACGCGACGCACTGCAGCGCACCCTGCTTCGGGTACTCCTTCAAGAGCCACATCGAGGTGTGGCCGCAGTTGGAGCAGCGGATCCCGGTCTCCTTCTCGCTTGCCATCGGTGCGGCGGTGATCTGGCTGATCTCCGGTGTGACGACCGGTGTCATCTCGGCCCTGCGCAAGGGCAAGCCGATCGACCGCGCCGCCATGTTCATCGCCCTCGCCGGCGTCTCCCTGCCGATCTTCTTCACCGGCCAGATCCTGCTCGCGCTCTTCGTCTACGAGATCCCCGTCTGGGAGAGCATCGACTACGTCCCGTTCACGGAGAACCCCGCCGAATGGGCCTGGCACCTGGTGCTGCCCTGGGTCAGCCTCGCGTTCCTCTTCTCCGCGCTCTACGCCCGGCTCACCCGGGCGGGCATGCTGGAGACGATGAGCGAGGACTACATCAGAACGGCCAGGGCCAAGGGTCTGAAGGAGACCACGGTCGTGGCCAAGCACGGCCTGCGCTCCGCGCTCACCCCGATCGTCACCATCTTCGGCATGGACTTCGGCACCCTGGTCGGCACCGCGGTGCTCACCGAGACGGTGTTCTCCCTCCAGGGCATCGGTGCCTACTCGGTCCAGGCCATCAAGGACAACGACCTGCCCATCGTGATGGGCGTGACCCTGGTCGCCGCGTTCTTCATCGTCTTCTGCAATCTGATCGTCGACCTGGTGTACGCCGCCATCGACCCCCGGGTGAGGTACTCGTGAGCAAGCTCGACAAAGCCGCGCTCGGCGAACCGGACACCACCGCCCCGTCCGCCCCGGACGACGTGTTCCTGTCCGTCCGTGATCTGCGCATCCACTTCGACACCGACGACGGCCTGGTCAAGTCCGTCGACGGCGTCAGCTTCGACGTGCGCAAGGGCAAGACCCTGGGCATCGTGGGCGAGTCCGGCTCCGGCAAGTCGGTCACCTCGCTCGGAGTGATGGGCTTGCACCGCTCGGCGCGCGCCAAGGTCTCCGGCGAGGTCTGGCTGGACGGCCAGGAGCTGATCGCGGCCGACCCCGACGACGTTCGGCGGCTGCGCGGCCGGAAGATGGCCATGATCTTCCAGGACCCGCTGTCGGCGATGCACCCCTACTACTCCGTGGGGCAGCAGATCGTCGAGGCGTACCGCGTCCACCACGACGTCAGCAAGAAGGCCGCCAGGCAGCGGGCGATCGAGATGCTCGACCGCGTCGGCATCCCCGAGCCCGCCAAGCGCGTCGACGGCTACCCGCACGAGTTCTCCGGCGGTATGCGCCAGCGCGCCATGATCGCCATGGCGCTGGTGAACAACCCCGAACTGCTCATCGCCGACGAGCCGACCACCGCCCTGGACGTCACCGTGCAGGCCCAGATCCTCGACCTCATCCACGATCTGCAGAAGGAGTTCGGCTCCGCGGTCATCATGATCACCCACGACCTCGGTGTGGTCGCCGAGATGGCCGACGACCTGCTGGTCATGTACGGCGGCCGGTGCGTGGAGCGCGGCCCCGCCGAGGACGTGTTCTCCGAGCCCCGCCACCCCTACACCTGGGGCCTGCTCGGCTCGATGCCGCGTCTGGACCGCGAGGAGACCGACCGGCTCATCCCGATCAAGGGCGCGCCGCCCTCCCTCATCAACCTCCCGTCCGGCTGCGCCTTCAACCCGCGCTGCCCGTATGCGGACATCCCGAAGGACAACGTCACCCGCACGGTCCGCCCCGAGCTGACCGAGGTCGGCGGCTCGCACTGGGCCGCCTGCCACATGACGCAGGAGCAGCGGGAGCGTATCTGGACCGAAGAGATTGCGCCGAAGCTGTGAGCGACGACAAAACGGTGAGCACACCGGACACGAGCGGGAGCACCCTCACCAAGGGCACCACCGCCGACGGCGATGTCCTGCTGAAGGTGACCGGCCTTCAGAAGCACTTCCCGATCCGCAAGGGCCTGCTGCAGCGGCAGACCGGCGCGGTGCGCGCCGTCGACGGCATCGACTTCGAGGTGCGCAGGGGCGAGACGCTCGGCGTCGTCGGCGAGTCGGGCTGCGGCAAGTCCACCATGGGGCGGCTGATCACCCGGCTGCTCGAACCGACCGGAGGCTCGGTCGAGTTCGAGGGCAAGGACATCACGCACCAGAAGCCCGGCGAGCTGCGCCCCATGCGCCGCGACGTGCAGATGATCTTCCAGGACCCGTACTCCTCGCTGAACCCCCGGCACACGATCGGCACGATCGTCGGCGCCCCCTTCCGGCTCCAGGGCGTCGAGCCCGAGGGTGGCGTGAAGAAGGAGGTCCAGCGGCTGCTGTCGGTGGTCGGCCTCAACCCCGAGCACTACAACCGCTATCCGCACGAGTTCTCCGGCGGCCAGCGCCAGCGCATCGGCATCGCCCGCGCGCTCGCGCTCAACCCCAAGCTCGTCGTGGCGGACGAGCCGGTCTCCGCGCTGGACGTGTCGATCCAGGCGCAGGTGGTGAACCTGCTGGACGACCTCCAGGAGGAGCTGGGCCTGACCTACGTGATCATCGCGCACGACCTGTCGGTCGTCCGGCACGTCTCGGACCGGATCGCGGTGATGTACCTCGGCAAGATCGTCGAGCTGGCCGACCGCGACAAGCTGTACAAGTCGCCGATGCACCCGTACTCCAAGGCCCTGCTGTCGGCCGTGCCGATACCGGATCCGAAGCGCCGGGGCGTCAAGAGCGAGCGCATCCTGCTCAAGGGCGACGTGCCCTCGCCGATCGCCCCGCCGAGCGGCTGCCGTTTCCACACCCGGTGCTGGAAGGCGACGGAGATGTGCAAGACGACCGAGCCGCCGCTGGTGGAGCTGCGGGCCGGGCAGCAGGTCGCCTGTCACCACCCGGAGAACTTCGAGGACCAGCAGCCGCAGGACACCAAGCTGCTCTCCTCGGCCCACGAGGCGGTCGCCGAGAAGAACGAGGCGAAGACCCCGGGGAGCGACGCCGCGCCTGTGGAGAAGTGAGTCCGCAGGGCCGCGACTGAACCCGCCCGAGCCCCCGTCCTCGTACCTCAGGGCGGGGGCTCACCCGTGGGTGAAAATGTTCGGGTGCTCCAGCAACTCTTCAGCCCGTCCGTCCAGCACACGCTCGACCTGATCGGCATCTTCGTCTTCGCGATCTCCGGCGCCCTGCTGGCCGTGCGCAAGAACTTCGACGTGTTCGGCATGGCCGTCCTCGCCGAGGTCACCGCACTGGGCGGCGGGCTCTTCCGTGACCTGGTCATCGGGGCCGTACCGCCCGCGGCCTTCACGGACCTGGGGTACTTCCTCACCCCGCTGCTCGCCACCCTCCTCGTCTTCTTCCTGCACCCCCAGGTGGAGCGCATCCAGGTCGCCGTGAACGTCTTCGACGCGGCCGGCCTCGGCCTGTTCTGTGTCGCCGGCACGACCAAGGCGTACGAGTACGGGCTCGGCCTGACCGCCTCCGCCGGTCTGGGGCTGACCACCGCCGTGGGCGGCGGTGTGCTGCGCGACGTGCTCGCCAACGAGGTGCCCTCGCTGCTGCGCTGGGACCGCGACCTGTACGCGGTCCCGGCGATCGTCGGCTCCGCCCTGGTCGCCCTGTGCATCCGCTACGACGCCCTGAACCCGCTCACCGGTGGTGTCGCGGTGATCACCGCCTTCGTACTGCGCCTGCTCGCGATGCGGTATCACTGGCGAGCTCCGCGGGCGTGGCACCGGCGGTCGACGGTGAGCGAGGAGGAGCAGCCCGTCCTGCCGTGACGGGACGGGCGCCCATCTCCTGGGTCAGCCAGCGGAACACCGGGACCACCTGCGGCCGCCACAGCGCCATGTTGTGGCCGCCCGCGCTCTTCGGGATGTACACGACGTGCACGGTCGTCGGGGCCTTCGCGGTCTGCTCCAGGGCCACGGCGGCCTCGTAGCCGTCGTGCGGCTGGCCGGAGAGGTACAGCGCGATCCGCGGCGGGACGGGCGCCCTGCGCAGCATCAGGTACGGGTTGTTCTCGGCGCGCAGCGTGGTGTTCTGCGCGGTGAGCGAGTCGCGTTCGCCGATCGGGTCGTTGTAGCCGGACAGGCTGACGGCGGCCCGGTAGCGGTCGGGGTGGGCGACGGCGAGCCGGGCCGCGCAGTGCGCCCCGGCCGAGTAGCCGGCGACGGCCCAGCCCCGCGGGGCGGACTGGGCGCGGAAGTTGTCCATGACCATATTCGGGACGTCGACGCTCAGCCAGGTGTCGGCGTCGACCGTGCCCGGGATGTTGGCGCATCCCGTGTCCACGCCGGCCAGCAGGTTGGTGCGGGGCGCGACCAAAATGTACGGGGCCACCCGGCCGTCGCGCATCAGCGGCTCCAGCTGCTCGTGCGCGTGCAGCGAGCCGAACCACGCCTTCGACGAGCCGGGGTAGCCGGGCAGCAGCTCCACGACCGGGAACCTGTGGTGCCGGTAGGCCGGTTCGCCGTACTGCGGCGGCAGCCAGACGTAGACTTCGGCGTTCACCCCCGACACCCGGCCCCTGAGCTGGGTCACCCGCACCCCGCCGGCCGCGCTCATGCCGGGTCCGGTGGCCGGCTCGAAGGTCTGCCGCACCTTGGGCAGCCGCTTGAGCGCGATGCCGCCGGTGCCGTCGGCGCCCAGGTCCGCCGCCTGCTGCACATGGTCGCCGGTGCCGAGCAGGTCGGCCCAGTTGTCGTACAGGTTGTTGGCGTTGTTGACCAGCGTGAAGACCAGGGCCACGGCCGTCCCCTGCGCGAACAGCAGCATCAGCGCCCGGGCCGCGGCACGCAGGACGCGGGGCCCGCCGATGCGCGACCAGAGGACCAGCGGCGCCACGAGGGCGACGACGGACAGTACGACCAGCGTGCAGAGGAACGGTGTCCCGGTGAGGCTCATGCCCCTGCAGAGGACGGAAAAGGCCCGAGGGTTCACGGACGAGTTCGGACACTTACCGAGAAATTGCCCCTGTCTCACCCGGGCGTGACCCGGGTCGCGAACACAAAGCTACCGCTTAGTAGCTAGTTCTTGTACTGTTCAGCCATGCCAGAAGCAGCCACCGCCCCGGCCGCCCGGGCCACGATCGGCGACAGCGAGTTCGACCGCGACACCGCGCTCACCCGCCGCGCGCCCGGCGTCTACGACATCGACCTCTCCGCAGGCTGGACGATCATCAGTGCCGTCAACGGCGGCTACCTGCTGGCCGTCCTGGGTCGCGCCCTCGCGGACGCCCTGCCGCACGCCGACCCCTTCACGATCTCGGCGCACTACCTGACCGCGTCCCAGCCCGGCCCGGCGGTCGTGCGCACGGACGTCGTCCGCACCGGCCGCACCCTGTCGACCGGCCAGGCCTCCCTCTTCCAGTACGACGACGAGGGCCGCGAGGTGGAACGCATCCGCGTCCTCGCCTCCTACGGCGACCTGGACGCCCTGCCCGACGACGTCCGTACGACGGCCCGGCCGCCCGCGATCCCGCCGCTGGAGCACTGCTTCGGCCCGGAGGACGGGCCCGCCCCCGTCGACGGCAGCTCGGCCATCGCCGACCGCCTGATGCTCAAGCTCGACCCGTCGACCCTGGGCTGGGCTCTCGGACAGCCCTCCGGCAAGGGCGAGATGCGGGCCTGGTTCGGCCTCGCGGACGGGCGCGACCCCGACCCGCTCTCCCTGCTGCTCGCGGTGGACGCGCTGCCGCCCACCGCCTTCGAGATCGGGCTGAAGGGGTGGGTGCCGACCGTCGAGCTGACCGTGCACGTCCGCTGCCGCCCGGCGCCGGGGCCGCTGCGGGTGTCGATCACCACGCGCAACCTCGCCGGCGGCTTCCTGGAGGAGGACGCCGAGGTGTGGGACAGCGCGGACCGGCTGGTCGCGCAGTCCCGGCAGCTGGCGCGGGTCCGGCTGGGCTGAACTTCGCCTCGTTGACAGGCAGGTCACAGGGCGGCCCCAAGGGAGGCCTAAGCGGCGTTGGTTGAGTACTCGCCTCAGGACTCCCTCATCTTCCCTGGAGCTGTCTCTCATGAAGCGTGTGCGTCTCCTCCCCGCCGTGGCCCTGCTGGCGCTCTCGCCCCTGGCCCTGGTGGCCTGCGGGTCGGGTGACTCCTCGTCGTCCTCGAACAGTGGCGGTGGTTCCGGGCAGCAGGCCTGCCAGGCACCGTCGGGGGCGGCTTCGGGCGCTCCGTCCGGTGCTCCTTCCGGCGCACCCTCGGGGGCCCCGTCGGGCGCCCCGTCGGGCGCCGCCTCCGCGGGTGACAAGCCGACGGGCGTGCCGTCCGGAGCTCCCTCGGGGATGCCCAGCGGCGCGCCCGGAGGCGGGCAGGGAGGCCCCGGCGGCGGCCAGGGCGGCGGCTGCGGCGGCCCCGGTGGCGGCGGCCAGGCCGCGGGCGGGCAGGGGCAGGGGCAGCAATCTCAGCAGTCGCAGAAGGAGCAGTAGGCGCAGTAGACGCAGGAAGGCCGACCCCGGGCCCCCGGGGCACGGCAGGGGCGGCGCGTCCGGCGAACGGGCGCGCCGCCCCGGTGTGTTGTCCGAGGGTGTCAATCCAGCCAGTGGTGCCGGCCAAGGCCGATCAGCCGCATCTGGCGGGTCGCCAGCTGTGCGACGTGCCGGGTCCGGTCGGGGCGCTCCTCCTCCGGCCCCTCCAGGGCCTCCAGGAACAGCGACGCCGTGCTCAGCATCTGGTCGACGTAGAGATGCGCGAGCATCAGCAGGTCGTCCTCGCTCCAGCCGCGGGAGACCGGATCCTTGGCCAGTTCGTCCTTGACCTCCTGGGCGAACCGGGCCAGTTGCTCCCGTATCGCCTCCCGGACCGGCTGAACTCCGCCATGTCGTTCACGGGCGATGAACCGGACATGTGCGGGGTACCCGTCGACGTGACGGGCGATCAGCTCGATGGTGCGCGTGACGCGTTCCTCGCGGTCGCCCGTCGTGGACACCGTCGTCCGGATCATCGGGTGCAGGCTGCCCAGCGCCTCCTCGACCAGGGCCACGCCCAGATCCGCCGTGGAGCGGAAGTGGCGGTAGAAGGCGGTCGGGGCGACGCCGACGGCACGGGTGACCTCACGCAGTCCCAGGCTGCTCAGGCTCTGTTCCTCCAGCAGCCCCAGGGCCGCGTCCAGGAGTGCCTGCCGGGTCTTCTGCTTCTGGGCCTGCCGGATGCCGAGGGTGTGACTCATACCATGCAGTTAACAACTGTTCTCTGGAATTGAAAAGTCATGAGAGGCGTTAGACTGGGAAGTCAGTGAACAACTGTAACTACAACCGTTCACCGAAACCCTGGGGGTTGATTCCCGTGCTGTTCATCGTCGCCGCACTCCTGCTGCTGGGTGTCGTCCTGGGCACCGTCGCCCACGCGCCGCTCAGCTTCTCCCTCGCGGTCGGTGCCGTCATCGCCGTCTGGCTCGGCATCTTCGCGCTCCGCGAGCGCGGCCGTCGCCGCCACACGCAGGCCCACTGACATCGACCACCACCCCTTCGATCCGCAACCGGGAGTCGATCATCATGCAGCTCACCGCTCCGGCCTCGCGCCGCACCGGCATCCGTGACACCGACGGCATGGCCGTCGCGTCCTTCATCCTCGGCCTGCTCGGCCTGCTCGTGCTCAACCTCTTCCTCGGCCCCATCGCCATCGTGCTGGCGAGCGTCGCCCTGTGGCGCGGCACCGAGCGCCGCGGCCGCGCGCTGCTGGGCCTGGGCCTGGGCGTCGCCGACCTGCTGGTCCTCGCGGCCTTCATGGAGTTCGACAGCACCATCTCGTGGAGCTTCTGAGCCGCCGTCGGACAACCGTCCGCCGGTACGCCGCGGCCGGGCCCGGGGACGACGGGCCGTCGCCGCGCCGGACAGCGCCGCACGTTCGGCCAGCCTTGATCTGAGGCCGGTCGAAGGGGAGCCGTAGAATCGGGCTCACCATGGCTTACCTCGACCACGCCGCGACCACCCCGATGCTTCCGGAGGCGGCAGAGGCGCTCACCGCCCAGCTGGGTGCCACCGGCAACGCGTCCTCCCTCCACGCATCCGGCAGGCAGGCCCGCCGCACCGTCGAGGAGGCCCGCGAGACCCTCGCCGAAGCCCTCGGCGCCCGCCCCAGCGAGGTCGTCTTCACCTCGGGCGGCACGGAGGCCGACAACCTCGCCGTCAAGGGCCTTTACTGGTCACGCCGCGACGCCGACCCGGCCCGCACCCGCGTCCTCGCCAGCCCCGTCGAACACCACGCGGTCCTCGACGCCGTGCACTGGCTCGGCGAACACGAGGGCGCCACCATCGAGTACCTGCCGGTCGACTCCCACGGCCGCGTCCACCCGGACGCCCTGCGCGAGGCGATCGCCCGCAACCCCGACGACGTGGCCCTCGCCACCGTCATGTGGGCGAACAACGAGATCGGGACGATCCTGCCGGTCCGTGAACTCGCCGACGCGGCAGCCGAGTTCGGGGTCCCGCTGCATTCGGACGCCGTCCAGGCCTTCGGCCAGATCCCCGTGGACTTCGGCGCCTCCGGCCTCGCCGCGATGACCGTCTCGGGCCACAAGATCGGCGGCCCCTACGGCATCGGCGCGCTGATCCTCGGCCGTGAGCACACCCCCGTACCGGTCCTGCACGGCGGTGGCCAGGAGCGCCATGTGCGCTCCGGCACCCTCGACGTGCCCGCCGTAGCCTCCTTCGCCGTCGCCGGGCGGCTGGCCGCCGAACAACGCGAGTGGTTCGCCCGCGAGATCGGCGCCCTGCGCGACGCCCTCGTCACCGCGGTCCGTTCGGCCGTGCCGGACGCGATCCTCGGCGGCGACCCGGACCCGGAGGGGCGCCTTCCGGCCAACGCGCACTTCACCTTCCCCGGCTGCGAGGGCGACTCCCTGCTGCTCCTGCTCGACGCCCAGGGCATCGAGTGCTCCACCGGCTCCGCCTGCACCGCCGGCGTCGCCCAGCCCAGCCATGTCCTCCTGGCCACCGGCACCGACCCCGACCTGGCCCGCGGCACCCTGCGCTTCTCCCTCGGCCACACCTCCACCGAGGCCGACGTCGAGGCCCTGGCGAAGGCCATCGGCCCGGCGGTGGAACGGGCGAGGGCGGCGGGCCTGACGTAGCACCGCCCGACGGGAACCCCGGCGGCGGTCGGGAACGCGGGAACGGGACCGTACGGTCAGGCCGGTGTCGTGCGCGCCCGACGTATCAGGCGCATGTACTTCTCCCAGTCCCAGTGCCGCCCCGGGTCGGTGTGGTCCGTGCCCGGGACCTCCACGTGGCCGATGATGTGCTCGCGGTCGACGGGTATGTCGTAGCGGGCGCAGATCCGGGCCGTGAGACGGGCCGAGGCCTCGTACATCTCGTCCGTGAGGTCCTGCGGGCGGTCCACGAAGCCCTCGTGCTCGATGCCGACACTGCGCTCGTTGTAGTCGCGGTTGCCCGCGTGGTACGCCACGTCCAGCTCGCGGATCATCTGCGTGACATGCCCGTCCCGGCGGACGATGTAGTGCGCGGCCGCCTTGTGCCCCGGGTCCTGGAAGGCCTTCACCGCGCTGTGGAAGCTGCCCTGCGTGACGTGGACGACGACCATGTCTATGCCGTAGTCGTCGGGGCGGTCCGCGCGCCGCCAGTTCGCGTCCGACGCCGCCACCCAGCGCGCGCCCGTGTAGTCGACCTCGCCCTCCTTGCGCGGCTTCTCGACGCCCGGCGCACGCCACCACAGCCGCGCCAGCTCGTCCCGGGCCAGTACGGCGGAGCCCGCCGCGGCGACCGTGCCGCCGATCAGCAGCGCGCGGCGGCCGACCTTCCGGTCGCCGTCCTTCGAAGCCTTCCGCTCTCCCATGTGATCGTCAACGGATACCCGGCGGCCCTGGTTCCCGCGCCCCCGTACCCTGGAAGGGTTATGACTGAAACCCCGCAGCGCCCCCGCCCCCTCCGCGTCCTGGCCGCCATGTCCGGCGGAGTCGACTCCGCCGTCGCCGCCGCCCGCGCCGCCGAAGCGGGCCACGACGTGACCGGCGTCCACCTCGCGCTCTCCGCCAACCCCCAATCCTTCCGGACGGGCGCGCGGGGCTGCTGCACCATCGAGGACTCGCGCGACGCCCGCCGCGCCGCGGACGTCATCGGCATCCCGTTCTACGTGTGGGACCTCGCCGACCGCTTCCGCGAGGACGTCGTCGAGGACTTCGTCGCCGAGTACGAGGCCGGCCGCACCCCCAACCCCTGCCTGCGCTGCAACGAGAAGATCAAGTTCGCCGCGCTCCTCGACAAGGCGCTCGCGCTGGGCTTCGACGCGGTCTGCACCGGCCACTACGCCCAGGTGATCGTGCGCGAGGACGGCACTCGCGAGCTGCACCGCGCCTCCGACATGGCCAAGGACCAGTCGTACGTCCTCGGCGTGCTCGACGACCGGCAGCTCGCCCACGCCATGTTCCCGCTCGGCGACACCGTCACCACCAAGGACGAGATCCGCGCCGAGGCCGAGCGCAGGGGCCTGGCCGTGGCCAAGAAGCCCGACTCGCACGACATCTGCTTCATCGCCGACGGCGACACCCAGGGCTTCCTGGCGGACCGGCTCGGCAGGTCCGAGGGCGACATCGTCGACGAGACCGGAGCGAAGCTCGGCACGCACGAGGGCGCGTACGGCTTCACCATCGGCCAGCGCAAGGGCCTACGCATCGGCACCCCGGCGCCCGACGGCAAGCCGCGCTACGTCCTCGACATCTCGCCGGTGGACAACACGGTGACCGTCGGCCCGGCCTCCGCCCTGGACGTCAGCGCCCTCACCGCCATCAAGCCCCGCTGGTGCGGCGCAGCCCCCACCGGCCCCGGCACCTACACGGCCCAGCTGCGCGCCCACGGCGGCGAGACCGAGGTGAGCGCCGAGGTCGTCGACGGCTCCCTGGAGGTCACCTTCACCGAGCCCGTCCGCGGCGTCGCCCCCGGCCAGGCGATCGTGCTGTACGACGGCACGCGCGTGGTGGGCTCGGCGACCATCGCGTCGACGACCCGGGCGACGGCGGGCGTGGCCTGATCCCGCAGCGGGACCCGGGGACGGGCTCCACACGCGCGTGCCCCCGTGCCGCCCGCCTCAGTCCCGGCTGAAGAAGTCCGTCAGCACCGGGGCCAGCACGTTCGGCTCGACCATGTGCGTCTGCCCCTGGAGCGTGCGGTACGTGCCCTCGGGGACCGAGTCCGCGATGGCCCGGGCCGCCTCGCGCAGCCAGGCCGGGCTCGCGTCACCCGCGACCGCCAGGACGGGGACGCCGACCGAGCCCAGCCGCTCACGCGGGACCCGGCCGTCGCGCATGACGGCGTCGTCGTAGGCGAGGCTGGAGGCCATCGCCTCCATGGCGGCCCACATGGGGGACTGGCGGGCGCCCTGGATCACCCCCTCGGCCAGGCCCGTCAGCCGCAGGAACAGCTCGACCGCGTCTCCGCGCCGCCCCTCGCCGAGCGCCTCCGTCAGCCGCTCGGTGTACTCAGCACGCTCCTTGGCGCCCTCCTCGGACATCGCGAACGGCGTCTCGTAGACCGCCACGCGCCGCACCGGCAGTCCGCTCGCCACCGCCTCCAGCGCCAGAGCGCCGCCCGAGGAGATGCCGTACAGGAGCGCCTCGCCGCCCACCGCCTCGATCACCGCGGCCAGGTCCTCGACCTCACGCTCCACGGCGTACGGCGCGGTGTCCGCGCTGGCGCCGCGGCCCCGACGGTCGTACACCACGGCCTGGAAACGCTCCGAGAGCGACACGGCCAGCGGCGCCAGGGTGCCGCCCGTCGACATCGCGCCGCTCACCAGAACCACCGCGGGGCCGCGTCCGGTGCTCTCGTAGGCGATGCGGGTGCCGTCGCGCGAAAGGATCTTCTTGTCCATGCCCATGCAGACTGCCGCACGGCGCGGTATTCATCGGTGAGGCGGGCGGCGCGTCAGCCGATCAGAACACTTCCACCTCGTAGAAGCACAGGTGGTCCTTGATCTCGGCGACGTCCGGCTTGGGGTCCGGATACGCCCAGACGAGGTCGGGCGCGTCCGGCAGCGACCAGTAGGAGGCGGTGCCCTTGAACGGGCAGTACGTCTGGGCGTCGGACGGCGTCAGCAGGTCCAGGCGCACGTCCTCGGGCGGGATGTAGTACCGCTCGGGACAGCCCGTCTCGCGCAGGACCAGCGACCTGTCGCTCTCCGCCAGCACCTGCCCTCCGTGCACCACGCGCACGTGCCCGCCGCTCCGCTCGATGGTGATGCGATGCCCTGTGGTCACGATCGCCCCTCCTTGGGTAGCCGACTCCTCCGGTACAGCGCAGGCTGAAGCGGAGTTCTTCCCCCGCAGCAGGAGGCCACCATGCGCGCCACGGAACCGGCCGGAAACCGCTCCCGCCTGCTCCACCAGGTCCGGTACGCCCTGCGCCACCCGGAGCGCGTGCCCGCGCACGCCCGGCGCGCGGTGCGGGACGCCTGGCTACGGCTGCGCCACCCCGACCACATCGCGTACTACCGGGCCGTCATGGCCTCGGACGCGGCCCGCAGCACCGAGGCGGCGGTGGGGCACAACCCCTCGCGCGAGCAGTGGGCGCGGATCGGCCGCATGCAGTTCGACTACCTGGTGGGCCACGGACTCCAGCCGCACCACCGGATGCTGGAGATCGGCTGCGGCAACCTGCGCGCCGGGCGGCTGTTCATCGACCACCTCGACACCGGGCACTACTACGGCATCGACATCTCGCCGCACATCCTGCTCGCCGCGCAGGACACCCTGGTGGCCGAGAAGCTCCAGCCCAAACTGCCCTACCTGGCACTCGCCGACGACCTCACCTTCGCCTTCCTGCCGGACGCGCACTTCGACGTCGTGCACGCGCACAGCGTCTTCTCGCACTCGCCGCTGCACGTCATCGAGGAGTGCTTCGCCCACGTCGGCCGGATCCTCGCGCCCGGCGGGTTCTTCGACTTCACCTTCGACCGCACCGAGGGCGAGGAGCACCAGGTCCTGCACGAGGACTTCTACTACCGGACGCAGACCCTCACCGACCTCGCCGCGCGGCACGGCCTGTCCGCCCGGTTCATGGACGACTGGGAGCGCCTGCCTCACCGGCAGTCCAAAATGCGGGTCACCGCCGCGGTGGACCGGGCCCGTACGGTGGGTTCATGAACATCTGTGTCTTCCTGTCCGCCGCCGACCTCGACGAGCGCTACACCCGCCCCGCGCGGGAGTTCGCGAAACTGCTGGGCAAGGGCGGTCACACGCTCGTGTGGGGCGGCTCCGACGTCGGCCTCATGAAGGTGGTCGCCGACGGGGTGCAGGAGGCGGGCGGCCGGCTGGCCGGCGTCTCCGTGCAGTTCCTCGCGGCCAAGGCCCGCCCGGGCGTCGACGAGATGGTCGTCGCCAAGGACCTCGCCGAGCGCAAGAAGCTGCTCCTGGAGAGGGCCGACGCAGTGGTGATCATGGTCGGCGGCACGGGCACGCTCGACGAGGCGACCGAGATCCTGGAGCTGAAGAAGCACGGGCACACCGACAAGCCGGTGGTCCTGCTCAACACCGCGGGCTTCTACGACGGCCTGAAGGAGCAGTTCCGCCGCATGGACGCCGAGGGCTTCCTGCCCCGGCCGCTCACCGACCTGGTGTTCTTCGCCGAGGAGCCGGTGGGGGCGCTGGCGTACCTGGAGGAGAGCCGGGGCATCGAGTGACACGGCCCTGATGCGAGCATGGCGGCATGGCTACTCATGTGATCACCGGAGCCGGCTCCGGCATCGGCGCGGCCGTGGCCCGCCGCCTGCACGCGCGCGGGGACGACCTCGTGCTGCACGCGCGCGACGCGGGCCGCGCGAAGGAGCTGGCGGCCGAGTTCCCCGGGGCGAAGACCCTGGTCGGCGACCTCGCCGACCCCGACAAGCTCTCCTGGGCCTTCTCCCACCAGTCGCTGCCGGACCGGGTGGACTCGCTGCTGCACATCGCCGGCGTCGTCGACCTGGGCCCGGTCGGCGAGCTCACCCCGAAGGCCTGGCGCCACCAGCTCAACGTCAACCTGGTCGCCCCCGCTGAGCTGACCCGCCACTTCCTGCCCCAACTGCGCGCCGCCCGCGGCCACGTGCTCTTCGTCAACTCCGGCGCGGGCCTCAACGCCCACGCCGACTGGTCCGCGTACGCCGCCTCCAAGCACGGCCTGAAGGCCCTCGCCGACTCCCTGCGCCACGAGGAGCACGGGCACGGAGTCCGCGTCACCTCGGTCTACCCCGGCCGCACGGCCAGCCCCATGCAGGCCAAGGTCCACCAGCAGGAGGGCAAGGAGTACGACGCCTCGCGCTGGATCGACCCGGAGTCGGTCGCCACGACGATCGTCATGGCCCTGGACCTGCCGCGGGACGCGGAGGTCAACGACCTGACGGTGCGCCCGGGGAGCTGACCCCGGTGAAGCCCCTGCGTAGGCTTCTCCGGTGAGCGAAAACAGCCAGTTCAGGTTCGGCACGGCCACCGGCGTGGGATCCATGCCGGGCGGCGACGCCCGTGAGGCCGCCAAGACCGTCACCGGCACCTTCGAGGACTTCCCCTTCCTGCCCGAACTGCCCGCCCGGGGGCCCGGCGCGGACATGATCGGACGGACCGCCGGCATGCTCGTCGAGCTGTACGCGCGCGTGGAGCCCAGCGGGTGGCGGCTCGGGGACCGGCCGGGGCGCGACACCAAGCGGGCCCGCTCCTGGCTCGGCGAGGACCTCGACGCACTGGAGGAGTTCACGCAGGAGTACGAGGGGCCGCTGAAGGTCCAGGCCGTCGGCCCCTGGACCCTCGCGGCCAACCTGGAGCTGCGGGGCGGCGAGGTGGCCCTCTCCGACCCGGGGGCCTGCCGTGACCTCGCCGCCTCCCTCGCCGAGGGCCTGCGTCTGCATCTCGCCGAGGTGCAGCGGCGGATCCCCGGCGCGCAGCTCGTCCTCCAGCTCGACGAGCCCTCCCTCACCGCCGTCCTGCGCGGCCAGGTGAAGAGCGCCAGCGGCTACCGCACCCACCGGGCCGTCGACCGGCAGCTCGTCGAGCAGACGCTGCGCGACCTCGTCGGGGTGCACACGGCCGGCCCCGTCGTGGTCCACTCCTGCGCCCCGGACGTGCCGTTCGCCCTGCTGCGCCGGGCCGGCGCGGCCGCCGTCTCCTTCGACTTCTCCCTACTCACCGAGCGTGACGACGAGACGATCGGGGAGGCCGTGGAGGGCGGGACCCGGCTCTTCACCGGTGTCGTCCCGGGCACGGAGGGCCCATTGTCAGACCCTGCCGGTAGCGTCATGGGTGTCAGGACGCTGTGGCGCAGGCTGGGGCTGTCACCGGGGCTTCTCGCGGAGGCGGTCACCGTCACTCCGGCGTGCGGACTCGCGGGGGCCTCCCCGGGGTACGCGCGCACGGCTCTCGCCCACTGCGCCCGGGCGGCGAGATCCCTCGCGGACAACCCAGAGTAACGGGAGGACGACACGGTGGCCGGCGACAAGCAAGCGGAGACGACGACGGTGCCCGCAGAGGCACGGGAGAAGCACGCGCGCCTCGCGGAGCAGATCGAGGAGCACCGCTTCCGCTACTACGTGAACGACGCTCCCGTCGTCAGCGACGCGGAGTTCGACCAGCTGCTGCGTTCCCTGGAGGCGTTGGAGGAGGAGTACCCGGAGCTGCGCACGCCGGACTCGCCGACCCAGAAGGTCTCCGGGTCCTACGAGACGGAGTTCACGGCGGTCGCGCACCGCCAGCGGATGCTCTCCCTCGACAACACGTTCAACGACGAGGAGATGGCCGCCTGGACGGAGCGCATCGCCAGGGAACTGGGCGAGCAGGAGTACCACTTCCTGTGCGAGCTGAAGGTCGACGGCCTCGCCGTGAACCTCACCTACGAGCACGGCCGCCTCACGCGCGCCGCCACCCGCGGTGACGGCCGCACCGGCGAGGACATCACGCCGAACGTGCGCACGATCGCGGAGATCCCCGACCGCCTCAAGGGCGACTCCGTCCCCGACCTCGTGGAGATCCGCGGCGAGGTCTACTTCCCGATGGAGAAGTTCCAGGAGCTCAACGCCCGCCTCGTCGAGGCCGGCGACAAACCGTTCGCCAACCCGCGCAACGCGGCGGCCGGTTCACTGCGCCAGAAGGACCCGCGCGTCACCGCCACCCGCCCCCTGCACATGGTGGTCCACGGCATCGGTGCCCTGGAGGGCTTCTCCGGCCTGACCCGCCTCTCCCAGGCCTACGACCTGCTCAAGACCTGGGGCCTGCCCACCTCCGGGCACAACAGGGTGGTCGACGGCCTGGAAGGCGTACGGGAGTTCATCGCCTACTTCGGTGAGAACCGCCACTCCGTGGAGCACGAGATCGACGGCGTGGTCGTCAAGCTCGACCAGATCCCCCTCCAGGGCCGCCTCGGCTCCACCTCGCGCGCCCCGCGCTGGGCGATCGCCTACAAGTACGCGCCGGAGGAGGTGAACACCAAGCTCGTCAACATCCGCGTGGGCGTGGGCCGCACGGGCCGCGTCACCCCGTACGCCCAGGTCGAACCGGTCACGGTCGCGGGCTCCGAGGTCGAGTTCGCCACGCTGCACAACCAGGACGTGGTCAAGGCCAAGGGCGTCCTCATCGGTGACACGGTCGTGCTGCGCAAGGCCGGTGACGTCATCCCGGAGATCCTCGGCCCCGTCGCCGACCTGCGCGACGGCAGCGAGCGCGAGTTCGTCATGCCGGCCGAGTGCCCCGAGTGCGGCACGGCGCTGCGGCCGATGAAGGAGGGCGACGTCGACCTACGCTGCCCGAACGCCCGCACCTGCCCGGCCCAGTTGCGCGAGCGGCTGTTCTACCTCGCGGGCCGCAAGGCCCTGGACATCGAGCACTTCGGCTACGTCGCCGCGGCCGCCCTCACCGCCCCGCTGGAGCCGAAGACGCCGCCGCTGGTCGACGAGGGCGACCTGTTCGACCTCACCATCGAGCAGCTGCTGCCCATCAAGGCCTACGTCCTCGACCCGGACAGCGGGCTGCCCAAGCGCGACCCGAAGACGGGCGAGGAGAAGGTCGCCACGATCTTCGCCAACCAGGAGGGCAACCCCCGCAAGAACGCGGTCGCCATGCTGGAGAACATCGCGGCGGCCAAGGAGCGCCCGCTCGCCCGCGTCATCACCAGCCTGTCGATCCGTCACGTCGGACCCGTCGCGGCCGAGGCGCTGGCCCGCGAGTTCCGCTCGATCGAGCGCATCGACCAGGCCACGGAGGAGGAGCTGGCGGTCACCGAGGGCGTCGGCCCGACCATCGCCGCCTCCCTCAAGCAGTGGTTCGCCGAGGACTGGCACCGCGACATCATCCGCAAGTGGAAGGCCGCCGGCGTCCGCATGGAGGCCGAGAGCACCGGCGAGGACGAGGGGCCGCGCCCCCTCGAAGGTCTCACCGTCGTCGTCACCGGCACCCTCGAACACTTCACCCGGGACGGCGCCAAGGAGGCGCTGCAGAGCCGCGGAGCGAAGGTGACCGGCTCGGTTTCGAAGAAGACGTCGTTCGTCGTGGTGGGTGACAGTCCCGGGTCGAAGTACGACAAGGCGATGCAGCTGAAGGTTCCGGTCCTGAACGAGGAGGGATTCGGCGTCCTGCTGGAGCAGGGACCGGACGCGGCGGCCGAAGTCGCTCTTTCGGCCGAGGAGTAGCGGTTGAAGGCCACCCGTTCGGCGCATACCAGATGCATACGGGTGGCCGGGGCGCATTCGGGCAACCGTCGGCGACCGCCGCCCGTGGAAGCCTTCTGCCGCCTACTGTTGAGATGTGCGCCTGCCGTGCCCAGCTGCGGTCGGGGCATCTTCGTGCTCGCACAGAGCGCGGGGAAGGGTTTTCCAACGCGGGCCGCCCAAGGATTGTCGGGCACCGGGCCGCGGGGCGTGGGCACCGCCGGCTGTGAGAGGGACGGGAATGGAACCGACCGAGAGCGCCGTGCCGGGCTCACGGCTGCACCTGCGCCGCATGGCGGTCGCATGGCGTGCAGTCCGTGGGGCCGTACGGCCGGCGGGGCGTCCGGGTACGGAGGTGCGCGCCGTCGGACAGTACACCCCGGACGGGCGTGGCAGCGGGGGGCGCGCCGCGGACGGCCCCGGAGCACAGCAGATCACCGAACACACGCCCGGACTGACCGACGCGGACGGTGAACGGCACCACTCCTGGCCCGCGCTGCCCGCGGCCGTCGTCGCGGCGGCCGGGTTCGTCCTGGGCGCCGGTTTCTACCGCGGCTTCACCGGCGGTCACGCGCTCTTCCCGGCCGGCACGGCCGGCTGGGCGCTGGCCGTGCTCACCGGCATCATCGTCGGCCACCTCGTCATGCTGGGCCGCTCCCGCTGGTGGGGCGGCACCGGCTCGGGCGCCGCCCTCACCCTCGCCGTGCTGCTGCTCTACGGCTGGGTTCCGGCCGGCATGGTCAGCCTCACGGTCGTCGTGCTGGTCGGGATAGCCCGCCGCAACCGCTGGCGCCAAGGCGTGCTGCACGGCGCGGTCGACCTCCTCGGCATCGGCGCCGGCGCGCTCGTGCTGGGCGTCTTCGGAACCGTGCCGTCGGTCGAGTCCCCGGCGGAACCCGCCGCCTGGACGCTCGCCACCGCACCCCAGGTGGCCCTGGTCGCCGTCGCCTACCTGATGGTCACCCGCGTCCTGCTCTGGTACCTGCACGCCCCGCGCCCCGGACTGCCCACCGTCGCCCGCACCGCCCTGGTCAGACAGGGCCTGGTCGCGGTCGCGCTGCTGGGGATCGCGCCGCTGGTCTGCGTGGTCGCCGTGGCCAAGCCGATCCTGCTGCCGCTGTTCTCCATCCCCCTGATCGCCCTGGACTCCACGCTGTGGATAGCCCGGGCCCGGGCTGAGGAGCAGCTGCGCGATCCGTTGACCGGGCTGCCCAACCGGCAGTGGCTGCTGGAGCGCATCTGGACCGCGCTGGACGACGCGGAGCGGATCGACGCCCGCGCCGCCCTGATGCTGATCGACCTCGACCGGTTCCGTTCGGTCAACGACACGCTCGGTCATCTCGCCGGTGACCGGCTGCTGCTGCAGATCGCCGACCGGCTGCGGGTGGCGCTGCCGCGCGGGGCCGAGGCCGCCCGGCTAGGCGGGGACGAATTCGCCGTCTTACTCCCGGTCGCCGACTCCACGACCTCCGCGACCCGGGTCGCCCGCAACCTCGTCGCCGCCCTCAGCTCCCCCCTCGACCTCGACGGCCTCACCCTCGTCCTGGAGGCCAGCGCCGGAGTCGCCGTCTTCCCCGACCACGCCCTCGACGCCGAAGGTCTGCTGCGGCGGGCGGACGTGGCGATGTACCAGGCGAAGCGGGACCGCACCGGCGTCGAGGTCTACGAGTCCAAGCGCGACTCCAACACCCCCGACCGCCTCGCCCTGCTGGGCGATCTGCGCCGCGCCCTCGACGCGCACGAGGTGCATCTGCACTACCAGCCCAAGGTCCGCTTCGACGGGCAGGTCGCGGGCCTGGAGGCCCTGGTCCGCTGGGTGCACCCCGAGCGGGGCAAGGTGCCGCCGGACGAGTTCATAGCGATCGCCGAGTCCTCGGGCCTGATGCCCCACCTCACCGAGTACGTGCTGGAGACGGCGCTCGGCCAGGTCGCGCGCTGGCGGGAGCAGGGCCTGTTCGTCCCGGTAGCGGTGAACGTCTCCCCGCGCGATGTGCACACCCCCGGCTTCGCCGGCTCCGTCGCCGCCCGGCTGGCCCGGCACGGCGTCCCGGCGGGAGCGCTCCAACTGGAGATCACGGAGCACGTCCTCCTGGAGGACCCGCAGCGCGCCGCCGACACCCTCAACCAGCTCACCGCGCACGGCGTGAAGATGTCCCTGGACGACTTCGGCACGGGCTACTCCTCGCTCGTGCACCTGCGCCGGCTCCCGGTGAGCGAGCTGAAGATCGACCGTTCGTTCGTGGCCCGGCTCGCGGTCGACACCGAGGACGCCGAGATCGTGCGCTGCACGGTCGACCTCGCCCATTCCCTCGGCCTGCTCGTCGTCGCTGAAGGGGTCGAGGATGACGAGACCTGGGAACGCCTGCGCGACCTCGGCTGCGACGCCGTGCAGGGGTGGCTCGTGGCGGCGGCGATGCCTCCGGAGGAGACCACGGCGTGGCTGCGGGCACGGGGTCCCCGGGGGTGGCAGCGGCCGCGCGCCGCGCTGCCCGCGGCGACGGCCGACGAGTGACCCTCCCACCCGCCGCTCCGCTCACCCGGCCGTGCGGTTCGGACGAGGAGTGAGCCTCTCCCGCCCGGGGCCGCCCGGCACTCGGGTCGTGCCCGGCAGTGCCGCGGGGTACGGCGGCAGCGGTTCGTGCCCCGCGGCACGTCCCCGCGGCTCCGGTCCGCCCCCTCCGTCCTGTTCGTCTGGTTTGTCCGGTCCATCCGGTCCGTCTGGATGAGCGCTCAGTCCGTGCCCTGAGGCACGAAGTGGTCGATGAACAGCGCCAGCCGTCGCTCGTGCGCCTCCTCGGGCAGCCGGCCGCTGCGCATCAGGGTCACCAGCCCGTGCAGTCCGGCCCAGTACGTCTCCGTCAGCGCTCCCATGTCCTCGCCCTCGGCCGCGATCGGCCGGACGGCCTGCATCAGCTCACCGAAGGCGTCCTGGAGGGCCGCCGGCGCCTCGGGGGTGGCGAAGGGCAGGTCCACGGCGAGCGTGAAGATCACGTCGTAGAGCGCGGGCCGCCGGCGGGCGAAGGCGGTGTACGCCGCGCCCACCGCCGCCAGCGCCTCGCGGGTGCTCCCGGTCGCCGTGCGGGCCGCCCGGAGCTCGTCGGCCAGGTCGGCGCAGCCCTGCACCGCCACCGCCGCCATGATCGCGCCCTTGCCCTTGAAGTGGCTGTAGAGGACCGGCTGGCTGTACTCGATCTCATCGGCGAGCCGACGGGTGGTGACCGCGTCCCAGCCCTCCGCCTCCGCCAGTTCCCGTGCGGCCGTCACGATCAGCCGCTCGCGTTCGGCTCGTTCGCGCTCCCGGCGCGTCTGGATCGTCATGAGCGAAATTCTAGCACCGCTAGCGTTCCTGTCGACGCTCTGCTAGCTTCGCTCCCATCGCTAGCACTGCTAGAAACGAGGAGAAGACGTGACCGTCGCCGCCTACACCCTGGCTGTCGTGCTCAACCTGTTCTGCCTGTTCCTCGGCTACCGGTTCCTGTTCCAGCCCGCCCCCTCCGCTGCCGGTTACGGCGTCCCGGCAGACCCGGGCGGCGACGCCGGCGCCTACCTGACGATCAAGGGTCTGCGAGACGGAACCTTCGGGCTGGTCGGGCTGGCGCTGCTCGCGTTCGCGGGCGCCCGTGCCGAGGCCTGGTTCATGCTCGGCGTGGCACTCGTGCCGCTCGGCGACACGCTGATCGTGCTGCGCCACGGCGGTACGAAGGCGGTGGCCTTCGGGATCCACTTCGCCACCGCGGTCGTCGTCCTGATCACTGCCGGACTGCTCTTCGCGGTCTGAGTGCGCTTCCTGAGCCTCCCGCGCGGCAAACCGTTTAACGGGCACGGCCCCCCGCCCCATAGGATTGGGCCAAACCACATTCACTCACCCCAGAGGATCGCTGCATGCCTGGCATCACGCGCGAGGAGGTCGCCCACCTCGCCCGGCTGGCGCGTCTGGAGCTGAAGCCCGAAGAGCTCGACCACTTCGCGGGACAGCTGGACGACATCATCGGCGCGGTCGCACGCGTCAGCGAGGTCGCCGACCAAGACGTACCGCCGACCTCGCACCCCCTCCCGCTGACGAACGTCATGCGGGCGGACGAGGTCCGTCCGTCGCTCACCCCCGAGCAGGCGCTCTCCGGCGCCCCGGCCCAGGAGCAGCAGCGTTTCAAGGTGCCGCAGATCCTGGGGGAGGACTAATCGCCATGACGGACATCATCAAGCTCACGGCCGCCGAGACCGCCGCGAAGATCGCCTCCGGCGAGCTCACCGCGGTGCAGGTCACCGAGGCCCACCTCGCCCGCATCGAGGCCGTCGACGAGAAGGTGCACGCCTTCCTGCACGTCGACCGCGAGGGCGCCCTCGCCCAGGCCCGCGCCGTCGACGAGAAGCGCGCCAAGGGGGAGAAGCTCGGGCCCCTGGCCGGTGTGCCCCTCGCGCTGAAGGACATCTTCACCACCGAGGGCATCCCGACGACCGTCGGTTCGAAGATCCTCGAGGGCTGGATCCCGCCGTACGACGCGACGGTCACCCAGCGGCTGAAGGCCGCCGACGTGGTCATCCTCGGCAAGACCAACATGGACGAGTTCGCCATGGGGTCCTCCACCGAGAACAGCGCCTACGGCCCGACCGGCAACCCCTGGGACCTCACCAAGATCCCCGGCGGCTCCGGTGGCGGTTCGTCCGCCGCGCTGGCCTCCTTCCAGGCGCCGCTCGCCATCGGCACGGACACCGGCGGCTCCATCCGCCAGCCCGCGGCCGTCACCGGCACGGTCGGTGTGAAGCCGACGTACGGCGGCGTGTCCCGCTACGGCATGGTCGCCTTCTCCTCCTCCCTCGACCAGGGCGGGCCCTGCGCCCGCACGGTCCTGGACGCGGCCCTGCTGCACGAGGTCATCGCCGGGCACGACCCGCTCGACTCGACCTCCATCGACGCCCCGGTCCCGCCGGTCGTCGAGGCCGCCCGCAACGGCAGCGTCGAGGGCATGCGCGTCGGCGTCGTCAAGCAGTTCCGCGGCGAGGGCTACCAGGCCGGTGTCATCCAGCGGTTCGACGAGTCGGTCGCGCTCCTGAAGGAGCTGGGCGCCGAGATCGTCGAGCTGGACTGCCCGTCCTTCGACCTGGCGCTGTCGGCGTACTACCTGATCGCGCCCTCGGAGTGCTCGTCCAACCTCGCCCGCTTCGACGGCCTGCGCTACGGCCTGCGGACCGGCGACGACGGCACGAACTCGGCCGAGGCGGTCACCTCCCTGACCCGCGAGGCCGGCTTCGGCCCCGAGGTCAAGCGCCGCATCATGCTCGGCACGTACGCCCTGTCCAGCGGCTACTACGACGCCTACTACGGCAGCGCCCAGAAGGTCCGCACGCTCATCAAGCAGGACTTCGACAAGGCGTTCGAGCAGGTCGACGTGATCGTCTCCCCGACGACCCCGACCACCGCCTTCGCGATCGGCGAGCGCGCCGACGACCCGATGGCGATGTACCTCGCCGACCTGTGCACCATCCCGACCAACCTGGCGGGCAACGCGGCCATGTCGCTGCCGTGTGGTCTCGCCCCGGAGGACAACCTCCCGGTCGGCCTGCAGATCATCGCCCCCGTCATGAAGGACGACCGCCTGTACAAGGTGGGAGCAGCCGTCGAGGCCGCCTTCGTGGAAAAGTGGGGCCACCCGCTGATCGAGGAGGCTCCGTCGCTGTGAGCGCACTGTCCAAGGCCAAGGGCTTCAAGAAGTCCAAGTCCGGTCTGTACATCTCGATGGCCACGTCGGCGTTCGGCGCCGTCGGTGTCTACAAGCAGATCAAGAAGGCCCGCGGAGACAACGACACGCTGCGGCTGCTCGACGCCGTCGTGACCGGAGCCGCGGTCGTCACCAACCTGGCCATTCTCTACCGCGAGCTGAAGCAGCTGGGCGACGACGACGTCCTGTTGGGCTGAGAGGGAAGTACTCATCGTGACCACCACGACCGACCTGGTGTCGTACGAGGACGCACTCGCGTCGTACGACCCCGTCATGGGCCTCGAGGTCCATGTCGAACTCGGCACCAAGACCAAGATGTTCTGCGGCTGTTCGACCGCCCTCGGGCAGGACGCCAACACGCAGACCTGCCCGGTCTGCCTCGGCCTGCCCGGCGCGCTCCCGGTCGTCAACGCGACCGGCGTCGAGTCCGCGATCAAGATCGGCCTCGCGCTGAACTGCGAGATCGCCGAGTGGTGCCGCTTCGCCCGGAAGAACTACTTCTATCCGGACATGCCGAAGAACTTCCAGACCTCCCAGTACGACGAGCCGATCGCCTTCAACGGCTACCTCGACGTGCAGCTGGAGGACGGCGAGACCTTCCGCGTGGAGATCGAGCGCGCCCACATGGAGGAGGACACCGGCAAGTCGACGCACGTCGGCGGTGCCACCGGCCGAATCCACGGCGCCTCGCACTCGCTGCTGGACTACAACCGCGCCGGCATCCCGCTCATCGAGATCGTCACCAAGCCGATCGAGGGCGCCGGCGAGCGTGCCCCCGAGGTCGCGCGGGCCTACGTCCGTGAGCTGCGCGAGCTCATCAAGGCGCTCGGCGTCTCCGAGGCCCGGATGGAGATGGGCCAGATGCGCTGCGACGTGAACCTGTCGCTGCGCCCGAACGGCACCGAGAAGTTCGGCACCCGTTCGGAGACGAAGAACGTCAACTCGCTCAGGTCCGTGGAGCGCGCGGCCCGCTTCGAGATCCAGCGGCACGCGGCCGTGCTGTCGTCCGGCGGCACGATCATCCAGGAGACCCGGCACTTCCACGAGGACACGGGGTCGACGACCTCGGGCCGTGTGAAGGAGGAGGCCGAGGACTACCGGTACTTCCCGGAGCCCGACCTCGTCCCGGTGGCCCCCTCCCGTGAGTGGGTCGAGGAGATCCGGGCCGGGCTGCCGGAGCTTCCGCTGGTCCGGCGCAGCCGGCTCCGCGAGGAGTGGGGCGTCTCGGCCACCGACATGCAGGCGATCCTCAACGCCGGTGCGCTGGAGCCCATCGTCGCCACGATCGAGGCCGGGGCCGACGCCGCCTCCGCACGCAAGTGGTGGATGGGCGAGCTGGCCCGCAGCGCCAACGAGTCGGGCAAGGCGCTCGACGAGCTGGCGATCACGCCGGCACAGGTCGCCCGGGTCACCGAGCTCGTCGCGAAGGGAGACCTGAACGACAAGCTGGCCCGTCAGGTCATCGAGGGCGTCCTCGCGGGCGAGGGCACCCCGGACGAGGTCGTCGACAAGCGCGGTCTGAAGGTCGTCTCCGACGAGGGCGCCCTCACCACCGCCGTCGAGGAGGCCATCGCCGGCAACCCGGGCGTCGCGGACAAGATCCGCGGCGGCAAGGTGGCCGCGGCCGGCGCCCTGGTCGGTGCGGTCATGAAGGCCACACGCGGCCAGGCCGACGCGGCCCGCGTCAAGGAACTGATCCTGGAGAAGCTGGGCGTCAGCGAGGGCTGACATCCCGTGGACCCGACGAGGGGGGACGCACCGGACCCGGTGCGTCCCCCCTCGTCATTCAATTCAGCTGCGGCGGCCGACGACCCGGACGAAGCCCAGCGTCTCGCCCCGGTCGAGGCGCAGCATCTCGGCGCACTGGCCGGCCATCCGGACGTGCCACTCGTCCGTGTGCTCCTCGGCCACGACCTCGCACCAGCGCAGCCAGTCGCGCCAGCCGTCCTCCAGCCAGTCCGCGGTCTCGACCTCCACCGCCCCGCTGCGGGTCCAGTGGCGTCGCCACCACGCCGCGGTGTGGAAGCACCAGAAGCCGGGCTCCCAGTACGGCTTGAGGTGCTCCGGCGGCTCGACGCCGTCGATCTCCTCGCGCAGCGCCGGTACGACGACGCCGATGCGCCCGCCGGGCTTCAGCAGCCGCGTCAGGTGGGGCAGGTACAGGTCGTCGGTGCCGAAGTACTGGTAGGCGTCGATCGAGACGATCGTGTCGAAGCTGCTCTCGCCGAACGGCAGGTCGTGCGCCTCGGCGAGCACGGGCAGGACGCGGTCGGTGACGCCCGCCTCGGCGATGCGCCCGGCGTTCTCGTCGGGCTTGACCCACAGGTCGGCGGCGGTGACCTGCACGTCGTACTCCTTGGCGAGGAAGACCGACGTCATGGCGCGTCCGCAGCCCAGGTCGAGCACGCGGGAGCCGGGGCTCAGGGTGTCGAGCCCCAGAGCCGGGGCCAGCCACTCCAGCAGCCACAGCGCGTGCGGGCCCATCTGGTTGTCGATGGTCCAGCGGGCGTCGTAGCCGTTGCTGCGGGGGTAGCCGGGGTGGCTCACACGGTCAGTGAGGGGGTCGTTCGAGGTCCGGGAAGTGATGTCCGACATCGGTGAACGGGCTCCTTGAGTCCTTGGTGGAGAAAGGGGATGCGTAGGAGCTCGGTCGGACGGTCAAACAATGCACCTGCTTCGGCCAGGCGGCGGGAGGCCGCGGGCATTCCTCGGACCGAGGGACGCTAACAGGCGGTCCGCAGGACCCGCACCCGGTTTTCCGCACCCGGCGCGCTAACGTCTCGGCCATGAGTGGACGTGCTGATTCCGACACCGATCCAGAGATAACGGACTCGGAGGCGGACGCCGAGCAGGACGAGGCCGACGACCTGCTGGAAGACGCGCGCCGGGCCCGCTGGACGGCGGCGGGCACCGGCGCCGCACTGGCCCTGGCCGGTCTGGCCGCGGCGCTGCTCCGCCTCACGCGGTCGGCACCGGCCCTGGTCCCGGCCGCGTACGCCGGTGGGGCCGCCGTTTGCGCTGCCGCCGCCGTACTGGGCTCCCGCGGCCGCACCCGGCGCGCACTGTGGCTGCTGATCGCGGGTGTGATGGTGATGGCGCTGGGGGACCAGTTCGACTGAGTTCGGCGGCTGTGAATAAGCCCACGAAACCGACAAATGATCTCGTCAGCCTGTAAGAGTGATGGCGCATTGCTCATGCGTTCTTTGCTGGCTGTTCAGTTCATGTACGACTGTTCCCGGCCAAAGATCCACACAAGCAACTCCGGGAGCACGATTCGTGGCAGCCCTCGCACGCTGGTGTGTCCAGCGCCGTCTGCTCAGCGTCCTGCTGTGGCTCCTCGCGTTCGCGGGGATCGCCGCGGGCGCCGCTGTCGCCGGCACCGCGTACTCGAACGACTACGAGGTCCCCGGTACCGAGTCGGGCCGCGCCACCGAGCTGCTGCACGAGGGCTTCCCGCAGCTCGGCGGTGACAGCGACACCGTCGTCTGGCACACCACGTCAGGCAGCGTCCGCGCCACCGACGTCGAGCAGACGATGACCCGCACCCTGGACCGGATCGAGAACCTCCCCGGCGTGGCCTCGGTCACCAGCCCCTACGACGGGCCGGGCGCGGGCCGCATCAGCGCCGACGGCCGCACCGCGTACGCCTCGGTCACCTTCGACGACCGGGCCGAGGACATCGCCGAGGGCGAGGCGCGGGCCGTCGTCGACACCGCGAAGAGCGCCGAGAACGACGGGCTCCAGGTGGAGCTGGGCGGCAGCGCCGTCGCGCTCACCGAGTCCTCCGGCGGGCACCTCGCCGAGATCGTCGGCGTGATCGTCGCCGCGGTGGTGCTGTTCCTCGCCTTCGGCTCGCTCGCCGCGTCCCTGCTGCCCATCGCCACCGCCCTGGTCGGCGTCGGCACCGCCTACGCCGGGATCGCGCTGCTCGGGCACGTCATGACCGTCGCCGACTTCGCACCCATGCTGGGCCTGCTCATCGGGCTCGGCGTCGGCATCGACTACGCGCTGTTCATCGTCACCAGACACCGGCGCGGGCTGAAACGCGGGCTGTCCGTCACCGAGGCGGCCACGAACGCCGTCGCGACCACCGGACGGGCGGTCGTGTTCGCGGGTGCCACCGTTTGCATCGCCCTGCTGGGCATGCTGATCCTCCGGCTGAGCTTCCTCAACGGCGTCGCCGTCGCCGCCAGCCTCACGGTGATCCTCACCGTCGCCGCCTCCGTCACGCTGCTGCCCGCCCTGCTGTCCTTCATAGGCATGAGGGCGCTCAGCCGCCGTGAGCGCCGCCGTCTCGCGTCGCACGGGCCCGAACCCGAGGTGCCCACCGGCTTCGCGGCCCGCTGGTCGGCGTTCGTGGAACGCCACCCCAAGGTGCTCGGCGCGGTCGCCCTGGTCGTCATGGCCGTCCTCGCACTGCCCACCTTCTCCCTGCACCTGGGCACCTCCGACCAGGGCAACGGCCCCAGGACGGCGACCACCCGCCAGGCCTACGACCTGCTCGCTGGGGGCACCTCCCGCTCGAGCGCAGCCGAGAGTGGGGGAGGCTTCGGCCCCGGTGTGAACGGCCCGCTCACCCTCGTCACGAAGGTCGACGGAGGCGACGACAAGCTCGCCCTGGACAACCTCGACGGCACCCTCCGCGCCACCGACGGTGTCGCCTCGGTGACACCGGTGACGTTCGACACCGGCGGCCACACCGCCTACCTCACCGTCGTCCCGGAGTCCTCACCGCAGTCGCAAGCGACCAGCGACCTCGTCGACCGGCTGCGCGACGAGGTGCTGCCGCGCGCCGAGTCGGGCACCTCGCTCGATGTCCAGGTGGGCGGCATGACGGCCGGCTACGACGACTTCGCCGACGTCATCGTCTCCAAGCTGCCGGTGTTCGTCGGGGTCGTCATCGGCCTGGGCTGCCTGCTGCTCCTGCTGGCCTTCCGGTCCATCGGCATCCCACTGAAGGCCGCCGCGATGAACGTCGCCGCCGTGGCCTCCGCCTTCGGCGTGGTGGTCGCGATCTTCCAGTGGGGCTGGGGGAGCGAACTGCTCGGCCTCGGCAGCGCGGGGCCCATCGAGCCCTTCCTGCCCGTGATCATGGTGTCGGTGCTCTTCGGTCTCTCCATGGACTACCAGGTCTTCCTGGTCAGCCGGATGTACGAGGAGTGGCTGGAGACGGGCGACAACCGGCGGGCCGTGCGCGTCGGACTCGCCGAGACCAGCCGGGTGATCAACTCGGCGGCGGTCATCATGATCTCCGTCTTCCTGGCCTTCGTGCTCAGCGGCGACCGGGTGATCGCCATGTTCGGCATCGCCCTGGCCGCCGCCGTCGCCCTGGACGCCTTCGTTCTGCGCACCCTCCTCGTCCCGGCCCTGATGCACCTGCTCGGCGGCGCCAACTGGTGGCTGCCCCGCTGGCTGGACAAGCGCATGCCGCGCCTGAGCATCGAGCCGCCCGAGAGCCGCGCCGCCCATGAGAGGCTGGCCGCCGCGACGGACGCCGAGGTGGCGGACGTCCTGGCGGAGGAGGAGCGGCAGCGGGATGTACGCGATATCGCTGGGTGACGACGCCGAGCTGAGGCCCCTGGAGCCCTGGCACGCCGGGGAGTTCCTGGCGCACCTGGAGCGGGGGCGGGAGTTCATCGGGCAGTACATCCCGTTCGGGACGACCGAGACGGACCTGCTCTCGGCCCGTGCGAAGCTCCAGCTCTACGCCGACATGCGCGCCGCCGACACGGGATCCTTGCACGGCCTGTGGCTGGAGGGGACGCTGGTGGGCGGGGTGCTGTTCCTGAACTTCGACGCCGCGACCGGAAACTGCGAGGTCGGCTGCTGGCTGGAGCCCGCCGCAACGGGCCGGGGCCTGGTCACCCGGGCGATGCGGGTCCTCATCGACTGGGCCGTCGAGCAGCGCGGCATCCACCGCGTGGAGTGGGTCGCCGCCTCCGGCAACCGGCCGAGCCTGAACGTGGCGCGGCGACTCGGTATGACCCGTGACGGTGTGCGACGCGAGGCCCACCCCTATGGTGGCGTACGGCACGATCTCGAAGTCTGGTCGGTGCTGGCACCCGAGTGGCGCGCCGTACGCGCGTGTGCCGCTCACGACGATCATTAAGAGACTTCTCAGACAGCGACCCTACGGTGCGAGACATGGCTACGAACGCAGTGGACGAGACCGAGGCCACCAAGGCCACGACCGACGAGAAGGCGGTGGACACCACCAAGTCCGACGAGGTGCCCCAGACCGAGGTCCCGGCCGCGGCCGACGACGCGCAGACCAAGGAGGAGAGCCCCTCCGGCATCGGCCAGGGCGCTGCCGCCGTGGTCTCCGCCGCACTGGGCGTCGTCTCGCTCACCGGCAGCTGGATCGGCACCGTGGCCTCCGCGCGCCAGAACCTCGTCGGTCAGCTGGAGACCGCGCAGAACGCCGGCGTGGCCCAGCAGATCCAGGCGGTCTACGGCGACGCCTGGCAGACCACCGCCCTGTGGGGCGGCCTGTTCGCGCTGATCGCGCTCGTCGTCGGCGTCGTGACGCTCGCCCGGCCCGCGTTCGGCACGCCGGGCAGGATCCAGGCCCCCTGGATCAAGTCCGTCGCCTGGGCTGGGGTGGCGCTCGGCGTCATCGGCCTGCTCCTGGCCGTCCTCAAGTACACCGGCATCCTGCTCGGACTGCCGTCCGCGAGCTGAGAGCCCGCAGGTCCTGAGGGGTCTTAGGCGTTCCGTAAGCACCTTACGGAGCCCCTGAGGCCCCTCAGCCGTGTCTAAGGCCGCGTGCGCCGCCGAAGATGCGGAACTCTCCCGATGTGGCAGCCCCACCTGGGAGACGAGAGTGAGGTCATCGCGGAGAAACCCTCCGTGACCGCCTCTCTTGAAGGACACACCATGTACGAGTACGAGCTCCAGCAGCTGCGCACCTCCGACCTCATCCGCCGGGCCGACCACGAGCGCCTCGTCCGCGAGGCCGCCCGGGCCCGCCGCGCGGCCCGCCGCGAAGCGGACACGGAATCCGCCGAGCACGAAAGTCATAGCCGCCGTTTCCGTCGGCTCCGGTCCGCCCGGACCGCGTGAACACCGGGGTGGGTCCGGTCGCCGCCGTGGCCGTCCGGGGAGCAGCGGCCGTCGTTCGTACGGGAACGGCGGCCGCTGCTCCGGCCGTTCGTACGGGAACGGCGGCCGCTGCCCCGGCCGTTCGACGGAAAACCGGTGCCGCGCTGTCGGACCCGCATGCGATGCTCGGGGCCGTGGAGACCAGGTCCGTCAGCCCCGTGTTCGTCGGCCGTGCCGAGGAACTGGGCACGCTGCACGACGCGCTCGTCCGCGCCTGCGAGGGCGAGCCGCAGGCGCTGCTCATCGGCGGGGAGGCCGGAGTCGGCAAGACCCGCCTGGTCGAGGAGTTCGCCGCCGCCGCCCGCCACCACGGGGCGGTGGTCGCACTCGGCGGCTGCGTGGAGATCGGCGCCGACGGGCTGCCCTTCGCCCCCTTCTCCACCGCACTGCGCGCACTGCGCCGCGAACTCCCCGGCGAGCTGGCCGCCGCGGCCGCCGGCCAGGAGGAGGAACTGGCCCGGCTGTTGCCCGAGCTGGGCGAGTCGAGAGCCGGGCGGCACGACGAGGACGGCATGGCCCGCCTCTTCGAGCTCACCGCACGCCTGCTGGAGCGCGTCGCCGCCGAGCACACCGTCGTCCTCGCACTGGAGGACCTGCACTGGGCCGACGCCTCCACCCGCCATCTGCTCTCCTACCTCTTCCGCACCCTGCGCACCGGCCGCCTCGTCGTCCTGGCCACCTACCGCTCCGACGACATCCACCGCCGCCACCCGCTCAGGCCCCTGCTCGCCGAACTCGACCGGCTCCGCACGATCCGCCGCCTCGAACTCGCCCGCTTCAACCGCGACGAGGTGTGCCGCCAGGTCGCCGGGATCCTCGCCCACGATCCCGAACCGGAACAGGTCGACGCCATCTTCGAACGCTCCGACGGCAACGCCTTCTTCGTCGAGGAACTCGCCGTCGCCGCTCACGAAGGCTGCCGGACCGGCCTGACCGACTCCCTGCGCGACCTGCTGCTCGTCCGCGTCGAGGGGATGCCGGAGCCCGCCCAGCAGATCGCCCGGATCGTCGCCGAGGGCGGCTCCACCGTCGAGTACCGGCTGCTTGCCGCCGTCGCCCGGCTCGCCGAGGACGACCTCATCGAGGCACTGCGGGCCGCCGTGAACGCCAGCATCCTCGCCCCCGCACCCGGCGGCGACGGCTACCGCTTCCGCCACTCCCTGGTCCGCGAGGCCGTCAGCGACGACCTGCTCCCCGGCGAACGCTCCCGCCTCAACCGCCGCTACGCCGAGGCCCTGGAGACCGACCCGGCCCTCGTCCCCGCCGACCAGCGGGCGACGCGCCTGGCCAGCTACTGGTACCACGCCCACGACGCCGCCAAGGCCCTGCCCGCCGTCCTCGAAGCCTCCGTCGAGGCCCGCCGCCGTCACGCCTACTCCGAGCAACTGCGGCTCCTGGAAAGGGCGATGGAGCTGTGGGACGCCGCCCCCGACGCCGTACGCCGGACCCTGCGCCCCGTCGACTACGCAGAGGTCTACCCGCCCTGCGGCTGCGCCCCGGCCACCACCGCGCTGCGCTACCTGGACCTGCTGGCCGAGGCGGCCGTCGCCGGAAGGCTCTGCGGGGAGCGCGAACGCGCCCTGAAGATCACCAAGCGGGCCCTGCGCCTCCTGGACGAGGAGGGCACGGGGGACGCCCACCGCGCCGCCTGGTTCTGGATCCAGCGCTCCCGGCTGGTGCAGGGGCTGGCCCGAAGCGACGGCTGGAAGGAGATCGCCACCGCGCAGGACCTGGTCCGCGGCCTGCCGCCGTCCGAGGTGCACGCCGAGGTGCTGGCCACGGCCGCCCACTGGTCGATGCTCCACGAACCGGGCCCGGACGCCCTGACGGCCGCCGAGCGGGCCGTCGAGTACGCGCGCATGGTCGGTGCCGACGACATCGAGTCCAACGCCCGGCTCACCCTCGGTGGACTGATGGTCGACGCCGGGCAGATCGACACCGGGCTCGGCCACATGTACGACGTCAGGGACGAGGTGGTCGCCCGGGGCCTCGCGGCGATCGTGGGCCGCAGCCATGTGAACCTGCCCTCCGTCCTCGAAGGCGTCGGCCGCTCCGAGGAGGCCGTCGGCATCCTGCGCGAGGGCCTGCGGCTCACGGGGGCGATGGGCCTGCGGGACGCCGAGGCCTGGATCTGGAGCAACCTCGCCGAGTCGCTCATCTCCCTCGGCCGCTGGGACGAGGCGGCGGACGCCGCCGGCAACGCCCAGCGACGCGGGCAGACGGCCGGTCCGCACGGGTCCGGCGCCAACTGCCTGGCGTTCCTGGCGCTCGCGCGCGGGCAGGTGCCCGAGGCGGCCCGGCATCTCGCCCAGGGCCGCGCCGCCTACGGCCCGCACGACCCCATGCCGCAGCACGACCTGCCGATCTCCTGGCTGACCATCGCGCTCGCCGCCGCCGAGGGCCGCCTGACCGACGCCCGCGCCGAACTGGCCCGCACCCTCGAATCGGGCTTCCCGCTCGGCACCCAGCGCTACGCCTGGCCGCTGCTGCTCCAAGCGGCCACCGCCGAGGCCGACGCCCGGGGGCTGCCGGCCGCCCGCGACGGCCGCGAGCAGGTCCTGGACGGCATCTTCGCCGCCGTCAAGCGCCTCACCACCCACGCCCCCGTCTGGCTCGCCCACGAGCGGTGGGTCCGCGCCGAACTCCACCGCGCCGAGGGCCGGAGCACCCCGGACACCTGGTCGGAGGTGGTCACCGCCTTCGAACCCCTGGGCCGGCCCTACGACCTCGCCCGCGTCCGGTACCGCCTGGCCGAGTCCCTGCTGAGCGGCGGCGGCGAGGACGAGCGCGACCGCGCCACGGAACTGCTCCGCCTCGCCCACACCGTCGCCCGCCACCTCGGCGCCGGGCCGCTCGCCGACGCCGCCACCACGCTCGGCCGGCGCGCCCGCCTGCCCCTCACGCCCGCCACGGAACCCGCCCCCGTGCCGGCCGACCCCGCCGAGGCCCTCGGCCTCACCAGCCGGGAACGGGACGTGCTGCGCCTGGTCGCCGCCGGTCACACCAACCGCCGCATCGCGCAGGAGCTGTTCATCTCGCCGAAGACCGCGAGCGTGCACGTCTCCAACATCCTGGGGAAGCTCGGCGTCTCCGGGCGGGGCGAGGCGGCGGCGGTGGCGCACCGCCTGGGGCTGTTCCCGGCCGAAATGCTCATGCCCGGCCCGGCCGGCTGAGGCATACGCTGTAAGGGGCGTCGCGGATGTCGCGCATCCCGCGGCCGAGGGAGGCTCCGTTGTTCAACATGTTCGAGGAACTGTTCTCGCCCGGGCGCAAGCACACCCGCGACGAGCAGAACCGCCTGGAACTGACCCGTGAGGACGTCGGCGACGGCGATCCCGGACGCGGTCCGATAGACCTCACGTCCGGGAAGGTCGTCGTACGCCCGCCGCACGAGCATGAGGACGACGAGGGGGAGTAGCCCCCCGGAATCCCAGGGCTACTTCACCCGCACTTCGAGGATCCGGTCGTCCCCGTCCTTCGGACTGCCCCGGCCGTCCGTGTTGCTGGTCACCAGCCACAGCCGGTCGCCGCCCGCCGGTACCACCGTGCGCAGCCGGCCGTACTCGTCCTCCAGGAAGGCCTGCGGCTCGGCCGAGGCCTTGGTGCCGTTCAGCGGGATGCGCCACAGCCGCTTGCCGCGCAGGCCCGCCATCCAGATCGACCCCTCGGCGTAGGCGATGCCGCTGGGGGATGCCTCGGCCGTGGTCCACTGGTCGATCGGATTGCGGAACCGCTCGTCGTCGGACCGGCCCTCGGCCTCCGGCCAGCCGTAGTTGCCGCCCGGCTCGATCGCGTTGAGCTCGTCCCAGGTGTCCTGCCCGAACTCCGCGGCGAACAGCCGCTGCTTGCCGTCCCAGGCGAGGCCCTGCACATTGCGGTGGCCGTAGGAGTACACCGGCGAGTCCGGGAACGGGTTCCCCGGCGCCGGCTCGCCCTCCGGGGTCAGGCGCAGGATCTTGCCGCCCACGGAGTCCTTGTCCTGGGACAGACCGGTGTCGCCGCTCTCGCCCGTGCCCACGTACAGCATCTTGTCGGGGCCGAACTGGATACGGCCGCCGTTGTGGATGAAGCCCTTGGGGATGCCCCTGAAGACCGTGTCGGGCGCGCCGAGCTGCTCGCCGGAGGGCTTCCGCTCGTCGTAGATCATGCGGACGATGCGGTTGTCGGAGGCCGAGGTGAAGTACGCGTAGACCATGTGGTCCGAGGCGTAGTCGGGGGACAGGGCGATCCCGAGGAGGCCGCCCTCGCCGGCCGCCGAGACCCCCGTCACCTCGCCCAGTTCGGTCTTCTTGCCGGTCTTCTCGTCGACCCGGACGATCGTCCCGTCGTCCCGGGAGGCGACGAGCAGACCGCCGCCCGGCAGCGGAGCGAGACCCCAGGGGGACGCCAGACCCTCGGCGACGGTGCGCACCACCTTCACCGAGCCCCGGGCGGGAGGTGTCTCCTCGGCGCCCTGCCGCGGCGGCGCTGCCGACCCCGGTGCCGTACGGCTCGGGGAGGCGCTCTCGTCCTTGCCGGACGAGCCCCCGCCGTCGGAGGAGCAACCGGCCGTCAGCAGAAGCGCGGCGGCGGCCAGCACGGCCGGGACGGCTCGACGTTGCACGATCATGGTCCCTTCGACGGGGCAGGTCCTCTCCCTGTCATACACCGCTCGCGGCTCACAGGTTCCCGATCACGCAACCCCGGACGAGGAACACGGGGTTTGCCCGAAACGCACCGGCGGCGGGACCGGCTCAGTCCCACGACCCCTGGGCCGGTGGCAGCCCGGATATCTCCCTGAGATCGTCGAGGGTCAGGCGCAGCGCCGTCGCGGCCGTGTTCTCCGTGACCCAGCGCTCCTGCTTCGTGCCCGGGACCGGGATGACGTGCGGGCCCTGGGCGAGCACCCACGCCAGGGCGACCTGAGCGGGCGTGACGTCCGTGCCGTGCCGACGGGCCACGCGGCGCAGGCCCGCGACGAACGGCTGGTTCGCGGCCATCATCTCGGCCGTGAAGCGGGGGTGCCGGGCGCGCAGGTCGTCCGCCTCGAAGCCCGCACCGGGCCGCAGCCTGCCGGTCAGGAAGCCGTTGCCCAGCGGCATCGCGGCGAGGAAACCGACGCCCCGCGTGCGGCACCACGGCAGCAGGGTCTCCAGCGCCTCCGGCGACCACACCGACAGCTCCGCCTCCACCGCGCTCACCGGGAAGACCTGCTGCACCCGCTCCAGCTGCCGGATCGTTCCGTCGTGCAGCCGGGACCCGGCCCGGCGCCCGGCCCGCGCGCCCACCGCGCACAGGCCCAAGGCCCGTACCTTCCCGGCCTGGACGAGCTCCGCCATCGCGCCCCAGGTCTCCTCGACCGGCACCTCGGGGTCGGCCCGGTGCAGCTGGTAGAGGTCGATGACGTCCGTCTGGAGCCGCCGCAGCGACGCGTCGCAGGCCCGCTTCACGTACCCGGGGCGGCCGTTGGCGACGATGTGCTGGTCGCCCACGAGCAGCCCGACCTTCGTGGACACGAACGCGTCGGACCGCCGCTCCTTCAACGCCCGCCCCACCAGCAGCTCGTTGGTGAAGGGGCCGTACATGTCGGCCGTGTCCAGCAGGGACGCGCCCAGGTCGAGCGCCCGGTGCACCGCCCTGAGCGACTCGTCGCCGCGCCGCCTCGACGCGCTGTAGGCCCAGCTCATCGGCATGCACCCGAGTCCGACGGCCCCCACCGCGAGCGCCGCCGCGCCGATCGTCCTGCGCTCCACCTGGTCGTGACCCTCCCTGTTCGAGCCACCCCAACCTAACCTCTGCCGTCGCACGCTCCTGACATAGCCTCCAGAGCATGACTGCTGACGTGTGGCTGCCCATCCCGCCGGACGAGATCGAGGGACTCCCCGAGGGACCGGAATACCGCTACTGGAACGGCGCGGAGGACTTCCCCGCGGACCCGGCCGACTGCGCCTTCTACGTCGTCCCCTACATGAAGCCCAGCCCGCTCTGCGTGCGTCCCATGGGGCGGATGAGCAACGTCCAGGTCGTGCAGACCCTCTCCGCCGGGATCGACCACGTGCAGCCGGGGCTCGGGCAGCTGCCTCCGGGCGTGCGGCTGTGCAATGCGCGTGGGGTGCACGAGGCCAGCACCGGCGAGCTCACCCTCGCGCTGATCCTGGCCTCGCTGCGCGGGATCCCCGACTTCGTCCGCGCGCAGGACCGGGGGGAGTGGCTCGGCGGGTTCCGGCCGGCGCTCGCCGACAAGAACGTCCTCATCGTGGGATACGGCTCGATCGGCGAGGCCATCGAGGACCGGCTCGTTCCGTTCGAGGTGGCGCGGGTGGCGCGCGTCGCGCGCTCCGAGCGCACCACGGCGCGCGGTCCGGTGCATCCGCTCACCGAACTCCCCGCGCTGCTGCCGGAAGCGGACGTCGTCATCCTGTCCACCCCGCTCACCGAAACCACCCGTGGCCTGGCCGGAGCCGACTTCCTGTCCCGGATGAAGGACGGCGCGCTCCTCGTCAACGTCGCCCGCGGCCCGGTCGTCGACACCAAGGCCCTGCTCGCCGAACTCGAGAGCGGCCGCATCACCGCCGCCCTCGACGTCACCGACCCGGAGCCGCTGGGGCGCGAACACCCCTTGTGGCGTGCGCCGGGGGTACTCATCAGCCCGCACGTCGGAGGACCCACCTCCGCGTTCCTTCCGCGCGCCGAGCGGCTCCTGGTGGACCAGTTGAACCGTTATGTGAACCGGGAGCCGCTCCGCAACGTGATCCTTACGACGGGTGCCTCAACCGACTGAGAGACCTTCGAGTACCGTCCGCAATCCTTCGGGTGCGGTGGGTACTCATATATCTGTTGATCGTCACGGAGCGTAGAGAACCTATGTCCCTGAGTGACGAGACTGGTGTATCGTCCCGACAGGGGCTGCGCCGGGGACTGTCAGGCGCCGGGGACGGACACTTCAGACTGTGAGGGGGGCGACAGGCGATGCACGGCCTATGGACGAGCGATCCGACGGGGCGGGGCTGCCGGCGGCGACCCTGGCGGACGGCCGCGAGCAGATGCGGTCAGCACGCCGATCACGTCGGCCACCACACCCACCACAGCGAACACCACACCGACCACAGCCATCATCACCGCAGGTCCGGCAGGTGCAGAAGGCATGACCAGCCGGCCCCGCGGGACCCGGGAGCGGCGCGCACCGGGAGCGCCCGGTGAGCGCGCCCCCCACCACCACGCTGGACGGAGCGCTGCGGGCACAGCCTCCGTCACCGGGCGCGCTGCTGCCCCGCACGCCGGTCCCCGGCCACCGGCCGGGCCTGGCCCTCCAACTCGTCCTCGCCCTGGTCTGCGCGGGATACGCCATCGGTTCCGCGGTCGGCTGGGGTTCGTACGAAGTGGCGATGTTCATGGGCGACTTCGGGCTGAGCGCCGCGGCCGCCACCGCCGCCGTCTCGTGCTTCGTCTACGCCCGCAGCCGCCGCCCCCGCTTTCGACCCGCCTGGCTGCTGTTCGGCCTCTCCTCGACCATGGCCTCCCTGGGCAACCTGGTCTGGGGGTGGTACGAGGTGGTCCTCGGACTGCCCGTGCCCAGTCCCAGCTACGCCGACCTGTTCTTCCTCTGCTTCGCGCCGCCCGCGATCGTCGGGCTGCTCGTGCTCGCCAAGCGGCCGGTGACCAAGGCCGGCTGGGTCTGCCTCGGGCTGGACGCCTGGCTGATCGGCGGCTCGCTGCTGACACTGGCGTGGAGCCTCGCCCTCGCCCAGGCCGCGAAGTCGGAAGGCCCCGGCGTGGCGCACGCCGCGCTGTCGCTGGCGTACCCGCTGCTCGACATCGCGCTGGTCAGCATGGTGCTCGCCCTGCACTTCAGGCGGTCCGAGGTGAACCGCTCGGCGGTCAACACCGCCATCGGCGCCCTCGCCCTGACCGTGATGTGCGACGCCCTGTTCACCTCCCCGCTCATGCACCACGACTACCGCTCCGGCCAGCTGCTGGACGCGGGCTGGTTCGCCGGCTCGCTGCTCCTGGCGTACGCCCCGTGGGCCGCGCCCCGCGCGGAGGGCGACCGGCGCGGCGGCCCCGGCCGGCACGGCGCCACGGGGCACACCCGCGTGGTGCACGAGCACGTGCCGGGGCAGCGCAGCGGACCCGGCCACCAGGTGCCCCTGCCCGGCGCCGAGCACAGCCGGTACCCGGCCGCCCGGCCCATCGCCGGCTCCCTCGCCGCCCTCACGCCGTATCTCGCGGCCGCCGTGTGCACCCTGGGGATCCTCTACAACGTCCTCAACGGCCGCAGCGTCGACCGCGTGGTCCTGCTGACCGGGGGCACGGTGGTGCTCGCGCTCGTCGTGCGCCAGGGCATCATGCTGCTCGACAACATCACCCTCACCCAGGAACTGGCGCAGAAGGAGAACCACTTCCGCTCCCTGGTGCAGGGCTCCAGCGACGTCATCATGATCGCCGCCCCCAGCGGCGTCCTGAGGTACGTCTCCCCGGCCGCCGCCGGTGTGTACGGCCGCTCGGCGGAGGAGCTGGTGGGTACGGAACTGGCCCATCTCATCCACCCCGAGGACCTGGGCTGCGTCGTGCACGAGGTGCGCAGGTTCCTCGCCGCCGACCCGGTCGAGGAACCCACCACGCGCATCGAGTGCCGCTTCCGCTCGGGCGACGAAGGCTGGCTGAACGTCGAGTCGACCGTCAACCGCCATCACGGCGGCCTCATCTTCAACAGCCGTGACGTGACCGAAAGGGTGCGGCTCCAGGCCCAGCTGCAGCACAACGCCGAGCACGACCCGCTCACCGACCTGCCCAACCGCGCCCTGTTCACCAAGCGCGTCCAGCACGCCCTCTCGGGCCGCCGCGCCTCCGACCGGGGCGTGGCCCTGCGGAACACGGCCGTGCTGTTCATCGATCTCGACGGATTCAAGGCCGTCAACGACACGATCGGGCACCAGGCCGGGGACGAGCTGCTCGTCCAGGCCGCCCGCAGACTCCAGGACTCCGTCCGGCAGGGCGACACCGCCTCCCGGCTCGGCGGAGACGAGTTCGCGGCCCTGATCGCCGGGGACAACACCCGCGACCGGGACGCCCGGGAGCGGCACATCCTGGAGCTCGCCGACCGCCTCAGGACGACGCTGTCGCAGCCCTATCTCATCGACGGCAACGATGTCCGTGTCAACGCCTCCATCGGCGTGGCCTTCGCGGAAGCCGGCCTCGGCGCGGGCGAACTGCTGCGCAACGCCGACCTGGCCATGTACCGCGCCAAGGCCGGCGGCAAGGGCCGCGTCGAGCTGTACAAGCCGCAGATGCAGCAGGACGTCGTCCGCAAGGCCGAGCTCGCCACCCGCCTGCGGGCCGCGCTGCACGACGGGGAGTTCGCCCTGCTGCACCAGCCGGTGGTGTCCCTGGCGGATGGCCGGATCACGTCGGTGTCCGCGCAGGCGCGCTGGCGCTCCTCGCAAGGGGTGCTCTTCACCCCGGCGGAGTTCCTGCGCGTGGCCGAGGACGGCGAGAAGACCGCCGAGCTGGGCCGGTGGATGATCGAGGAGGCCGTCGAGCAGGCCGCCGAGCGGCACGCGACCGGACTGTCCGTGCCGGTCGTCGTGCGGATGAGCGCCCGCAGGCTGCTGGACCGGTCGATGCCGCTCGGCTCGATCGAGGCGCTGCTCACGCGGCACGGGCTGCCGTCCGGGTCGCTGATCATCGAGCTGTCGGACGCCGACCCGAGGGTCTCCCTGGACGAGCTGGAGCGGCGCCTGGGCGCCCTGCGGCGGGTCGGTGTACGGATCGCGCTCGACGGGTTCGGCAGCGGCTACGCGGCGATCACGGCCCTCAGGCGGCTCCCCGTCGACGTCCTGAAGCTCGACCGCGGTCTGGTCGAGGGCGTCGTCGAGTCCGCGCGCCTGCACAAGATCACCAGCGGGCTGCTGCGCATCGCCGGCGACCTCGGGCTGAAGTCCGTGGCCGAAGGGGTGGATCTGCCCGAGCAGGTGATCGCCCTGCGCGCGATGGGCTGCACGCACGGGCAGGGCATGGCGTTCTCCGGGCCGCTCGACGAGTACCGGCTGCGCCGGGCGCTCGCCGCCGGCCACTATCCGGTGCCGAACGGACCGGCCGAACCGGCGTTCGCGGGCGGCGCCCCGCGGGTGTACAGCTCGGGTGTGTCCGCCGTCATCGGAGGCGGCACGGCCCTCCGCTCACATAATGAGACTCCCGTCCCACCCACTTGACAGTGAGTGCGTGCCGGGGGGAGGGTCAGTGCCATGCGCACTCGAATTCTCGTACTTGGAAAGCGCGTCGGCTGACGCTGAGCCTCGACCGCTCAGCGACCCCACCCGGCGCGCTCCCCTCGCTTGCCTTTTGGCACGAGGGGTTTTTTGTTGCACAGGCGCCTTTCGTGCAGCAGCCGAAGACCGTACAAAACCTCGCAAAAACCCTCAGCATCTGAGAAGAGAATGCCGATGACCGAGCAGGCCACCGGGGCCCACCACCCGCAGCCCCGGCCCCGATCCGGAGGACACCACTCCGCCCCCGAGCAGGTGACGGGCGCGCAGTCCCTCATCCGCTCTCTCGAGGAGGTCGGCGCCGACACGGTATTCGGCATTCCCGGTGGTTGCATCCTTCCGGCGTACGACCCGCTGATGGACTCCACCCGCGTGCGTCACGTCCTGGTGCGCCACGAGCAGGGCGCCGGTCACGCGGCCGAGGGGTACGCGCTGGCCACCGGCAAGGTCGGTGTCTGCATGGCGACCTCGGGCCCCGGTGCGACCAACCTGGTCACGCCGATCGCCGACGCGCACATGGACTCGGTGCCGATGGTCGCGATCACCGGACAGGTGGCCTCCAAGGCGATCGGCACGGACGCCTTCCAGGAGGCGGACATCGTCGGCATCACCATGCCGATCACCAAGCACAACTTCCTCGTCACCAAGGCCGATGACATCCCGCGGGTCATCGCCCAGGCCTTCCACATCGCCTCCACCGGCCGTCCCGGCCCGGTCCTGGTCGACATCGCCAAGGACGCCCTCCAGGCGAAGACGACCTTCTCCTGGCCGCCGGCCATGGACCTGCCCGGCTACCGCCCGGTGACCAAGCCGCACGCCAAGCAGATCCGCGAGGCCGCCAAGCTGATCACCCAGGCCCGCCGACCGGTGCTGTACGTCGGCGGCGGCGTGCTCAAGGCCCAGGCCACCGCCGAGCTGAAGGTCCTCGCCGAGCTCACCGGCGCGCCCGTCACCACGACCCTGATGGCGCTCGGCGCGTTCCCCGACAACCACCCGCAGCACCTGGGCATGCCCGGCATGCACGGCTCGGTGGCCGCCGTCACCGCCCTGCAGAAGGCCGACCTGATCGTCGCCCTCGGCGCCCGCTTCGACGACCGCGTCACCGGCAAGCTGGACAGCTTCGCCCCGCACGCCAAGATCGTCCACGCGGACATCGACCCGGCCGAGATCGGCAAGAACCGCGCCGCCGACGTGCCGATCGTCGGTGACGCCCGCGAGGTCATCGCCGACCTGGTCCAGGCCGTGCAGAAGGAGCACAGCGAGGGCCACCAGGGCGACTACACCGCATGGTGGAACGACCTGAACCGCTGGCGCGAGACCTACCCGCTCGGTTACGACCAGCCCGGCGACGGCTCGCTCTCCCCGCAGCAGGTCATCGAGCGCATCGGACAGCTCGCCCCCGAGGGCACGATCTTCACGGCGGGCGTCGGTCAGCACCAGATGTGGGCCGCGCACTACATCGAGTACGACAAGCCGGGCACCTGGCTGAACTCCGGCGGCGCCGGAACCATGGGCTACGCCGTCCCGGCCGCCATGGGCGCCAAGGCCGGCGCGCCCGAGCGGGCCGTCTGGGCGATCGACGGCGACGGCTGCTTCCAGATGACCAACCAGGAGCTCGCCACCTGCGCCCTGAACAACATCCCGATCAAGGTCGCCGTCATCAACAACGGCGCCCTCGGGATGGTCCGCCAGTGGCAGACCCTCTTCTACAACCAGCGGTACTCCAACACCGTCCTGCACTCCGGCCCGGACGACGTCAACCCCGAGGCCCGCGGCACCCGCGTCCCCGACTTCGTGAAGCTGTCGGAGGCCATGGGCTGCTACGCGATCCGCTGCGAGTCCCCGGACGACCTCGACAAGGTCATCGAAGAGGCGAACTCCATCAACGACCGCCCGGTCGTCGTCGACTTCATCGTCCACGAGGACGCGATGGTCTGGCCGATGGTCGCCGCCGGCACCTCCAACGACGAGATCATGGCCGCCCGGGACGTCCGCCCCGACTTCGGCGACAACGAAGACGACTGAGAGCCGTAAAGGAAGCAGATCATGTCCAAGCACACGCTCTCCGTCCTGGTGGAGAACACCCCCGGCATCCTCGCCCGGATCGCCGCCCTGTTCTCCCGCCGCGGCTTCAACATCGACTCCCTCGCGGTCGGTGTCACCGAGCACCCCGACATCTCCCGCATCACCATCGTCGTCGGCGTGGAGGACCTGCCGCTGGAGCAGGTCACCAAGCAGCTCAACAAGCTCGTCAACGTGCTGAAGATCGTCGAGCTGGAGCCGTCGCAGGCGGTGCAGCGCGAACTCGTCCTGGTGAAGGTGCGCGCCGACAACGAGACGCGCTCCCAGATCGTCGAGATCGTCCAGCTGTTCCGTGCCAAGACCGTCGACGTCTCCCCGGAGGCCGTCACCATCGAGGCCACCGGATCCGGCGAGAAGCTGACCGCGATGCTCAAGATGCTGGAGCCGTACGGCATCAAGGAGCTCGTCCAGTCCGGCACGATCGCGATCGGCCGCGGTGCCCGATCCATCACGGACCGATCGCTGCGCGCCCTGGACCGGTCGGCGTAAGACCCGGAACGGGCGGTCGGCGCGCCGTCGGCCGCCCGTATTCCGAGACCCTCAGACTTCCCTTCCGCCCCCCGTCATACGGTGGGACGCAACACCTGCACTCCCGAGGAGAGAACCCAAAGTGGCCGAGCTGTTCTACGACGCCGACGCCGACCTGTCCATCATCCAGGGCCGCAAGGTCGCGGTCATCGGTTACGGCAGCCAGGGCCACGCCCACGCGCTGTCGCTCCGTGACTCGGGTGTCGACGTGCGCGTCGGTCTGCACGAGGGCTCCAAGTCCAAGGCCAAGGCCGAGGAGCAGGGCCTGCGCGTGGTGAGCCCGTCGGAGGCCGCCGCCGAGGCCGACGTCATCATGATCCTCGTCCCGGACCCCATCCAGGCCCAGGTCTACGAGGAGCACATCAAGGACAACCTGAAGGACGGCGACGCGCTGTTCTTCGGCCACGGCCTGAACATCCGCTTCGGCTTCATCAAGCCCCCGGCCGGCGTGGACGTCTGCATGGTCGCCCCGAAGGGCCCGGGCCACCTGGTGCGCCGCCAGTACGAGGAGGGCCGCGGCGTTCCGTGCATCGCCGCCGTCGAGCAGGACTCCACGGGCAACGGCTTCGCGCTGGCCCTGTCGTACGCGAAGGGCATCGGCGGCACCCGCGCCGGCGTCATCAAGACGACCTTCACCGAGGAGACCGAGACCGACCTGTTCGGTGAGCAGGCCGTCCTCTGCGGTGGCACCGCGGCGCTGGTCAAGGCGGGCTTCGAGACGCTGACCGAGGCCGGCTACCAGCCGGAGATCGCCTACTTCGAGTGCCTGCACGAGCTGAAGCTGATCGTGGACCTCATGTACGAGGGCGGCCTGGAGAAGATGCGCTGGTCGATCTCCGAGACCGCCGAGTGGGGCGATTACGTCACCGGCCCGCGGATCATCACGGACGCCACCAAGGCCGAGATGAAGAAGGTCCTCGCCGAGATCCAGGACGGCACCTTCGCCCAGCAGTGGATGGACGAGTACCACGGCGGCCTGAAGAAGTACAACGAGTACAAGACCCAGGACTCCGAGCACCTGCTGGAGACCACCGGCAAGGAGCTGCGCAAGCTCATGAGCTGGGTCGACGAGGAGGCGTAAGCCGCCCGCCCGAGGGGCCGGAGCATTCCGCTCCGGCCCCTTCGGCGAACCCCGGGTAACGTCGGTGGTACGGCGTTGTCCATCCCGTCCGGCCACGGACGGGTGATCCTTCCGCAGCGGCGCAAGACGACGCCCCCGGCGCCACTAGACTGCTGCACACATAACGCGTCAGGCCCACAGCGTCGTGCGTCTTCCACGCGGCCACCACCCTCCACCGCCTGCGGCCGTCGGGACGGCCGTCCGCAGCACTGGACTTGTGAGGACTCACGTGAGCTCGAAACCCGTCGTACTCATCGCTGAAGAGCTGTCGCCCGCCACCGTCGACGCGCTGGGCCCGGACTTCGAGATCCGGCACTGCAACGGTGCGGACCGAGCCGAGCTGCTCCCGGCCATCGCCGACGTGGACGCGATCCTGGTCCGCTCGGCGACCAAGGTCGACGCCGAGGCGATCGCCGCCGCGAAGAAGCTGAAGGTCGTCGCACGAGCCGGCGTCGGCCTGGACAACGTGGACGTCTCCGCCGCCACCAAGGCCGGCGTGATGGTCGTCAACGCCCCCACCTCGAACATCGTGACCGCCGCCGAGCTGGCCTGCGGTCTGCTCGTCGCCACCGCCCGCAACATTCCGCAGGCGAACGCCGCGCTGAAGAACGGCGAGTGGAAGCGCAGCAAGTACACCGGCGTCGAGCTGGCCGAGAAGACCCTCGGCGTCGTCGGCCTCGGCCGCATCGGCGCGCTCGTCGCGCAGCGCATGTCGGCCTTCGGCATGAAGGTCGTCGCCTACGACCCCTACGTGCAGCCCGCCCGCGCCGCGCAGATGGGCGTCAAGGTGCTGTCGCTGGACGAGCTGCTCGAGGTCTCCGACTTCATCACCGTCCACCTCCCCAAGACCCCCGAGACCCTCGGCCTGATCGGCGACGAGGCGCTGCGCAAGGTCAAGCCGAGCGTGCGCATCGTCAACGCCGCGCGTGGCGGGATCGTCGACGAGGAGGCGCTGTACTCCGCCCTCAAGGAGGGCCGGGTCGCCGGTGCCGGTCTCGACGTGTACGCGAAGGAGCCCTGCACGGACTCCCCGCTGTTCGAGTTCGACCAGGTCGTCGCCACCCCGCACCTCGGTGCCTCCACGGACGAGGCGCAGGAGAAGGCCGGTATCGCCGTCGCCCGCTCGGTGCGCCTCGCCCTCGCCGGTGAGCTCGTGCCGGACGCGGTGAATGTGCAGGGCGGTGTCATCGCCGAGGACGTCAAGCCGGGTCTGCCGCTCGCCGAGCGCCTGGGCCGGATCTTCACCGCGCTCGCCGGTGAGGTCGCCGTCCGCCTCGACGTCGAGGTGTACGGCGAGATCACCCAGCACGACGTGAAGGTGCTGGAGCTGTCCGCGCTCAAGGGTGTCTTCGAGGACGTCGTCGACGAGACGGTGTCGTACGTCAACGCCCCGCTGTTCGCGCAGGAGCGCGGCGTCGAGGTGCGCCTCACCACCAGCTCCGAGGCGACCGAGCACCGCAACGTCGTCACGGTGCGCGGCACCCTCGCCGACGGCGAGGAGGTGTCGGTGTCCGGCACGCTGGCCGGCCCGAAGCACCTCCAGAAGATCGTCGCCGTCGGGGAGTTCGACATCGACCTCGCGCTCGCCGACCACATGATCGTGCTGAAGTACGAGGACCGGCCGGGTGTCGTCGGCACGGTGGGCCGCATCCTCGGCGAGGCGGGCCTCAACATCGCCGGCATGCAGGTGTCGCGGGCGGCGGCCGGTGGCGAGGCGCTGGCGGTGCTGACCGTGGACGACACGGTGACCGCCGGTGTGCTGGCCGAGGTCGCGGCGGAGATCGGCGCCACGTCCGCTCGTTCGGTGAACCTGGCCTGACCTTCCCGGGGGCTCCGCCCCCGGACCCCCGTTCGCCGCGAACGGACTCGTCCCTCAAACGCCGGACGGGCTGAGCTGATCAGCCTGTCCGGCGTTTGTCCGTACCCGGACCCGCCGCAGGGTCACCGCCCCCGCTGCCGCCGCGGCGGCCAGCAGCACCGCGCCCGTGACCGCCGCCGCGTGCATGCCGCTGGTGAAGGCCTCGCGTGCCGCCGTCGCCAGGGCGTCCCCCGCGCGCCCCGGGAGCCGGTCGGCCACGGCCAGGGCGCCGCCCAGGGTCTCGCGGGCCGCGGTGGGAGCCGAGGCCGGGATCTCGTGGCGGTAGACGGCGGTGCCGATGGAGCCGAGGAACGCCATGCTCAGCGCGCCGCCGAACTCCGTGCCGGTCTCCAGCAGGGACGACGCCGCCCCCGCCTTCTCCACCGGAGCGGAGCTCAGCGCCAGGTCGGCCACCTGGGACATCACGGTGACGATGCCGCAGGCCAGGACGGCGCACGCGGCCAGCAGCAGCCAGCGCGAGTCCGTACCGGCCAGGGCCAGCATCACGTAGCCGCACGAGGCGACGGCGAAGCCTGCGCCGACGACGTACGCGCGGGGCACGCCCCGCTGCACGAGGTGGGCGCCGACCGGCGCCGCGAGTGCGATGGGCACCGACGGCAGCAGGCTCCACAGCGCCGCCTCGAGCGGGCTGTTGCCCAGGACCGACTGGATGTACTGGGTCGTGAAGTACGCCGAGCCCATCATGCCGAAGGCGGCGGCGAGGTTGAGGACGACGGCCGGGCTGAAGCCGCGGCCCCGGAACAGCGCCGGCGAGATCAGCGGGGAGGCCGCCGTGCGCTGGCGGTGGACGAACAGCGCGGCGAAGAGCAGGCCGACGGTCACCGACATCACGTACCGCACGTTCCAGCCCTCTGACGCGAGTTCCTTCAGCCCGTAGATCACGGGGAGCACCGCCGCCATCGACAGAGGGACGCTCAGCAGATCGAAGCGGCCCGGGTTCGGGGTGCGCGACTCGGGCAGCAGGACGGGGCCCAGGACCAGGAGCAGCAGCATCGCGGGCAGGTTGACCAGGAAGACCGAGCCCCACCAGAAGTGCTCGACGATCACCCCGCTCATCACCGAGCCGAGCGCGATGCCGGCCGTCATCACGCCCGACCACACCCCGATCGCCTTGGTGCGCTGCGCGGGGTCGGTGAACATCGTGCGCACCAGCGCCATCGTGGACGGCATCAGCGTCGCGCCGCCGATGCCGAGGACCGCGCGGGCGGCGATCAGGGTCTCGGCGCTGGTGGCGTAGGCCGCGACCAGGGAGGCCGTGCCGAAGGCGGCGGCGCCGATCAGCAGGAGCCTGCGGCGGCCGATGCGGTCGCCGAGCGAGCCCATCGTCATCAGCAGGCCGGCCAGCACGAAGCCGTAGATGTCGAAGATCCACAGCTGCTGGGTGGCGCTCGGCTCCAGGTCGGCGCTGATCGCGGGGATCGCGAAGTAGAGGACGGACACGTCCATCGAGACCAGCAGCAGCGGGAGCATCAGCACACCGAGAGCGGTCCATTCGCGGCGGCCGGCGCGGGCGGGAGGGTGCGGGTTCGTCGTCATGGCCAGGACTGTACGAGCGTATTAAACGGTTGTCTAGTACGACTGTTTAAGACGCTCGTATGGGACGCATGTATGGACGCGGAGGTAGGGTGATGTGTCATGGGACACCGTGAGGATCTGCTCGAAGGCGCCAAGCGCTGCCTGCTGGCGAAGGGCTTCCTGCGCACGACCGCGCGCGACATCGTCAAGGAGTCGGGGACCAACCTGGCGTCGATCGGCTACCACTACGGCTCGAAGGACGCGCTGCTGGCGCAGGCGTACGTCGGGATGGTGGAGGGGATGTCCGACGCTTTCGAGGGGGGCGGCGAACTGCGGGGCGAGCCGGGGTCGCTGGAGCGGTTCACCGAGGTGTGGGCGAACATCATCGGGACCATGCGCGAGCCGGGGTCCATGTGGCGGCTCAGCATGGAGATCGTGGCCATGGGGGACCAGCTGCCGGAAGTGCGGGAGCATCTGGCGCGGGCGCAGCGTGAGGGGGCGCGCGGGATCGTCACGCTCTTCCACGGAGGGCGCGAGGAGGACGTCCCCGAGGAGCGGGTGGACACCCTCGGCTACTTCTACCTCACCCTGATGATGGGGCTCATGGCGCAGTGGACCTTCGACCCCGAGAGCGCACCCGAGGCCGGTCAGCTCGCCGCGGGGCTCCGTCAGGTGATCGAGGGCGCTACCCGGACGTGACGCGCCCCTCGCGCATCTCGACGACCCGGTCCGCGAAGTGCCGTACGACCGCCCGGTCGTGGCAGATGAACAGGTAGCCGAGGCCCAGGTCGTCCTGGAGGTCGGCCAGCAGGTTCAGGACACCTGCCCGAACCGACGGGTCGAGTGACGACACCGGCTCGTCCAGGACCAGCATGCGGGGGCCGGAGGCCAGGGCGCGGGCGATGCCGGCCCGCTGGCACTGGCCGCCGGAGAGTTCGTGCGGCCTGCGGTCGCCGTACGCGGGGTCGAGTCCGACCCGGTCGAGGAGTTCGGCGACCCGGGCGGGGCCGTCGGCGGGATGCCAGCGGCCCTGGACCTTCAGGGGCTCGGCGATGGCGTCCCGGATGCGGTGGCGGGGGCTGAGGGTGCCGTAGGGGTCCTGGAAGACCGGTTGCAGGCGCGGGCGCAGCGGACGCAGTTCGCGATCGGAGAGATTCGTCAACTCCCGTCCCTCGAAGCGCACATGTCCCGCGTCCGGGCGGCGCAGCTGGAGCACCGCCAGGGCCGTGGAGGACTTGCCGCAGCCGGACGGGCCGCTCAGGGCCAGGGTCTCGCCGGCGGCCAGGGAGAAGGAGACACCGTCCACGGCGGTGACCGGGCCGTAGCGGACGACCAGGTCCCGGACATCCAGCAGAAGGTCGTCGGTCATGCGGTCTGGCGCTCCTTCAGGAACAACGCGTGGGCGGGATGGGGGAGTTCCTCGGCGCGGTGACAGGCGAGCAGGCGTCCGTCCAGCTGCCGGGGCTCCGGCTCCGCCGTGCGGCACGGGTCCGCCGCGAGCGGGCAGCGCGGGGCGAAGGCGCAGCCCGGCGGGAGCGCGCCCGGGACGGGCGGGGTCCCCCGCAAGGTGGGCAGGCGCCCGCCGGGCAGCGCGTTCCGGGGGAGCGACGCCAGCAGGCCGGCCGTGTACGGGGCCCGGGGACGGGCCAGCACCTCGTCCGCCGCGCCGAGTTCGGTGAGACGCCCGGCGTACATGACCAGCACGCGGTCCGCGTGGCCGCCGACGACGTCCATGTCGTGCGTCACGAGGACCAGCGCGGCCCCGACGGCTTCCCGCTGCTCCGCCAGCAGCCGCAGCACCTGGTCGCGCCGCTCCTCGTCGAGAGCGGTGGTGGGCTCGTCGGCGACGACGACGTCCGGTTCGTTGATCGTCGCCATGGCGATCACCGCGCGCTGCCGCATGCCGCCGGAGTACTCGTGCGGATACGCCCGTGCCCTGCGGGCCGCGTCGGGGATGCCGACCCGGTCCAGGGCCGCGACCGCCCGGGCCCGCGCCTCCTTGCGGGACACCCCGGCCACCGACCGCACGGCCGCGGCCAGTTGGTCGCCCACCGGGTGCACCGGGGAGAGAGCGGACAGGGCGTCCTGCGGGACCAGGGAGATGCGGCGGCCGCGGTGGGCCGAGAGGTCCGGGTGGATCGTCCCGCTGGTCGTCGCGGAGCGCGGGAGCATGCCGAGGAGGGCACGGGCCGTGAGGGACTTGCCCGCTCCCGACTCGCCGACGACGGCCAGCACCTCGCGCGGGCGGACGTCGAAGGACACGCCGCGCACGGCCTCGACCCCGTCGAAGGCGATGCGCAGCTCGCGCACCGATAGCAGTGGCTCAGACTCCAACGGGGGCCTCCTTCGTGACCGGAGCCGGGGTGACGCGCCGTGTCCTGCGGCCTTGCGCGAGCGCGGCCCCCGACACCGCGAGACCGGCCAGCAGGGCCAGCGCCACCGCCGGGGCGAGGGCCGCCCACGGGGCGCGTTCCACATACGCGCGGGACTCGTCGAGCAGCAGACCCCATTCGGGAGCCGGTGGCTGCGCGCCCAGACCGAGGAAGCCCAGTGAGGCCAGGGCCAGGGCGATGCCCGGCAGCCGCAGCAGGGCGTGCCGGGCGACCGGGGCGGCCACGGACGGCAGGACGTGCCGGGTGAGGATCCAGAACGGGCTCGCCCCGATGGCCCGTTGGGCGGTGAGGAACGCCGACGCGCGCACCTCCTGCACCAGAGCCGCCGCGTGCGCGGACAGGGCCGGCCAGGAGATCAGCGCGACCGCGAGGGCCGCACCGCCGGTGCCGGGCCCGACGGCCGCCGCGAGGAGGATGCCGACGATCACCGGGGGCAGGGCGTTGGCGATGTCCGCCGCGCCCTCCGCGATCCGCGGCAGGAATCCCAGCGCGAGCGCGACCAGCAGGCTCAGCAGGCAGACGGCCGCCGCCGTGCCGACCGTGGTGGCGGCGCCGTGACCCAGCCGGGCGAGCACGTCACGGCCGAGGCCGTCGGTGCCGAGCGGGTGCTGCCACGAGGGCGCGGCCAGCCTGGCCGTGGTGTTCACCGCGTACGGGTCCCGCAGCAGGCCCCAGCCGATGGTCACGGCCAGGACGGCGAACAGCGTCGCCGGGACCGCGGGATGCGCCCGTACCGGCCGGGCCGGGGGCAGCGCCAGCGAGGCGTCCCGCAGGGCCGGGCCCAGCAACCGCCGCCGCGCGAACGCCGCCAGCGCGCCCGTGACCAGGCCGAGCGCCAGCAGCCCCAGCACCGAGCCCTGGAGCAGCGGCAGGTCCTGCGACTTGGCCGCACCGAGCGCGGTACGGCCGATGCCCGGCACGGCGAAGACCGTCTCCACGGCGACCGCGCCACCGGTGAGCCCGACGGCGGCCATGCCGAACTGCGGGACCAGCGGCGGCAGGGCGCGGCGCAGCGCGGCGGCGGCGATGCCCGCCCGGCTCACCCCGGCGCCCCGCCACAGCTCCACCCACCGTTCGTCGAGCACGGCGGGCAGCGCGTCCGCGACCAGCCGGCCGAGCAGGCCGCCCGCGGGGACACCGAGGGCCACGGCGGGCAGGACCATGTTCTCCGGCCCCACCCAGCCCGAGGTCGGCAGCCATCCCAGCCACACCCCGAACAGCAGCAGCGCGACCGTGGCCAGCAGGAACTCGGGTACGGCGGCCAGCATCGCGGCCCACGCCCCGGCCGAGGCCCGGCCCCGCACCAGCACCGGCGCCACCAGCGCGCACGCCAGCAGCACCGCGACGCCGAGCGAGGCGCCCATCAGCGCCAGCGACACCTGGAGCCCGGCGACCACGGAGGGCAGGACCTCGGCGCCCGACACCCAGGAGGTACCGAGGTCGCCGTGCAGAAGGTCGGAGGCCCAGCCGCCCAGCAGGGACAGCGGCCCTGCGTCCAGACCGAGGTCCCGCCGTACGGACTCCAGGGCTTCCTCGGTGGGGTCCTGCTCGGCGGAGCGGGCGCGCAGCACGGCCAGCGCCGGGTCCCGGCCGGAGAGCCAGGGCAGCAGACCGACGGCGGCCAGGACGGCGATCAGACAGCACAGGCGGGTCAGCGCGGCGGCACCGGCCAACCGTCGTATACGGTCCTTCACTTGACGTGGGTGTCCGCCGTGACGAGCTCTCGCTCACGCGGGTCGTGCGCGGCGCCGGTGACGCCCGCGGCGTCGCCCTGGATCACCCGCTCGTGCAGCATCGGCACGGCCGCGTCGGTGCCCAGCACGGCGGCCTCGGCGGCGATGACGGCGGCCCGGCGCACATCACCGGTCCGGATCTCGCCGGCCTTCTTCAAGGCCTTGTCGACGGCCGGGTCGGCGAGCTGGGCGATGTTGAAGGAACCGTCGGAGGCGAAGTCGCTGTAGAGGTAGGCGGCCGGGTCGCCGGAGTCGAGGACGGTGGCGCGGGAGAGGATGAACGCGTCGAACTCGCCCGCCAGCGCGTCGGACTCGATGTTGGCGTACTCGCGCACGTCGAGCTTCACCTTGAACCCGGCCTTCTGCAGCTGCTGTTGCAGCGCCGCGGCGACCTCGGGCAGCTCGGCGCGGTCGGTGAAGGTGCCGATGGTGATCGTCCTGCCGGCCGGGTCGCCCGCCGCGGCCCGCCGCACCGGCTTGCGCAGCTCCGCGGCCCACGGCAGGGCGGGGCCGAGCAGCCCCTCGGCGACGTCGGCGCGCCTCTCGTACACGCCCTTCACGATCGACTCGGCGTCGATCGCCTCCCGGGCCGCCGCCCGCAGCCCGGCGTCCTTGAACGCGCCCTTCTCGGTGTTGAGGTAGAGGGTGTTGGTGCGCGGCATGGGCACCTCGGTGATCAGGTCCTGGTCCAGCACCGCCGCCTGCGAGACCGGGACCGCCTCGACGATGTCGGCCTCGCCACTGCGCAGGGAGGCCGCGCGGGCGGTGCCGTCGGGCACGAACCGCACGTCGATCCCGGGGGCCTTCGCCTTCTTCCCCCAGTAGCGGTCGTAGCGGTCCAGGGCGGCGGAGGAGGTGCCGTTGACCTTCGTCAGCTCGAAGGGCCCGGTGCCCGCGCCGACAGGGTCGACGGACTTCCCCCGGTAGGCCCTGGCGGCCAGGATCGACAGCTGCGGGGAGCTGAGCCGCTGCGGGACCAGGGGGTCCTCGGTGGCGGTGGTGACGATGACCTTGTCGCCGTCGGCCTTCGCGGTCAGGTCCACGCCGTCGAGGATGCGGGGCTTGGGCGAGGCCGCGGCGGCCTTGGTGAGGGAGGTGACGACGGCTTCGGCGGTGAGCTTCGTGCCGTCGTGGAAGGTGACGCCGTCGCGCAGGGTGAAGGTCCAGCTCGTTCCTGCCTGGGTCCACTCGGTGGCGAGCGCGGGCTCGGCGTCACCGTCCGCGTCCAGCTTGACCAGCGTCTCCGCCGTCGACCAGCGCGACAGTTTGAAGGCGTCGTCCGACAGCGGGGACAGTGCCGAGCGCGGTGGCTGCATCATGGCGACGCGTATGCGCTTCCCTCCCGCCCCGGAGTCGTCCGAGGCCGACTGTCCGCCGGCGAAGCAGCCGGTGAGCAGGGCGGAGGCAGCGGTCAGGGCGATGAGGGGGACGAGCCGAGGGGGGACGCGCACGGGGCCCTCCGGGTAAAGGGGTGGTCAAGAGAGCGGTTGCGCCGACCTTAGCATTGACAATCGTTTTCAACAATTGACGATTGGATCACATGGGAGTGCGGACGACCGACTCGATGGCGGAGGCGGCGTCGGAGAAGCTCCGGGTGGGGCGGTGGGGGGTGTCGGGCCAGGGGCGCCCGGCCGACACCCAGACGCTGCGGGCGCCGATGGCCGCGGCGCCGCCGATGTCGGCGTGCGGGGAGTCGCCGATCACCCAGGCGCCGTCGAGGGTGGAGCCGACGGCGGCGGCAGCGGCGTGGAAGATCTCCGGCGCGGGCTTCTTGTGGCCGATCGCCTCGGAGACGACCCAGCCGTGGGTCAGCTCGTCCAGGCCGGTGTTCCGGATCTTCGCCTCCTGCTGTGCGGTACGGCCGTTGGTGACGATGACCAGGGTCCAGCCGCCGGTGATCGCCCGGTCGAGCGCCGCGCGTGTGGGGCCGTCCAGGACGACCCGGTCGGCCGCGCCCCGGTCGAGGAAGGAACGGACGGCCTCCTGGTCGACGCCGTACCGGCCGCCCATGGCCCGGGCGACCTCATGGCGGGGGGTGTATCCGCTCGCGTCGAGGGTCATCACCCACTCGACGTCGTGCGGGGGCAGCGCGTGCCCGGCGAGGAACGCCGTCACCGCGCCGCGGAACGCGGCGTCCCGGTCGACCAGGGTGTTGTCGAGGTCGAGGAGCATCAGGGGCATGGGCGGGCCGGTCCTCACAGTCGGTGTGCCTTCAGGGCCATGTGCAGCAGCAGACGGTCCTCGCCGTCGTCCAGGTCGAGGCCGGTGAGCTTCTCGATCCGGGACAGGCGGTAGTACAAGGTCTGGCGGTGGATGCCCAGCTCGGCGGCGGCCCGGGCGGCCTGACCGGCGCAGTCGAGATAGACCTCGGCGGTCCGGGCGAGTTCGTGGTGGATCGGAGCGAGCAACGTGCGGGCTACGGGGTCGTGGGCGACCTCCGGGGGCAGGGCGGTGAGCAGCCGGAACGGCCCGATCGACGCCCACTGCGCCACCGGCCCGAACCGCGTTTCGGCCAGTGCCGCCCGGGCGGCCGCCGACGCCTCTGCCCAGGCGGTCGCCAGGTCGGCGAGGCCGGAGCGGGGGGTGGCGACACCGGCGGCGGGGCCGGAGCGGGGGGTGGCGGCAGCGGCGGCGGGGCCGGCTCCGCCTGTTCCGCTAGCCGTGCCTGTTCCGCGAGCCGTTCCCGCTCTGCCCGTTGCACCCGCTGTGCCCGTGGAGGATCCGTCCGTGCCGCCGGTGGCGTTTCCGCCCTGGCCGCTGCCGCCCGCCCCCCGCGCAGCCGCGCTCCCCGCGCCGCTGCCCCCGCGCGCCCGCTCCAGCAGTCGCCCCGCCGCCGTCGTCGCCGGGGTGAGGACGTCCGGGGAGCGCAGACGGATCAGCACCGCCAGGCATTGGGCCGTCGCCCCCCACGGCAGCGTGCACAGGGCCGTCGCGCCCGGGACCGCGCGGACCGACGGGGCGTCGTCCGGGTCGGCCGAGGGCCAGGGGGCGACGCACACCAGGGCGTGGAGGCCGTCGGCGCGGGGGCCGAGGGCCGTGCGCAGTTCCGCGACGGCCATGTCGCTCTGCCAGCCCCGCTCGGCGGTGAGGACGGCCCGCAGCTCGCGGCTGAGGTCGGCTCCGTGCTGGGCCTCGTCCGCGAGCAGGGCGCCGATGCGGGCCGTGACCTGCATGGCGGCGGCGAGCTGGCGTTCGCTCGGGCCGGGTTCGTCGTCCAGGAGCCAGATGTAGCCGTGCACCACGCCCCGGTGGCGGACGGGGAGACAGATCCGGCCCCGGTAGACCCCGGCCTCCGGTGTCGGGGGGATGCGGACCGGGCCCGTGGCGCGGGTGATGCCGAAGCCCTCGAACCACGCCCGGACCGCCGCCGTCGAGCGGCGGGTGAGGATCGAGCGGGTGCGGACGGGGTCCAGGGCCGACGGATCGAGGTCGCCCTCACTGTCGTAGGCCCCGAAGGCGATCAGCTCGAAGTCCCGGTTCTCCAGGGTCGCGGGCGCGCCGAGCAGCTCCGAGATCTCGTCGACCAGCTCCTCGTAGTCACCCCTGCGTTCTGACGTCACCCGGGCATTGTCGCGCACTCCGCGGAAGCCTTCATACATCTGTCTGAGATCTGCGGCACGGATGCGTGACAGCTGTCGATGGCCGACGATCGGAGGGATCCTTAGGTTTCACGGTGGTTCTCCGTGCCGTACCCGACGCATCGTCCGCGAGGGGTCCGGCCTTCACTTGCTTGTGCTTGGAGGTGCCCCGTGCTGGGTCCCGTGATTCTCGCCGCGTCACGCAGCGACCGGATGCGACGCCTGATCTCGGCGGCCCCGGTGACCAAGCAGGTCGTCGACCGCTTCATCCCGGGCGAGGACGTGGACGACATCGTCCCCGTCGTCCGGGACCTCGCGGACCACGGCCTCGAACTGACGATGGACGTCGTCGGCGAGGACATCACCAACCCCGCGCAGGCCGCCGCCGCCCGGGACGCCTACCTGGAGCTCGTCGACCGCCTCAAGCCGCTGGAGCTCGGCACCCGCGCCGAGATGTCGGTGAAGCTGTCGATGTTCGGGCAGGCGTTGGACGACGGCCACGAGCTGGCCCTGAAGAACGTCCGCCCGGTCGTCGAGGCCGCCGCCGAGATCGGCACCACGGTCACGCTCGACGCGGAGGACCACACCACCCTCGACTCGATGTTCGCCATCCACGAGGAACTGCGGAAGGACTTCCCGCAGACCGGCTGCGTCATCCAGGCGTACCTCTTCCGGACCGAGGCCGACGCCCGCCGACTCGCCGCGAACGGCAGCCGGGTCCGCCTGGTCAAGGGCGCGTACAAAGAGCCCGCCTCGGTCGCGTACCAGGACAAGCACGAGATCGATCGGGCATACGTCCGGATTCTGAAGACGCTGATGGACGGTGAGGGGTACCCGATGATCGGGTCCCACGACCCGCGCCTGATCGCGATCGGCCAGGAGCTCGCCCACCAGGCCGGGCGCAAGCTCGACGAGTACGAGTTCCAGATGCTCTACGGCATCCGCACCGAGGAGCACCTGCGGCTGGCCGCAGAGGGCCACCGGATGCGCGTGTACACCGCGTACGGCACCGACTGGTACGGCTACTTCATGCGCCGTCTCGCGGAGAAGCCGGCCAACCTGCGCTTCTTCGCCCGCTCGATGCTCACCAAGGGCTGACAGCTCTTCAAGGGCTGAGACCGAAACACCGCTCAGTAAGGAGTTACGGAAAACATGGACGCTGTGACCCAGGTCCCCACCCCCGTCAACGAGCCGGTGCACGGCTACGCCCCCGGCTCGCCCGAGCGGGCCCGGCTGGAGGCCCGGCTGAAGGAGCTGGCCGACAATCCCGTCGACCTGCCCTGCACCATCGGCGGCGAGAAGCGGATGGGCGGCGGCGAGGCCTTCAAGGTCGTCCAGCCGCACAACCACCAGGCCGTGCTCGGCACGTACCGCAACGCCACGCAAGCGGACGCCCAGGACGCCATCGACGCGGCCCTGGCCGCCGCGCCCGCCTGGCGTGCGATGTCCTTCGACGACCGTGCGGCGATCATCCTGCGCGCCGCCGAGCTGCTGTCCGGCCCGTGGCGCGAGACGCTCGCCGCCTCCACCATGCTCGGCCAGTCCAAGACCGCCCAGCAGGCCGAGATCGACACGCCCTGCGAGCTGATCGACTTCTGGCGGTTCAACGTCTCCTACGCCCGCAAGCTCCTGGCCGAGCAGCCCCCGGCCAACTCCCCGGGTGTGTGGAACCGTCTGGACCACCGCCCGCTGGAGGGCTTCGTCTACGCGATCACGCCCTTCAACTTCACCGCCATCGCGGGCAACCTGCCGACGGCCCCGGCCCTGATGGGCAACGTCGTCGTCTGGAAGCCGTCCCCGACGCAGACCCACGCCGCCGTGCTGCTGATGCAGCTGCTGGAGGAGGCCGGTCTGCCCAAGGGCGTCATCAACCTCGTCACCGGTGACGGCATCGAGGTCTCCAAGGTCGCCCTGGAGCACCGGGACCTCGCGGGCATCCACTTCACCGGCTCGACCCCCACCTTCCAGTACCTGTGGAAGACGGTCGGCAACAACATCGAGAAGTACCGCACCTACCCGCGCCTGGTCGGCGAGACCGGCGGCAAGGACTTCCTCGTCGCCCACCCGTCGGCCGACCCGGCGATCCTGAAGACGGCGTTCACCCGCGGCGCCTTCGAGTTCCAGGGCCAGAAGTGCAGTGCCACGTCCCGGGCGTACATCCCCGCCTCGATCTGGAACTCCGGTTTCAAGGAGGAGCTCGCCGCCGAGGTGGACGGCATCAAGATGGGTGACGTCACCGACCTGTCGAACTTCATCGGCGCCGTCATCGACGAGCGTGCCTTCGCCAAGAACAAGGCCGCCATCGACCGCGCCAAGGAGGACGCCTCCTGCACGATCGTCGCGGGCGGCACCTACGACGACTCCGTGGGTTACTTCGTCCGCCCGACCGTCATCGAGTGCACCGACCCGGAGAACGAGGTCTTCCGCACCGAGTACTTCGGCCCGATCATCGCCGTGCACGTCTACGAGGACGACAAGTACGACGAGATGCTGACCCAGATGGAGTCCGTCTCCGACTACGCCCTGACCGGCTCGGTCATCGCCAACGACCGTGCGGCGGCGGCCTACACGGCCGACAAGCTCCGCTACGCGGCCGGCAACTTCTACATCAACGACAAGTCCACCGGTGCCGTCGTCGGCCAGCAGCCCTTCGGCGGCGGCCGCGCCTCCGGCACCAACGACAAGGCCGGCGCCCCGCAGAACCTGATGCGCTGGACCCTGACCCGCGCCATCAAGGAGACGCTGGTCCCGCCGACGGACTACACGTACCCGCACATGGGCTGAGAGGCCGAGTGAACCGACGGGCCGGGTCGTACGACCCGGCCCGTCGGCATGCCGGGGGCCGGATGCGGCCGCTCACGGGTGCGGGACCAGGATGATCCCGCCCCGGCTGCGGCCCTCCTCGGCCAGTTCGTGGGCCTTGGCGGCCTCGGCCAGGGGCAGGGTCGTCGCGACGTGGACGCGGATGCGGCGGTCGGCCAGCAGCGGGGCGATGCGGGACAGGAGGCCGCCCGACGGCTCGGCACGCACCAGGGCGAAGCGCAGCCCCCGGGCCTCCACGTCCTCGGGCGCCAGGCCCAGGTCGGCGGGGACGGTGGCGAGCAGGATGCCGTTCGGATGCAGGGTGTCGAGCGTGCGCAGGGCGTGCTCGCCGCCGACCAGGTCGAGGGCGGCATCGATGTCGTGGACGGACTCCGTGAAGTCGCCGGCCGTGTCGTCGACGAGTTCGTCGGCGCCCAGGTCGCGCAGGAAGCCGTGGTCCGCGGCGGCGGCGACACCGATGACGTACGCGCCCTCCGCCTTGGCCAGTTGCACCGCCAGGTGCCCGGCTCCGCCCGCCGCCGCGCGGATGAGGACCCGGCTGCCCGGGCCGATCCGGGCGATGTCGATCAGGGCGTGCCAGGCGGTGAGCACCGCCGTCGGGGCGGCGGCCGCGTGGGCGTGGTCCAGCCCGGCGGGTCTCGCCGCGAAGTGGCCGGCCGGCGCGGTGACGTGCGTGGCGTGGCCGCCGCCGTCGATCCGGCCGAAGACCTCGTCACCGGGCCGGAACCGGGTGACCCCGGCCCCCACCTCCTCGACCTCCCCCGACACGTCCTGCCCGAGCGTGAACGGCGGATCGCCGTACAGCGGCGCGGTCCCGGAGCGGGCCGGCCGGTCCGCCGGGTCGACCCCGGCCGCGTGCACCCGGAGCAGGACCTCGCCGGGACCGGGCTCGGGCCGTGGACGCTCTGCGATCTCCAGGACGTCCGGGCCGCCGAAACGGTGCTGGGTGACCACCTGGGTGCGCGGCTGTGCCGTCGTCATCGGGTCTCCCTCCCGAGGCCGGACCCTTCCATCGTGCGCGGATAACCGGTCGAGAGCCACCCGGCCCGTTCGCATACTGGTCCGGTGACCACCGCAGCGCGCACCGCCCACACCGCCGACCTGGCCCCCGCCGAACTCGACGCCGTACGGGCCCTGCTGGACGCCGCGTTCGACGGCGACTTCGGCGAAGAGGACTGGGACCACGGCCTCGGCGGCATGCACGCCCTCGTCCACGACGACTCGGGGCTCGCCGCGCACGGCGCGGTCGTGATGCGCCGGGTACGGCATCGCGGCCGGTGGCTGCGCACCGGCTACGTCGAGAACGTCGCCGTCCGCGCCGACGTCCGCCGCACCGGTCTCGGCGGGCTGGTCATGGCGGAACTGGAACGCGTCGTCGACCGGGCCTACGACCTCGGCGCCCTCTCCGCGAGCGACGCCGGTGCCCGGCTGTACACCTCGCGCGGCTGGGAGCCGTGGAGCGGTCAGGTGCACGCCCTCAGCCCGCGGGACGGCATCGTCCGGCTGCCGGACGAGGAGGGCGGCACCTACGTCCGCGCCGTCCTGGCCGGCTCCCTCGACCCCGCGCACGAGCTGCTCTTCGACTGGCGCGACGGCGACGTGCTCTAGGAATCACCGCAGGTCAGTGCGGTGTGACCCAGTCCACCGTCTCAGATAGTAGGAAGTCCGAGTAATTGTGGAGACAGACGCTCCGCGCTCCCTTAGTTTTGTAGGAGCCGAACGTCTCGCTCGACCAAGCGAATGGCGGTCGTGAGCCGGGCCCCGTGCAGGCAACCCCTGCGGCACCGCTCCCCGCCCCTTCCGGCGTCTCGTAACCCTCCCTGTGCACTCCGTGCTGTCGAAGGAGTCGATTTCCCATGGCCGAGACGACCGTCCGCCGCCGAGTCCGTCATGTCTCCCGTATGAGCGAGTCCGACCGGAAGAACGCCGCCGCCGCGCTCCAGCGCGCCCTCGACCGCAGGGACAACGGCGGATCAAGCGGCCACTGAGCCGCACCAGGACCGGGAGCCGCCCGACGAGGCGCGGTGCGGGGTGTCATGCCCCGCGCCGCACCTCGAAATGGTCGATCCGCGCACCGCTCGACGCCAGCGCCGACACCGTGAGCTTCGGCCTGGTGCCGCTCCGCGCCTCCACCGAGAGGAACGAGAAGCCGCGGTAGCGCACCCGCGACCACTGCGCCGACTCCGCCTTGGTGTCCTGGGACTTGGTCCACCGGAACGTGGTGACCGGCTCGTGGTCGGCGGTGTTCCCCTCGTAGCTCTCCTTCACGCCGTCGGGGAAGCCGTAGAGCTCCTTGCCGCCGCCGCCCGCGGTGACGTACACGATCCCGTCCCGCCGCGGATCCGTCGTCCCGCCGACCGGCACCGGCCTGCCCACCTCGCCGTTGCGAACGGCGTCGGTCCGCTCGTAGACGTGATTGTGCCCGTTGATCACCAGGTCCACCTCGTGCCGGGCGAACAGCGGCAGCCACTCGGCGCGCACCCCGCCGTCGGAGGCGTGCGTGGACGTCGAGTACGCGCAGTGGTGGAAGAAGACGACGATGAAGTCGACGTCGTCGGAGGACCTCAACTCACCGAGCTTCCGGTCCAGCCACTTCGTCTGCCTCCCCTCCGTGTAGCCGAAGTTGGCGGGGATCTCGTACGACACGTCGTTCGCGTCCAGCGCGACCACACCGACGTTGCCGTACGTGAAGGCGTACACGCCCGGTGCCGTGCGCGCGTCGAAGCCGCTGTCCGGCAGCGAGAACCGGGCGAGTTGGCCGCCGTAGCCGTCGGGTGAGTACCAGGCCTCCATGTCGTGGTTGCCGGTCGTCACCATCCACGGCACCGACCTGGCCACCGGCTCGGTCTGCTTGAGGAACCGGTCCCACTGGGTCGCGTCGAAGACGTCCGACTCCTTGCCCTTGCCGGTCGGGTCGGCGTAGCAGATGTCGCCGGCGTGCAGATGGAAGGCGGGCTCGCGGCGCAGCAGCGTACGGTCGTTGAGGGCGGCCTCCTCACCGACGCCCTGATCGCCGAACGCGGTGAACACGAACCGCTCCGGCGGGCTCGCGGGCGCCGTGCGGAAGGACGTGACGGTCGACCGGTGCCGCGGGGAGGCCGGGTCGAAGCCCTCGTGGCCGACGCCGTAGTAGTACGTCGTGTCCGGGCGCAGGCCGTCCAGCGCGGCGTGCAGGTAGTACTGGTCGACCGCCGCCCGTACGCCCTTCAGCTCCGGGGTGTGCAGGTCGCGCAGCTCCGCCTCGACCTTGCGGCCGAGGTCGTCGGGGCGCAGGCCCACCCGGACGTACGGCTTCTTCACCGCGAGCGGCACCTGCCAGGAGATCCGCATCTGCGTCTTGGGGTCGGCGCCGAAGGCGAGGTGACGGCCGAAGGGCGTGACGAGGGAGCCGGGCGCCTGCGACGTGCCGGGCGACGGGCTGTCCGCCGAGGTGGCGCCGCCCTGCCCGGGGCGGGTGCCGGAACCGGAGCAGCCGGTCAGCAGCCCGCTCGCCACCGCGCCCGCGGTCACCAGGGTGCGCCGCCGCGACAGCCGCGTCCGCAGGTACTCGTGCTGCTCCGCCATGCTCATCCGGCGGGCGAGCTCGGGCGGGATGCCGAAGTGGGGGATCTCCATGTCCAGTGAATGTCCCAGCGGAGGCCAACGGCCGCACCACATATGGGTGAACGGCACCCGACGGGCGCGTGCCGTCCCCCGGGCGGGTGCCTCCCGCCTGTCCGCATCACGGACACCGAGTGTCATCCCATGGGACGAGGAGTAGGGTGCCCGCATGTCTCGCAGCATCAATCTCGCAGTGATCCCGGGTGACGGCATCGGCCAGGAGGTCGTGGCCGAAGGTCTGAAGGTCCTCTCCGCCGTCCTTCCGCAGGATGTGAAGCTGGAGACCGAGGAGTACGACTTCGGCGCCCGGCGCTACCACGCCACCGGTGAGACCCTCACCGACGCCGACCTCGACGCCCTGAAGCGGCACGACGCCATCCTGCTCGGCGCGATCGGCGACCCGTCGGTGCCGTCCGGCGTCCTGGAGCGCGGCTTCCTGCTCAAGCTCCGCTTCGCCTTCGACCACCACGTCAACCTGCGTCCGTCGAAGCTCCTTCCGGGTGTCGCCACTCCGCTCGCGGGTGAGCCGCAGATCGACTTCGTCGTGGTCCGCGAGGGCACCGAGGGCCCGTACACCGGCAACGGCGGCACGATCCGCAAGGGCACCGAGCACGAGGTCGCCACCGAGGTCTCGGTCAACACGGCCTTCGGTGTCGAGCGCGTGGTCCGGGACGCCTTCGCGCGTGCCCAGGCCCGCCCCCGCAAGAAGCTGGCGCTGATCCACAAGAACAACGTGCTGACCTTCGCGGGTCACCTGTGGACGAACGTCTTCAACAAGGTGGCCGAGGAGTTCCCCGAGGTCACCACCGAGTACATGCACGTGGACGCGGCGACGATCTACCTCGTCACGCAGCCCGAGCGCTTCGACGTGATCGTCACCGACAACCTCTTCGGCGACATCGTCACCGACCTCGCCGCGGCCGTCTCCGGCGGCATCGGCGTCGCCGCCAGCGGGAACATCAACCCCTCCGGCGACTTCCCGTCCATGTTCGAGCCCGTGCACGGCTCGGCCCCGGACATCGCAGGCCAGGGCAAGGCCGACCCGACCGCCACCGTGCTGTCCGTCGCCCTGCTCCTGCGCCACCTCGGCTACGAGGCCGAGGCCGCCCGCATCGACGAGGCGGTCGCGGCCGACCTCGCCGAGCGCACCGGCAAGCCCGCCCGCTCCACCTCGGAGATCGGCGACGCGCTCGCCGTACGCGTAGCCGGCTGACCCGCCGCTGCACACCGCAAGCCGCCGGGTCGCATCCGCGCCCGGCGGCTTCCGCATGTTCCCGCCGGGTGTCACCATCGACCACCGGGCCGCATTCACCCCGTTCCTTCCGCCGCCGCCCCCGGGCGATAATCGAACGCGAGGCCGCGGAAATGAGGGAATGCTCGGACGTCCTAGCACTGGTCACCATCAGAGCAGTACCGAGCGCGGCCCGTCACTACAACCGGTGAAGGACATCAACCCATGACGACGCCCACGATCGAGCTCAAGCCCTCCGCCCACCCGCTCTCCGACGCCGAACGCGAGGGGATCCTGGCCAACCCCGGATTCGGCCGCCACTTCACCGACCACATGGTGACGATCAAGTGGACGGAAGGCCGCGGCTGGCACGACGGCCAGCTCGTTCCGTACGCGCCGATCTCCCTCGACCCCGCCACCACGGTCCTGCACTACGCGCAGGAGATCTTCGAGGGGCTGAAGGCCTACCGCCAGCCCGACGGGTCCGTCGCCACCTTCCGCCCCGAGAAGAACGCCGAGCGGTTCCAGCGCTCCGCCCGTCGGCTCGCGATGCCCGAGCTGCCGGTCGAGACGTTCATCGAGGCGTGCGACGCCCTGGTGCAGCAGGACAAGGCGTGGGTGCCGGCGCACGGCGGCGAGGAGTCCCTCTACCTGCGCCCGTTCATGATCGCCACCGAGGTCGGGCTGGGGGTGAAGCCGGCCAACGAGTACCTGTTCCTGGTGATCGCCTCCCCGGCCGGGGCGTACTTCCCCGGTGGTGTGAAGCCGGTCTCCATCTGGGTCTCCGAGGACCGGGTCCGTGCCGTCCCCGGCGGCATGGGCGACGCGAAGACGGGCGGCAACTACGCGGCGTCCCTGCTCGCGCAGGCGGAGGCCGCCACGAAGGGCTGCGACCAGGTCTGCTACCTCGACGCCGTGGAGCACACGTGGGTCGAGGAGCTGGGCGGCATGAACCTGTACTTCGTGTACGGCGACAAGATCGTGACGCCCTCGCTCACCGGCTCGATCCTGGAGGGCGTCACGCGCGACTCCCTGCTCGCCGTCGCCCGTGACCTCGGGTACGAGGCGGAGGAGGGCCGGGTCTCGGTCGACCAGTGGCAGCGGGACTCGGAGAACGGGTCGCTGACCGAGGTCTTCGCGTGCGGTACGGCCGCGGTGATCACCCCGGTCGGCACGGTGAAGCGGGCCGGGGCCGAGTGGAAGCAGAGCGGGGGAGAGCCGGGCGAGGTCACGCTCCGGCTCCGCCGGGCGCTGCTGGACATTCAGCGGGGTACGGCCTCGGACGCCCACGGTTGGATGCACCGCCTGGGCTGAGTGCTCCTGGTCCCCGGGGGCGGAGCCCCCGGACCCCGGGATTCATGCCCACCCACCGCCCGACTCGGTCGGACAAGAAGCCGGACCTTCGCCACGTCCGGAACCCGGTCCGTCAAGACGCCGGGCGCGAATCGACCGGGCGAGAAGCAGGCGTCGCCTCGCCGGCCCCGGGCTCCTCCGCGAGCGAGCCCGGGGCCGTCAGCGCGTACGCCACCCCTCCCACCACCCCCGACAGCAGGAAACTGCAGTCCACCCCGCCGGTCAGCGCCAGCAGCGGTCCCTCGTACGACGGCAGGGACACCGCCAGGACACCCACCGTCGCCCCGGCCGCCCAGGACAGGGTCGCCGGGACGTTCCAGCCGGCGCGGTACCAGTAGACGCCGCCCCGGGCGCGGCGGTTGAACACCTGGAGGGCGTCCGCGTCGTAGATGCCGCCGCAGCGGGCGAAGCCGATGAGGGTGATGACCGCCCACGGCGTGCCGACGGCGGTCAGGAGCAGCACGAAGGACGTCATCGCCTCCTGCGCGGTCGAGTAGTAGTGCCCGGCGAAGACACAGGCCGTGGCGACGGCCGCGACCACGTACGTCGCCCGGGCCCGTGAGGCGCGCGGCAGGATCGCGTCCAGGTCGAGGCCCATCGAGTACAGCATCAGCCCCGCGTTGCCGACCGAGCCGGCCGAGGCCGCGAGGAGCAGCGGGACGAGGTACCAGGACGGGGCCGCGTCGACCAGCGGGCCCGCGTAGTCGAGGGCCGCCCCGGCCGCGTACGCCGTGAACGTGCCGAACAGCTGCGGCACCAGCAGGCCCAGCATCAGCCCCAGCCAGGTCGCGTGCAGCACCCGGCGGGAGGAGTGGCGGGCCGGGGAGATGTAGCGGGTGTAGTCGCCGAGCAGCGTGATGAAGGCGACCGGCCCGGACAGCCCGGCGGCCACGGCCGCGAGCAGCCAGGTCGGCCAGAACCCGCCCAGCAGATAGCCGCCGGCCTCCGGCAGCGCGGCGGTGGTGAATCCGGGGGTGTAGGCGATCACGCCGAGCGCCAGCAGGGCCGTCATGCCGAACGCCAGCACCCGAGACATCGCGAGCAGCACCCGGTAGCCGTACACCGCACCGGCGACGGTGGCCGCGGCGAGCAGCCCGTAGACGACGCCGTACGACACCCCGCCCTGTGGCAGCCCGGCCAGCCGGCCCAGCACGCCTACCATGACGTCTCCGCCGATCCACACGGTCAGCGCGGTGTAGCCGAGGGCCAGCAGCAGCCCGACCACCGAGCCCACCAGCCGCCCGCGAACCCCGAACTGGGCGCCGGAGGAGGTCGACAGGTTGGTGCCGGTGCGCAGCGAGACCAGCGCCAGCGGAGCCGTGAACAGCACGCCCACCACCGTGCCCGCGAGCACCGCGCCGACCGACGACCACCAGTCGAGGCCGAAGGACGGCGGCAGCCAGCCGAAGACGATCACGCCCAGGCAGAGGTTGGAGCCGAGCAGGATCGACACGAGGTCGCGCGGTCCGCTGGTGCGCTCCTCCTCGGGGATGGTGTCGACTCCGCGCTGTTCGATCGGCATGTTGGTCTCCCTTGGTTAGAGCGACGTTCAATGTGATGTGTGTATTGCCTCACCGTCAACCTTTCGGTCAAGGGAACTTCATGTTTAGAGTGATGCTCTAAACGGAGGGAGTGACATGCGGCTGACCCCGACCGAACGCGACCGGCTGCTGCTCTTCGGCGCCGCCGAGCTCGCCCGCGCCCGCAGGGCCAGGGGGCTGAGGCTCAACGTCCCCGAGGCGACCGCGCTCATCGCCGACACGGTGTGCGAGGCCGCCCGGGACGGCAAGCGGCTCGCGGAGGCCGTCGAGGCCGCCCGGTCCGTCCTCGGGCCCGGCGACGTGCTGCCCGGTGTCGCCGACGTCGTCACCGAGGTGCATGTCGAGGCCGTCTTCGACGACGGCTCGCGGCTCGCGGTCGTCTCCGACCCCATCGGCGGCGGCTCGGGGCCGGACGCCCCGGGCGCCCTGCTGCCCGGGCCGGAGCACGCCGAGCCCGAGCCGGCCGAGCGGCTCACGGTCACCAACACCGCGACCGTGCCCGTCTCGGTGACGTCCCACTTCCACTTCTTCGAGGCCAATCCGCGGCTCGACTTCGACCGCGGCCGGGCCTACGGCATGCGGCTCGCCGTGCCCGCGGGGTCGTCCGTTCGGTTCGGCCCGGGGGAGAGCGCCGAGGTCGGGCTGGTGCCGATCGGGGGCGAGCGGATCGCCATCGGGTTCGCCGGGCTCGTCGACGGGCCGCTGGACGCGCCGGGCGCCAAGGAGGAGGCCCTGAAGCGGGCCGTCGCCTGCGGCTACCTCGGCGTACCGGAAACAGCTGATCAGGAGGTCGAGCGATGAGCCGCCCAGGAGGCCACCCCGCCGAGGCCCGCCGCCTCACCCCGTACGAGTACGCCGCCACGCACGGCCCTCGCGCCGGCGACCGCATCCGTCTCGGTGACTCGGGTCTGACCGTCCGCGTCGAGTCCGACTCCCAGCGCCACGGCGACGAGTTCCTCGCCGGGTTCGGCAAGACCGCACGCGACGGACTGCACCTCAAGGCGGCGGCGGTCCGGGAGACCTGTGACGTCGTGGTCAGCAACGTCGTGGTGATCGACGCCGTGCAGGGCGTCCGGAAGGTGTCCATCGGTATCCGCGAGGGCCGGATCTGCTCGATCGGGCGGGCCGGCAACCCCGACACCCTCGACGGGGTCGACGTCGTCGTCGGCACGGGCACCTCGATCGTCTCCGGCGAGGGCCTCATCGCCACCGCCGGGGCCGTCGACACCCACGTCCATCTGCTGTCCCCGCGCATCATGGAGGCCTCGCTCGCCTCCGGCGTGACCACGATCATCGGGCAGGAGTTCGGCCCGGTGTGGGGCGTCGGCGTGAACTCGCCCTGGGCGCTGCGGCACGCGTTCAACGCGTTCGACGCCTGGCCGGTCAACATCGGCTTCCTGGGCCGGGGTTCGTCGTCCCGTGCGGCACCCCTGGTCGAGGCCCTCGCCGAGGGCGGGGCGAGTGGCTTCAAGGTGCACGAGGACATGGGCGCCCATACGCGGGCGCTGGACACGGCACTGCGCGTCGCCGAGGAGCACGACGTCCAAGTCGCCCTGCACAGCGACGGACTGAACGAGTGCCTGTCGGTGGAGGACACCCTGCGGGTGCTGGAGGGGCGGACCATCCACGCCTTCCACATCGAGGGCTGCGGCGGCGGGCACGTCCCCAACGTCCTGAAGATGGCGGGCGTGCCGAACGTCATCGGCTCCTCCACCAACCCGACCCTGCCCTTCGGCCGGGACGCCGTCGCCGAGCACTACGGCATGATCGTCTCGGTCCACGACCTCAAGACCGACCTGCCCGGCGACGCCGCCATGGCCCGCGACCGCATCCGGTCCGGCACCATGGGAGCCGAGGACGTCCTGCACGACCTGGGCGCGATCGGCATCACCTCCTCGGACGCGCAGGGCATGGGGCGCGCGGGCGAGACGGTCCGCCGTACGTTCGCCATGGCCGGGAAGATGAAGGCCGAGTTCGGCGCACCGAACGACGACCACGACAACGAGCGCGTCCTGCGCTACATGGCCAAGCTGACCATCAACCCGGCTCTCGCGCACGGGCTTTCCCACGAGGTCGGGTCGATCGAGACCGGAAAGCTCGCCGACATCGTGCTGTGGCGGCCCGAGTACTTCGGTGCCAAGCCGCAGCTGGTGCTGAAGGCCGGCTTCCCGGCGTACGGCGTGGTCGGCGACCCGAACGCCGCGACCGACACCTGCGAACCCCTCGTCCTCGGGCCGCAGTTCGGCGCGTACGGGGCGACACCGGCCGACATCTCGGTGGCGTTCGTCGCGCAGGCCGCGCTCGACCAGGGGCACGACACCATGCCCACCCGGCGCCGCAGGGTCGCCGTGCGCGGCACACGCGGCATCGGCCCGGCCGACCTGCGCCTCAACTCCCGTACCGGAGCCGTCGACGTCGACCAGCGCACCGGTCTCGTCACCCTCGACGGCGAGCCGCTGCGCTCCGAACCCGCCGAGTCCGTCTCCCTCAACCGTCTCTACTTCCTCTGAGGATCAACGATGTCCGCAGCCGCCGACGGCTTCCGCATGCCCGCCGAATGGGTTCCGCACGAGCGGACCTGGATGGCCTGGCCGGGCCCGAACCCCACCTTCGACGAACCCGGGGAGCTGGCCGCCGCCCGCGTCGCCTGGGCCGCGGTCGCCCGGGCCGTCCGCCGGTTCGAGCCGGTGACGGTGGTGTGCGGCCCGGGCCAGTCGGACCAGGCGCGTGCCCTGCTGGGCGAGGGGATCGAGACCGTCGAACGGAACCTCGACGACGCCTGGATGCGCGACATCGGCCCGACCTTCCTCACCGACGGCAGGGGCCGACTGGCCGCCGTCGACTGGACGTTCAACGGCTGGGGTGCCCAGGAGTGGGCCCGCTGGGAGCACGACGAGAAGGTCGCCGCGCATGTCGCGGACCTCGCCGGGGCACGGACGTACGCCTCGGAGCTCGTCAACGAGGGCGGCGCGATCCATGTGGACGGCGAGGGCACGGTCCTGCTGACCGAGACCGTCCAGCTCGGCCCGGAGCGCAACCCGGGCTGGTCCCGCGAGCAGGTCGAGGCGGAGACCCACGCCCAGCTCGGCACCCGCAAGGCCATCTGGCTGCCGCGCGGCCTGACCGGCGACTACCCTCCCCACGGCTTCGGCACCCTCGGCCACGTCGACATCGTCGCGGCCTTCGCCCGCCCGGGCGTCGTCGTGGCGCACTCCCAGCCGGACCCCGCCCACCCCGACCACGAGGTGACCAAGGAGGTCATCGGCCTGCTGAGGTCGCAGACGGACGCACGCGGACGGCGACTGGAGGTCGTCGAGGTCCCCGCCCCGACCGCCCTGGAGGCCGACGGACACTGGGCCGACTACTCCTACATCAACCACTACCTCTGCAACGGGGGCGTGGTGCTGTGCGGCTTCGACGATCCGCGCGACGAGATCGCCGCCGGCATCTTCCGCCGCCTGTTCCCCGAGCGGACCGTGACGCTGGTGGACGCCCGTACGATCTTCGCGGGCGGTGGAGGCATCCACTGCATCACGCAGCAGCAACCGAGGATCTAGGAGCGCACATGGCCGGTGGGCGAAGGCAGGCCCCGCCCCGTGAGGACGTCCTCGCCGCCGCCATGGAGATGATCGCCGAGCGCGGCCTGGAGAAACTCACCATGGCGGCGCTCGGCCGCGAGGTCGGCATGAGCAGCGGGCACCTGCTCTACTACTTCGGCTCCAAGGACGAACTGCTGCTGCGCACCCTGGAGTGGAGCGAGGGCCGGCTCGGGGTCGAGCGGGGGCGCTTGCTGACCCGGACCGCACCCGCCCGCGAACGCCTCGACGCCTACGTCGACCTGTACGTCCCGGACGGCCACCGCGACCCCCACTGGACGCTGTGGCTGGAGGTCTGGAACCGCTCGCAGAATGCCGACGCGGACGCCCGCGACCGGCAGGCCGCCATCGAGGGCGCCTGGCACCGCGACCTGGTCGCGCTGCTCGCCGAGGGCATCTCGCGGGGCGAGTTCCGCCGCGTCGACCCGGACCGTTTCGCCGCCCGCCTGCGCGCGCTGCTGGACGGCTTCTCCATCCACGTGGCGATCGGCCTGCGCGGCACCGACCGGGCGCAGATCCTCGGCCACGTGCGCGAGTTCCTCGCCGACAGCCTCCTCGCGGACACCTGAACACACGCCCGGGTTGTACTCAATACGACGGATTGACCCTCTGGCGCGTGGTGATGTCGGCGCCACCTGAGGTGACCGAGACCGCATCCTGAGACAACGGTGAGCGAAGTACGGGGGTTGTGCCACACTCCCTCCGTGCTCTCGTTCGCCATGATTATTGGCAGCAGGCGCGCCGGTCCGCAGTGACCACCACGTACGACCAGGTACGGGTGGACACCGTCGTCCTCGACCCGCGCGCAGACCTCTCGCACCCGCGAGAGGTTTTTCGCATTTCTGGCCCACCCACAGCCGGAGGCGAGAGCGCGAGGGAGTATGTGAGGGCGGTGGAGCCGGTCATTCCGGTACGACCGAGATCCCATCCTCAGGAGCCTTGAGACCATGACCGCAACCAGCGAGCTCGACGATTCGTTCCACGTCTTCGACACCACCCTGCGCGACGGCGCCCAGCGGGAGGGCATCAACCTCACCGTCGCCGACAAGCTCGCCATCGCACGGCACCTGGACGACTTCGGCGTGGGCTTCATCGAGGGCGGCTGGCCCGGCGCGAACCCCCGGGACACCGAGTTCTTCGCCCGCGCCCAGCAGGAGATCGACTTCCGGCACGCCCAGCTCGTCGCGTTCGGCTCCACCCGCCGCGCCGGCACCACCGCCGACCAGGACCCGCAGGTCAAGGCGCTCCTGGAGTCCGGCGCCCCGGTGATCACGCTCGTCGCCAAGTCGCACGACCGCCATGTCGAGCTCGCCCTGCGCACCACCCTGGACGAGAACCTCGCGATGGTCCGCGACACCGTGTCCTTCCTCAAGGAGCAGGGCCGCCGGGTCTTCATCGACTGCGAGCACTTCTTCGACGGCTACCGCGCCAACCCCGAGTACGCCAAGGCGGTCGTCCGTACGGCGTCGGAGGCCGGCGCGGACGTCGTCGTCCTGTGCGACACCAACGGCGGCATGCTCCCGGCCCAGATCCAGGCCGTCGTCTCCACCGTCCTCGCCGACACCGGCGCCCGCCTCGGCATCCACGCCCAGGACGACACGGGCTGCGCGGTCGCCAACACCCTGGCCGCCGTCGACGCCGGGGCGACGCACGTGCAGTGCACGGCCAACGGCTACGGCGAACGCGTCGGCAACGCCAACCTGTTCCCGGTCGTGGCGGCCCTGGAGCTCAAGTACGGCAAGAAGGTCCTGCCCGAGGGCCACCTGCCGGAGATGACGCGCATCTCGCACGCCATCGCCGAGGTCGTCAACCTCACCCCCTCCACGCACCAGCCCTACGTCGGCCTCTCCGCCTTCGCCCACAAGGCCGGACTGCACGCCTCGGCGATCAAGGTCGACCCGGACCTGTACCAGCACATCGACCCCGAGCAGGTCGGCAACACCATGCGGATGCTGGTCTCCGACATGGCCGGGCGCGCCTCCATCGAGCTCAAGGGCAAGGAGCTCGGCATCGACCTCGGCGGCGACCGCGAGCTGATCGGCCGGGTGGTCGAGCGGGTGAAGGAGCGCGAGCTCAAGGGCTACACCTACGAGGCGGCCGACGCGAGCTTCGAACTCCTCCTGCGCGCCGAGGTGCAGGGCATGCCGCTGCGCTACTTCGAGGTCGAGTCCTGGCGCGCCATCGTCGAGGACCGGCCCGACGGCTCCCACGCCAACGAGGCCACGGTCAAGCTGTGGGCCAAGGGCGAGCGCATCGTCGCCACGGCCGAGGGCAACGGGCCGGTCAACGCCCTGGACCGGTCGCTGCGCGTGGGCCTGGAGAAGATCTACCCCCAGCTCGCCAAGCTGGAGCTCGTGGACTACAAGGTCCGCATCCTGGAGGGCAAGCACGGCACCAACTCCACGACCCGCGTGCTGATCTCCACGTCCGACGGCACGGGCGAGTGGTCGACGGTCGGCGTAGCCGAGAACGTCATCGCGGCGAGCTGGCAGGCGCTGGAGGACGCGTACACGTACGGGCTGCTGCGCGCGGGGGTCGCTCCGGCGGAGTAGCCGCACTCCGGTAGGGCCGGGTGCCCGGGGCGCGTGTCACATCGCCGTGTCCCGGGACCGCGGTCCCGGGACCTCGCCGCCCCGGTCGCGGCCGGGGGTCCGGTCGAGGCGGAAGAGGCCCGCCGTGTGGGAGCGCTGGCCGGTGGCGGTGCTGGTGGAGCGGGTCAGTTCCTCGACGCCGTCGGCCAGATAGCCGACCCACGCCGTGCCCTCGTCCTCGATGATCCGCTGGGCGTCGGCCCGCAGCCGCTCGATCACGCCGAGCAGGGCGGCCTGCTCCTTGTCGCTGGGGGAGTCGGTGGTCCTCAGGAACGCCTGCGCCCAGTCGGCCTGTGCCTTCTTGAGGATCTGCTGCAACGCCAGTTCCGCACGGATGTAGCGGGTCCAGGACGCGGAGAACCCGAAGATCCGGTCGAAGAGGACGCAGCCCGCCCCGCCGGCCAGGAACACGAAACCCCACTCGGGCTGCACGGCCGTGGGCGCGGCCGCGTGCACCAGCGGCGTGATCGTGCCGACGATGCCCAGCACGGTGGCGAGCGCCCGCAGCGAACGCGACCACAGCGAGGGTCCCCGGCGCCGGGCCAGATACCAGCCGATCGCGGAGGTCACCTCCGCCTCGGCGTGCCGGAACAGCTCCCACAGCAGGTCGGCCCGCGTGCGCGACCGGTCCAGCTCGGTCAGTTCGGACACCGTCATGTCCGCAGCCCTGCGTCGTCCGAACATGCCCCTGCTCCCGCCCCTCCTGGATGGTCAGAGGCATCCTAGGCGCAGCGGCGTCAACAAATACCTGCCTCTACGGATAACCCTTTATGCGCCATTTCGGGTAGCTTCGAACATGTGAAGGCCGCGCTGGTGCGTACCGTCGTACGTCTGCTGATCGTGCCGCTCGCCGCTGTGCTGGCGGTGCTGCTGGCCGGTGCGCCGGGCGCGCACGCGGCCACCGACCTCTCCAAGGTCGCCCAGGAACTGCGCGAGAGCCCCGTCTACGTCGATCCGGCCGCCTCCGGGCAGCTCGCGGCGTCGGACGCGGAGGCCCTCGCCGACAAGATCAAGGACGCGGACAAGCCCGTCTTCGTGGCCGTCCTGCCGGCCGGCTACCCCACGCAGGACCTCTTCCGCAACCTCCGCACGGAGACGGGCGTCACCGGCCTGTACGGCATCCACCTCGGCGACCGGTTCGACGCCCGCGCCGACAGCTCCGTGATGAGCCGGCAGGCGGTGTCCAACCTGGTCACGGCCGTGCAGGACGCGGGCGACACCAAGGCCCAGCTGAACGACTTCGTCGACGACGCCCTGCGCAACGTGGGCGGTTCGGCGCCGAGCAGCTGGAGCGACGGCTCGGGCACCGACGTCCCGGTCGGCGGCCTGATCACGATCGGAGCCCTGGTCGCCGCCGGCGGCGCGGGCGCCTACACCATGGTCCGCCGCAACCGGCGCCGCCACGAGGAGGAGCAGCGGGCCGCGCTGGAGAAGCTGCGGGTGGTCGTCGACGAGGACATCACCGCGTTCGGCGAGGAACTCGACCGGCTCGACTTCCATCCCGGGGAGCCCGGCGCCGACGACGCGATGCTCGCCGACTACGAGCGTGCCCTGGACTCCTACGAGCGGGCCAAGTCCCTGATGGCGGCCGCGACGAAACCGGAGGACGTCCGGGCCGTCACCCAGGCCGTGGAGGACGGCCGGTTCTCCCTGGCCCGGCTCGGGGCCCGCCGCGAGGGCGGAGCCCTGCCCGAGCGCCGCCCGCCCTGCTTCTTCGACCCGCGCCACGGTCCCTCGGTCGCCGACGCCACCTGGATGCCACCGGCCGGTGCCGCCCGCGAGGTCCCGGTCTGCGCGGCCGACGACAGGCGCCTGGCCGAGGGCCGCGACCCGGCGATCCGCGAGGTCGACACCGACCAGGGCCGCCGCCCCTACTGGGAGGCCGGACCGGCGTACGGCCCCTGGGCCGGCGGCTACTTCGGCGGCGGCCTCCTGCCCGGCCTCCTCGTCGGCACGATGCTCGGCAGCATGATGGCCGCCCCCGCCTACGCGGCCGACTACGGCTCCGGCTACGGCGACTTCGGCGGCTACGAGGGCGGCGACGTCTCCGGCGCGGACTTCGACACCGGCGATTTCGGGGGCGGCGATTTCGGGGGCGGCGGTCTCGGGGGAGGGGACTTCGGTGGCGGCGGGGACTTCGGGGGCGGGTTCTGACCCGGGCCCGGCTCGAGGGCATGTGAGTTCAGCGCCGCAGCGGTCCTGGCCGTACGGCGCATGAGCTGACCGCCGTAAGGGCGCTGTCCGACGCGGCTTCGGTGCCGGGCTCCGACCCGAGCCGGGCTCGGTGGCGCGTGAGGTCGGCGCCGCAGCGGTTCCTGCCCGCGTGGCGACGGCGTCCGCTGACCCGGCACGGCTCTGCGGCACGTGAGTTCAGTGCCGTAGAGCCTCCTGCCCCACGGCCCGCTCTCGCCGCCGTACCGCCACCCCGGCGACCGCGAACGCCAGCGCCACCAGACCCGCGCTGACCCATACCGGCGCCCGGTACCCGAACCCCGCGCCGATCGCCGCACCCCCGGCCCAAGGGCCCACCGCCGCACCGACGTTGAACGCCGCGGTCGCGAAACCCCCGGCCAGCGTCGGTGCGCCCTGCGCCGCGTACAGCGCCCGGGCGATCAGCGTGGAACCGACACCGAAGGACAGGGCACCCTGGGCGAAGACGAGCGCGAGTGCCGGAACAGGGTGCCCGGCTCCGAGGGCCATGGCGCACCAGCCCGCGCCCAGCGCGAGGCCCCCGCCGGCGAGGACCGGCACGGGACGCCGGTCGGCGAAGCGCCCCGCGGCGGTCACCCCCGCGAACGCCCCCGCCCCGAACAGGGCCAGGACCCCCGGAACCCAGCCGGCGCCCAGCCCCGTCACCTCCGTGACCAGCGGCGCGAGATAGGTGAAGGTGCAGAACGTCGCGCCGTTCACGAGAGCGCCCAGCAGCAGGGTGGCGAGCAGCCGGGGGCTGCGCAGCGACCGCAGTTCACCGCGCAGCGCGGGCAGCGCACCCTCGGCCGCACCAGCCGGCACGGACCGCGCCACCGCGACCAGCGCGGGCAGCGACATCAGCGCCACGGCCCAGAACGCCGCACGCCAGCCCCACAGTTCGCCGAGCACGGCCCCGGCCGGCACCCCGGCCACACACGCCAGCGTCACCCCGCCCAGCAGGGTGGACGTCGCCCGCCCCTTCGCATCGGCCGGGACCATGCCCACGGCGGCGACCAGGGCGACGGCGAGGAACCCGGCGTTGGCGAACGCCCCCAGCACCCGCGTGGCGAGCAGGACCGCGAAGCTGCCGGTGAGCGCGCCGACGACATGGACGGCGAGAAAGACGACGAGGAACGCCAGCAGCGCGCCCCGCCGCGGCCAGCGCCGCGCGAGCCCCGCCACGAGCGGCGCCCCCACGACCATCCCGGCCGCGAAGGCGGAGGTCAGCGCCCCCGCCGCGGGAACGGACACCCCCAGATCCCGCGCGATGTCCGGCACCAGTCCGGACAGCATGAACTCGGACGTGCCTTGCGCGAACACGGCAAGGCCCAGCAGAAGAAGAGCGAACGGCATGAAAGAACTCCGCACCGGAGGTCGACGTCGGACACGACAGGTCGGACGGCAAACCGGCAGCGGAGCGGAGCGGGCGGCCTCAGCGGCCCGGCATCACGTCACGAACAGCCACCGGAGAGCCGGTGGCCGCACTCTGGACGCCTCGGGGCCGGACATGGACGGCAGGCTAGGCGGGGCCGGGGGACCGGGTCCACCGCTTTTCCGCCGGCTCCGCCCGGGCGGCGGTCGGGGCCGTGTCCCCGCGGCCGCCACCGCGATGGACGACGACGACCGCGACCAGGCAGACGGTCAGCCCGAGAGCGGTCTGCACGCCGAACGGCTCACCGAACATCAACGCGCCCCAGACCGCGGTGACCGGGGCCATCAGGAACATCAGCGTGTTGACCTTGGTGACGCCGGAGCGTTTCAGGATGAGCCAGTACAGCCCGTACCCGCCGAACGTGGACAACCCCACGAGCCAGGCGACCGCCACCCAGAAATCCCCCTGTGCGGGCGGTGAGGCGGCCCCGGTGGCCAGGGCCAGTGCGGAGAAGAGGACCGCGCTGGTGGCGCAGTGGACGGTCAGCGACACCGACGGGGCGACCCGCGAGCGGGACCGGCTCTCCAGGAACGTCGCCGCGACCAGGGCCAGCATGCCGAGCAGCGGGACGGCGTACGCCCACCAGGCCACGTCGTCGCCCGCCGCCGCGTCGGCCAGCGTGACCACGGCGACGCCGCTCAGCCCCAGGCCCAGGCCGATCCACTGCCGGCCCGAGACGTACTGCCCCAGCAGCGGCCCCGCGAGGGCCCCGGCGACCAAGGGCTGCACCCCGTCGATGAGGGCCGTCGTACCGCTGGAGACGCCGAGCTGGATGGCGTAGTAGACGCTGAGCAGATAGCCGCTCTGCGACAGCACGCCGACCACGGCCTGACGGGTCAGGTCCCGGGCGGTCAGGCCCCGCCAGGCCGATCGCATGACGACGGCGACGGCGATGAGGACGAGGGCCAGTGGCAGGAACCGCCACATCAGGATCGTGAGCGCGGACGCGCTGCCGGCGCCGAGCTTGGCCCCGATGAACCCGGAACTCCAGCACAGGACGAAGGCGAGGGAGAGAAGGATGTTCACGCCGTCACCACCAGTAGACAGATCGGTATACCCGTTCCCCGCTCACTATACAGATCGGTATAGTCGGGTGCCATGGGTACCACTGCGCCGAACCCCCGCCGGATCACGATGACGCCCGCCGCCCGCCGTGCCCTGACGGCCGCCGCCCGGCTGTTCTACGAGCGCGGCCTCCACGCCGTCGGCGTCGACCTCATCGCCGCCGAGGCGGGGGTCACGAAGAAGACGCTCTACGACCGGTTCGGCTCCAAGGAGCAGATCGTCGTGGAGTACCTCGCCGACCGTGACGAGCGCTGGCGGGCCTTCCTCGCCGAGCGCCTCGACGCGACGGGCCCTGACCCGCGCGAGCGCGTCCTGGCCGTGTTCGACGCCTCGCGCGCGTGGGCGCAGGAGTTCAGCCCCAAGGGATGCAGCATGGTCAACGCCCACGCGGAGATCAGCGACCCCGCGCATCCGGCCCACCCGATCATCACCGGCCAGAAGCGGTGGATGCTCGCCCTGTTCACGCGTCTCACCGAGGAGATCGCGCCCGAGACGGCGGAGTCGACGGGCCGGGCGCTGATGCTCCTGCACGAGGGCGCCCTGGTCGCCCATGGCCTGGGCGTCTTCCCGGACGCCATCGCCCAGGCCCGCGAACAGGCCCGCGCGCTGCTCGGGTAGCGGACGGAAACTGTCCTACTTTCCTCCCTACGGTGGTGCCATGACCACCTCCGACGGCACCGGCCCTCTCTCCTTCGAGACCACGGACGGCCTGGACTCCTGGCTGACCGCACACCCCGCCCCGCACCCCGGCCTCTGGGTCAGGGTCGCGAAGAAGGGCTCGGGCATCCCCTCCGTGAGTGCCGCCGACGTGAACGACGTGGCGCTGTGCCACGGGTGGATCACCGGGCAGCGCAAGGGACTTGACGCGTCGTACTACCTCCAGCGGATCACCCCGCGGCGTCCGGGCAGCCTCTGGTCCATGGTCAACGTCCGGCGGATCGAGGAACTGACCGCCGCCGGGCGGATGCGGCCCGGCGGGCTCGCGGAGGTGGCGTCCGCCCGGGCGGACGGCCGATGGGAGGCGGCGTACGCGTCGCAGAAGGAGGCCGAGGTCCCCGAGGACCTGGCGGCGGCGCTGCAACGGAGCCCCCGCGCCGCCGCGGCTTTCGAGGCGCTCGGGCGGACGGACCGGTACCTGCTGATGCTCGGGGTACTCCGCGCCAGGACGGCGGGGAGCCGGGCTGCGCAGGTGGCGGCGGCGGTGGGGAAGCTGGAGTCGCGGGAGCCGGAAACACGGTGAGTGCACAGGGGCTGGAGGCCGTCGCACGGAACGGGCCCGACACCCAGCGGCGTCGGGCCCTGAAGCCGTGGGTCAGAGGGTCGAGGCCGCCGAAGCGATGGCGGAGGCGAAGGTGGAGACCTCCGTGTAGACGCCGGGGGCCTCGGGGCGGGCGCAGCCCTCGCCCCAGCTGACGATGCCGACCTGGATCCAGCCGCCGGCGTTGTCCTTGCGGAACATCGGGCCGCCGGAGTCGCCCTGGCAGGTGTCGACCCCGCCCGCGTCGAAGCCGGCGCAGATCTCCTCGTTCGCGACGAGGCCGCTGTAGAGACCGCCGTAGGCCTTGCACGCGGCGTCGCTGACGAACGGCACGGTCGCCTTCAGGAGGTAGCGCTGCTGGGAGCCGCCCTCGCGGTTCGCGCCCCAGCCGGCGACGGTGAAGTCACCGGTGTTGTACTGCGACGTGGTGGCGATCTTCAGCGTCGGCAGGTTGATGGGCTGGGCGAGCTTGATGAGCGCCCAGTCCTTGCCGGTGCCGTTGTAGCCGGGCGCGCGCAGCACCTTGGTGGAGCGGACCTGGACCCGGCCGCTGGTGGACTGCAGGTCGACGACCCCCGCGGTGGCGGTGATGCTCGTGTTGTTGCCGGAACCACCCACGCAGTGCGCGGCCGTGAGCACGATCTGCTGGGTGTAGAGCGCGCCGCCACAGCCCATGGAGAGCCGGACCATGAACGGGAACTCGCCCTGCGCGGCCCGGGTCCCGCCGACGACGGGCGACGGGGCGGCCTGCGCGGCGGAGACGGGCTGAAGACTGGCGATCGCGAGCGCGGCGGCGCCGAGGACCGCGCATCTCTTGAGGGCGGTGAGGAGTCTCTTCAACGTGATGCCTTCCGTGGGGGGTTGACCGGGGAGATGTGCAACCGAAGCATCAGATTGACGAGTGCATGACAGCAGCAAGGGCAAAAAGAACGTCCATGTGCTGGCATGGACTGGTCAAAATACTGCTGCTGGATTATGAGAACGCCGACAGTCTTTGCACAAGGGGCGGGAACCGGCCAGACCGGCCCGGGGTGATGTCACCGGGCCGGTCCCGCAGGGCTCACGCGTTCCTGATGGCCGAGATGTCGAAGTTGAGCTTGATCTTGTCGGAGACCAGGACGCCGCCGGTCTCCAGTGCGGCGTTCCAGGTTAGGCCCCACTCGGAGCGCAGGATCTCCGCCTTGCCCTCGAAGCCGACGCGCTCGTTGCCGAAGGGGTCCTTCGCGGCGCCGTTGAACTCGAGGTCGATGACGAGGGGGCGGGTGGTGCCGAGGATCGTCAGGTCGCCGGTGATCCGGTAGTCGTCACCGCCGAGGGCCTCCGCCTTGGTGGAGCGGAAGGTCATGGCCGGGAACTCGTCCGCCTTGAAGAAGTCCGCGCTCTTGAGGTGGCCGTCACGGTCGGCGTTGCCCGTCTCGATGCTGTCCATCACGACGTCGAGGGAGGCCGTCGACCGCGACGGATCGGTGCCGTCGAGGTGGAGCGTGCCGGTGAAGTCCTGGAAGCTGCCCTTGACGTTGGTGACCATGGCGTGCCGGGCGACGAAGCCGATCGTCGAGTGCGCGGGGTCGATCGTGTAGTCGCCGGTCAGGGCGGCCAGCTCGGGGCTCACGGCGGCACCGGTGGCGGCGGCGGTCTGGGTGTCGTTGCGGCTGAAGATGCTCATGAGGTACGCCTCCTGCGTCTGATGTTGAATCTTTAACTACTCCAACGCGACCCACCGTAGACCTATTCCGTTCAACATTCAACATCTTCGGCGGGTGTGTCCTCATCGCCTCCGCCGCACCCCTCCCGTACCCCCGCTTGGCGCAATCGCACGGCCCGCAGGGGTGGTCCTGCCGGAGGCGACGCGCGGCGGCCCGGTACGCAAGCGGCCCACCGCCCGGGCGCCTGCCGGGGCCGGCCCGCCGAGCCCCGGCGGCCCGCCGTGCGGTGGCGGTGTCCGGCGGGAGAGGGTTCCGTTTCCAGTGACCGTATGGAGACAGACGAGACCACGGCGGACGCACAGCGCAGGGGAGAGCGACTCGTGACACTCACCGGCTCCGGCTCGGCCTACGACCCCCCGGCGGACCCCGCCCCGCGCCGCTCCACGGCCCCCGTCCCCGCCCGGGTGAACCAGTACGGGCCGCCGCGACGGATCGACCGGCGCGTCGCCCTGGTCACCGGGGCCTCCTCGGGCATCGGGGCGGCCACGGCACGGCGTTTCGCGATGGACGGCTGGCAACTGCTCCTCAGCGGCCGCGACCGGCACCGCCTGGAGCAGACGGCGTCCGGCACCTCGGCCGTCGTGCTGCCCGCCGACCTCGCCGCCCCGGACGGCCCGCGCCTGCTGGCCCGGAGCGCGCTGCACACCACCGGCCGGATCGACGTCCTGGTCGCCGGGGCGGGCATGGGCTGGGCGGGCCCCTTCACCGCCATGCCGCACACCGACATCGACCGGGTGCTGACCCTGGACCTCAACGCCACGCTCCACCTCGTGCGCGAGGTGCTGCCCTCCATGATCGCGGCCGGGCGGGGCCGCGTGGTGCTGCTCGGCTCGGTCGCGGGCTGCGTGGGCCTGCGGGAGGAGGCGGTGTACTCCGCCGCCAAGGCCGGCCTGGCCGCCTTCGCCGAGGCACTGCGCCAGGAGCTGCGCGGCACGGGCGTGGGGGTGACCTTCGTCGTGCCCGGAGCCGTCGACACGGCCTTCCACACCCGCCGCGGCAGGCCCTACGACGGCACCCGCACCGGTCTCCTCTCGCCCGGCTGCGTCGCCGGCGCGATCTGGGAGGCCGTCCGGCAGAACCGCGACGAGGCCTACGTCCCCACCTGGCTGACCGTCCCGGGCCGGGTCCGCGGCCTCGCGCCGGGCCTGTACCGCCGCCTGCTGAACCGCTTCGGCTGACCCGCACCGGCCGTTCCCCCGTTCCGGTCACTCCGGCCGGATCCACCGTTCAGGTGACCGCCCCGCCGTGGTAGGGCATGGGCATGACTCCCCAGCGTCGCGTCTTCTCCCGCCGTACGGCCGGGGCCGCCGCCCTGCTCCGGCCCAGCCGCCGCGCCCTGCTGCTGGCGGCCGCGGCCCTCGCGGCGACCGGGGGCGCGACGCCCGCGGGCCGGGCCGCCGACGCGCCGGGTGACCCGTACGACGCCCTCCGCCGCCGCTGGCTCGGCATCTCCCTCGGCAGCGGCTACGACCCGACGGCCGAGCCCTACGCCGCCCGGCTCGCCGAGACCGGCGCCCTCGCCCGCGACCTGCGCGCGAGCATGGCCCCGGCGGCAAACTCCCTCTGGCCCGGCCACCCCTTCGACCCGCCGGCCGGCATCACCCTCAGCTACGGCCGCCTGTGGACCATGGCCCAGGCCTACGTCCAGCAGGGCACCGGCTCGACCGCCGACCCCGGCCTCCTCGCCGACATCCTGCGCGGCCTCGACCATCTCTCCGCCACCGTCTACAACCCCTCCACCACCCGCTACGGCAACTGGTGGGAGTGGCAGATCGGCAGCCCCCGCCTGCTCACCGACATCACGGCCGCCCTGCACGAGGAGCTGGGGGAGGCCCGCGTCGGCGCCGCCTGCGCCGCCGTCGACCACTTCGTCCCCGACTCCGCCCTCGGCGACTACAGCGGCACCTCCACCGGCGCCAACCGTGTCGACCTGTGCCGCTCCGTCGCCCTGCGCGGCATCCTCGGCCGCGACCCGGCCAAGATCGCCCTCGCCCGGGACGCGCTCTCCCCGGTCTTCCCGTACGTCACCCGGGGCGACGGCCTCTACGCCGACGGCTCCTTCGTCCAGCACACCTGGGTCGCCTACTCGGGCACGTACGGCCAGGTCGTGCTCGACGGCCTCGGCCGGCTCTTCGCCCTGCTCGCCGGATCCGACTGGGAGGTCACCGACCCGAACCGGCAGATCGTCCTCGACAGCGTCGAGCGCGCCTACGCGCCTCTCATCCACGACGGACTGGTCATGGACAGCGTCAACGGCCGGGCCATCAGCCGCGGTTACCTCACCACCGACGACCGCAAGGTCCTGCGCAGCGACCACTACCACGGCCACCAGCTCATCGCCGCCATCGCCCTGCTCGCGGCGGGCGCGAGCCCCGCGGAACGCGAGCGCTGGCACGCCCGCGTCAAGGGCTGGATCGAACGGGACACCGTGACACCGATCCTGACGGCGCCCCAGTTCGGTGTCGCCGACCTGGCCCGGCTGCACACCATCGCCGAGTCGCCCGCCCCGGCCGCGCCGGAACCCGCCGGGCACCACCTCTTCGCCGCCATGGACCGTGCCGTCCACCGCGGCCCCGGTTTCACCGTGAACATCTCCATGGCCAGCGACCGCATCGCCCACTACGAGTGCGGCAACGGCGAGAACCCCCGCGGCTGGCACACCGGCGCGGGCATGGTCAGCTGGTGGGCCGAGGGCACCGGCGACCAGTACACGGACTGGTTCTGGCCGACCGTCGACTGGTACCGGCTGCCCGGCACCACCGTCTCCACCGAGCGGCTCGCCGACCGCGAAGGCGGCGAGTGGGGCACCGCCCGCCCGGACACGCGCTGGGTCGGCGGCACCACCGACGGCACCTACGCGGCCCTCGGCCAGCACCTCAAGGGCCTCGGCTCCACCCTCGAAGCCCGCAAGTCCTGGTTCTGCGTCGAGGACGCGGTGATCTGCCTGGGCTCCGGAATCACCTGCGCCGACGGCGTCCCGGTCGAGACGATCGTCGACAACCGCAACCTCGGCGCATCCGGCACCCAGCGCTTCGTCAAGGGCCCGAACTGGGCGCACCTGGAGGACCACGGCGGCTGGGTCCTGCTCGGCCGTGAGCCGAAGGCGCTGCGCGAGGACCGCACCGGTGCCTGGTCCGACATCAACACCGGCAGCACACCGGAGCGGCGCACCCGCCGCTGGCAGACCCTCTGGCTCGACCACGGCACCGACCCCGAGGACGCCACGTACGCCTACGTCCTCATGCCCGGGGCGTCCCGCCGTGCGGTCGCGCGCCGGGCCGCCGACCGCCACTGGATGTCGGTGCTCGCCAACGACCCCGGCCGCCAGGCGGTCACCGTGCCCTCCCTCGGCTGCACGGCCGCGAACTTCTGGCGGTCCGGCGCTGCGGGTCCGCTCACCGCCTCCGCCGCCGCGAGCGTGCTGATCGTCCACCGGGGCCATGCCGCTACCCTCTGCGTGAGCGAACCGCCCCGCACCGGCGCGCCCCTGGAGATCACCTGGGACCGCCCGGTCCACCGGGTCGACCGCGCGGACGACACGGTCGAGGTGCTCTCCACAGGCCGCCGACTGCGCGTGCGCGTCACTCCGGGGACGGTATGCGCCACGCACATCTGTGAGGTGACTCTCGCCTGACGGCTTTGTGCGACCCCTACAAGCCACACGCCCTCTGAGCAGTCGGAAAGGGTGCACGCGGCCATGGTTCTGTTCAGTGGTACCAGGAAAACGCGCTGGACACTGTGAGGAGTCGACGGCCCACTTTCCTTGATTGGCTTCGTAAGGTCACTACATGACCGTTTTGGATGAGGCGCCGGGTGAGCCGACCGACGCACGCGGACGCGTGGCCGAACTGCACGAGATCCGTGCGCAGGCGGTGGCCGGACCGAGCGAGAAGGCGACCGAGGCGCAGCACGCCAAGGGCAAGCTGACCGCGCGGGAGCGCATCGAACTTCTTCTCGACCCGGAGTCCTTCCGCGAGGTCGAGCAGCTGCGCCGGCACCGGGCCACGGGCTTCGGCCTGGAGGCCAAGAAGCCGTACACCGACGGTGTGATCACCGGCTGGGGCACGGT
>NZ_JBEZYZ010000017.1:0-125846 GCF_040638895.1 Streptomyces sp. NPDC024017 | reverse complement strand
ACATTCCGAACCCGGAAGCTAAGCCTTACAGCGCCGATGGTACTGCAGGGGGGACCCTGTGGGAGAGTAGGACGCCGCCGAACAATTGTTGAGAAAACCCCCGCATCTTCGGATGCGGGGGTTTTCTGCGTTTAGGCTCGAAGGCATGCGCTATGACCTCGTGATCTTCGACAATGATGGTGTGCTCGTGGACAGTGAGCCCATCTCCAACCGGCTGCTCGCGGCGTATCTCACCGAGCTGGGCCACCCCACCTCCTATGAGGAGTCCATTCGGGACTACATGGGATCGGCGATGCACCGGATTCACGAACTGGTCCTCGTGCGCACAGGGCAGCGGTTGCCGGCGAACTTCGACGACGTCTTCCACGCACGGGTGTTCGCCGCGTTCGAGCAGGAACTGCTGGCCGTGGCCGGGGCCTCCGGAGTCCTGGAGAAGCTGGCCGCGGACGGGGTGCCGTACTGCGTGGCCTCCTCCGGGAGCCATGAGCGGATTCGCGTGGGGCATCGCACGACCGGGCTCGACCGGTGGTTCGACGAGGGGCGGATCTTCAGTTCGCAGGACGTCGGGCGGGGGAAGCCGGCCCCCGATCTCTTCCTGTACGCGGCCGAGCGGATGGGGGTCGCGCCGCAGCGGTGCGTCGTCGTCGAGGACAGTCCCCTGGGCGTGCAGGCGGCCGTCGCGGCGGGGATGGACGTCTACGGGTTCACCGCCATGACACCGGCGGAGAAGCTGGCGGGGGCCGGCCGGCTCTTCTCCGACATGGGGGAGCTGGCCGACCTGCTGGTGTGAGCCGCACCCGAGGCTCCGTCGAAGCTGAGGGAAATTCACCTTTGGCTGTATCTACCCACGGGTAAGCCGGGGCCCTACGCTCGCCGCCATGACAGATGTGCTGCGGCGCGGCAGGGGCTCATTGGCGTTCAGCTTCCTGGTGCAGGGTGTCGCCTTTGCTCTGCTCGTGACGAGGATCCCGGCCATCCAGAACCGGTACGGGGTCTCCGACGCGCTGCTGCCCGCGTTTCTGGCCGCCGTGCCGATCCTCGCCGGGGTCGGGAGCGTGACCACCGAGCGGCTGGTGAAGCGGGTGCCGCCGAGCCGGATGCTGCGGTGGTCCCAGCCCGTGGTGCTGCTGGCGCTGCTCGGGGTCGGGGCCGGGGAGCGGATGGTGGAGCTCGGAGTCGCGCTCGCGGCGTTCGGGCTCGCCGTCGGTGTGCTGGACGCGTCGATGAACATGCTCGGGGTGAGCCTGCAGCGGTCGTACGGGCGCAGCATCATGCTCAGCTTCCACGCGGCCTACAGCCTGGGCGGGATCGTCGGGGCCTCGCTGGCGTGGGTGGGGGCGCACTGGCATCTGGCGCTGTGGGTGTCGTATCTGCCGGTCGTGCTGGTGCTGCTGCCGGCCGTGCTGGTGGGGAGCCGGTGGTACGTCGACGATCGCGGCGATGCGGCGGCCGAGGTGGAGAAGACGGCGGAGGAGGGCCAAGCCGTCGTCTTCAAGTGGCTGTTGCCGTTGTGTCTGGTGATGACGGTCGCGTACATCGGGGACTCGACGGTCTCCAACTGGAGCGCCAAGTACCTGCAGGACGTGCTGGGGAGCTCGGAGCAGCTGGCGACGGTGCCGTACAACGTGTACATGGTCACCACGCTGCTGGGGCGGGCGATCGGGGACCTCGGGGTGCGGAGGTTCGGGGCGGTCGCGGTGGTGCGGGTCGGCGCGCTGGTGGCGGCGGGTGGGTTCGCCGTGGTGGCCGGGGCGCCCGGGGCGTGGGTCGGGATGCTGGGGTTCACTCTGGTGGGGCTGGGGTTGTGTGTGCTGGTGCCGCAGACGTTCGCGGCGGCCGGGAGGCTGTTCCCGGGGGCTTCGGATGCGGCCGTCGCGCGGCTGAATGTCTTCAACTACGTGGGGTTCTTGATCGGTTCGCCGTTGGTCGGGGCGCTCGGGGATCTGTGGAGCTACCGCGGGGCCATGCTCGTGCCGATGGTGTTGGTGCTGGTGACGCTCGTGTACGCCCGGTCGTTCGCTGCTCAACCGGACCGATACGGTGGCGGGCATGAGCGGCCGCGCACAGCTGATGTGGGACGAGGCAGTAACGGGCTATGACTTCGGTCCGGGGCATCCGATGGACCCGGTCCGGCTCGCCCTGACCCGGAGACTGGTCGATGCCTTCGGGCTGGACCGTGAGGTGGAGGTCGTCGCCGCGAAGGCGGCCGGGGAGTCGACGCTGCGGCTCGTCCACCGTCAGGACTACATCGGGGCGGTGAAGGCTGCGTCGGCGGATCCGGCGGCGGCGGACCAGTCGTACGGGCTGGGGACGATGGATGATCCGGCGTTCGCCGGGATGCACGAGGTGTCGTCGCTGATCGCCGGGCAGTCGGTGGGGGCGGCGGAGGCGGTGTGGCGCGGTGAGGCGCTGCACGCGGTGAACTTCGCGGGCGGGCTGCACCATGCGATGCCGGGCGGTGCGTCGGGGTTCTGCATCTACAACGACGCCTCGCTGGCCATCGCGCGGCTGCTGGAGCTCGGGGCGGAGCGGGTCGCGTACATCGACGTGGACGTGCATCACGGGGACGGGGTCCAGGCGGCGTTCTGGGAGGACCCGCGGGTGCTGACGATCTCGCTGCACGAGCATCCCCGGACGCTGTTCCCGCAGACCGGGTGGCCGGAGGAGACCGGGGCGGACTCCGCGCAGGGGTCGGCGGTGAACGTGGCGCTGCCGGCCGGGACGGGGGACGCGGGGTGGCTGCGGGCCTTCCACGCGGTGGTGCCGGAGCTGATCGCCGACTTCCGGCCGCAGGTGCTGGTGACGCAGCACGGGGCCGACACGCACTTCGAGGATCCGCTGGCGCATCTGGCGGTGTCGCTGGACGCGCAGCGGGCGGTGCAGGTGGCCTGTCACGATCTGGCGCACGAGTACGCCGACGGACGGTGGGTGGCCCTGGGCGGGGGCGGTTATGCCGTGGTGGATGTCGTGCCGCGCTCGTGGACGCATCTGGTCGCGATCGCGGCGGGCCGGGCCGTGGAGCCCGAGGCGATGATCCCCGAGAGCTGGCGGCAGGAAGTGTTCGCGAGGACGCGGCAGTTGGCCCCGGCCCGGATGACGGACGGGCGCTGGCCCGTCGCCTGGTCCGGCTGGGAGGAGGGCTACGACCCCGCGGACCGGCTGGACCAGGCGGTGCTGGCGGCCCGGCGGGCGGTGTTCCCGCTGCGGGGCCTGCTGGCGTGAGGGGGTGCCGCCGGGCGTAGGCCCTGGGCCGACCGTGCGGTGTTCGCGGGTTTCCGGGACAGGTGGAGTCCCGGTCACGCACGATCTTTCTGTGCTGACCACCGAAGCCCTGCGTGCGCACCTGGTGGGCGCGCGGCTCGCCGGGACCGTGGCGACCTCGCGGGAGGAGAGCCTGCGCAGTTACCGGCTCTTCGCCGCCCGGGACCCTCGGGTGCTGCTCGGTATCGATCCCGAAGGTGCCTGGAGGCAGCGGGAGTTGATCGAGCTGATGGCGGACCGGTGTGGTGTTTCGGCCGATTCCCGGCATGTTTCCGGCCAGGACGTGATCGATCCGGAGCGGACCCTGGCGGCGTTGGACGCCTTCGCGGAACGCCTCGCCGAGGCCGCCCGGCGTGGTGCTCCCGTGCTTCTCGGCACCGGGCATCCGCACCGGCTGCTCGGTTTCTACGGCGCTCTGGCAGACGCGCTGTCGGCGGCGGGATGTGCCGTTCTCACCCCCGCGCAGGGTCGTCGTGTCGACATAACGACCCGGTTCGGTCTACGCACGTACAACCTCGACTACGTACGAGGAGTCGCGCTGGTGCGGACCCTGGGCGCGGAACGCCCCGGTTGTGAGCCCGGCGCACATACGCACTCACCGCTCCCGGTTCGTACCGTACTGGCCGCTTGCGCTGAGGCCGGCGGGCCCCTTCCCGAGCTGGTGATCGGGGACCACGGGTGGGTCTGCGGAGCAGGTCAGCTGGGGTTCGAGGCCATCGGGCCGGCCGATACGGACGACCCGGCGCTGTTCGTGGGGGAGGCCGAGGGGTCCGTGTCCGTCGTCGTTCCACTTGATGACGGCGTGCGATCTGATTACTACCTGCCGCTTACCCGCTACGTACTCAATCGGGCGTGTCTGTCACAGTAGGTCGCCGATGGCTGCACCTCTTCCCCACTCGCATCACTGGCCCCTACATTGGGGAGTGAGCACGCAGCGACGAAGAGTCACCGGAAGGGGAAGCCGGTGGCCGTCGAGTGCGGAAGGTTCAGGTGTGTCATGGCTGCAGCTGGCGAGAGGCCTCTGAACGAGGTTCAGTTCCTTACCGTGGCGGAAGTCGCCTCGGTGATGCGAGTGTCGAAGATGACCGTGTACCGGCTGGTGCACAGCGGTCATCTGCCCGCGATCCGTGTGGGGCGGTCATTCCGCGTCCCGGAGCAAGCGGTTCACGAGTACCTCCGCGAGAGTTACGTGGGGGTGGAAACCGCCTGACGGCAGGGCCGGGGCGATCCCTCCAGGGCACTTCGGGATCCCCCCGGCCTCCTCGATTACGACCTCAGCGCTCGGACGGGTAGGCTGGCCCCTCGTAGGTCGTATGGGCCCATGGCGCCCAAACACCGAGTGATGAGAAGTGAGCGAGGGTAGTCGTGGGCTCTGTTATCAAGAAGCGGCGCAAGCGGATGGCGAAGAAGAAGCACCGCAAGCTGCTCAAGCGCACGCGCGTTCAGCGTCGCAACAAGAAGTAAGTTCGCGACGCGCACGCCGCGAGAGCGTTGTTGTGGCCCCCCACCCAACCGGTGGGGGGCCACACGCATTTCCGCTCCTGCGCCCGGCTGCTTCAGTCACCCCGGCTGCTTCAGTCACTTCGCGCATCGGGCGGTCATCACAGCGCAACGACAACCCGCTAAGTTGGCCCCACGGGGGAACGCGGCGGGGGCACGAGGTTTCTGGAAGGAAGGCGCTGATCTTGGGCAAGGTCGTGCTCGTGACCGGAGTGGCCCGCCAGCTGGGGGGCCGGTTCGTCAGGCGGATCCAGCGGGACCCCGATGTGGACCGGGTCGTCGCCGTGGACGCGGTGCCGCCCGAGCACCATCTGGGCGGTGCGGACTTCATCCAGGCCGACATCCGGCAGCCCGGAATCGCGCGGGTGCTCGCCGAGACGGGCGCCGACACGATCGTCCACCTGGACGTGACGGGCACGCCGCTGGGCAGCGGCAACCGGGCCTCCCTGAAGGAGACCAACGTCATCGGCACCATGCAGTTGCTCGGTGCCTGCCAGAAGTCCCCGTCCGTGCAGCGGCTGGTCGTGAAGTCCAGCACGAACGTCTACGGCTCCGCGCCCCGCGACCCGGCCGTGTTCACCGAGACGACCCCGCCCAAGTCCCTGCCCAGCGGCGGCTTCGCCAAGGACACCGTCGAGGTCGAGGGCTATGTCCGCGGCTTCGCACGCCGCCGGCCCGATGTGGCCGTGTGCGTGCTGCGGTTCGCCAACATCCTGGGCCCGACCGCGGACACCCCGCTCGCCTCGTACTTCGCGCTGCCGGTGCTGCCGACCGTGTTCGGCTACGACCCGCGGCTGCAGTTCGTGCACGAGGACGACGTGATCGAGGTGCTGCGGATCGGCTCGCACGAACCCCGGCGGGGCACGCTCAACAGCGGCACCTTCAACATCGCCGGCGACGGTGTGCTGCTGCTCTCCCAGTGCTCGCGGCGCCTCGGTCGCCCCACCGTGCCCCTGCTGCTCCCGGCCGTCACCTGGGCGGGCTCGCTGGTGCGTACGCTGGGCATGACGGACTTCTCGCCCGAGCAGATCCGGCTGCTCACGCACGGACGGGTGGTGGCCACGGGCCAGATGCGCGAGACGCTGGGATTCCAGCCCAAGTACACGACCGCGGAGACGTTCGCGGACTTCGCCCGCAGCAAGGGCCCCGGACTTCTTCCGCCGGAGGCCCTTGCGGGGGCCGTCGACCGGATCGCCGACCTGCCCCTCGCGGGCGGCGGACACCTCCCGACGCAGAGCGCCAACTGAGGAGCGCATCAACGATGGCGGACGCCAAGGTCATTCCGTTCGACGACGACCGATCCCGGGGGAGCGCCGTGCAGCGTCCCCAGCGGCGCCGGAGCGCCGGGAACCGCCGCCCGGGCGCGGAGTCCGTGCCGGTCCGTGAGGTGCAGCCCCTGCCCACCAGGGCTGTTCCGCAGGATGATGTTCCTGTGACTTCCGATGAACAGCCGCCGGAGCCTTCCCGGGACGGCGAGGGCGGGCTGGAACGGCGGATCGCGGGCGGCCTGGCCTTCCTGCGCCGCCGCCTCACCGGGGACTACGAGGTCGACGACTTCGGCTACGACGAGGAGCTCACCGACCAGGTCCTGATGTCCCTGCTGCGCCCGCTGTACGACACGTACTTCCGGGTCGAGGTGAAGGGCATCGAGAACATCCCGTCCGAGGGCGGCGCCCTGATCGTCGCCAACCACTCCGGCACGCTGCCGATGGACGGCCTGATGATGCAGGTCGCCGTGCACGACAACCACCCGGCGGGCCGGCATCTGCGGCTCCTCGCCGCGGATCTGGTGTTCATGCTGCCGGTGGTCAACGAGCTGGCCCGCAAGCTGGGTCACACCCTGGCGTGCGCCGAGGACGCGTCCCGGCTGCTGGAGCAGGGCGAACTGGTCGGGGTGATGCCGGAGGGCTTCAAGGGCCTCGGCAAGCCCTTCGCGGACCGCTACAAGCTGCAGCGCTTCGGCCGCGGCGGTTTCGTCTCGACGGCTCTGCGCGCGGGGACGCCGATCGTGCCCTGCTCGATCGTCGGGGCGGAGGAGATCTACCCGATGATCGGCAACGCCAAGACGGTCGCGCGGCTGCTGGGCTTCCCGTACTTCCCGATCACGCCGACGTTCCCGTGGCTCGGGCCGCTGGGGGCGATTCCGCTGCCGACCAAGTGGACGATCCAGTTCGGCGAGCCCATCCCTACGGACGGCTATCCGCCGGAGGCGGCGGAGGACCCGATGCTGATGTTCAACCTGACCGACCAGGTCAGGGAGCAGATCCAGCACACGCTGTACAAGCTGCTGGTGCAGCGGCGGTCGGTGTTCTTCTGAGGTCGGTGGGCTGCTGAGGCCGCCGGCGTACGACGATGGGGGCGCCCCTCGGCCGAGGGGCGCCCCCACTGTCGCGGTCTAGTCCGCGTCCTCGCTGTCGATGCCCAGCCCGGGCAGCAGACCGGGCAGGAGCGGCGGGAGTGTCACATCCGGCTCGGGGACGGGTGTGTTGCCCTCTGCCGACGGAGAGGTGCTCGCCTCGCTGTCCTTCGGCGGGTCGAGCAGGCCGCCGGTGTTGCCGCCGAGCAGGCCGTCGCTGTCGCTGCCGGAGCCGGCCGAGCGGCTGGGGCTGCCGCTGCTGCGCTCGTCGCTGTGCCTGCCGCCGCTGTCGCTGGGGCGGGTCGAGCGGTCGGTGCCCGAGGAGCCGCTGGGGGCCGACTCGGAGGCGCCCTGCCGCTTGCCGTCGCCGCCGCTCGTGGCCGGGGGCTCGGGCAGCAGGGACCGCAGCGGGGCGACGTCCTCGTCTATGGCGTCGAACACCGACGACACCTGCTCGCTGACGTCCCCGAGCTGGACGGGCAGTCGCTCGCGCAGTTCGCCCCAGGCCTCGCGGTGGGAGCGGGAGAACGCGGACAGGGCCTGGATGGGGCCCAGCGAGTCCGGGTCGCGCTCGTACGCCTCGCTCAGCAGCCGGTGGCCCTCCGACGCGTCGTGCCGCATGCCGGACAGGGCACGACGGATCTCGCCGAGGGACTCGTGGTCCAGGGGGCCGCTGCGGCCGCGCTCCATCAGGCGGCGGGCTTCGCTGAGCCGGGTGGAGGCGTGGTCGAGGTAGACCCGGCCGCGCTCGTCCGACCCGTCGGCGAGGCCGAGCGTGACGTCCTCGATGCCGCGCTTGAGGCCGTAGAGCGAATCACCCGGCAGGGCGTCCGAGCTGGCGGCGGAGACACCGCCGAAGGCGCTCGCGGCCACCCCGACACTGAGTCCGCCCGCGGTGAGGCCCTTGGCGAGCCGGGAACGCGGCCGGAACTTCTTCAGTGAACTCGCGCGGTGTGCGCCGCGAGCCCGGGATCGCTGCTCGGGGACCGCACTGTCCGTCGCCCCGCCGCCCGCGGTGCCCTCCTGCAGCATGGCCTCGAAAGCGGCCACCAGCTGGGCCCGCTGAACGACCTTGACCTCCGGGTCGAGCTCCGGCTTGGGCAACGCGTCGAGACCCGAGGCGAGCGCCAGATGGCGGGCCTGTTCGCTCGGTTCCGCGACTGCCGGGGCCGGTGCCGATCCTTCGGGCTGCTCGGCCGCCGTGCCCTGCTCGGACTGCTCCTCCAGGGCCTGGGCGAAGGCGTTCGCCCGCCGGTGCGCCGATACGTTCGCGATCACTGGCGGCACCTCCTCTCGTCATGACGGTCGACTCCCCAGGGGGTCCTGAGGGTTGCACACCCTGACCACGACCACACGATCGAGTGATCGGAGTCGGCCAGGGGGTGACCACAGGGAGCCTGCATCCCGCACAACGAGTGGCGCGGCACTTGGGTTACGGACGTCGGCTGATCGGATGCCGAAGTCAACGGACTTTCACGGACCGTGAGTTGGATGTCGCCCTGCGTGCCGGGCGGTCAGCGGGCGTCTTCCGGGAGGAGCCGGGCGAGGGTGCGGACGGCCCGGTACTGGAGGGTCTTGATGGCGCCCTCGTTCTTGCCCATGACACGGGCGGTCTCGGCGACGGAGAGGCCCTGGAGGAAGCGGAGCGTCACGCACTCCTGCTGCTGGGGGTTGAGTCGCCGCACCGCGTCGAGCAGGGCGGCGTTGGAGAGGGACTCCAGGACGGAGTCCTCGGGGGAGCGCTCGACCTCGTTGGCGTCGAGCATCTCGCCGGTGGTGACCTCGAGGCGGAAGCGGCTGGACTTGAAGTGGTCCGCGACGAGGTTGCGGGCGATGGTGACGAGCCAGGCGCCGAAGTCACGGCCCTGCCAGGTGAAGGTGCCGATGCGGCGCAGGGCACGCAGAAAGGTCTCGCTGGTGAGGTCCTCGGCGGTCGCCTTTCCTCCGACTCGGTAATAGATGTACCGGTAGACGGTGTCGCTGTACTGGTCGTAGAGGCGTCCGAAGGCGTCGGACTCGCCGGCCTGGGCGCGCTCCACGAGGTCCATCATCCGGGCGCTGTCGCTGTCCGCGGCCGGCCGGCGCGCGGTGGCCGCCCCGGACGGGCGGCCTCGTCTGCCGACCGCAGCGCTGCCGTCGGCCAGTGCGTAGCACGGGCCGACGGGCGCGGCGGTGGCGAATGCGGGGACGGCGTACGCGGTGGGGACGAAGCCGCGCAACAGGTCTTGGACCGTTGCGCGCAGCGTAGCCAGGCCCGAGGCGTCAACCCCGACGTGTGGGTACACGGGACTCCCAGAGGCAGAGCTTCCATCACGAGCAGTGCGGGACCTTTCACCCGTCGTAGCGACGGAGGGGTACCGGATTGCGTCTGAGGAGAATAACGCTTCGTGCAGGCGCTGCTACACCGAGTTGCTCAAATCATCGATTACGTCGCTTCCGTAACCGATTGACGCCGGATCAAGTGCCGCAGAGTGAACGGTTGTTGATCGGAAAGCTTCGGATTGCGGCTGAGTCCAGGGCGTGTTGTGGCCGTGTGCAGCCAAGAGGACTGGACACGAGGTTGTGGGGGTACGCCAGTTGGATTTACGGGGTTTGTCATCCCGTAAACGATGGTGTCCCGGTTTGATCAGATGGTCAGCGGCGCCGGCGGTGCAGGGCGATGGCGGCCGCCGTGCCGCCGGCGACCGCGCCGACGCCCGCCGCGGCCGGGATGCCGACCTTGGCGGCCTTGCGGCCCGTGCGGTAGTCGCGCAGGCGCCAGTCCAGCTGGCGGGCGTGCTTGCGCAGCTTGCTGTCCGGGTTGATGGCGTAGGGGTGGCCGACCAGCGACAGCATCGGGATGTCGTTGTGCGAGTCGCTGTAGGCGGCGCACCGGCCGAGGTCCAGGCCCTCGGCGGCGGCCAGGGCGCGGACGGCCTCGGCCTTCGCGGGGCCGTGCAGCGGTTCGCCGACGAGTTTGCCGGTGTAGACGCCGTCGACGGACTCGGCGACCGTGCCGAGGGCGCCGGTCAGGCCGAGGCGGCGGGCGATGACCGTGGCGATCTCGACGGGGGCGGCCGTCACCAGCCAGACCTTCTGGCCCGCGTCCAGGTGGGCCTGGGCGAGGGCGCGGGTACCGGGCCAGATGCGCTCGGCCATGTACTCGTCGTAGATCTCCTCGCCGATCGACTGGAGTTCGGCGACGCGGTGGCCCTGGACGATCGACAGGGCCGACTCGCGGGCCTCCTGCATGTGCTCGGGATCCTCGACCCCGGCGAGCCGGAACCACGCCTGCTGCCAGGCGAACTTCGCGAGGTCGCGCGTCTCGAAGAACTTCCGCTTGTACAGGCCCCGCCCGAAGTGGAAGATCGCGGCGCCCTGCATGACGGTGTTGTCCAGGTCGAAGAAGGCGGCGGCCCGGTCGTCGCCGTGCACCGGGAACTGCGGTTCCTCGGTCGTGCCGGCGGCTTCCTGCGTGGACTTGCGGGCTGCCTCCGCCGAGGCCTCGCCTGCCAAAACGCTCCGCGCCGTGGCGGAGCGCCTACGGGGAGTGAGCCATCCTAGAGCGGCCATGGCGTGAGCATAGCCAGTTTGTTCGGGGGTTCCGGAGTCGAGAGGTTGGGAGCCTGTGAACTCTCGGCAAGCGTGTCGTTAAAGATGCCGCGCGGGACGAACGCGGTCGGCGTGTCCCCTGGCTCTTTCGCGAGGGTTCCGCTTGTCCGCGGGCGCGGGACAATGGCCGACATGAGTCCCCTCTTCCGCCGCAGGCCCCCTCGGGACCGGCTCGTCACCCTGATCCGCAAGCCCGGCTGTCATCTGTGTGATGACGCACAGCTCGTTGTGGAGAAGGTGTGCGGTGATCTCGGAGTCCCCTGGGAGCAGAAGGACATCACCGAGGATCGGGAACTGCACGACCAGTACTGGGAGCAGATCCCGGTCGTGCTGGTGGACGGCAGGCAGCACACGTTCTGGCGCGTGAACGAGGACCGCCTGCGCAAGGCGCTGACCGACTGATCCCGCCCGGTGAGCGACTGACCGAGCAGTCCAAAGCGGCCGCCGGGTCGCTTAGGATCGATGGCGGCTTGGTCTCGGGGGCGGGATTCACTGAGGAGAGTGTGCGGTTTTGCCCCCAGAAGACAAGGAACGGTCGTGCGAATGCGCCGGTTCCCTGCGTATGCGCCGGGGGCGCGTGACCCCGGTCACGTTGGCCGGGCAAATCGGACACCATCTTTGTGCACGCGTTCACAAAGACATAGCCTGCTTTCGACGGGGCGGTCATGTAGGGACGTATGACCGCCTACAGCCCCGCTCTACCCGCAGGAGCACCGTGGCAACTGGCCGAACTCACCGACCGGCGACCCGCAGCCGAGGGATTCCCGAGGCCACCGTCGCCCGGCTTCCGCTGTACCTCCGCGCTCTGACCGCGCTGTCGGAGCGCTCGGTTCCCACGGTCTCCTCCGAGGAGCTCGCGGCCGCGGCGGGGGTCAACTCCGCGAAGCTGCGCAAGGACTTCTCCTACCTCGGGTCGTACGGGACCAGGGGTGTCGGCTACGACGTCGAGTATCTCGTGTACCAGATCTCCCGCGAACTGGGGCTCACCCAGGACTGGCCGGTTGTGATCGTCGGTATCGGTAACCTCGGCGCCGCCCTCGCCAACTACGGCGGTTTCGCCTCCCGTGGCTTCCGGGTCGCCGCGCTCATCGACGCCGACCCGGCCATGGCCGGCAAGCCCGTCGCCGGTATCCCGGTGCAGCACTCCGACGACCTGGAGAAGATCATCCAGGACAACGGCGTGTCCATCGGCGTCATCGCCACCCCCGCCGGTGCCGCCCAGGCGGTCTGCGACCGGCTCGTGGCCGCCGGTGTCACCTCCATCCTGAACTTCGCGCCGACCGTGCTGTCCGTCCCGGACGGCGTCGACGTGCGCAAGGTCGACCTCTCCATCGAGCTGCAGATCCTCGCCTTCCACGAGCAGCGCAAGGCCGGCGAGGAGGCCGCCGCCTCCGACGGGGGCGTCCCGGCCGCCGCCGCCCGCAGCGAGTCCACCGACCAGGGGCCCGACGGGGACATGCCCGCCGTGATGCCGGCATGAGCCTCCTCGTCGTCGGACTCAGCCACCGCAGCGCCCCGGTCAGCGTGCTGGAGCGGGCCTCGCTGAACGCGGACGCGCAGATCAAGCTGCTCCAGGACACGGTCGCCGCCGAACCGGCCACCGAGGCCGCGGTGCTCGCCACCTGCAACCGCATCGAGCTCTACGCCGACGTCGACAAGTTCCACGCCGGTGTCGCCGAGCTGTCCACGCTGCTCGCCCAGCACAGCGGGGTCGGCCTGGAGGAGCTCACTCCCTATCTCTACGTGCACTACGAGGACCGGGCCGTCCACCACCTGTTCTCGGTGGCCTGCGGACTGGACTCCATGGTCGTCGGCGAGGGGCAGATCCTCGGCCAGATCAAGGACTCGCTGGCCCGGGCCCAGGAACTGCACTCCGCCGGCCGCCTCCTGAACGACCTGTTCCAGCAGGCCCTCAGGGTCGGCAAGCGCGCCCACTCCGAGACCGGCATCGACCGCGCCGGCCAGTCCCTGGTCACCTTCGGCCTGGAGCAGCTGGCCCGGGGCGGGGACGTACAGCAATGGGCGCGGGGCAAGAAGGCCCTGGTCATCGGGGCCGGGTCGATGTCCTCCCTGGCCGCCGCCACGCTCGCGCGGGCCGGTGTCACCGAGATCGTCGTGGCCAACCGCACCTTCGACCGCGCCGAGCGCCTCGCCCAGATCCTCATGGAGGGCGACGACACGGACGTGGCGGCCCGCGCGGTACCGATGGAGTCGGTGCCGGCCGAGCTGACACGTGCCGACGTCACCGTCTCCTGCACCGGCGCGACGGGCCTGGTCCTGACGGCCGAGTCGGTCGCCGAGGCGATCGAGGGCCGTACTCCGCCGTCGGCGGTGCCCGGCGAGGACGGACCGTCGGCGCCGGGCGGCGACTCCGCCCGTACGGCCGGGGCGCAGCGCAGTGGTCCGTCGGGCACCAGCCTCGGCAGCGAGGACGGCTGCCCGCTGGAGCTGTCCTCGGTGCAGGGCACCGCCGGATTCTCCGTGCTGGGCGAGGCGGCCGTGGCCGGGATGGCCGCCGCCGAGCTGGAGCAGCACGCGGCGTGGGTGGACAAGGGCACGGTGGGCGGCGCCCAGCGTGCGGCGGGCGGTTCGGCCCGGCCGGGAACGGCCGGCACGCTCGACCCGGCCGCGGACACCGAGGCCATCGCCGCGCTCGCCGCGACCGTCGCCACCGTCGGCCGGATCCCCGAGCGGCGCCGGCCCGAGCCGGTCGAGGAGCCGCAGCGGCCCGAGCCCGTGCTCTTCCTGCTCGACCTCGCGATGCCGCGCGACATCGACGCGGCCGTGCACCGGCTGTCCGGGGTGCGGCTGGTGGACATCGAGTCGCTGGCGGAGGCTTCCGCGGGCGCTCCGATGGCTGCCGATGTGGACCAGGTCCGGCGTATCGTCTCCGACGAGGTCGCGGCCTTCGGGGCAGCCCTGCGGGCCGCGCACATCACACCGACCGTGGTCGCCCTGCGCACCATGGCCGCCGACGTCGTGGCCGGCGAGATCGCCCGGCTGGACGGGCGGCTGCCCGGTCTCGACGACAAACACCGAGCGGAGATCACCCAGACCGTGCGGCGCGTGGTCGACAAACTGCTCCACGCGCCGACCGTGCGGGTCAAGCAACTCGCGGCCGAACCCGGCGGCGCCGGGTACGCGGACGCGCTGCGGACCCTGTTCGACCTCGACCCCGAGACGGTGGCCGCCGTCTCCCGGGCCGAGGACAGCACCACCGAGAAAGACCGAGGGCCGGCATGACCGACAAGACGCTGAGGCTCGGCACCCGGCGCAGCAGGCTCGCCATGGCCCAGTCCGGGCAGGTGGCGGAAGCCGTGAGCCAGGTGACCGGGCGGCCCGTGGAGCTCGTCGAGATCACCACGTACGGCGACACCTCGCGCGAGCAGCTCGCCCAGATCGGCGGCACCGGCGTGTTCGTGACCGCCCTGCGCGACGCACTGCTCAAGGGCGAGGTCGACTTCGCGGTGCACTCGCTGAAGGACCTGCCGACCACGCAGCCCGACGAACTGGTCGTGGCCGCCGTGCCGGTGCGCGAGGACCCGCGGGACGTGATCGTCGCCCGGGACGCGCTGAAGTTCACCGACCTGCCCTCCGGGGCCCGCATCGGTACGGGTTCGCCGCGCCGCATGGCGCAGCTCAACGCGTACGCGCGCAGCCACGGCCTGGACATAGTGACGGTCCCGATCCGCGGCAACGTCGACACCCGGATCGGATTCGTGCGCAGCGGCGAACTCGACGCCGTCGTGCTGGCCGCCGCCGGACTGAACCGCATCGGCCGCGGTGACGAAGTGACCGACTTCCTGTCGGTCGACACGGTTTTGCCCGCCCCCGGCCAGGGGGCCCTGGCGATCGAGTGCACCGCGGGCAACGCGGACCTCGTCGCCACGCTCGCCGAGCTCGACGACCCGTTCACGCGGATCGCCGTGACGGCAGAGCGATCACTGCTCGCCGCCCTGGAGGCCGGTTGCAGCGCACCTGTGGGTGCGCTGGCCGACCTGCTGGCCGACGGGCAGATTGTCAAGGAAATGCGCCTGCGCGCGGTCGTCGGGACCACCGACGGCACGCGCATGGTGCAGCTGTCCACCACCGGTCCCGTGCCCGAGACGCACGACGGGGCAATGGCGCTCGGTCGCGAACTCGCGGCCGAGATGCTCGCCCAGGGCGCGGCCGGTCTGATGGGGGAGCGAGCACATTGAGCCCCACCACCCTTTCCGCCGGTCCTGAACACGGGCACGTCACCTTCCTGGGTGCCGGACCCGGAGATCCGGGACTGCTGACTCTGCGCGCCGTGGAGGCACTGGCGAACGCTGACGTCCTCGTCGCCGAGCACGAGGTGCTCGACGTCGTACGTCAGCACGCCAGGCAGGGCGTCTCCGAAGTGCACACGGACACGGATCCTTCCCAGGATCCGGCTCCGGGCACAGGAGCGCCCCAGCTGACGGTAGTTGACGGCACGTCAACCACCGCGGCCGTCCCCCCGGTGCGGGATGCCGCACATCTTGTCATGGAGGCCGCGCGGGGCGGCAGGCGGGTCGTGCGTGCCGTGTCCGGGGACCCGGGCCTCGACACGTACGCCGCCGAGGAGATGCTGGCGTGCGCCGCCGCCGGGGTGCCCTTCGAGGTCGTCCCCGGCATCGCGAGCGCCGTCGGTGTGCCCGCGTACGCCGGTGTGCCGCTGCGGGACGCGCAGGGCGCGGACGTGCGGTTCGTGGACGCGCGGACGGCGTCGGACCGCTGCTGGACGGAGGTCGGGGCGTCGGACGGCACGGTCGTCGTCTCCACGACGCTCGACTCCGTCGCCGCGGCGGCCGGCGAGCTCGTCTCCGCCGGGCGCAAGCCGGACACCCCGATGACGGTCACCGTCGCCGGCACCACCACCCGGCAGCGCACCTGGACCGCCACGCTCGGCACGATCGCGCAGACGCTGAAGCAGCTCAAGGTGCTGCCCTCGCCCGAGGGCGGCCGGCCGGTGATAGCCGTGGTCGGTGAGCGTTCCGCCGCCGCCCAGCGCGACCAGCTCGCGTGGTTCGAGTCCAAGCCGCTGTTCGGCTGGAAGGTGCTCGTGCCGCGGACCAAGGAGCAGGCGGCGTCGCTCTCCGACCAGTTGCGGTCGTACGGGGCCGTGCCGCACGAGGTGCCGACGATCGCCGTCGAGCCGCCGCGCACGCCCCAGCAGATGGAGCGCGCGGTCAAGGGGCTCGTCACGGGCCGCTACGAGTGGATCGCCTTCACCTCGGTGAACGCGGTCAAGGCCGTGCGGGAGAAGTTCGAGGAGTACGGGCTCGACGCGCGTGCCTTCGCGGGCATCAAGGTCGCGGCCGTCGGCGAGCAGACGGCGAAGGCGCTGATCGCGTTCGGCGTGAAGCCGGACCTGGTGCCGAGCGGTGAGCAGTCGGCCGCAGGGCTGCTGGAGGACTGGCCGCCCTACGACCCGGTCTTCGACCCGATCGACAGAGTCTTCCTGCCGCGTGCCGACATCGCCACGGAGACGCTGGTCGCCGGACTGATCGAGCTCGGCTGGGAGGTCGACGACGTCACGGCCTACCGGACCGTGCGGGCCTCGCCGCCGCCGGCGGAGACGCGCGAGGCGATCAAGGGCGGTGGCTTCGACGCCGTGCTGTTCACGTCGTCCTCCACGGTGCGGAACCTGGTCGGCATCGCCGGCAAGCCGCACAACGTCACCGTGATCGCGTGCATCGGCCCGGCCACGGCGAAGACCGCCGAGGAGCACGGGCTCCGGGTGGACGTGATGGCTCCCGAGCCGTCCGTGCACAAGCTGGCGGAGGCCCTGGCCGACTTCGGCGCGAAGCGCCGGGCGGCGGCTGTGGAGGCCGGGGATCCCGTGACGCGGCCGAGCGAGCGGCGTCCCGGGGCTCGGCGGCGGCGTTCGACGACCTGAGGTCCGGGCGACTTCTTCCTGCTGCGGCTACGCGGGTGTCACCGCGTGGCCGTAGCGGAGCAGGTTTGCCGGGTCGTAGGTGGCCTTGTCGTGGCGTAGGCGTGCGTAGACCTCGGGGGTCCAGGCGCGGGCGCGGTCCTGTTCGTCGCCGGGGGTGCCGTGGATGTTGACCATGGTGCGGCCCGTGCCGTAGGGGGCCATGGCCGTGTAGAGGCGGCGGGTCGCCTGTTCGACGGCCTCGGCCACGGGTGGGGCGGGCATGATGCCGACCGACTCCATGAAGTAGCGGGCGTCGCGGGAGCAGACGGCGTCCTCGACGGGGGCCGGGCGGGCCAGCGCGCCGCCCATGTGGCGCAGCGAGGCGACCAGCAGGGGGTGGTCGGCGCCGACCGAGGGGCCGACCTGTTCCAGGAACGTGCCGACGGCGTCGGGGGGCAGGTCGCGCAGGAGCAGGCAGCACTCCCGTGCCGGGAGCGGGTCCTGCGGTTCCATGTGGATGCGGTCCAGCGCCGCGTAGTCCATCTCCTCGACCAGGTCGACGGCCACCGGCGCGGCTTCCCGGATCGGGGCGATCAGTGCCTCGCCCTCGGCCGGGTCGCCCGGCCAGGCGATCGCGACCCTGGCCCAGAAACCGCCGCGCAGGGGCTCCGGGATCTGCGGGATGGGCGGCAGGCGCAGGACCGAGAACATGCTGCACATCTCGTCCGGGACGGTGTGGGTCCAGTCCCTCCAGGCGTGCATCAGGGCCTCCGTGTGCTCGGCATGGCAGTAGATGCCGCCGCCGTAGACGCGGGGGAGGGGGAGCAGTTCGGTGATCAGCGAGGTCACCACGCCCACGTTGCCCTTGCCGCCGCGCAGGGCCCAGAACAGTTCCGGTTCGTGCCGGGGGTCCGACTCGCGCAGGTGGCCGTCCGGGGTGACGACCTCGAAGGAGCGGACCAGGTCGGCGGCGTAGCCGTAGGCACGGCCGAGGACCGGCAGTCCGCCGCCGAGGACGTAGCCGATGACGCCCGCGTCCGTGGAGGTGCCGCAGAGACCGGCCAGGCCGTGCGGGGCGGCCGCGGCCATGACGTGGCTCCACTTCGCGCCCGCGGCGATCCTGGCGGTGCGGGTGGTGGGGTCCACCTGCACGTCCGTCATGCGGGCCGTGCTGATCAGAAGGCCCTGCTCGATGGGGAAGTTGGCGCCGTGGCCGGTGGCCTGAACGGCGACGGGGGTCCGGGTGGCGTTCGCCCAGCGCATGGCGGTGACGACGTCGTCCGGGCCGGTGGCGCCCACCACCACGTCCGGGGTGTGGAGGGCGGCCAGGTTGAAGCCGGTGACTTCGTCGGCGTAGGCGGGATCGCCGGGACGCAGGACGGGGCCGTTCATCTCTGAGAGGGCGAAGAGGTCGGGCGTGTGGTGGGGGGCGGTCATCGCGTCCTCCGTGGGGGCGGGTACGGAGGGACGGCGGCGGCGAAGGGGGCGGGCCGTCGGGGTCCTTGTGCATGTCCTTGCTGTTCTCAGGATGGACCTGGGGGGTGGCGGGCGCATTGTGGGTGGGCGCGGCCCGGCGGGGCCGCTGTGCGCCGACAGTGCGTCGGTATCGGGGGGTTTCGGGCGGGCGTAGCGTAGAGGCCATGTCGACGTACGGATCTTTCCCCGGTTCCCGGCCGCGGCGTTTGCGGAGCAACCCCGTCATGCGTCGGATGGTTGCCGAGACCCGGCTGCACCCCGCCGATCTCATCCTCCCGGCCTTCGTGCGGGAGGGCGTCAGCGAGCCCGTGCCGATCGCCGCCATGCCGGGGGTCGTGCAGCACACCCGGGACAGTCTGAAGAAGGCCGCCGCGGAGGCGGTCGCCGCGGGGATCTCCGGGATCATGCTCTTCGGCGTGCCGGAGGAGTCGAAGAAGGACGCGCTCGGCACGCCGGGGACCGATCCGGACGGGATCCTCCAGGTCGCTCTCCGGGACGTGCGGGCCGAGGTCGGCGACGATCTGCTCGTCATGTCCGACCTGTGCCTCGACGAGACCACCGACCACGGGCACTGCGGCGTCCTCGACGCGCAGGGGCGGGTCGACAACGACGCGACCCTGGAGCGGTACGCCGAGATGGCCCAGGTGCAGGCCGATGCCGGCGCCCATGTCGTCGGGCCCAGCGGGATGATGGACGGGCAGGTCGGGGTCGTCCGCGACGCCCTCGACCAGATCGGGCGGGAGGACGTCGCCATCCTCGCCTACACCGTGAAGTACGCCTCCGCGTTCTACGGGCCGTTCCGGGAGGCCGTCGGCTCGTCCCTGCAAGGGGACCGGAAGACCTACCAGCAGGATCCCGCGAATGTGCGTGAGTCGCTGCGCGAGCTCGCCCTCGACCTGGAGGAGGGCGCCGACATGGTGATGGTCAAGCCGGCCGGTCCCTACCTGGACATCCTCGCCCGGGTCGCGGACGCCGTGGACGTGCCCGTCGCCGCCTATCAGATCTCCGGCGAGTACTCGATGATCGAGGCCGCCGCCGAGAAGGGCTGGATCGACCGGGACCGGGCGATCATGGAGGCCCTGACCGGCATCCGCAGGGCCGGCGCCCGGAGCATCCTCACCTACTGGGCCACCGAAGTGGCCCAGAAGCTCAAGGATCAGTAGCTCAGCGCGTCGTCCATGTCGCGCAGCCAGTAGGTGACCGTCAGGGTGCTGTCGTAGTACACGCCCTTGGCCGGCAGGGTGGGGAGCGCCGAGGGGCCGCCGTCGCTGTTCGGCGTGCGGCCCTGGAAACCGACCGTGAGCTTGCGGCCGGTGGTGCCCCCTTCGCCGCTGCCGTCGGCCGCCGACAGCGAGACACCCGCGTAGCCGGACTCGCCGGGGGCCAGCGTCGTCACCGCCTGCGGCTTGGAGTCCTCGACCGGCTGCGGGGCCCACTGCATCTCGTCGAAGCGCAGCACCGGGTAGTAGGTGAGGTCGCACATCTTCGAGCCGGTGTTCTTGACCGTGAGCAGCATGTGGTTGAGGGGGCGGGTGACCGGCCGGGCGGTGACGGTGGTGTTGGAGCCGTTGCAGGAGACGCGGGTGGCCGTGGTGCCCTTCGCGGCCTTGCTGCCCTTCGTGGCCTGCGGGCCCGTCCCGCCGCTCGTGCCCTGCGTACCCCTCGCGCCGCTCGTTGCCTTCCCGCTGCCGCCGTCCTCGGCCGGGTGCGTCGCCGTGACGGTCGCCGAGGCGGGCTCGGGGTGCGCCGCGCCTTCGTCCTTCGTGCCCGTGCCGCCCTGACAGGCAGTCAGAGTGAGGGCGGCCAGGAGGACTACGGGGAGGGCGTGGTACTTGCGCATGACTGCGTTTCCTTTCGGACAAAGGCGGTTGGGAAGCAGGCCCAGGCGGGTCGCGCTGCCGGTGGGCCGGGAGCGGCGTGCTTGGATGACCAGAGCTTGTGCGGTGGTCCGTCCCGGCCGCCAGACCCGGCGGACGATCAGGGACGTTGGAACGCCCGCACCTGCTTTGACCAGGGAGAACAGTCATTCCCTGGAACGGGGGAACGGGACACGGGGCATGGAGGAACGGTGTCGGAAGACACGGCCGCGGCGCATTTCGCCGCGCTGCTGGGGGAGTTGAAGGAGCGCTCGGGGCTGAGCTACGGGGTGCTCGCCAAGCGGCTCCACATGAGTACGTCGACGCTGCACCGGTACTGCAACGGGGATGCCGTGCCGACCGACTACGCGCCGGTGGAGCGGCTCGCCCGGCTGTGCAAGGCGTCGCCGGAGGAACTCGTCGAGCTGCACCGGTGGTGGGTGCTGGCGGATGCGGGGCGGGTGCGCAAGGGGAGTGGCGGCGCGGGGGGTGGGGGAACGGGGGGTGGCCCTTCCGAGGCGGCCTCCCCGGAGGTGGCTTCCTCGGAGGTGAGCTCTCCGGAGGTGAGCTCTCCGGAGGTGACCGCGCCAGAGGTGACCACACCGGAGGTGACCGCTCCGGGGGCCGACGTTCTCGCGCCGGAGGCCGAATCCGTGGGTGCCGGCGTTCCTGCGCCGGAGGCCGGACCCGCGGATGCCGACGCGCCCGCGCCGGAGGAGCGCACCGGTCGGCGTCCCCGCCGCGCTCTCCTCGCCGGTGTCGCCGTGGCCGTGGTCCTCGGTGGGGTCGGTCTCGCCGTGGCTGTTCCCTCCGGCGGGACGGACGACGAGGGGCGGCGCGGCGCGGCGGCTTCCGGCGGTGGTGGCGGGCAGGAGGCGGGCAGGGCGGCTTCCGTGTCACCCCCGGCCAGTTCGTCTTCCGCGGCCGGCGGAGACAAGGACAAGGGGAAAGACAAGGGCACGGGGGAGGGGCCTGCCTCCGCGTCCCCCAGTTCAGCTTCGCCCGGCAACGGCAACGGCAACGGCAACGGCACCGCCACCGGCACGGGTAGCGGCACCGGCGACGACCGCCCTGGGCGTGGAACCGCCCCCGCCTCCGCGCCTCTCGCCGTGGACACGGAACCGCACGCCTGGGAGAGCCCGTGCTCCCAGCGCTATCTGATCGATCTGCCGCCGGGGCGGGTCGGGCCGCCGCCGCTGGAACAGGACGCGCCCGGCTGGGTGGCGGCGACGGGGGCCGTGCCGTCGGGGGAGCAGTTCCTGAAGCTGACCGTGCAGGGGACGGGGAAGGAGACCGTGGTCGTCAAGGGACTGACGGTCCGTATGGCCGGGAAGCGTGCGCCGCTCGCCTGGAACGACTACGCCATGGGGTATCCGGGTGTCGGCTGCGGCGGTGGGGTGCCCACCCGCTTCTTCACGGTCGCCCTCGATGCGGCCCGCCCCGGCGTCGTGCCGGAGGCGGGGCACGCCGCCTTCCCGTTCAAGGTGAGCGAGTCCGATCCCGAGGTGTACTACATCCGGGCCGACGCCTCCGCATACGACGTCAGCTGGTATCTGGAACTGCGCTGGTCCAGCGGCAACCGGACGGGCACGCTGACCGTGGACGACCACGGCCGGCCCTTCCGTACGAGCGGCAACAACGGGCGTCCGGCGTACGAGTTCCCGCTGGGCGGCGAGAAGTGGGTCGAGGAGGGGACGACGGAGTAGTCCCGGGGGCGTGCTCCGTGGTGGCCGTTCCGCACGGGCACCATCAAATCCGTTGAACCGTTAGGTTGTTGACCGTCGTAGTGGTTGCTGTTTGAACCACCTGCTTTCAGGGAGACGTCCATGTCCGGTGACGCCCTCAGCCAGGATCCCGCCGAGCTGCAGAGGAGGATCGACAGCAGCAAGGCGCACCCGGCCCGGGTCTACGACGTCTTCCTCGGCGGCAAGGACCACTACGCCGCCGACCGGAACGCGGCCGCCGCCGCGCTGGCCGCCAACCCGCGCGGGTACCTCGACGTACGGCACAACCGCGACTTCCTCCGGCGCGCGGTGACCACGCTCGTGGAGCAGGACGGCATCCGGCAGTTCCTCGACATCGGGACCGGCCTGCCCACCGCCGAGAACGTGCACCAGATCGCGCAGCGCATCGCGCCCGAGTCGCGGGTCGTGTACGTCGACAACGACCCCGTGGTGCTCACGCACGCACGCGCGCTGCTGACCAGCGGCCCCGAGGGGCGCACGGACTACATCGACGCCGATCTGCGGGACCCGGCCCGCATCCTCGAACAGGCCGCCAAGACCCTGGACTTCGACCGGCCGGTCGCGCTCTGCCTGGTCGCGATCCTGCACTTCGTCGCGGACGAGGAGGCGTATCCGCTGGTGAGCGAACTGCTCGACGAACTGCCCGCCGGCAGCCGGCTGGTGCTGAGCCACCTCACCGAGGACCTCAACCCCGAGAACATCCGCGCGGTCCAGCGGACGTACACCGAGCGCGGGTTCACCTTCGTGCTGCGCTCCCGGGCCGACGTCGAGCGGTTCTTCACGGAGAACCGGGTGGAGATCGCCGACCCGGGGGTCGTCCCCGCGCACCGCTGGCGGCCCGACCACGCCGCTCCCGTACCCGAGCAGCCGGAGGAGTCCTTCCTCGCCGGGCTGGAGGAGATCGAGAAGGTGCGCTACCGCGACATCAACGACGTGACGGACGCGGACATCAACGTGTACGCGGCGATCGGTGCCAAGGCGTGAGCCAAGGTTCCGCGGCATGATCGGCGGGGCGTCCGGATCCCGGAAACCTGCTTGTAGACGGCACGTACTTCCTTAGGCTGCGGGGCACCAGGCGTCACCGCAGCCCAAGGAGCCGTGTCATGACCGTCGCCGAGCCCCTGCCCACCCGCTCTCCCGTGCCGCCCCTGGCCGCGCGGGCCCGGTCCGTCGGCGGCTCTCCCGTACGGGACATCCTCGCCGTCACCGCCCGCCCCGAGGTGATCAACTTCGCGGGCGGGCTCCCGGCACCGGAGCTGTTCGACGGCCGGGGCATCGCCGCCGCGTACGAGGCCGTGCTCGCCGAGGCGCCCGCGCGGGCGCTGCAGTACTCCACGACCGAGGGCGAACCCGCGCTGCGGGACGCGCTCGCCGCCCGTAACACCGCGCGCGGCCTGCCGACCGATCCCGACGGCCTGCTCGTCACCACCGGCTCCCAGCAGGCCCTCTCCCTCCTGGCCACCGCCCTCCTCGAACCCGGGGACACCGTCCTCGTCGAGAACCCCTGCTACCTGGCGGCACTTCAGGCCTTCGGCTTCGCCGGAGCGCGGATCGTGGCCGTGCCCGGAGACGAGCACGGCGTCGATCCCGAGGCACTGGAGGAACTCGTCGTCCGTGAGCGGCCCAAGCTGCTCTACACCGTGCCCACCTTCCAGAACCCCACCGGCCGGACGCTGACGGCCGGGCGGCGCGCCGCCGTGGCCGCCGTCGCCGCCCGGCGCGGGCTGTGGATCATCGAGGACGACCCCTACGGGGAGCTGCGGTACGACGGTGAACGCATGCCGTGGATCGCCTCCCTCGCGGGCGCCGAGGACCGTACGGTCCTGCTCGGCAGCTTCTCCAAGGTGATGGCACCCGGTCTCCGGCTGGGCTGGCTACGGGCGCCCGGAGAGCTGCGGCGCGCCTGTGCCGTCGCCAAGCAGGCCGCCGACCTGCACACCCCGACCGTCAACCAGCTCGCCGCGGCCCGCTACCTCGCCGACAACGACCTCGACGCCCATGTCGCCCGCGTCGCCGGCGTGTACCGCGAACGCCGCGACGCCATGCTCTCCGGGCTCGAAGGGGCGCTGCCCGAGGGGTCGGTCTGGAACCGGCCCGAGGGCGGCATGTTCCTCTGGGTGCGTCTGCCCGAGCCGTACGACACGACGGCCCTGCTGCCGCAGGTGGTGCGGCACGACGTGGCGTACGTCCCCGGCGCTCCCTTCTACGCCGGCCCGCCCGACCGGACGACCCTGCGGCTGTGCTTCGTGACGCAGACGCCGGAGGAGATCGAGGAAGGACTGCGGCGGCTGGGCAACGGGCTTCGGGCCCGTACGCCGGGGGCCTAGGACCAACGGCGGAGCGGCATTTCCGCCTGTGGGCCGCGGACGGGGTGGGCCGGGTGTGATTACGGTGACGCCATGCTCGACTCCATACCGTTCGACCTCGACGTGTATCTCCGGCGGATCGGGTGGGAGGGGGAGCGGCGGGCCGACCCGTCCACGCTGCGCGGTGTGCATCTGGCGCACATGCGGGCCCTCCCGTTCGAGAATCTCGACGCACTGCGCGGCAGGGCTCCCTCCCTCGACCCGGCCGACCTCATGGCCAAGCTGGTCCACAGCCGGCGCGGCGGCTACTGCTACGAGCACAACACGCTGTTCGCCAGCGCGCTGGAGGCGCTGGGCTTCCGGGTGACCCTGCTGGCCGCGCGGGTGGTCGTCGGCGCCGACAGCATCGCGAGCCGGCCGCGCACCCACATGGCGTTGCTGGCCGAGGTCCCCGGCGAACCGCGGCCGTACCTCGCGGACGTCGGCTTCGGGGCGATCGGCGCGCTGCTGGAGCCGGTGCCGCTGGTCGCGGACGTCGAGTTCGCCGGGGCCGGACGGCGGCACCGCCTGGTGCACGTGCCGCACGACGGACCGCTGGAGATGTGGCTGCTGCAGGCCCACGACCTGGCGAAGGACGACTGGAGTGGCCAGTACACCTTCACCCTGGAGCCCTTCGAGAAGCCCGACTTCGACGTCATCAACTGGCACATCGCGACCAACCCGCGCTCGCCGTTCAGCCGGCGCCTCTACGTCCAGCACATCAGCGCCACCCGGCACCTCCTGCTGGACGGCCGGCTCCTCGCGGAGACCCGTTCTGACGGGACGGTCACCGAGCGGGAGGTGACCGGTGAGGCGGAGGCGCGGCGGCTCCTGGAGGAGGAGTTCGGCATCACCGCGCCGGAGGGGATGACGCTGCTGACCGGCTGACGGGCCGCGTCAGTCCCACCAGAAGTGCCAGACCGGCTGGTCGAGGACCTGGTGCTCGGCGTAGGCCCGCAGCGTCGGATCGGCGCCCTGCCAAATGTTGTCCGGGCAGAACGCGAAGTGCTCGGCGGCGACGGCTTCCGCGGCGGCCGGGGTGGTGGGCGGGGTGGCCACGGACACCAGCAGGTGGTCGAAGCCGAGGGCTATGAGGCGTATGCCGAAGCGGTCCTCCCAGGAGCGGAGCACCGCGCTGAGCCGGGCCGTGTCGCCCTCGTGGTTCGCCGGGCCCGTCCAGCCGATCGCCGTCGGGATGTCCGCGCTGCGACGGGCCGGGACGAGGGCGAGACGGGGGTCCTTGAGGGGGCCGCCGTCGTCGAGCAGGGCGTCCGCGGTGCCGGCGGCCACGGTGTCCGGGTCCTGGGCCCCGGGGGCGGCATCGGCCGGGCCGGGCCAGGCTTCGCCCTGCGCGGCGTGCTCTTCCCAGTACTCCGCCAGGACCTCCTCGGCGTCGTGGTCCCCGGGGTAGGACACCACGCCCGGCATCAACTCCCAGCGCTCCGGGCCGCCGTGGCCGTCGCCCGTCTCGAGGACGACCGGCAGGAGGCCCGCACGACGGGCCGGCTCCAGCGCCGTCCAGCCGCCCGGGACGGCCCGTTCGCCGGCGCACCACAGCAACGGCTCGTGCCAGGGTCCTTCGTCGGTGGTGTCGAGGAGCGTCCCGGCGGGGAGTCGGAGGCCGAGCGAGCCGCCGCTCGGGTCTGCCGCCAGCTTCGGCAGGAGGTTGGGAAGAGTCGCCATGGTGGTGACTGTAGAGCCGCGCACTGACAATCCGCCCCGGCCGACGACCGCCGTAGCGGACAGCAACTGACCTACTTGCTGCCTACGGTTGGGACATGACCACTTCCTCCGAGAAGACGGACCTGCTCGCCGCGTTCGCGGAGCAGCGCGCGCTGCTGCTGATCACCGTGCGCGGACTCACCGACGCGCAGGCCGGGCAGCGTACGACGGTGAGCGAGCTGACGCTCGGCGGCATCGTGAAGCACCTCGCCACGGGAGAGGAGATGTGGACCCGGATCATCTCCGAGCGCGACGGTGAACTGCCCGACGGCATGCTCGACACGGCGCAGTACCGCATGGCCGAGGGCGACACGCTCCCCGCGCTGCTGGAGCGCTACGCGTCGGCCGCCCGGGCCACCGAGGAGGCGGTGTCCGCGCTGCCGGACCTGGACGTCAGCGTGCCGCTGCCGAAGACGCCCTGGTCCCCGCCGGAGCCCGAGTTCTGGTCCGCGCGCCGGATCCTGCTGCACCTGATCAGGGAGACCGCCCAGCACGCCGGGCACGCGGACCTCGTCCGGGAGACCCTGGACGGCGCGAACACCACGGCGCAGCGCTGACGCCCGAGGGCGGCACCCCCTGGGGGAGTGCCGCCCTCGATGCGGTCGCGGGAGAACCCGGCGTCAGAGCCGCTCGGGCGTCCGGATGCCCAGCAGTTCCATGCCCCGGTGGAGCGTGCGGGCCGTGACGTCGCAGAGGAACAGGCGGTTCTCGATCTGCTCCTGCGTCTCGGCCTTCAGGACCGGGCACTTGTCGTAGAACGTCGTGTACAGGGACGCCAGCTGGAACAGGTACGCCGCCAGCTTGTGCGGGGCGTACTCGCTCGCCGCCTCCGCGACCGTCGCCGCGAACGAGTCCGCGTGCAGGCCCAGCGCGCGCTCCGCCTCGTGCAGCTCCAGCCCGGGGTGCGCGGCGGGGCGGGAGGCGCCGGCCTTGCGCAGGATCGACTGGATACGGGCGTAGGCGTACTGGAGGTAGACGGAGGTGTCGCCGTTGAGCGAGACCATCTGCTCCAGGTCGAACTTGTAGTCGCGGTTCGCCGACGTCGACAGGTCGGCGTACTTCACCGCGCCGATGCCCACCTGCGTGCCGCGCTCGGCGATCTCCGCCTCGGAGAGGTCCTGGGCCTTCTCGCGCACGACCGCCGAGGCACGATCGATCGCCTCGTCGAGGAGGTCGACCAGGCGGACCGTCTCGCCCTCACGGGTCTTGAACGGCTTGCCGTCCTTGCCGAGGACCGTGCCGAAGGCGAGCTGGACCGCCTCGACGTCGTCGTTCAGCCAGCCGGCGCGGCGGGCCGTCTCGAAGACCATCTTGAAGTGGAGCGACTGGCGGGCGTCCACGACGTACAGGAGCGTGTTCGCCTTGATGGTGAAGACGCGGTCGCGGATCGCGGACAGGTCGGTCGCCGCGTAGCCGTAGCCGCCGTCCGACTTCTGCACGATCAGCGGGACCGGGTTGCCGTCCGGGCCCTTGATGTCGTCGAAGAAGACGCAGAGGGCGCCCTCGGAGCGGACCGCGACGCCCGACTCCTCCAGGAGGCGGCAGGTCTCGGCGAGCATGTCGTTGTAACCCGACTCGCCGACGATGTCCGCGTCGCGGATCTCCATGTCCAGCTTCTCGAAGACGGAGAAGAAGTAGATCTTCGACTCGTCGACGAACTTCTGCCACATGGCCAGCGTCTGCGGGTCGCCCGCCTGGAGGTCCACCACCCGGCGCCGGGCACGGGTCTTGAATTCCTCGTCGGCGTCGAAGACCTTGCGGGCGGCCTTGTAGAGGCGGTCGAGATTCGACATCGCCTCTTCGCCGGAGACCTCGTCGGCCTTGTGGTCCAGCTCGTGCGGGTGCTCCTCCAGGTACTGGATGAGCATGCCGAACTGGGTGCCCCAGTCGCCGATGTGGTGACGCCGGACCACGTGCTCGCCGGTGAACTCCAGCAGCTGCACCACCGCGTCGCCGATCACCGCGGAACGCAGGTGGCCGACGTGCATCTCCTTCGCCACGTTCGGCTGGGCGTAGTCGATGACCGTGGTGCCCGGCTGCTGCGCGAGCGGCACGCCGAGGCGGCCGGTGTCGTCCGCGTAGCGCGCGGCGAGGTTCTGGGTGATCGCGCGGTCGGTGAGGGTGATGTTGAGGAAGCCGGGGCCGGAGACCTCGACGTCCTTGATCAGCTCACCCGACTCGACCTGGGAGACGACCTGCGTGGCCAGCTCGCGCGGGTTGGCCTTCTCCTTCTTGGCGAGGGCCAGGATCCCGTTGGCCTGGAAGTCGGCCCGGTCGCTTCGTCGCAGCAGCGGGTCCGCGGAGCCGGCCTGCGGCAGAGCCGCCGACAGGGCCGCCGCGAGGCGCTGGTGGACGGAGTCGCTGAGGGACGTGACCGAGGCCATAGGTAAGGGTGCCGTTCTCCTCGAGGGAATCGATAGACACGGCCAGTATCCCATGGGGGTAAAGCCGTTTTTCCGGGCGCGACCTGGTCTGGGACAATGGTGCGGTCAGCCGTGCGACCGTACCGGCTGCCCGATGCAGAAAGAAGGACGTGCCGATCGTGGCTCAGAGCACCGAGACCACCGACTGGGTCTCCCGTTTCGCGGATGAGGTCATCGAGGAGTCGGAGCGCCGGGCCCCGGGCAAACCCGTCGTCGTCGCGTCCGGTCTGTCCCCGTCCGGCCCCATCCACCTCGGCAACCTGCGCGAGGTCATGACCCCGCACCTCGTCGCCGACGAGATCCGCCGCCGGGGCCACCAGGTGCGCCACCTGATCTCCTGGGACGACTACGACCGGTACCGCAAGGTCCCGGCAGGTATCGCGGGCGTCGACGAGTCGTGGGCCGAGCACATCGGCAAGCCGCTGACGTCCGTCCCGGCGCCGAAGGGCTCCTCGCACCCGAACTGGGCCGAGCACTTCAAGGCCGCGATGATCGAGTCGCTCGCCGAGCTGGGCGTGGAGTTCGACGGGATCAGCCAGACCGAGCAGTACACCTCGGGTGTGTACCGCGAGCAGATCCTGCACGCCATCAAGCACCGCGGCGACATCGACGCGATCCTCGACCAGTACCGCACGAAGAAGGCCCCGGCCAAGAAGCAGCAGGGGCAGAAGCCGGTCGACGAGGCCGAACTGGAGGCCGCCGAGGGCTCCGGCGCGGCCGGTGAGGACGACGGCAGCTCCACCGCCGCCGGGTACTTCCCGTACAAGCCGTACTGCGGCAACTGCGAGAAGGACCTCACCACCGTCACCTCCTACGACGACGACTCCACCGAGCTGACGTACGCCTGCACCGCGTGCGGCTTCTCGGAGACGGTCCGGCTGAACGAGTTCAACCGCGGCAAGCTGGTCTGGAAGGTCGACTGGCCGATGCGGTGGGCGTACGAGGGGGTCGTGTTCGAGCCCTCGGGTGTCGATCACTCCTCGCCGGGGTCGTCGTTCCAGGTCGGCGGGCAGATCGTCGGGATCTTCGGCGGGAAGCAGCCGATCGGGCCGATGTACGCCTTCGTGGGCATCAGCGGGATGGCGAAGATGTCGTCCTCGCGGGGTGGCGTGCCGACCCCGGCGGACGCCCTGAAGATCATGGAACCGCAGCTGCTGCGCTGGCTGTACGCCCGCCGTCGGCCCAACCAGTCCTTCAAGGTCGCCTTCGACCAGGAGATCCAGCGGCTCTACGACGAGTGGGACCGGCTGGACGCCAAGGTCGCCGACGGCAGCGCCCTGCCGGCCGACGTGGCCGCGCACGCGCGTGCGGTGGGCACGGCCGCCGGTGAGCTGCCGCGCACGCCCCGGCCGCTGCCGTACCGGACGCTGGCGTCCGTCGCGGACATCACCGCCGGGCACGAGGACCAGGCGCTGCGCATCCTCAGCGAGCTGGACCCGGAGCAGCCGCTGACCTCGCTCGACGAGGCGCGGCCGCGGTACGACAAGGCCGAGGCCTGGATCAACACGCACGTCCCCGCCGACCAGCGGACGATCGTGCGGGCCGAGCCGGACGCCGAGCTGCTGAAGTCGCTCGACGAGCAGGGCCGCGCGTCGCTGCGGCTGCTGCTCGACGGGCTGGCCGACCACTGGTCCCTCGACGGGCTGACGCACCTGGTGTACGGCGTGCCGAAGGTGCAGGCCGGGTTCTCCGCCGACGCCACGCCGAAGGAGCTGCCGCCGGAGATCAAGACCGCCCAGCGGTCCTTCTTCGCGCTGCTGTACCACCTGCTGGTGGGCCGTGACACCGGGCCCCGGCTGCCCACGCTGCTGCTGGCGGTGGGGCAGGACCGGGTGCGGTCCCTGCTCGGGGACTGAGCCGTTGAAAGGGGGCCCTCGTACGAGGGCCCCCGGATCTCTGTCGGAGCGTCAGTGAAATCGCCCCCGGCTATGCGATGTGGTCCTCTTCCAGTTCCGCGTTGTGGCGGTTCGTGAAGCGGTTGACCATGCGCTTGGCATCCTCCGGGGGCAGGCCGATGCCGAACTCCGCCTCCACGTTGTCGATCAGCTCGCGGGGCGTGGGGTAGCTGCCGTTGATCGACTGCTTGAAGACCTGGTAGAAGGACTCCTCGTCCGGTTCGGGGGCGGGTACGGCGCCGGGGGGCGGAGTGCCGCCGCCCTCACCCAGTTCACGGGTGCGGCCCGGCCCCACCGGGATGGGGAAGCTGCCCGTGTCCTCCGAGGACGGCCCGTCGTGCGGCTGGTCTTCCAGGTACTGCTCGGCCTGCTGCTGCTCCGCGAACCACTGCGCGTACTGCTCCGGATCGAAGGCCGGGTCGTAGCCGCCCTGGTATTCGACCTCGCGAGGGGTGTTGAACCAGGGACTCTGGTCGGGTTCGGGCTCCGCTGCCACGTGCTCGACGCCGGGGGTGCTGTCGAGTTCCAGGCGCTGCTCGCCGGGAGCTGCCGTCCGCTGCGGGACGGACGCGGACGGCGCGGAAGCGGCACGCCTGCCCGCGGCCGGGGCGGGTGCGGCCGCCGCGTCCAGAGCCTGCTTGGGAGCCGGCGGGATCAGCGCGGGCTCGATGCCCGCCGCCGCCAGCCCCGCCGGAGCAGTCTCCGCCAACGGCACCCCGTACCGCGCCAGTCGCAGCGGCATCAGGGACTCCACCGGAGCCTTCCTGCGCCACGCCCGCCCGAACCGCGACCGCAGCCGCGCCTGGTAGACCAGCCGCTCCTGCTCCAGCTTGATGACCTGCTCGTAGGAGCGGAGCTCCCAGAGCTTCATACGGCGCCAGAGAAGGAACGTGGGGACGGGGGAGAGGATCCAGCGGGTGAGGCGGACGCCCTCCATGTGCTTGTCGGCCGTGATGTCGGCGATGCGGCCGATCGCGTGCCGGGCCGCCTCGACCGAGACCACGAACAGGATCGGGATCACCGCGTGCATACCCACGCCGAGCGGATCCGGCCACGCGGCCGCGCCGTTGAAGGCGATCGTCGCCGCCGTCAGCAGCCAGGCCGTCTGACGCAGGAGAGGGAACGGGATCCTGATCCAGGTGAGGAGCAGATCCAGGGCCAGCAGGACGCAGATGCCCGCGTCGATGCCGATCGGGAACACGTAGGAGAAGTTCCCGAAGCCCTTCTTGAGGGCCAACTCGCGGACCGCCGCGTACGAACCGGCGAAGCCGATACCGGCGATGATCACGGCACCGGCCACGACCACGCCGATGAGAACGCGGTGCATCCGAGTCAGCTGCAGTGGCGCGGCCACCCGTACTCCCCTCCCCTTGCATGTTGTTGCGCGCAACAGGGTGGCACATATGTGCGGGGGGCGGGTGGCCGGATCCCGTCGGAGCGGCTCAGCTCTTCGACGCGGGCCTCTTCGACGGCGAGGCCTCGGAGTCCTTCGAAGGCTCGTCCGACGCCCCCTTGGAGGGAGACTTCGACGGCGACTTCGACGCCGACTTGGACGGGGCGCTGCTCGGCTTGCCGCCGCCCTTGCCGTTCGCCTCGGACACCGCGTCCACCGCCTCCTTGGCGGCCTTCTTCGCGTCCTTCAGCATGTCGTCGCCGCTCGGCGTCTTGTCGCCGGCCAGGCCCGCGCCGTTGTAGTCGAGCGTGACCACGACGTTCTCGACGCGCGCCACGATCGTCTGCTGCTTGAAGGTGCCTTCCTTCTTCTTCAGGTCGTAGTGCACGGCCGTCGCCTGGTCACCCGTACCGGCCACCGGATCCGTCTTGACGCCCTTCGCGCCCTCGACGGCCTGGGCCTCCTGGACCTGCTTGTCGAAGTACTGCTGGGCCAGCTTGTCGGCCGCGCCACGCGTGGCGTCCGACTCGAAGCGCAGCATCGACACGTTCAGCCAGCGGAACTGCGAACCCTTCACGCCGTTGTTGTCGAGGCTGTTCCAGGAGCAGCTGCCCCGGGTCGAGATGTCGTCCGACTTGCCCTCCTTGCCGGACTTGCTCTTCGGAACGAGGTCCTTCAGCGTCTTCTTCGAGAGCGCCTTGCAGGGCTCCGGAAGCTTGCTGTACGCCGCCGCCTCCACGGTCGGCGACGGACTCGCGGACGCCGACGCGGCGGCCTTGGCGGCCTTGTCCGTGCTGTCGCCGGAGCCGGAGTCCGAGGAGCAGCCGGCGGCGACCAGCATCACGGGGACGGCGGCCGCGCAGACAAGGACGCGGTTGAGTCGCTTCGCTCGCTGGTCTCGCTGGTCTCGCTGTGCTCGTCGCTGCATGGTTCCTTCACTCATGACGCTCGTGGTTCCCTGCGGTCGGAACGGGTCCGAGTGGTCACCGTACGCGGTGAGGCAACCGTGTGTTCTTTCTTCGCGCGCTTTGCGGGTGTGCGTGAAAGGGCCGTGAAGGGGCCTCAGTCGCCCAGCGAATCCGCCAGCTGGGAGGCCAGTTTCTGCGCCCTGTCCTGCATTTCCTTGCTGTCCGGGACGACGCCGACGGTCGCCGGCTGCTCGGCGTACTCGATGGTCACGATGACGTTGGACGTGCGGAACGCCACAGTCACCGTCCGCTGCTTGGCCGTCGAACCGGAACTGTTCAGCCCGTCGTCGAGGAAGGCCTCTTCGCCGAGGTCCTCCAGCACCCGGGGCTGCAGCTCGGTCGGCGGAGCGGACACGGACGCCGAGGGCGAGGAGGAGTTGGACGGGGAGGGGGAGCCGCTCGGGGACGCGGCCGAACCGCTCGCCGGGGTGCCGGCGGCGGCCGCCGTCTCGGTGGCGGTCGGCTCGGGCAGATGGGCCGACGCCTCCCGCTCCGCGAAGAGCTGCTCGGCCTGGCTGTCGTCGCTGACGGCGTTGTCGTACGAGACGACCCGCTCGAAGTCGATCAGCAGATGGTCGGTGGCCGCCGGGGAGTCCACCTTCCAGCGGCAGCCGACCTTGCGGTCGGTGTCGAACGTGGTCGTCGGCTCGCCCTCGTAGGCCTTCTCGCGCTGCTCCACGTCGCGGATCTGCCGGATCCCCGGGAGGAGTTCGTCCAGGGTGCTCTCGTCGACCTCGGCGCAGGGCTCGGGGAGCGTGCGGTAGCGGCCGGGCTCGGCGGCGGGCGACGCCGTGCCGGTGTCGCCCGGGTTGGAGTCGTCCGTCGGGCCGCCGTCGCCGGAGCCGCCGGTGCAGCCGGCCAGTACCGCCGCGAGGAGCACGGCGATACCGGGTACACACGCCTTCCGTTGCACGTGGTGGCTCCTCTCGACGCGGATATTGGCTTGCCGCCGTAGGGCGGGCGATGAACACAATGTGTATCGCACGCACTGCCGTGGACGCCGGTCCGATTTCCCTTTCGTCGACCTTGGCTCCGGTATTTGCTGTTGAAGACTTCTGTTCGTTTACGGGGGATTGAGGGCGTTATGTCGTACGTAGAGATACCGGGTGCGAAGGTACCGATCCGGATGTGGGCCGACCCGGCCTCGGTCGAGGGCTCGGCGCTCCAGCAGCTCCAGAACGTCGCCACGCTGCCGTGGATCAAGGGCCTGGCGGTCATGCCCGACGTGCACTACGGCAAGGGCGCGACGGTCGGCTCGGTCATCGCGATGCAGGGTGCGGTGTGCCCGGCGGCGGTGGGTGTCGACATCGGCTGCGGAATGTCGGCGGTGAAGACGTCCCTGACGGCGAACGACCTGCCCGGCGATCTGTCCCGGCTGCGGTCGAGGATCGAGCAGGTGATTCCGGTGGGGCGGGGGATGCATGACGACCCCGTGGATCCGGGGCGGCTGCACGGGTTCGGTACGGCGGGGTGGGACGACTTCTGGGGGCGGTTCGGCGGGGTCGCGGAGGCGGTCAAGTTCCGTCAGGAACGCGCCACGAAGCAGATGGGAACCCTCGGCGGAGGGAATCATTTTGTCGAGGTGTGCACGGATACGACCGGTTCTGTCTGGCTGATGCTGCACTCCGGTTCCCGGAACATCGGCAAGGAACTGGCCGAGCATCACATCGGCGTGGCCCAGAAGCTCCCGCACAACCAGAACCTGGTCGACCGCGACCTCGCCGTGTTCGTCGCGGACACCCCGCAGATGGCGGCGTACCGCAACGACCTGTTCTGGGCGCAGGAGTACGCGAAGCGCAACCGCTCGATCATGATGGCGCTCCTCAAGGACGTGATCCGCAAGGAGTTCAAGAAGGCCAAGCCCACCTTCGAGCCGGAGATCAGCGCGCACCACAACTACGTGGCCGAGGAGCGCTACGACGGGATGGACCTGCTCGTGACCCGCAAGGGCGCGATCCGGGCCGGCTCCGGCGAGTACGGGATCATCCCGGGCTCCATGGGCACGGGTTCGTACATCGTGAAGGGCCTGGGCAACGCCAAGTCCTTCAACTCGGCCTCGCACGGCGCGGGTCGGCGCATGAGCCGCACCGCGGCCAAGCGCCGGTTCACCACGAAGGACCTGGAGCAGCAGACCCAGGGTGTGGAGTGCCGCAAGGACTCCGGTGTCGTCGACGAGATCCCCGGCGCCTACAAGCCGATCGAGCAGGTCATCGACCAGCAGCGCGACCTCGTGGAGGTCGTGGCGCAGATCAAGCAGGTCGTCTGCGTGAAGGGCTGACCGGCCGGCTCTACGACTCCCGGTGCACCTTCGTGTTCGACGCCTGGGCGCGGGGGCGGAGGACCAGGAGGTCGACGTTGACGTGGGCGGGGCGGGTGACCGCCCACGTGATCGTTTCGGCGACGTCGCCGGCCGTCAGGGGTTCGGCGACGCCCTCGTAGACCTTGGCCGCCCTGTCCTCGTCGCCGTCGAAGCGGGTCAGGGCGAACTCGTCGGTCTTGACCATGCCGGGGGCGATCTCGATGACGCGGACCGGCCGGCCGACGATCTCCAGGCGCAGGGTCTCGGCGAGGACGTGGGCGCCGTGCTTGGCGGCGACGTAGCCTCCGCCGCCCTCGTAGGTGCCGTGCCCGGCGGTGGAGGAGACGACCACGACCGTGCCGTCGCCGCTCGCGATCAGCTTGGGCAGCAGGGCCTGGGTGAGGTTGAGGGTGCCGAGGACGTTCGTCTCGTACATCTGGCGCCAGTCGGCCGGGTCGCCGGTCGCGACCGGGTCGGCGCCGAGCGCGCCGCCCGCGTTGTTGACCAGCACGCCGATCGTCTTGAACGCCGTGGCGAACTCGTCGACCGCAGCGCGGTCCGTGACGTCGAGGGGGTACGCCGTGGCCTGGTGGCCCGCCTTGGTGATCTCCTCGGCGAGGGCCTCGATGCGGTCCTTGCGGCGCGCGGTGAGGACGACGCGGTAGCCCGCCGCGGCGAGCTGCCGGGCCGTGGCTGCGCCGATTCCGCTGCTCGCACCCGTGACGACGGCGATGCGGGAGGCTGCGGGCGGGGCTGCGGTGGCCATGGGAGCTCCTCGGGCGTGGGTGTGGCGGGGCGGATCGCGCGCAGGCGCTTCCGGCCAGGATAGGTGGGCCCCTGGGGCCTGTTGCGGCAGTGGGGTCTGCCGCGACGACGCCACTGCCGCAACAGGCCCTGGGTGGGAGAATGAGACTGGGTGGTCCCCCGTTTCTCCCGGAGGTGGATCATGGGCGAGGCACGTGAGGTCATGGACCGGCTCACGGACGCGGTCACCACACACGCCGATCTGAAGGTCCTCGGCGAGCTCTACGCCGAGGACGCGGTCGCCTTCACTCCCGACGAGGGTGAGCTGCGCGGGCGGGACGCGATCGTCGAGTACTGGCGGTCGATGACCGAGGCGGTCCCCGAGGCGACGTTCGAGACGCTGCACTCCTACGAGGCCGGTGACACGGCCATCGACGAGGGCGTCTTCCGCGGGCGGAACACCGGCCCGCTGGAGCTGTCCAACGGCGAGACGCTGCCGCCGACGCAGAAGGAGGTACGGATCCGCGGGGTGGACATCGCCACCGTGAAGGACGGGCGGATCGTCGACTACCGGCTGTACTTCGACGAGATGGACTTCCTCGGGCAGTTGGGGTTGCTCCCCGACGAGCCGCTCTGAGGTCCCCGAGGGGTCCGGTCAGTTTCCCCGCGGGGCGTACATGATGACGGCCATGCCCGCGAGGCAGATCGATGCGCCCGCGATGTCCCAGCGGTCCGGGCGGTAGCCGTCCGCGACCACGCCCCACAGGATCGAACCGGCGACGAAGATCCCGCCGTACGCGGCGAGGACGCGGCCGAAGTGGGCGTCGGGCTGGAACGTCGCGACGAAGCCGTAGGCGCCGAGCGCGAGGACGCCGCCGGCCGCCCAGAGCCAGCCCTTGTTCTCGCGCACGCCCTGCCAGACCAGCCAGGCGCCGCCGATCTCCAGCAGCGCGGCGAGCACGAAGAGGGCGGCGGAGCGGAGCACGGACATGGCGTCAGCTTCGCATGCCCCGTCGTCGTCGACGCGGACCGGGACGGACGCAGGGACGGGAGCCGGTGCCGGAGGCCGAGGGTGCGTCGGCGTGCGAGCGGCTCCTCGCGCGGACCGGCCGGGCCCCACTGGGAATAGCCCCACGGAGGACGTCGTTCCCCGGGTATGGTTGAACGGTAAACAACCTGGAGGGTGAGCGACCATGCAGTTCGGGATCTTCAGCGTCGGCGACGTCACGCCCGACCCCACCACCGGCCGGACGCCCACGGAGCGCGAGCGGATCAAGGCCATGGTGGCCATCGCGCTGAAGGCCGAGGAGGTGGGGCTCGACGTCTTCGCGACCGGCGAGCACCACAACCCGCCGTTCGTGCCCTCGTCGCCGACCACGATGCTCGGCTACGTCGCGGCCCGCACCGAGCGGCTGATCCTCTCCACGGCCACGACCCTGATCACCACCAACGACCCGGTGAAGATCGCCGAGGACTTCGCGATGCTCCAGCACCTGGCCGACGGCCGGGTGGACCTGATGCTGGGGCGCGGGAACACCGGCCCGGTCTACCCCTGGTTCGGGCAGGACATCCGGCAGGGCATCAACCTCGCCGTCGAGAACTACGCTCTGCTCCACCGTCTGTGGCGCGAGGACGTCGTCGACTGGGAGGGGAAGTTCCGCACGCCCCTCCAGGGCTTCACCGCCACGCCCCGCCCGCTGGACGGCGTCCCGCCGTTCGTCTGGCACGGCTCGATCCGCTCCCCGGAGATCGCCGAGCAGGCCGCGTTCTACGGCGACGGCTTCTTCCACAACAACATCTTCTGGCCGGCCGACCACACCAAGCGCATGGTCGAGCTGTACCGGACGCGCTACGCCCACTACGGGCACGGCACGCCCGAGCAGGCGATCGTCGGGCTCGGCGGGCATGTGTTCATGCGGAAGAACGCGCAGGACGCGGTGCGGGAGTTCCGGCCGTACTTCGACGTCGCGCCGGTGTACGGGCACGGCCCGTCGCTGGAGGACTTCACGGAGCAGACGCCGCTGACCGTGGGCTCCCCGCAGCAGGTCATCGAGAAGACGCTGGCCTTCCGGGAGTACGCCGGCGACTACCAGCGCCAGCTGTTCCTCGTCGACCACGCCGGGCTGCCGCTGAAGACCGTGCTGGAGCAGATCGACCTGCTGGGCGAGGAGGTCGTGCCGGTGCTGCGCAAGGAGTTCGCCGTGGACCGCCCGGCGGACGTCCCGGACGCCCCGACGCACGCCGCCCGGCTCGCCCGGGACCGAGGGTGAGGGGACGGTAGGGCCCGGCTCCACGGTTGCCCGGCCCCTGGTGAGAGGGGAGTAAGAAGGACGCTCCGGCGCAGCGCATACGGCCTGGGGGGCCGGGCGGCTTGGCACACTGGACGCGTGCCCCACACCGTGCTGCTCGCCGAAGACGACCGCGCCATCCGCAACGCCCTGGAGCGTGCCCTGACCCTGGAGGGCTACCAGGTCCTGGCGGTCGCCGACGGGGTCGAGGCGCTGGCACAGGCCCACCGCAAGCGTCCGGACGTACTCGTCCTGGACGTGATGATGCCCGGCATCGACGGGCTCCAGGTGTGCCGGGTGCTGCGCGCCGAGGGCGACCGGACGCCGGTGCTGATGCTGACGGCCCTCGTGGAGACGGCCGACCGGATCGCCGGCCTGGACGCGGGCGCCGACGACTACGTGGTGAAGCCCTTCGACGTGGAGGAGGTCTTCGCCCGGCTGCGCGCCCTGCTGCGCCGCACCAGCCCGGTGGCTGCCGGGAGCGCCCCGGCGGCCGAGGCGCCCAGGCAGCTCCCGGAGCGGTTCATCGAGGCGGCCGGGATCCGCATGGACCCGCAGGCGCGCCGGGCCTGGCGGGGCGCGCGCGAGCTGGAGCTGACCCGCACCGAGTTCGAGCTGCTGGAGCTGCTGGTGCGCAACACGGGCATCGTCCTCGACCACTCGACGATCTACGACCGCATCTGGGGCTACGACTTCGGGCCAGGCTCGAAGAACCTCGCCGTCTACGTCGGCTATCTGCGCCGCAAGCTCGACGAGCCGGACGGTCCGCAGCTGATCCACACGGTGCGGGGCGTGGGTTACGTGCTGCGGGAGGACTGAGTGGGCCGCCTGCGCCGACTGCTGGTCGGGCGGCCGAGGCTGGTCTCGCTGCGCACCACGTTCGCGGTGTCGTTCGCTGCGGTGACGGCGGCCGTGACGATCCTGGTCGGCATCCTGTCCTACAGCGCCGCCGCGCGGCTGGTGCGGGTGGACCAGCAGACGGTGTTCGACGAGGTCGTGCAGGATCTGCGCGACGAGGTGCGGCAGAACCACATGACGCCCGGCGACTTCTCGTCCGCCGCGCCGGGCCACGACCTGGTGCGGCCGGCCCGGACGGACGTGCAGGTGCTCGGCCCGGACGGGCACGTCGTCGACGCGGGCAGTCCGGGGCTGCCGGTCACCGGCACCGACGTGCGGATCGCCGCCGCGTCCCTGTCCGGGGAGGTCGCCGAGCACAAGGACGTCGACGTGGGCAGCGACGTCTACCGCGTCGCCACCGTCTCCCTCGGGGACGGCCGGGGCGCGGTGCAGGTCGCGCAGGAGTTCAGCGACGTCGAGGATCTGCTGCGGGCGCTCCAGCAGCGGACGCTGCTGCTGATGGCCGCCGTGGTGATCGGCGCCGGGCTGTTCGGCTGGTGGCTGGCCCGGCGGATCACCCGCCGCCTGGTCGTGCTGACCGACGCCGCCGAGGACGTCGCCCGCACCCGCCGGCTGGGCATTCAGGTGCCGGTGGCCGGTCATGACGAGGTGGGCCGCCTCGGCCGGGCCTTCGACCGGATGCTGGGCCGGCTCGCGCAGTCCGAGGAGGACCAGCGCCGCCTGGTCCAGGACGCGGGCCACGAGCTGCGCACGCCGCTGACCTCGCTGCGCACGAACATCTCCCTGCTGCGCCGGATCGACGAACTCCCGCCGAAGGCCCGTGAGGAGCTGGTCGCCGACCTCGGGCAGGAGGCGCGGGAGCTGACCGACCTGGTCAACGAGCTGGTGGACCTCGCGGCCGGACAGTCCGACGCCGAGCCGCCGCGCCGGGTGGACGTCGCCGACATCGCCGAGGAGGTGGCGGGGGTGGCCCGGCGCCGCAGCGGCCGGGAGATCCTGCTGCGCGCGAGCGGCGACACCACGACCGACGGGCGGGCCGGGATGCTGACCCGGGCGCTGTCCAACCTCGTCGAGAACGCGGTGAAGTTCGACCAGGGCGGCCGGGCTCCCATCGAGATCGCCGTCTCGGGGCCCGCCCGGCCCGGCACGATCCGGGTCGAGGTCCTGGACCGCGGCCCCGGCATCACCGATCACGACCTCGCCCGGGTCTTCGACCGCTTCTACCGCGCCGCCGACGCCCGTTCCCTGCCGGGCTCGGGCCTCGGCCTGTCCATCGTCCGCGAGGTGGCTCTGGCGCACGGGGGAGCGCCGTTCGCGTACCGGCGGGAGGGTGGTGGGACGGTGATCGGGTTCACCGTGGGCGGGGGGCTCGACTGACGCGGCAGGCCCGCCGGTCAGTCCCCGAGGGCGTAGAACCGGATCGGGGAGTTCGGCTCGAACCCGATCCGTGGGTACACGGGCGCCCCGGCTGCGGTCGCGTGCAGTGTCGCCCGGGTCAGCCCGGTGGCCCGGCCCCCCTCGTACAGCGCCTTGCGGGTCACGGCCTCCCCGTACCCCCGCCGCTCCCACCCCGGATCGGTGGCGACGAGCACGACGAAGAGCCGCCCGTCCGCCTCGACGGTGGCGGCGCACGTCACGGGGATTCCGTCCCGCAGACCCAGATACGCGAGCACCCGGTTCTTCCACAACGAGGACCCGGCGAGCCCGTCCCGCCCGTCGTCCAGCGGGAACCCGTAGGCACGCGAGTTGATGTCCGCGTAGGACCGCAGCAGTTCGTCGTCCCTCACGCGCACGAAGGTGAGCTCGGGATGGACGGGCTCGGGAATCGGCAGCAGGTCTCCCGCCATTCCGGTGCCGGGAAAGGCGTACCGCAGGCCCGCCCGCCCGGCGGCTTCCGCCAGTACGGCGCGTGCCGGGCCGTCGAGCAGATCCTCGAAGACCCACAGGAAGCCGGGGTGGGATTTCGACCGCATGATCTCGGCGGCCTCGTCGAGCCGCTGCTTCAGCAACCCGGCGTCCGCACCGGCATCCGTCAGGGTCAGGCAGTTCCAGAAGGCGAACCGGCAGTCGGCCCACCGCACGGCGATGCCCGGCAGGTCCCGCACGTCGGCACGCGGATCCCGGTCGAGCACCATGGCCCGCCAGACCGTGGCGAGCTGTTCCACCGATTCGATCGAGTCCGCGAGATCACGCACAGGGGCCCCCTCAGGTCACCGACTACTGCCGCACCCGTCCTGCCCGCCGGAGGCCCGGCTCATCCTCCTGCCCGGAGCCCGGGGGGCTGTTCGTGGCCGGTAAGTGGAGGTTCTCGTCGCGAAGTCGGCCGAGGGGGCGACGGGACGAGGGCCCGGTGACCGCACGAGGTGCCAACACCTGAGCGGCGCTTCAGGTGGCGGCGCCGGGGCCGATGACGATGACCCCGCGGATGCCGGTGTCCGACTCGGACGTCATGCCCCCTGCTTGGCGTCGATCTCGGCGATCAGGGCCTCGATGCGGGACTTGATCTCGTCGCGGATCGGACGGACGGCCTCGACGCCCTTGCCGGCCGGGTCTTCCAGGGCCCAGTCGAGGTAGGTCTTGCCGGGGAAGATCGGGCAGGCGTCGCCGCAGCCCATGGTGATGACGTAGTCGGACGCCTGGACCGCCTCGGTGGTGAGGATCTTCGGCTCGGCGCCGGCGATGTCGACGCCGACTTCCCTCATGGCCTCGACGGCGGAGGGGTTGACCTGGTCGCCCGGCACGGAGCCGGCGGAGCGGACCTCGATCCGGTCGCCCGCGAGGTGGGAGAGGAATCCGGCAGCCATCTGAGAACGCCCGGCGTTGTGGACGCAGACGAACAGCACGGAGGCGAGCGGGCTGGAGGACATCGGTTCTTCCTTCGTCGGTGGTGCGTGCCGTCGCGCGGGTGCGGATCCAGGTGCTCGGCTGAGGGAACAAGGGGTTCCGGGGAGCGGCCCCGGCCGCCCCGCAGCTCGGAACGATGTGAAAATATCAGTCCATGCTGACGTCAGTCGACACTGATCTGATCCGGGTTCTGGCCGATCCGCTCAGGCTTCGCATCGTGACCCTGCTGGCCAGAGAGACGCTGTGCACCACCCATCTGGTGGAGGAGACCGGTGCCCGGCAGACCAACCTCTCCAATCATCTGAGAGTGCTGCGCGAGGCCGGCGTCGTCGAGACCGAGCCGTGCGGCCGGTACACGTACTACAGACTGCGCCCCGACGTCATCGCCCAGCTCGCCGGCCGGTTCGCCGACCTGGCCGAGTCCGCTCGCAACGCCGCCGAGAACAAGAGGGCCTGCCCGTGACCCGCACCGAAGCGTCCACGACCGCCGAGGAGCCCTCGGTCGTCGCGAAGCTGTCGACGCTCGACCGTTTCCTCGCCGTGTGGATCCTGCTCGCCATGGCCATCGGCCTCGGCCTGGGCCGCGCCGTCCCGGGTCTCGACGACGCACTGGCCGAGGTCGAGATCGGAGGCATCTCCCTGCCGATCGCCGCCGGCCTGCTGATCATGATGTACCCGGTCCTGGCCAAGGTCCGCTACGACAAGCTCGACGCCGTCACCGGCGACAAGAGGCTCATGGTCTCGTCGCTGGTCATCAACTGGATCGTCGGCCCGGCGGTCATGTTCGCCCTGGCCTGGATCTTCCTGCCGGACCTGCCCGAGTACCGCACCGGCCTGATCATCGTCGGCCTCGCCCGCTGCATCGCCATGGTCATCATCTGGAACGACCTCGCCTGCGGCGACCGCGAAGCCGCCGCCGTGCTCGTGGCGCTGAACTCGGTCTTCCAGGTCCTGGCGTTCGGTCTGCTCGGCTGGTTCTACCTCGACCTGCTGCCCGGCTGGCTGGGCCTCGGCGACGGCGAACACCTCGACATCTCCCTGTGGAAGATCGCCCTGAACGTCGTCATCTTCCTCGGCATCCCACTGCTGGCCGGCTTCCTCACCCGCCGCATCGGCGAGCAGAAGCTGGGTCGCGAGGCGTACGAGTCGGGCTTCCTGCCGAAGATCGGCCCGTGGGCGCTCTACGGCCTGCTCTTCACGATCGTCATCCTCTTCGCCCTGCAGGGGAAGACCATCACCTCGCAGCCGCTGGACGTGGCCCGCATCGCTCTTCCGCTGCTGGTGTACTTCGCGGTGATGTGGTTCGGCACGTTCGCCCTCGGCAAGGCCGTCGGCCTGGCCTACGACCGCACGGCGACCCTCGCCTTCACGGCCGCGGGCAACAACTTCGAGCTGGCCATCGCGGTCGCCATCGCCACCTTCGGCGTGACCTCCGGCCAGGCCCTGTCAGGCGTCGTCGGCCCGCTGATCGAGGTGCCGGTCCTGGTCGCGCTGGTCTACGTCTCCCTGGCCTGGCGACGGAAGTTCACCGTCGGCCGGCAGCGCATGAACTGAGTGTTCCTCGGCGGCGGGGTCAGGCCGCGGTGGGCGCCAGGGTCAGCAGCTTGCCCATCGCGGCCAGTACGGACGGCTCGACGCGGTAGTAGACCCAGGTGCCGCGCCGCTCGGAGGTCAGCAGCCCGGCCTCCTTCAGCTTCTTCAGGTGGTGGCTCACCGTCGGCTGGGAGACGCCGACGTCGGAGATGTCGCACACGCACGCCTCGCCGCCCTCGTGGGAGGCCACCGCCGAGAACAGCCGCAGCCGCACCGGGTCACCCAGGGCCTTGAACATCCGCGCGGCCGTTTCGGCCTCCTCGGCGGTGAACGGGCGCTCGGTGAGGGGCGGGCAGCACGGCGCCACGGCCTCGGGGACCTCGGGCTCCAGCAGCGGCAGCACCTTCATATTCGACATGCGTCTATGTTGACATACGTCGAATCATGCGAGCGAGGTCGGTGTCGACCCAAGCAGCTTAATTCGATAGATGTCTATGTTGACGGACGTCGAATCAGGTGACAGGCTGGCCGTGCAAGCCATCGACGAATGTCGAAGCAAAGGGGAATCTCGTGGCCGAGTCCATCAACAGCGCGCCCGGCACTGATCAGCTGCCCGTCGCGGTCATCGGGGCCGGCCCGGTCGGCCTGGCCGCCGCAGCCCACCTCGTCGAGCGCGGCATCGAACCCCTGGTCCTGGAAGCCGGCCCCTCGGCCGGCACGGCAGTACGCGACTGGGCGCACGTGCGGCTGTTCTCGCCCTGGTCGGAGATCACCGACCCGGCCGCGGAGAAGCTCCTCGCCCCGACCGGCTGGACCCGCCCCGACGGCTCCGCGTACCCGACCGGCGGCGACTGGGCCGAGCAGTACCTGCAGCCCCTCGCCGACGCCCTCGGCGACAGGATCCGCTACGGGGCAACCGTCGTCGGCGTCGCCCGCGCCGGACGTGACCGCATCGTCGACTCGGGCCGTGACGAGCAGCCCTTCACCGTGCACGTCCGGCAGGCCGACGGCCGCGAGGAACGGATCAGCGCACGCGCGGTCATCGACGCCTCCGGCACCTGGTCCACCCCGAGTCCGATGGGCGCCGACGGCCTGCCCGCCCTCGGCGAGAAGTCCGCCGCCGTCCACATCTCCTACCGCGTCCCCGACCTGGGCCACCCGGCCGTACGCGCCCGGTACGCGGGCAGGCGCACCGCCGTGGTCGGCTCCGGTGCCTCCGCCTTCACCGCCCTCGCACACCTCGCCGACCTGGCCGAGGACGAGCCGGGCACCCACGCGGTGTGGATCCTGCGCCGCGGGATCACCGGCTCCACCTTCGGCGGCGGCGAGGCCGACCAACTGCCCGCCCGCGGCGCCCTGGGGCTGCGCGCCAAGGCCGCTGTCGAAGCCGGTCACGCGAGCGCGGCCACGGGATTCCGTACACAGGCTGTGGAGCGCGACGGCGAACGACTCGTCCTCGTGGACGAGAACGGCCGCCGCCTCGACCCGGTCGACGAGGTCATCGTCCTGACCGGTTTCCGCCCGGACCTGTCCTTCCTCTCCGAGATCCGCCTCGGACTCGACGAACGCCTCCAGGCCCCGACCGCACTCGCCCCGCTGATCGACCCCAACGTCCACTCCTGCGGCACCGTCTACCCGCACGGCGTGAACGAGCTGTCCCATCCCGAGCAGGGCGTCTACCTGGCCGGCATGAAGTCCTACGGCCGCGCCCCCACGTTCCTCGCGATGACCGGCTACGAGCAGGTCCGCTCCGTCACCGCGGCCATCGCCGGAGACCGTGAGGCCGCCGAGCGCGTCGAGCTGACCCTCCCGGAGACCGGCGTGTGCGGTGGCGCCGGCCTGTTCGACGAGCCCGACGCCGCCCAGAACGGCGAGGGCGGCGGGTGCTGCGCCGCCCCGGCCACCCTGCAGATCGGCATCGGCGCCCCGGCCCCGGCCGGCGGCTGCTGACGCCACACCTCAAGAGGGAGTCCGTCATGTCCCGTGTACAACTCGCCCTCCGCGTCCCGGATCTCGATGCGTCCGTGGCCTTCTACAGCAAGCTGTTCGGTACCGAGCCCGCAAAGCTCCGCGACGGCTACGCCAACTTCGCCATCGCCGAGCCCCCGCTCAAGCTCGTCCTGATCGAAGGCCCGGCGGGGGAGGCGACCCGCATGGATCACCTCGGCGTCGAGGTGGAGAACACCGAAGCCGTCCTGGCCGCGACAACACGCCTGGGGGAGGCCGGTCTGACCACCGACGTCGAGACCGACACGACCTGCTGCTACGCGCTCCAGGACAAGGTCTGGGTCCACGGCCCCGGTCAGGAACCCTGGGAGGTGTACGTGGTCAAGGCGGACGCGGACTCCCTGGCCAAGCAGCAGGGCAGCACGTGCTGCGACGGCTCCGCCGGGAGCACTGCCGAGGAACCGGCCGTCGCGGGCGGTTGCTGCTGACGACAGGTTCGCCCGCCCCGGCGGCGCCCGCATCCGCCAGGGACTGTCCGGTGTCCACTCCCCGCCGACCGGACAGGCCTCGCGGGGGAGTCAGGTACGCAAGTAGGACGCACCGTTGAGGTCGACGACGGTTCCCGAGGCGCCGAGGCATCCGGCCGACGCGGCTGAGCACTGCCGAAGCCGGTGCGCCGGAACCGCCGGTGAACTTGCCGGCTCAGGGGGCGCCGCACCACCGCAGCGCCTTCACCATGGGTGCCCGCATGACAAAGGCGAGGCCCGAAAGCCTCGCCCGCACACCATGAAACCCCAGCTCAGGGCCACACCAGACAGTACGGCTGATGCCCCGCCTCGTGCAGCCGGTGCGAGAAGTCCTGCCACTCGTGGAGCAGTTGGTAGACGTTGAACGCGTCCCGGGGGCCGCCGCGGTCCGGGACCGTCGACCAGATGAAGGCCGCCGCGCCCACCGCTTCCTCGCCGATGCCGCGCAGGGGGTCGACGACCGTCATGGGGAGTTTGACCACCGCGTAGTCGGGGTGCAGGACGACCAGTTCCAGCGGCGGGACCTTGTGCAGGGGGACGCCCTCGATGCCCGTGAGGACCATCGCCGCCATGGTCTCCGGCTTGATCTTCGTGAACATGCCGTTCATGCCGAGCTCGTCGCCGCCGAGTTCCTCGGGGCGCATCGAGATCGGGACGCGGGCCGCGGTCGCGCCGTCGGGCGCACCGAAGTACTTGTACGTCACCCCCACCCGACCACCATTCCCGCTGCTCCCGGCCCGAAGATCGTCCACTCGACGTTCAGTACGTCCGGCGGTCCGCTCCGGTTCACTCGGCCGACCCTGTGTCTGACGCGGTTCCTGAGCGTCCTCCGCCTCGCGCCGGTGCCTTCCCCGCCGGGCACGTCGAGGACCCAGGTCATCAGTCCCCTCGCCCAGTCCGCCACCGCGATGCATATCTCCACCCGACTGCTTTTCTAGGACGCGTCGCCCCCGCCGCGCAACCCGATCATCGTGTCAGTGACCTCCCCCACGGCCGCCCGCCGAAACGTGCGCCGAAACATCTGGCCGCAGGATCTCCGCAGCTTCCGACCACCCCGGGCCGTTTGAGCTGTGGGTATCAGGGTCCAGTCTCGCAGACGACGGGGACCGGGGGGCCGTTGTCCCACGCTCCGCCCGCACACGCCCCTGGCCTACCCTGAACAGGTCACTGGCACCCGGAGCCCGACAGCGTCGGAGAAGGTCGGAGAAGTCGCAGGTCATGAGTGAACTGGCATATCCGTACGAAGCACCGGCCTCGCAGGCACTTTTCGACCGCGCGGCGGCCGTCACGCCCGGCGGCGTGAACTCACCGGTGCGGGCCTTCCGAGCCGTCGGCGGCACGCCGCGGTTCATGGTGTCCGGCACCGGCCCCTATCTGACCGATGCCGACGGCAGGGAGTACGTCGATCTCGTGTGCTCCTGGGGGCCCATGATCCTCGGCCACTCCCACCCCGAGGTCATCGCCGCCGTGCAGGACGCCGTCTCGCGCGGTACGTCCTTCGGCACGCCCGGTGAGGGCGAGGTCGCGCTCGCCGAGGAGATGACCGCCCGGGTCGCGCCGCTGGAGCAGGTGCGGCTCGTGTCCAGCGGGACCGAGGCGACCATGTCCGCGATCCGGCTCGCGCGCGGGTTCACGCAGCGCACCAAGGTGATCAAGTTCGCCGGGTGCTACCACGGGCACGTCGACTCGCTGCTCGCCGCGGCCGGCAGCGGTGTCGCCACCTTCGCGCTGCCCGACACCCCGGGCGTCACCGGCGCCCAGGCCGGCGACACGATCGTCCTGCCCTACAACGACCTCGACGCCGTACGCGAGGCGTTCCGGGCCCACCCCGGCGAGGTCGCCTGCGTGATCACCGAGGCCTCCCCGGGCAACATGGGCGTCGTCCCGCCCGCCGAGGGGTTCAACCAGGGCCTGAAGGACCTCTGCGCCGAGAACGGCGCCCTCTACGTCTCCGACGAGGTCATGACCGGCTTCCGGACCAGCCGCGCCGGGTGGTTCGGGGTCGACGGCGTCGTCCCCGACCTGATGACCTTCGGCAAGGTGATGGGCGGCGGCTTCCCCGCGGCGGCCTTCGGCGGGCGCGCGGACGTCATGGCGCACCTCGCCCCGGCCGGGCCCGTCTACCAGGCCGGCACCCTCTCCGGTAACCCCGTCGCCACCGCCGCCGGGCTCGCCCAGCTGCGGCTCCTCGACGACGCCGCGTACGCCAAGGTCGACGCCGTGTCGAAGGAGATCCAGGGGCTCGTCACCCAGGCCCTGACCAAGGAGGGCGTCGCGCACCGGCTGCAGACCGCCTCCAACATGTTCTCCGTGTTCTTCACGGACCGGCCCGTGCGGAACTACGAGGACGCCAAGGCGCAGGAGTCCTTCCGCTTCACCGCCTTCTTCCACTCGCTGCTCGCAGCCGGCGTCTACCTGCCGCCGTCCTCCTTCGAGTCCTGGTTCGTGTCCACCGCGCACGACGAGCGGGCCGTGCAGCGGATCGCCGACGCCCTTCCGGCGGCGGCCCGGGCGGCCGCGGAGGCGACGGCATGAGCGAGCGGAACAGCAACAGCGCCGAGGACATCACCGTCGTCCACGTCATGCGGCACGGCGAGGTCGCCAACCCGGACGGCATCCTCTACGGCCGCCTCCCCGGCTACCACCTCTCCGACCTGGGCCGCCGCATGGCGGACCGGGTCGCCGAGCACCTGTCCGGCCGCGATGTGACGCACGTCGTCGCCTCGCCGCTGGAGCGGGCGCAGGAGACGGCCGAGCCGATCGCCAAGGCGCACGGGCTCGGGCTCGCCACGGACGAGCGGCTGATCGAGGCCGACAACATCTTCCAGGGCAAGACGTTCGGCGTCGGGGACGGGGCGCTGCGCAAGCCCGGCAACTGGAAGCACCTGGTCAACCCGTTCCGGCCGTCCTGGGGCGAGCCGTACGTCGACCAGGTCGTCCGCATGATGAGTGCGCTGAGCGCGGCGAAGGACAAGGCCCGGGGGCACGAGGCGGTCGTGGTCAGCCACCAGCTGCCCATCTGGATCGTCCGGTCGTACGTCGAGCGCCGCCGCCTCTGGCACGACCCGCGCAAGCGCCAGTGCACGCTCGCCTCGCTGACGACCTTCACGTACCAGGGCGACCGGATCGTCTCCGTCGGTTACACCGAGCCGGCCCGCGACCTGGTCCCGGCCCACCTCCTCGCCGGCGCGAAGCCGGTGAAGGGCCAGACCAAGGCCTTCGGAGCGTAGGCCCGACCTCCACGAAGGGGGCGCAACCGAGCCAACCCCGGGCGTGATGCCCGGGGCGTACGCCCTTTCCGTTCGCCCCCTTATGATCGCTTACGACTCCTTCGTTACGGAATCTGCAAATATCGGCGGAACCTCCCCGTTCGTCACGTCCTCTGACTGGGTGACCAGCACGACGTGATGAATCGGGGATGCCATGCGCGCTCTCTCCCGCAGGGGAATGCTCGGACTCGGCGCGGGAGCCGCCGCCTCGCTCGCCGGATGCGGCGGACTCACGGGCTCGGACGATGCCAGCCACGCCGACGGTTCCGGCGGCGACTCCGCACAGGGCGGCTCGAAGCCGAAGCCCGCCGCCCGCCCCATCGGCGACGGCTCCACCGCCCACACCGGCAAGCAGCCCCACCAGCCCGCGAAGCCCGAGCCGCTGGAGCCGGGTCAGACCCCGCCGCAGTTCGTCGTGTTCTCCTGGGACGGCGCCGGCGAGGTCGGCAACGGCCTCTTCCCGCGCTTCCTGGACCTCGCCAAGGAGCACGGCGCGAGCATGACCTTCTTCCTGTCCGGGCTGTATCTGCTGCCCGAGTCGAAGAAGCGCCTCTACGACCCGCCGAACAACCCGCGCGGCGCCTCCGACATCGGCTACCTCACCGACGAGCACGTCAAGGACACGCTGAAGAACGTCCGCCGCGCCTGGCTCGAGGGCCACGAGATCGGCACCCACTTCAACGGCCACTTCTGCGGCGAGTCCCACGGCTCGGTCAAGAACTGGACGCCCCGGCAGTGGCGCAGCGAGATCGACCAGGCCAAGTCCTTCGTGAAGGAGTGGCGCACCAACACCGGCTGGACCGACCTGCCGTCGCTGCCGTTCGACTACGACAGGGAACTCGTCGGCGGCCGTACGCCCTGCCTGCTCGGCCAGGACAACCTGCTGCCCACCGCCCGCGAGCTCGGCTGGCGCTACGACGCCTCCTCGCCCGGCGGCCTCCAGGTCTGGCCCACCAAGCGCCAGGGCATATGGGACCTGCCCCTGCAGCAGATACCTTTCCCCGGCCGCGGCTTCGAGGTCCTGTCGATGGACTACAACATGCTGGCCAACCAGTCCCTCGCGACCACGAAGGCACCCGCCCACAACTACCCGGGCTGGCGGAAGCAGTCGGCCCAGGCGTACATCCAGGGATTCAAGCGGGCGTACGAGACAAACCGGGCACCCTTCTTCATCGGCAACCACTTCGAGCAGTGGAACGGCGGCATCTACATGGACGCCGTCGAGGAGGCCTTCAAGCACATCGCGCGCGAGAAGGAGAAGGGCGCGGATGTGCGTCTCGTCTCCTTCCGGCAGTTCACCGACTGGCTCGACGTGCAGAAGCCCGAGGTGCTCGACAAGCTCCGCACGCTCGGGGTCGGGCAGCAGCCGGCCGGTGGCTGGCGGGAGTTCACCGGTCAGACGTCCACGCCCAGCGGAGACACCTCGCAAAACGCCGCCTGAAATGCGGTTTTCCGCCCGCAAGGGGGGTGGGCGAGATCCCCAGAACGGACATGCGAAACTTTTCACATGAGTGCCGCCAGCCGCGCCCCCCAGCGTTCGGACCGGTCGTCCCGCGCCGCCGAGCGCACGCGTCGTGTCCGCCGTAACGCCGCCCTGACCGCCGGTCTCGCCGCGATCGCACTGCTCGTCTCCGCGTGCGGCTCCGGCGGCACCTCCGGCGGCGGTGGCAACACCAACTTCGTCACCGGCACCGACGGCGTCGCCACCGTCGCCCAGGGCAAGCGCACCCCGGCACCCGGCCTGTCCGGCAAGACCATCGCCGGCAAGACCCTCGACGTCGCCGACTACAAGGGCAAGGTCGTCGTCCTCAACGTGTGGGGTTCCTGGTGCAACCCCTGCCGCGCCGAGGCCAAGTACTTCGCCAAGGTGTCCAAGGCGTACGCCGGCAAGGGCGTGCAGTTCGTCGGCATCAACACCCGGGACACCTCCACCGGCGCGGCCCTCGCCTTCGAGAAGGACTGGGGCATCACCTACCCCAGCCTCTACGACCCGACCGGCAAGCTGCTGCTGCGCTTCAAGAAGGGCACGCTCAACCCGCAGGCGATCCCCTCCACGCTCGTCCTCGACCGGGACGGCAAGATCGCGGCCCGTTCCCTGTCCGCGCTCAGCGAGGAACGGCTGCTGAAGATGCTCAAGCCGGTCGTCGCCGAGAAGTGAGCGGAGTAGTGACGTGAGCGCAGTCACCACGCTCGCCGCGGTCGCGGACCCCAACGGCACGGTGCTCAAGGGCGCCCTGCTGGCGGCCCTGCCGATCGCGCTGCTCGGCGGCCTCGTCTCCTTCTTCTCGCCGTGCGTCCTGCCGCTGGTGCCCGGCTACCTGTCCTATGTGACGGGGGTCGCCGGCACCGACCTCGCCGAGGCGCGGCGCGGCCGGATGGTCGCCGGCGCCTCCCTGTTCGTGCTCGGCTTCACCGCCGTGTTCGTCTCCTCCGGGGCGTTGTTCGGCTACTTCGGCGCCACGCTCCAGGAACACAAGGACGTCCTGTCCACGGTGCTCGGCGTGCTCATGATCCTCATGGGTGTCTTCTTCATGGGCCTGATGCCCTGGTTCACCCAGCGGGAGTTCCGTTTCCACCGGCGGCCCGTGGCCGGACTGGCCGGAGCGCCCCTGCTCGGCGCGCTGTTCGGCATCGGCTGGACCCCCTGCATCGGCCCCACCCTCGCCTCCGTGCTGGCCCTCTCCTCCGACCAGGGGAGCGCCGGACGCGGTGCCGTCCTGACCATCGCGTACTGTCTGGGCCTGGGCGTGCCGTTCGTGCTCGCCGCGGTCGCCTTCCGCAAGGCCCTCGGAGCCTTCGGCTGGGTCAAGCGCCATTACGTCTGGGTGATGCGGGTCGGCGGCACCATGATGATCGTGACCGGTCTGCTGCTGCTGACCGGCGCGTGGGACCGCATCGTGCAGGAGATGCAGGTCTGGTCCGACGGCTTCACTGTGGGGATCTGATCGATGAGCAAGACCACCGCCTCCGACCCGGCCCCGTCCGCCGCCGAGGACCAGGAGCTGGGTGACGCCGGCTCCCAGCTGTCCACCGCCCCCAAGGAAGAGGCGCCCCACCTGCCCGCCCTGGGCGTCATCGGCTGGGCCCGCTGGTTCTGGCGGCAGCTGACCTCCATGCGGGTCGCCCTGCTGCTGCTCCTGCTGCTCTCCCTCGGCGCGATCCCCGGCTCGCTCATCCCGCAGTCCGGCCAGGACGAGACGAAGGTCGCCGACTTCCGCAAGGCCCACCCGGCCCTCTCGGACGTCTACGACAAGATCGGCATGTTCCACGTCTACAGCTCGGTGTGGTTCTCCGCGATCTACATCCTGCTGTTCGTCTCCCTCATCGGCTGCATCGTGCCCCGCACCTGGCAGTTCGTCGGCCAGCTGCGCGGCCTGCCGCCCGGCGCGCCCCGGCGGCTGAACCGGCTGCCCGCCCACACCACCTGGCGCACCACGGCCGAACCCGAGCAGGTCCACCAGGCCGCCCTGGCCCTGCTGAAGAAGCGCCGCTTCCGCGCCCACCTCACCGGGGACGCCGTCGCCGCCGAGAAGGGCTACCTGCGCGAGGTCGGCAACCTCGCCTTCCACATCGCCCTCATCGTGATGCTGGTCGCCTTCGCCTGGGGCCAGCTGTACAAGTCCGAGGGCAACAAGCTGGTCGTCGAGGGCAACGGCTTCTCCAACACCCTCACCCAGTACGACGACTTCAAGTCCGGCAACCTCTTCACGTCCGACGACCTGGTGCCGTTCAGCTTCAACCTGAAGAAGTTCACCGGCACCTACGAGCGCACCGGCCCCAACAAGGGCACCCCGCGCATCTACAAGGCCGACGTCACCTACAGCTCGGGCGCCTACGGCAAGGACGAGAACGACACCGTCGAGGTGAACCACCCCCTGGAGATCGGCGACTCCAAGGTCTACCTCGTCAGCCACGGCTACGCCCCCGTCATCACCGTCCGCGACGCCAAGGGCAAGGTCGTCTTCGACGACGCCGTACCGCTGCTGCCGCTGGACGCCAACGTCACCTCCTCCGGTGTCGTCAAGGTCCTCGACGGCTACCGCAACACCCAGGGCAAGAAGGAGCAGCTCGGCTTCAACGCGTTCTTCGTGCCGACCTTCGGCGGCTCCGCCAGCGGCACGATGCTGTCGCAGTTCCCGGCGCTGGACAATCCGCTGCTCGCCCTGTCCGCCTACCACGGCGACCTGGGAGCCGACTCGGGCATCCCGCAGAGCGTGTACCAGATGGACCGCACCAACATGAAGGAGTTCAAGGACTCCGAGGGCAAGCTGTTCAAGAAGCTGCTGAAGCCCGGCGAGACCATGACGCTCCCGAACGGCGCCGGTTCGGTCACCTTCGGCAAGGACATCAAGGAGTGGGCCGGCTTCCAGGTCGTCCAGCAGCCCGGCAGCGGCTGGGCCCTCGCCGGTGCCCTCGCCGCGATCGGCGGCCTGGCCGCCTCCCTGTTCATCCAGCGCCGCCGCGTCTGGGTGCGCGCGGTCAAGGGCGCCGACGGCGTCACCGTCGTCGAGATGGCCGGCCTCGGCCGCAGCGAGTCCGCCAAGGTCCCCGAGGAGCTGGGCGACCTCGCCGGGACCCTCTACGAGCAGGCTCCGGGCGCGCCCGGCCCCGACGACCCCGAAGATTCCCCCGACCCCGACCAGGAGCCGGGTACCGAAACCCCCGTACCTGCCGAAGGGGCTGAGAAGTGACTCTCGCCGCCGCCACGAACGAAAACCTCGCGCAGATCAGCAATGTGCTGATCTACTCCGCGATGGCCGTCTACACCCTGGCCTTCTTCGCCTACATCGCCGAATGGCTCTTCGGCAGCCGCAGCAAGGTCGCCCGGACCGCCGCCGCGCTCACCACCGAGCCGGACGCCAAGAAGGCGAAGGCACCGGCCGTCACCGTGAACCAGGCCGGCGGCACCGCCGTGCTGGAGCGGCCGAAGGTCACCGTGCGGGCCGCCGCCGGTCAGCGCGACGTGCCGGACGGCCCCGGGGCGCACGGCGGGGACGAGCAGGGCGACCTGTACGGCCGGATCGCCATCTCCCTCACGGTGCTCGCCTTCCTGGTCGAGTTCGGCGGTGTCCTCACCCGCGCCCTGTCGGTGGAGCGCGCGCCGTGGGGCAACATGTACGAGTTCAACATCACGTTCTCGACGGTCGCGGTCGGTGTGTACCTCGGGCTGCTGGCGCTGAAGAAGAACGTGCGCTGGCTCGGCCTGTTCCTGATCACCTCGGTCCTGCTCGACCTGGGCCTGGCGGTGACGGTCCTCTACACCGCCAGCGACCAGCTGGTCCCGGCCCTGCACTCGTACTGGCTGTACATCCACGTCTCGACGGCGATCTTCTGCGGCGCGGTCTTCTACGTGGGCGCGGTCGCCACGATCCTGTACCTCTTCAAGGAGTCCTACGAGAGCAAGCTCGCGAGCGGCGGCACGCCCGGCACCTTCGCGACCTCCGTCCTGGAGCGGCTGCCCTCCTCCGCCTCCCTCGACAAGTTCTCCTACCGCGTCAACGCGGCCGTCTTCCCGCTGTGGACGTTCACGATCATCGCGGGCGCCATCTGGGCCGGTGACGCCTGGGGCCGCTACTGGGGCTGGGACCCGAAGGAGACCTGGTCCTTCATCACCTGGGTCGCCTACGCCTGTTACCTGCACGCCCGCGCCACCGCCGGCTGGAAGGGCCGCAAGGCCGCCTACCTGGCCCTCATCGCGTTCGGCTGCTGGCTGTTCAACTACTACGGCGTGAACATCTTCGTCTCCGGCAAGCACTCCTACGCGGGCGTGTAGGTCCCGCCGGGAACCTCACCGCCGGGGACGTGGAGCACGGTCCGCGACCGACACGATGATGTCGCGCAGCCGGTCGGCGTACAGCCGCAGGTTCTTGTGCGCGACATCGGTGTCCGGGTAGCGGGCCGCGAACCACAGGCCCTCGTGGAGCCGGGTGACCCAAGCGCAGACCTGGTCGCCGTACGACACCCGGATCAGGCCGAAGGCGTTGCGCTCGGTCCAGCTCGTGGACTCGGGGATGCCGCGGGCGTCGGCGAACGACACGATCGAGTACATGTCGGGGGACGTCGGCCGGAAGTCCGCGCCGAGCAGCCGCAGCACCCGGGCCAGCGGCATCCGGGACAGCGGCCGGGTGGCGTGCAACGCGGCGCGTACGGTCTTCAGCGCGGCCGGGAAGTCGGGCGCCTCGGCGACCGGCACCTCGATCGGGGCCCCGCCGACGTACCAGCCCACCGAGTCCGAGTAGGCGGACTTCGCCCGGGTGTGGAAGGGCACCACCGTCCGGTAGACCGGCTCACCGCCGATCTCGTGGACGATCAGGGCCGTGGCCGCCAGCAGCCCGACCAGGGAGCCGCCGTAGGGGCGGCAGTACGCCTCGAAGGCCGCGGCGACGTCCGCGTCCACGAGCATCTCGCGCATGAGCTTCTGCGTCGGCAGCCCGCCGCCGGGCTCCAGCCCGAGGTCGACGGGGAAGCTCGGCAGCCGCCCGTCGCAGCGCCGGATGAACTCCCGCCAGCGGGCGACGATCTCGTGGTCCGCGTCGAGCCGGTCCGCGTCCGCCCGCTCGGCCTCGCAGAAGTCGACGTAGCTGGAGACCGGGGCCTGCTCCGGGGCGCGGCCGGTGAGGTGACCGGCGTACAGCTCCTGGATCTCGGCCGGGATGCGGTAGAGGGAGTACGCGTCGACGTTGCTGTGGTCGAAGGCCATGTACACGCTGGTGCTGTCGTCCCGGACGACGGCCGTGTAGATGATGTTCGGCCAGCGCAGCGCGTCGGCGGTGGTGTCGAAGCGGTCCTGGAGGTGCTGGGCGAGGGCCGCCGGGTCGGTGAACTCGCCGGCGTCCTCGCGGTGCAGGGAGACGGACGCCGGGTCGAGGGTGAAGCGGCGGAGCGCGTCACCGGGGCCGCCCGCCCAGCGGAAGCCGCTGCGCAGGGTCTCGTGCCGCAGCGTCCAGCCGCGCAGTGCCTCCCCGAGGGCGTCCAGGTCGGCCCGGCCCGGGAGGTCGAAGGCCGCGCCGATCCAGGTCGGCACGAACAGCCCGTCCTCACGCACCGACCGCGCCGTCCGCAGATGTGACTCCTGGATGTAGGCGGGTGGCCGGGAGTCCTCCGGCAGGGCCTTCGCCGTCGCGACGGTCGCCGGACTGAGCGTCCATTCGACGAGTCGTCCAGGCCGGACCTCACAGCGCTGGATGTCGGTCATTCGCACGGGGCGTCTCCGTTCGCAGATGGGACAGACCCGATCAAGGGAATGCCGAGGCCGCCACCGGCCACACCGCGTGTCGCCGCATTTCAGGGGAACGGATGGCATCTCGAACGGCGATACGGGACCGGTCCGGTGTGCTCAGTTGACGCCGATGTCCTCGTTCCAGAGGGCGGGGTGTTCCGCGATGAAGTCGCGCATCAGCCCGGCGCACTCGGGGTCGTCCAACAGCACGATCTCCACACCGTGTTCGGCGAGCCAGTCGTGGCCGCCGTGGAAGGTGACCGCCTCGCCGATCACCACCCGGGAGATGCCGAACTGCCGCACCAGACCGGAGCAGTACCAGCACGGGGACAGGGTCGTCACCATCGTCGTGCCCCGGTAGGAGCGCTGCCGCCCGGCCGCGCGGAAGGCCGCCGTCTCCGCGTGCAGGGACGGATCGCCGTCCTGGACGCGGCGGTTGTGGCCGCGGCCCAGCAGGGTGCCGTCGGCGCCGTACAGCGCGGCACCGATCGGGATGCCGCCCTCGGCGAGCCCGGTACGGGCCTCTTCGACGGCGGTCGTGAGCCACGTGCGTGCCTGTGCTTGATCCATGGAGTCACTCTCGCAGCACCGCTCTCAGTCGGCCCCCGGAGCACGTACAAAGTCGCCCTGAGGTCATAAAGTTGGCAATTCCGTACCGGATGGGGGAGGGGGCGTCGATGGCGGACGAGTGGGAGCCCGGAACGGACGTCACGCTGGCGATCAATCAGGTGAGTGCGTGGATCGTCTCGGCCGACACCAAGGCCGGTCTGCTCGCGGCGGGTCTGGGCGTGATGGTGGCCGGGCTGCTGACCCGGGCGGGCGACTTGCGGTCGATGGCACCGCCGCACACGTTTCGGGAGTTCCTGACCCTCGTTCTCATACATCTTGTGGTGATCTCGCTGAGCGCTTCCGGATGGTTCATCGTGCGCACGCTGGCGCCCAGGGCGGTGTCGAGCACCCCCACGAGGTACGGCTGGCCGACGCTCGCGCGCAGGGCCCACGCTCCACAGCCTTCCGCCGAGCCCGGGCGGGCACGTGAGGAGGCATGGCAGCACGCCGTCGACCTGGCCGCTGTCGCGGAGCGGAAATTCGCCGCCTTCCGAAGGGCGTTGCACTGCGCGGTGGCGGCAGGCGGCACCCTGCTCGTGCTGCTGATGGTGACCGTTTGGGCATGATCTGATGATCCATTGGCGAAATATATGTGATCCTGGTTACCCTCTGAACATCCTTTCCTGAGGTGCGACCGGGACGCGGGGTGGCTGCGGCGCATCAAGGGGGGCAACTGTGGCGCTTGATCTTGGGGGGACGACCCGCGTGACAGCTTCCCGGCATTTACCCGTTCATCACGTCATGCTCGGCGTCGACGTGCGGGGTTCCTCCGAGCGGATCCGCGACGACAGCCTCCTGCCGGCTCTTCGGACGGCGCAGACCAGCCTGATCGCTGCAGCCCTTCGGCAGCAGGGCGTGGACCAGGACGCCTATGCGCTGCGCAGCCGCGGAGACGGCGGCCGCTACGACTTCCTTCCGGGTGTTTCACCGGTGCCGGTGGTGGAGGCCCTGACAGGCCCCCTGCCCAGTCTGCTGCGACGCCACAACAAGCAGTCGTCGGAGGCCCTCAAACTCGGCCTGCGTCTGGTCGCGCACGGTGGATACCTCGTCCCCGCTCCGGACGGCGGCGACGCGGACGGCGCGGAAGTCAACCTGCTGCACGGCATGCTGGACGCCGAGGAACTGCGCTCAGCTCTGGTCGACAGCGGCGCGCCGTATGTGCTGGCCGTGTCCGAGGAGATCTGGAACGGCGTCGTGCGGCACGGCCACGGCGACCTTGACCCGGATGCATTCGAACCGGCGCGGCTGACGGTCAAGGGCGGAGCGACGGTGACCGCCTGGCTGAGCCCGGAGTTCCGCGGTCACCCGCACGACGACGGGGCCTCCGCGCTGGCGACGGCGGCACCGCGTCCCAGGGACACCACTGGAACCGGCTCACCTGGTCAGGCGGAGCAACCGGGCCGGGGCGGGATCACGTTCCAGGGCCGGGTCAAGGCGAAGAACGTGGTCAGCGGTGACCAGTGGAACATTCGGTGAGCGCTGCAGGGCGGGCGGAGGCCGCCGACGAACCCGGGAGTGACGACGCTCCGAGCGGCGAGCCGGGTGTCACCGGTGACCTGACCGACGCTTCCCTCGACGGCCACTTCGAGCCGGGCGAGATGCACCGCCTGCGCTCCGAACTGGACAGTGACGTGGGCCGCTTCGACAGCACCGGCTCGATGACCTTCCGGCGCAGGGTGAAGGCAGAGTCGATCGTCGGCGGCGACCAGTTCATCCTCAACATGTCCGGCGGTACCGCTCGCCGCCCCAGCTGGTACTGCCTCACCGGCGCCGAACAGATGGAGATGGAGCAGGTCTACGTCCGCCCGTCGTGCGCGGATGCGGCGGAGCGAACGCTTCGTCATCACCATGTGCTTGTCCTGCGCGGTCCTCGGCACAGCGGTCGCCGCTTCCTCGCCACCGCCATCGCCGTGACGGTCGCGCAGCCGGGCGGGCAGTGCCGGTTCCTGCACCCGGGAACCGACCCGGACGCTCTCGTGGCGGATGATGTGAAGCCCGGCAGCGCGTACGTACTGACGGTCAGTGCGGAAACCGTGGAGCGCACCCTGACCGGTTTCGCGCTGGCTCGGCTGTCGCGCGTCTTCACCGACCGCAGGTCCTATCTGGTCCTGACCGTCGACGACGCGTCTGCTGCGCCGGCGGACACGGCGGCGTGGACGGTCCCGGTGGATGAACGCCCCGAAGGGGCCAGGCTGCTGCGCAACCATCTGCTCTACCGGCTGCCAAGGGACCGGGGTAGCCACGCGGACGTTCTTCTCCGTGACCAGGAGGTGATCGAGTGGCTCGCCACCCGGCCGATCCCGACGGAGATTGCACAGACCGCGCGTGAGCTGGCACGGACGGCCGACGGTTCTGTCACCGTATCCGCGTGCATGGCCCAGGTCGCCGTACGGATCAGGCAGGACGCTGCGGACCTGCTGAAGGACGACGAGCTGCCACGGGAACTGGCGCTCGCCGTGGCGTTCTTCGGCGGCTTCCCCTACGCGACGGTCAACCGCCTGGCGCATCGGCTGGCCGACATCGTGCATCGGGCGATGGCCCACGAGGGGGCCAGGCCGCGCCCGTTCCTCGAGGTCACCCGGAGCCAGCGGCTCGACGCGGTGCGAGCCGTCACATACACGGGAACGGTGTACACCCGCTACGGCAGCAGCCCGGCCGAGATCGTGGACTTCTCGGCGCGAGGCCTGGCGTCGGAGCTGATCGACGTCATGTGGGCGGACTACGACGGCTCCGAGATCCTGGTGTGGCTCTCCGGCCTCGTGCACGACTCGGATGCGGCGGTCCGTCGCCGGGCCGCGGTCTGCGTGGGGCGCCTGTCCCTCCTCAGCTTCGCGGAGATCGCGGAGGAGGTGCTGCAGCCGTGGTCCTTGTCGCCCGATCACCGTGAGCGGGCCGCGGCGGCGATCGCGCTGTCCGTGGCCGTCGGGCATCCGGCCGTCGCCGCACACGCGCTCGGCCTGGTGGAATCCTGGAGCGCGGCCCCGAACCGGTACCGCCGGATGACCGCGGCACTCGCCTGGGGTCTGGCGGTGAGCCCGGTCCATCCGGTCGCCGCCACCCAGGGGCTCGGCCGCCTGCTGGACACCCGGGACACCGGAGTGGCCTGGGCAATCCGGGTCGGGTTGTCCGCCGTGTTCACCAGCGGCCTGTCCTCCCTCGTGCTGGAGGCGATGGGCACCTGGCTGGCCGACGCGAAGGATCCCGCACGCGGTCAGCTCCTCGGCGCCTTTCTGCGGATCTGCCGGCTGCACGGCGCGGATGAGCGGCCGGACGCCGTCAAGTGGCCGTCGGTCCTGTGGCTTTTCGAGCGCTGCGCGCTCACGGACGAAGCCGACGAGGAGGCACGCCGGGACACGGCGGAGATCGACGAGCACGTGATCGACCTGTGGCGGGCAGCCCTCGCACACCAGACGACGCGCAGGGAGGCGCTGGTCGAACTGGGTTCCTGGATCCGGCAGGCCGACCGGTACGGCGAGTTCCGCGAGGCGCTGCTCGACCTTCTCGATGAACTGATCGTGGACGAGAGCGACTTCCGTCGCCTCGATCACCACCTGCGGCGGCTCGCCCACGAGCCGTCCGCCCCCTCCTACACCGCCCAACTGGCCCTCGCGGAGCTGGACGCGCTGCGCTGAGCGGTACACACCACGGAATGACAGGAGCCCAGTGTGGCCATCACCGACGGACCCGTACGGGGGCCTTACCCAGTGACCCGTCCCCGCGACATCGAGGACCGGGCCCGTCCCGGGGCGGGCGAGTGCGCTGTGGTTCTGCTCGGCGCCGAACTCCACCCGATGCCCAAGGGCGAGGTCCCTACCTCGGGTATCGGCTGGTTCCGGCCCAAGAGCCGGTACTGGATCGTGGACCTGAGGGAGCGCACCACCGCCTTCGAGGTCACGCTCGACAGCGCCGACAAAGGGTTGTGCTTCCACGGCTCGATCGAGGTCGACTGGCGCGTGTCCGACGCCCGGCTCGCCGCGAATCAGGCGCCGTTCGACGTGCAAGGCATGCTCAAGCGCCGCATCGTGCCGCCGCTGAGGAAGGCCGCGCGGGATTACGGGCTGGACGCGGTCGGTGAGCTGGAGTCCCGTATCTCCTGGGAGGAGTTCGCCGGGCAGAGCGGCGACAGCCTGCTGGAGATCTTGGAGGTCAGTTGTGTCCTCCGCCCCGACGCGGAAGCCATCGGCATCACCCGTACGGGAGCGCTGACCGACATGCAGCGCGGTCAGGCGCTCAAGGTCCTCAGCGAGGGCGAGTTCGGTCTCATGGCCCAGGCGATGATCCAGAACCCCGACGCCGTCATGGACTTCCTCCGCGACATGCGAGAGGACAAGCGCTTCGCGCTGCTCGCCCACCTGGAAATGGCCAAGGCCGTCACCGGGGCGGAGGGAAGCGAGGAACACGAACGCGCGCACGCGATCAGCGAACTGCTCGTGCAGATCCGCAACACACTGCCGGGTACGACCGCGACCACCCAACTGCCCTCGGCCGGATCGGTGAACGTGCCGCGGCAACTCAAGGAAGGCCGCCCTCGGCGCCGGGACAAACGAGCGCGCAACCGGGACGGTGGGGCCGACGACGCTTCCGTGAACGACGACGCGGGCAAGGGCGGCGACCCGTCCCGCAACGACGACGAGTGACGGGACCGCGCGTTCGATGATCGAGATATTCGACCTCGTTGTGGAAGTCTGGGGCGAGGGCTTCTCCTGGTTCGTGTACCCGATCCGCATCCCGCTGCTGACCGTTGCCTCGGTCCTGGTGATCTGGGCCGCACTGCGCCTGGTCGTGGCGCGACTGAACGGCACGGCCGACTGGACGGGCCAGAGGGTGTCCCGGCTGCTCGGATCGGCGCTGCTCGCCCCGGAGTACGCCTGCACGCTGTTCTTCCTCAACCAGGGCAAAGGCATCCCCCTGCCGCTACGGATGTACGGCGAGTGGGTGGAGAACGTCGCCGACTGGACGGTCAAGGCCGGCCGGTGGTCGGGCCGCGTCATGCGTTCCTGCTCCACCGTCTCCGTGCGGGCGGTCGCAGTGGTGGTGGCGCTCTACCTCGTCGGCTACAACGTCCACGCGATCGGCAGCGCCGAGGAGCCGGCCTCTTCCCAGGCGCCGGTCACCATCTGGTGGGATTCCCTGCAAGCCTGGCTCGACTCCGATGAACACCCCGTTTGGGAGGAAGGCACCGCCTCATCCTCCCCCCGGAAGGAGCGCCCGTGACCGACTCCGAGGACTTCTTCGCGTCCGCCGAACAACTGCGGGAGGAGCAGAACGACTTCGTCCGCGAACGCGAGGAGTCGGCACGCGCCGAGGAGGCCGCACAAGCCGAGTTCACCGAGCGCTTCCACGCCTTGGCACGCGCGAGCGCCGCACGGCTGCACGCCGCCGGGGTACCGATGCGCTCCGTCCCGCTGGAACAGGCTCCGCCCGCTCCCACTCCGCCCTCGTCACGCATCGCCCGAGCCTTCTGGACGGCTCCTCCCGCACCGGAGGTTCCCACCCTGCGAGCGTGGAAGTGGTGGTGGCTGGAGCCGAACAAGCGGCGCTACACCAACATCGGGCGGAACGCGACATGGGGAGGGCACTACGCGTACGGCGACAAGGCGGGGGAATGGACGGGCTATCCGACCTTGCTGCTCGACCAGTCGGGCGCAGTGACTATCGGCGTCACCGCGCGATACGAGTCCTTCGGCAGCAAGAACGACTTCCGTGACTACGCCTTCCAGCCTGGCGCCAACGACGGGCACGATCTCCGCATCGGAGAACGGATCGACCGTGTCACTGCCCAAGGGCTCAGCGGACTCATGGGTGAGGATCACTATCCGCAGGGCTCGCCGGGCGACGCCGGATACGCGCAGCGGCAGTTCCTGGCGGATCAGGGGAACGCCGAGGCGCAGGCGGGCTGCCTCGAACGACTGGCCGCGGGTGTCCTGTACATGATTGACAATCCGAACGCCGAGTAACGACCGTCCTCAGTCGTGCGACTGCGGACCAGCCGTTGTTGAGCCATTCGTCGCCCCGGCCGCGGTGAGCCGGTCGAGGTACGTGTGCAGGGCGCCCGCGCCCTCGATCATCGCCCTGCTGCGGGCCGTCAGCGCTTGGCTGCGGGCCGCGACGGCGGCGCGCAGCGCCGCACTGCTGCCCTCCCGCCGCAGTCCCTCCAGCACCGGCCTGATCTGGTCGAACAGGTAGTGGCTGCGGCGCAGGGTGTGCACGAGCCGGGCATCGCGCACATCGGCCGGCTCATAGACCCGGTACCCCGTCCCGCGCTCGCGCCCTGGCGTGAGCAGCCCGGCCCCCTCCCACACCCGCAGTGCGGACGTCCGTACGCCCAGCAGCACCGCCACCTCCCCGATGCGCAGCCCGCCCGAACGCGGCAGCGGGTCGGGCGGCTCGGCCGCGAGCAGTTCCAGGGCCTCGCTCGCCGCCCGCAGTGACACCCGCTCCTCGTGCAGGGCGGCATGGGCCGCGTCGAGCAGCGCGAGCGCGCCGGGGACGTCCCCCTCGTGCAGGGTCCGCATGATCGCCGTCGCCGTCACGGGCCCGTACCCCCGCATCAGCGTCCGGTACGCCAGCAGCGCGCCGCGGTGCACCTCCCCGAAGACGCGGTAGCCGGACGCGGTCCGCGTGGCGGGCGGGAGCACACCGGCGTCCTCGTAGTTGCGGATCTGCTGCGTCGAGACACCGGCCAGCCGGGCCAGGTCGACGGGGCGGAGGCGGCGGTCGTTCGTCATCGATTTGAAGGTTACGGCAGGAAAGTGGCCGCGGGGGCCTCTCAAGCCTCAACACCGCACTTCAATGGAAGACTTGAAGGAATGGACGACTGCATCCGCGTCACCGGCGCACGCCTGAACAACCTCAAGAACGTCTCCCTCTCCCTGCCGAAGAACAAGCTGGTCGTCCTGACCGGCCTGTCCGGCTCCGGCAAGTCCACCCTCGCGTTCGACACCCTCCACCGGGAGGGCCAGCGGCAGTACCTGGAGTCGCTGGGCATGGTCACCGGCTTCGTCAGCAAACCCGCCGTGGACTCGATCACCGGCCTGTCCCCGTCCATCAGCGTCGACCAGCACCTCACCAACCGCAGCCCGAGCTCCACCGTCGGCACGGTCACCGAGGTCTACACCTATCTGCGGCTGCTGTGGTCGCGCATCGGGGTCCGGCCCTGCCCCGGCTGCGGCAAGGACATCCCCCCGTCCTATGTCGACGGCTCCGAGGCAGACGAGGACGCCGAGGCGGAGCAGCGGCCCTGCCCGCACTGCGGCACCCCCGTGCCCGAACTGGTCATGGGCTCCTTCTCCTTCAACAAGCCCGCCGGAGCCTGCCCGGCCTGCACCGGCCTGGGCGAGGTGATCCGGCCCGACATACGGCGCCTGGTCGACGACGGGAAGTCGGTCGCGCAAGGGGCGGTGAAGGGCTGGAACGCCAAGTTCACCGACTGGAGCATCCCCGTGCTGCGGGCCGCCGCCGGCCTCGTGAGGCCTTCGCGACGGCCGGACGTCTGCCCGCGGGCCGCTTCTCCTTCAACGTGCCGGGCGGACGCTGCGAACGCTGTGAGGGCGCGGGTGTGCTGACGGTCCGTATGCACTTCCTCCCGGCGGTCCCGGTGCGCTGCCCGGCCTGCCAGGGGCGGCGCTTCCGGCCCGAGGTGCTCGCCGTCCGGTACGAGGGCCACGACATCGCGGAGGTGCTGGAGGCGACGGTGGACGAGGCGCTGGGCGTCTTCCGCGATGTGCCCGCCGTGGCCGGCCGCCTGCGCCGCATGGCGGAAGTGGGTCTCGGCTACCTCCCCCTGGGCCAGCCCGCCCCGACCCTGTCCGGCGGCGAGGCCCAGCGCCTGAAACTGGCGAAGGAGTTGGGCCGCAGGACGGCGGGACGCACCCTCTACGTCCTCGACGAGCCGACGACGGGACTGCACGCGGCCGACACGGCACGGCTTCTCGGGGTGCTGCAACGGCTGGTGGACGCGGGCCACTCCGTCGTCACCATCGAGCACAACGTCGACGTCATGCGGGCCTCCGACTGGCTGGTCGACCTCGGGCCGGTGGGCGGGGTGGGCGGAGGAAGGGTCATGGCGGAAGGGGCACCCGGAACGGCGCTGTGCCACGAAGGGACGCACTGACCGGCTTCCCGGTGAGCTGCGGCCGGTACGGGTGCGTCGTAGGCTCGTGAGTATCGGGGACGTGTGTCGAAAAGCGTGACTCATATGCGCCTTCTGATGGTGCACGAGCACAGCGGGGAAGTGACGTCCGATGGCGACATTCGTCAACTATCAGAGCAGCAGAATCGTCGAATTGATGGACGCGCGCGATGATCAGCGTGATTCCGAATGGTTGAAGGACGCACTGCAGCAGGCCGTCATGCTGGAGCTGTCCACGCTTCCGCCGTATCTGTGCGCCCTGTGGTCCATCGAGGACCAGAATTCGGACGTGGCCCTCGCCATAAGCCGTATCGTTTTCGACGAGATGTCACATCTGGGTCTCGCCGGGAATCTGCTGACCACGATCGGTGGCACGCCCCGCCTGGCGGACACCCAGACGGCACCGAAGTACCCCGGCCCGCTGCCCGGAGGCGTGCGCCCGGAGCTGACCGTGTTCCTGAGCGGGCTGACCAAGGACTCCCTGGACCTGTTCTCCCGGATCGAGGAACCCGACGACCCGCTCGCGGAATCCGGCACCGCGCGCACGTCCATCGGGGCCTTCTACTCGGCGATCGGCGACGCGTTCCGGCAGCATCCGGAGCTGATCACCGGTGCCCGGCAGATCCGCCGCTTCATGTCGCACCACGGCGAGGGCAACGACGTGGTGGAGATCAACTCGCTCGCCGGCGTCGAGAAGGCCATCGGCATCATCAAGGAGCAGGGCGAGGGCACGACGGCGTCGCCGGAGAACCCCCACCCCGGTGAACAGGGCGAACTCGCCCACTTCTACGTCTTCCGGGAACTGTTCCACGGCCGCAGGCTGGTCAGGACGTCGGAAAACCCCGACCGGTGGGGGTTCGCCGGGGACGCCATAGCGATGCCCCCTGCCCTGCCCATGGGGACGGTGCCGGCGGGCGGCTGGGAAGCCGGGGGTCTGCCCGCGCCGGATGAGGAGACGAGGCAGCTGCTGGTGGAAGTCAATCTTCAGTACAGCGAGATGCTGAGGTTCCTCGAACAGGCCTGGCAGGCCACCGCGACGGCCGTGATGCAGAGCAGACTCGCGGCAGCGGTGACCCGGATGCGGATGCTCGTCGAGCCCTCTCAGCTGCTGATGCAGCGTGCCCTGCCGGACGGCAGCGGCAAGACGTATGGGCCGGAATTCAGATATGTGGATCCTTGATCTCTGACTGTAAATTCGAATTCAACCAGTCTGGCCTTTCGTATTGTTGGTCACAATTCGCGACGGTCCGCACGAACTCGGCCCTCGGTCAGGCGGGCGCGGTCGCCTAGGTGCGGTGCGAGGTCCCCATCATGGAACTGACCGGGCCGTGACCTGTTCGAGCACGGCGTAGTCCGCGAAGCTGCGGCGGTAGCGCAGGTGCCTCGTCTCCTGGGTGTGCCTGCGCTGCCACTCCTCCACCTCGCCGGGCGCCTGGCACGGACCCGAACCCGCCCCGCAGTCCTCCTCCTCACCCGAGACGCACCGCGCCTCGTACTCGGGCTGCGCCGACGCGTCCTGCACGATCGTGTAGGGCACGTACCGGAAGATCCTGCGGCCGGTCGACTCCCCACCGTGCTCGTCGCGTTGGTGCTGGCGCAGCAGCACGTTCGCGTCCGTCACGGCGCTGCCGTCGAACGCCGCGCGTGCCCGGTCCCGCCGGAGCGCCAGCTCCTCACAGGTCGCGCACCCGGGCACGGGGGACGGGGGCCGGGTCGGATCGGCCGACAGTCCTTCCCTGGAACGCTCGTTGAGCGCGCGTACGCCCGCGCTGAGTCGCTCCTCCGGTGTCGCCTCACGGATCCTCGCCGGGTCCGCCTGCCATTCCCGGCCGCCGCCGACCGGGCGCAGCATCACGTACGGGCCGGTTCTGTCCTGGTACTCGCCGACCTTGCGCGTCTGCGGGTCGTAGACGAGCGTTCCCGGTTCCATTTCGCGTACCTCCGTCACTCTGGGTGTATCGAGCGTTGCGCACGGGAACAGTCCGGTTCAATGCTTGGCGTGTGACACCGGTGCACTGTCACGGAGGGGGGAGCCGTGAGCCGACGGAACGGCGGGGCGAGTACGGCGGCGGTCTTCGGGGAGGTCCTGCGGCACTTCCGTGAGGCCGCGCTGCTCACGCAGGAGGGTCTGGCCAGACAGATCCCGTGCGACCGCTCGCACGTGGCGCGGGTCGAGGGCGGTACGAGGGTTCCGCAGGACACGTTCGCCAAGACCTGTGACGAACTGCTGGGTACGGGTGGGGTGTTGCTTCGACTGTGGGCCAAGATCGATTGGTATCCGCAGGTGGAGCATCCGGATTGGTTCCGTCGGCGCGCCGAGATGGATGAGGTGGCCGTGACCCTTCGGGAGTACCAGGAGCGGGTCATCCCGGGACTGTTGCAGACGGCTGACTACGCCCGGGCGCTGTTCTCGCGGCTGGTGAGTGGCGAGGAGTTGGAGGAGCGGGTGCGAGCCCGACTGAGCCGTCAGCAACGCTTCCTGGCGGAGGGGGGCCCGCTGTACCTCGTCGTCCTGGACGAGAGCTGCCTACGCAACGTCGTCGGCAACCCGGGCCTGATGAGGGACCAGTGCGCGCACCTGCTCGACGTCGGGCGGCGACCCAACATCCGTATCCAGGTCGCCCCCGCGGACCGCCTCGGCCTGTTCCGCCCCAGCGGCTCCATGTCGCTGATCGAGCTGCCGGACGGGCATCGGTGGGTTTACTCGGAGTCCCTGGATCGCGGCCACTTCAACGACGATCCGGCCCTCTACGCACGCCACAGCCACTCCTATGATGTGCTCAGGGCGGACGCTCCGTCAGCCCCCGGGTCCGCCGCTCTGATCAGCGACGCGATGGAGAGGTACGAGCATCATGAAGAAGCCCGAACTCAGCGCGGCGCAGTGGATCAAGAGCAGTTACAGCGACGCCAACGGCGGCAACTGCATAGAAATAGCCCCCGGTTTCCCCGAAACCGTCCCCGTGCGCGACAGCAAGAACCCTGACGGACCGGTCCTGGTCGTCACCCGGTCCGCCTGGTCCGCTTTCGTCGACTCCGTGCGCTGACTACTGCCCGCTCACCATCTGCAGGATCCGGTTGGCGGCCTCCGCCACCGGCTGACCCACGGCCCCGACGGCCGCCGCGATCGCGGCGACAGCCATCAGCGCCCGGTGTCGCTCCTGCGCGGGCGCGGCGTCCGCGGCCAGCACCGGCAGGGACTCGTCGATGAGCTGTGCGCTCGGCTGCGGCAGCTGGTCGCGCAACTCCCGCACCTCGCGGATCAGTTCGGCGAGGGCCAGCCGCAGAGCGGGGTCCGTGTCGCCCGTGGCCCCGTTCTTCACGATGCCCGTGTTGCCGCTGCCGCCGTGCATGTTGACGTTGTCGCCGTAGTAGTAGCTGTTGCCGCTCATGCTGCGATCCCCGTGTTCCCGCTGCCGCCGTACATGTTCACGCTGTCACCGAAGTGGTAGTTCGTGGGCGAGTTGATCGTGAGCCGCTCCACCGTCACCTGGAACTCGGTGTCGGGGTTCTCCAGCGCGCCCGCGACGTAGCCCACGAGCTGGTCGAGGTGCTGGGGGTTCCGGCTGGTCACCATCGCGGTGGACGGGCCGGCCGTCTCGATGGCGAGGACGTAGTGGGACTGCGCCGTGACGACGGAGAGCATGTCCACGAGGAAGTAGATCAGCGCCGCGCCCGAGCCGATCCACACGAAGGTGAGGAGCCCGCTGCCCGTGGACTCGCTCGCGAGGAACGTCACGCTGCCGATGATCGACAGGCCGATCGCCACGGCCAGGGTGATCCCCGTGCGGGTGAGGAAGCGGATGACCGCCTCCTTGCGCTTCGGGTGCAGGGTGAACGTGTACACCCGGGCGATGTTCCGCAGGGGGTAGGCCGCCTGGCCGACCCATAACAGGCGCTTGCTGACGCGCAGTTCGACGTCGGTCATGGCCCGGGGCGGAGTCGCGGGCGGCGGCGGTACGTCCCACTGCCCCGGTGGCTGCTGTGTCTCCATGGACACTATTGACGACGATGCACGCCACCAGGGGCAAGCCGTTTCCCCGGCCGCAGGGCGGCTGCCGTCAGGACTCGTCCCGCTTGGGGTCGTCGTCCTTGCGCTTCTCCTCGTCGAGGGACTTCAGGAAGTCGGGGTTGTCGTCGGGCGCCACCCACTGCCGCGGGCGCTCCGCCGGAGGCACCCGCTTCTTGCCGGCGATCAGCCAGGAGATCGAGCCGACGAGCGGAAAGAGCAGCACGAGGATCGCCCACAGCGGCTTGGGCATGTGACGGATGTCGTCGTCCTTCGTGCTGATGCAGTCGATGAACGCGTAGACGCTGAGCGCCAGCGGCACGAGGAACATCAGTACCCGGAGCATGCGGCCTCTCAGCGAAATCGGGTGGGCGGTTCCAGGCCAGGGTAGCGGCTCGGGGATACTGGACCCCATGGCTTACGACGATCTTCGCTCCCTGCTCAGGGCGCTGGAGCGCGAGGGTGACCTCAAGCGCATCAAGGCCGAGGTCGACCCGTATCTGGAGGTCGGGGAGATCGTCGACCGGGTGCAGAAGTCCGGCGGTCCCGCCCTGCTCTTCGAGAACGTGCGCGGTTCGAGCATGCCCCTGGCGATGAACGTGTTCGGCACGGACCGGCGGCTGCTGAAGGCCCTGGGCCTGAAGTCGTACGCCGAGATCTCCGAGCGGATCGGCGGGCTGCTCAAGCCCGAGCTGCCGCACGGCTTCGTCGGCGTGCGCGAGGCCTTCGGCAAGCTCGGCGCGATGACGCACGTACCGCCCAAGAAGGTGAAGGACGGCCCGGTGCACGAGGTCGTCCTGACCGGGGACGACGTGGACCTCGACCGGCTTCCGGCCCTGTTCACCTGGCCGAAGGACGGCGGGTCGTTCTTCAACCTGGGGCTGACCCACACCAAGGACCCGGAGAGCGGCGTCCGCAATCTCGGGCTGTACCGGCTCCAGCGCCACGACAAGCGCACCATCGGCATGCACTGGCAGATCCACAAGGACAGCCGGAACCACTACCAGGTGGCCGCACGCAGGGGCGAGCGGCTGCCCGTCGCGATCGCCTTCGGGTGTCCGCCCGCCGTGACGTACGCCTCCACCGCGCCGCTGCCCGGGGACATCGACGAGTACCTGTTCGCCGGGTTCCTCGCGGGCAAGCGGATCGAGATGGTCGACTGCAAGACCGTGCCGCTCCAGGTGCCGGCGCAGGCCGAGGTCGTGATCGAGGGCTGGCTGGAGCCGGGCGAGATGCTGCCGGAGGGCCCCTTCGGCGACCACACCGGCTTCTACACGCCGCAGGAGCCCTTCCCGGCGCTGAAGATCGACTGCATCACGATGCGGAAGCGACCCCTGCTCCAGTCGATCGTCGTGGGCCGCCCCCCGACGGAGGACGGGCCGCTGGGGCGGGCGACGGAACGCTTCTTCCTGCCGCTGCTGAAGATCATCGTGCCGGACATCGTGGACTACCACCTGCCGGAGGCGGGCGGCTTCCACAACTGCGCGATCGTCTCGATCGACAAGAAGTACCCGAAGCACGCGCAGAAGGTCATGCACGCCGTCTGGGGCGCGCACATGATGTCGCTGACCAAGCTGATCGTGGTCGTCGACTCCGACTGCGACGTGCACGATCTGCACGAGGTCGCCTGGCGGGCGCTGGGCAACACCGACTACGCCCGGGACCTGAGCATCGTCGAGGGCCCGGTCGACCATCTGGACCACGCCTCCTACCAGCAGTTCTGGGGCGGCAAGGCCGGTATCGACGCGACGAAGAAGTGGCCCGAGGAGGGCTACACGCGCGACGGCGGCTGGCCCGACATGGTCGAGTCCGACCCGGAGACGGCGGCGAAGGTCGACCGCCGCTGGAAGGAGTACGGGCTGTGAGTTCCGCATCCGCCGCCATCCCGCAGCCGGGACGCACCAAGGCCTTCCTCCGGCTGGTGATGATCGAGCACTCGGTCTTCGCGCTGCCCTTCGCCTACATCGCCGCGCTCACGGCGATGTTCCAGTGGGACAAGAACATCCACTGGGGCAAGCTGCTGCTGGTCACCGTCTGCATGGTGGGCCTGCGCACCTTCGCGATGGCGGTCAACCGGATCATCGACCGGGAGATCGACGCGAGGAACCCGCGCACGGCGCAGCGCGAACTGGTGACGGGCGCGATGTCGGTGAAGCACGCGTGGACGGGTGCGCTGATCGCCCTGGCCGTTTTCCTCGGCGCCGCTGCCCTGCTGAACCCCCTGTGCCTGGCGCTGGCCCCCATCGCGGTGATCCCGATGGTGATCTACCCGTACGGCAAGCGGTTCACGAACTTCCCGCAGGCCATCCTCGGCCTCGCCCAGGCGATGGGCCCGGTCGGCGGCTGGCTGGCGATCTCGGGTTCCTGGTCCTGGGACGCGGTGCTCCTCGGTCTCGCCGTCGGCATCTGGATCGGCGGCTTCGACCTGATCTACGCCTGCCAGGACGTCGAAACCGACCGTGAGATCGGCGTCATGTCCGTCCCGGCCCGCTTCGGCATCCCGGCGGCCATCTGGGGAGCACGGGTCTGCCACGCGGTGACGACGGCCCTCTTCGTCTGGTACGCCCTCGCCACCGGCGCCGGTGCCTTCTTCTGGCTGGGCCTGCTGATCGTCGCCGCCGCGTTCCTCTACGAGCACTCGATCGTCCGCCCCCACGACCTGTCCCGCGTGAACAGGGCGTTCTTCAGCGTCAACGGCTTCATCGGCATCGCCCTGTTCGTGTGCGCGCTGCTGGATCTGCTGGTGCGCGGCCTCACCGTGTGAGCGCGGGCGGTGCTGCCGGGTCGCGGCGGAACACGAACGCCGCCGCCACACCCGCCAGCAGGCCCAGCAGATGGCCCTGCCAGCTGACGCCCGTCTGGGTCGGGGCCAGGCCCGCCAGGATCGAGCCGCCCCAGATCGAGGCGATCAGGACGCCCGCCAGGACGCCCCAGGGGCGGCGCTCGACGAAGCCGCTGACCAGAAGGAAGCCGAAGAGGCCGAAGATCACGCCGGAGGCGCCCGCGGTGTTGGTGCGGTCCGGGGCTATCAGCCAGACGCCCAGGCCGTCGACGACGATGATCAGCGCGCAGACGAGCAGGAACCTGCGCAGGCCCGCGAGCGCGGCGAGGAAGCCGAGGACCAGCAGCGGCACGGTGTTCGCCGCCAGATGGGCGAAGCCGAAGTGGATGAAGGACGACGGGACGACGTCGACCAGCTCGGACGGGTCGCGCGGGGTGACGCCGAAGCGGTCCAGCGCGTGGCCCGTCGCCACGTCCACCACTTCCAGCAGCCACAGCAGCGCCACCCAGGCCAGCATCAGCTTGCCCGCGACCAGCGCACGGTCGCCCGGTGACCACCCGGCTTGCGGACCCGACATGGCGACCCCCAGTGCTCGCTCATCCCCTCCGTGCAACGGCCCGCCCCCCTTGGCCGGTTCCCACCCTGGGACGCCGGATAGGCTCGGTCTTGTGAACCCAGTCAAGCCAGGCGAGATGCCGCGTACGCCTTGGATCGTAGGGGTGTCCGGCGCCTCGGGCACCCCGTATGCCGCTGCCGTGCTGCGGGCGCTTCTCGCCGCCGGCGAGAGCGTCGACCTCGTGGTGTCCCGGGCCTCCCGGCTCACCCTGCTGGACGAGACCGGGATCTCCTTCCGGGACGCCCACTGGCAGACTGACCTGCAGGAATGGCTGTCCCGGGGCGCCGACGGCAAGCCGGACACCTTCTCCGTCGACATCGGCGCCGTACGCCACTGGAGCGCCGGCGACCTGGCCGCCGGGCCCTCCTCGGGGTCGTACCCCACCAAGGGCATGCTCATCGTGCCCGCCTCGACGGCGAGCGTGGCCGGAGTCGCGCTCGGTCTGTCGAAGGACCTGCTGCAACGGGCGGCGAGCGTGACCCTCAAAGAGGGCCGCAAGCTGATCGTGGCCGTACGCGAGACCCCGCTGAACGGCCAGACCCTGCGGCATCTGGTCACCCTCGACGACGCGGGCGCGACGGTCGTGCCCGCCTCACCCGCCTTCTACGCGGGCGCGACGCACATCCAGGACCTGGTGGACTTCGTCGCCGGACGCGTACTCGACGCGGCGGGCGTGCCGCACGGGCTCTACCGCCGTTGGCAAGGTGAACTCGGCGGCGGTGCACACCGCGACGGCTGAGCAGCACCCGAACCTCATCGGACTCAACGACAACTTCAGCGGAAGGCTTCGATCGCAATGGACGCGGTGGACAGGCAGCTCATCCAGGCCCTGAGGGAGAACGGCCGGGCCTCCTACGCGGAGCTGGGACGCCTCGTCGGACTGTCGGGACCCAGTGTCACCGACCGCATCAACCGGCTGGAGGCGGCCGGAGTCATCACCGGCTACCGGGCCACCGTCGACGCCGCCTCGCTCGGCCTCGGCGTCACCGCCCTGATCGGTATCTCACTCTCCGACGCCACCGACCACGAGGACGTGGCGCAGCGGCTGAAGGACCTCTCGGAGATCGAGGACTGCTGGTTCATCGCGGGCGACGACTCGTACATGCTCAAGGTGCGGGCGGCGGACGTGGACGGCCTGGAGAAGATGATCCGGCGGCTCAGCGGAATCGAGGGCGTCTCCCGGACGCGTACGACCATCGTGCTCTCCACGAAGTGGGAGAACCGGGTCGGAGAGCTGCCCGAAGAGGAGTAGTCGTACCGTTGGGGACGTCGTCGATGAAAGGTGTGGGCATGGATCTCGGGCTCAAGCGCGAGCTGGAGGAGAAGGTCAGGGCGGGTGTCCGCCTGACCCGTGAGGACGGCATCGCGCTGTACGAGTCGGACGACCTGGCCTGGCTCGGCGGCCTCGCGCACGAGGTGCGGACGCGCAAGAACGGCGACGTCGTGCACTTCAACGTCAACCGCCACCTCAACATGACGAACGTGTGCACGGCCTCCTGCGCGTACTGCTCCTTCCAGCGCAAGCCGGGGGAGAAGGACGCGTACACGATGCGCATCGAGGAGGCCGTGAAGCTCGCGAAGGCGATGGAGTCGGAGAACCTCACCGAGCTGCACATCGTCAACGGGCTGCACCCGAACCTGCCGTGGCGGTACTACCCGCGGTCGCTGCGGGAGCTGAAGGCCGCGCTGCCGCACGTCTCGCTGAAGGCGTTCACCGCCACCGAGATCCACCACTTCGAGACGATCTCCGGGATGAGCGCGAGCGAGATCCTCGACGAGCTGATCGACGCGGGGCTGGAGTCGCTCACCGGTGGTGGCGCCGAGATCTTCGACTGGGAGGTCCGGCAGCACATCGTGGACCACCGGACCCACTGGGAGGACTGGTCCCGGATCCACCGGCTCGCGCACGAGAAGGGTCTGAAGACCCCGTGCACGATGCTGTACGGGCACATCGAGGAGCCCCGGCACCGGGTGGACCACGTGCTGCGGCTGCGTGAGCTGCAGGACGAGACCGGCGGCTTCCAGGTCTTCATTCCGCTGCGGTACCAGCACGACTTCGTCGACATGCAGGACGGCAAGGTGCGGAATCGCCTTCAGGCGCGGACACAGATGGCGACGGGGGCGGAGGCGCTGAAGACCTTCGCGGTGTCGCGGCTGCTGTTCGACAACGTGCCGCACGTCAAGGTGTTCTGGGTGATGCACGGGGTGCAGACGGCGCAGCTCGCGTTGCAGCACGGTGCGGACGACATGGACGGGTCGGTCGTCGAGTACAAGATCACTCATGACGCGGACAACTACGGGACGCCGAACAAGCTGACGCGTGAGGATCTGCTGGATCTGATCCGGGATGCCGGGTTCCGGCCCGTGGAGCGGAACACCAGGTACGAGATCATCCGAGAGTACGAGGGTTCTGACCCGGAGCGTCGCGAATCGCCGCAGCCCATGCGGGTGTGATTGCGGCTTTCGGTGCGTGGGGGCTGGTCGCGCAGTTCCCCGCGCCCCCGGGTGGGGTACTCGGAGGGCATGGTCAGGACCTCGGCGCCTGAGGACGCCTACACCGCTGAGCCCTTCTTGCCCGAGCGCGGCGGTCTTCCCGCTCTGCGGCGGGCCGCTGCCGAGTGTCGGGGGTGTCCGCTGCACCGGGACGCCACCCAGACCGTGTTCGGGGCCGGCAGCAAGGACGCCCGGGTCATGCTCGTGGGGGAGCAGCCCGGGGATCAGGAGGACTGGCAGGGGAAGCCGTTCGTCGGGCCTGCCGGGAAGCTGCTGGACCGGGCCTTGGAGGAGGCCGGCATCGACCCCTCCGAGGCCTATGTCACCAACGCCGTGAAGCACTTCAAGTTCACGCAGGCCGAGCCCCGGAAGCGGCGGATCCACAAGGCGCCGAGCCTGCGGGAGACGACCGCGTGCGGACCCTGGCTGGCCGCTGAGCTCGCGGTCGTGGAGCCGGAGCTGATCGTCGTCCTGGGGGCCACCGCCGGGAAGGCGCTGCTCGGGTCCTCGTTCCGGGTCACGCAGGTGCGGGGGACGGTGCTGGAGGAGGAGATCCACGGTCGGGCCGAGCGACTGGTGCCGACCGTGCACCCGTCGTCGGTGCTGCGGTCCGACGACCGGGAGGCGGCGTACCGGGGGCTGGTGTCGGACCTGAAAGTGGCGGCGGACGCCCTCTCGTAATAGCTACAATCGCTCCATGCCCCTTACCTTCACGCTCGACCCCGCCGTCACGCCCGAGCTGCGTGACGGCCTGCTCGATCTGTGGACCGACGTCTCCAACGCCGGCGGAGCCGTCGGGTACGTGCCGCCGGTGACGCGGGAGGAGATCCGCCCCGCGCTGGTGCAGCACTTCGCGTCGATGGCGGAGGGCCGGGTCAAACTCCTCGTCGGGCACGACGAGGAGGGGCGGGTCGCGGCGACCGCGTTCCTGACCTACAACACGCATCACCTGATGACGCACTGGCTGTGGCTGTACACCGTGATGGTGCACCCGCGGCACCAGGGGAAGGGCTACGGCCGGGATCTGCTGGGAGCCGCCGCGGACGCAGCCCGGGGCATGGACGGGATCGAGTCGATCCGGCTGACCTGCCGGGGCGGTCTCGGTCTCGAGCGGTTCTACGCGTCCTGCGGATACAAGGAGGTCGGGCGGATCCCCGGGGCGATCCGGGTGGCGCCGGGAGACGACCGGGACGACGTCATCATGCTGCTGCCCCTCGCCTGACCCCCGTGCAAGATCGGCCGCTCGGCGTGCTTCACTGGACGGTGCCCCTTTGGGTGCGTTCTGGCCGTTCGAACCGGAAGAGTGGATTGAGATGCTCCGCTACACGCTGATGCGCCTCGGAATCTTCGTGGGCTGCCTCGTGGTCGTCTGGGGCGCTGTCTACTCCGGCATCGCCCCGCGCGGGCTCGGCAACAGCAACGGGCTGTGGATCGTGGCCCTCGCCCTGCTCATCTCCGCGCCGATCAGCCTGGTCGCGCTGCGCAAGGAGCGGGACCGGGCGTCGGTCCAGGTCGCGCAGCGGGTCGACCGGATGAAGGCCAACCTGGACGCCAACCGCAACCAGGAGGACGTCGCCGACGACACCGCCCGGGCCCAGGGGCAGACCTCGTAAGGTCCCTCACGCGCGTTCCGGCGCCCCGTTTCCGTACATGCTCGGAAACGGGGCGCTTTGCGTTGTATGGGTGTGTGTGCGTCGTCACCTATCAAAGCCAGGCTTTGGGGTCCCCAAAGCTCAGGTGTTAAGGTCGTGGTATGAAGTCAGCAGTCGCGCCCCTTTCGCCCCTGAGCGTTTCGCTCGTGGCGCGGCTGCACGTGGATCTCTGTCGGTGCGCGTCCGCTTTCTGTCGTCCCTGACGTAACGCAACCCCCCGCCGTATCCCACGTCAGCTCCCCTACGCGTCCCCCCAACGGAGTCAGTCCGTGTCCTCACACACGAAGTCCTTCAAGGTGCCCTTCTGGGCCCAGATACTCGCCGGTCTCCTCCTGGGTGTGCTGCTCGGCTGGCTCGCCCGCGACCAGGATCTGTCCTGGCTGGTCACGACCCTGGAGAAGGTCGGTGACACCTTCATCGGGCTGCTGAAGCTCGCGGTCGCCCCGCTCGTCTTCTTCGCGATCCTGGTCTCGATCACCAACCTGCGGAAGGTCAACAACGCGGCCCGCCTGGCCTCGCGCACCCTCCTGTGGTTCATGGTCACGTCGCTGATCGCGGTGAGCATCGGCCTGATCATCGGCCTGGTCACCAACCCGGGCTCCGGTACCGGACTCACGCCCAAGGACGGCGCGAAGCCCGAGAGCACCGGTTCCTGGATCGACTTCCTGACCGGCATCGTCCCGACCGACGTCATCACGCCGTTCACCGAGCTGAACGTGCTGCAGATCGTCTTCATGGCCGCCGTCGCCGGTATCGCCGCCCTCCAGCTCGGCGAGAAGGCCCAGCCCATCCTCACCCTGAGCGAGTCCGTCCTCAGCCTGCTCCAGAAGGCGCTGTGGTGGGTCATCCGGCTCGCCCCGCTCGGCACGATCGGCCTCATCGGTCACGCCATCGCCACCTACGGCTGGGACCTGATCGGCAAGTACGCGACGTTCACCGCCGACATCTACGTCGGCTGCCTCATCGTGATGTTCGGCGTCTACCCGACGCTGCTCGCGACCGTCGCCAAGGTCAACCCGATCCAGTTCTTCAAGGGTGCCTGGCCCGCGATCCAGCTGGCCTTCGTCTCCCGCTCCTCCGTCGGCACCATGCCGCTGACGCAGAAGGTCACCGAGCGGCTCGGCGTGCCGAAGGAGTACGCCTCCTTCGCGGTGCCGTTCGGCGCGACGACCAAGATGGACGGCTGCGCCGCGATCTACCCGGCGATCGCCGCGATCTTCGTCGCCCAGATCTTCGACATCCAGCTGGGCGTCGGCGACTACCTGCTGATCGCGTTCGTCTCGGTGGTCGGCTCCGCCGCCACGGCCGGTCTGACCGGCGCGACGGTCATGCTGACCCTCACCCTGTCCACCCTCGGCCTGCCGATGGAGGGCGTGGGCCTGCTCCTCGCGATCGACCCGATCCTGGACATGATCCGCACCGCGACCAACGTCGCCGGGCAGGCGCTGATCCCGGTGCTGGTCTCGGCCCGGGAGAACCTGCTCGACCGCGACGCGTACGCCACGGCCGACGGCTCCTCCCTGGACGAGCCGCTCGACGAGCCGCGCGACAAGGCCGAGCCGGTCCCCACGGCCGCCTGACGGCCGACGGCACAGACGCGTCGAAGGGCCCCCTGGGCGGTCCTCCTCCGGTTTCCCGGGCGAGGGCCGACCAGGGGGCCCGTACGCTAAGCGGTATGGGTGCCGTGAAGACCAAGCGGATGCCGCGTGCGGTCCGTGAACAGCAGATGCTGGACGCCGCCGTGCAGACCTTCGGCCAACGGGGCTACATGGCCGCGTCGATGGACGAGATAGCCGAACTCGCCGGCGTGTCCAAGCCGTTGGTCTACCTCTACCTCAACTCGAAGGAAGACCTCTTCACCGCCTGCATCCGCCGGGAGGCCAAGGCCCTCGTCGAGGCGGTACGGGCCGGGGTCCGTCGTGACCTGCCCGCCGACCGGCAACTGTGGGAAGGCCTCGGTGCCTTCTTCACGCACACCGGCGAGAACCCGGACGCGTGGTCGGTCCTGCACCTCCAGGCCCGTACGCACGGCGAGCCGTTCGCCGCCGAGGTCACCGCGATGCGCGAGGAGATCGTCGCCTTCGTGACCCAGTTGATCCTCGCCGGTGCCCGGGAGGCCCACCGGGACCCCGACCTTCCGGAGCGTGAGGTCGCCGGGCTCGCCGAGGCCCTGGTCGGCGCAGCCGAGTCGCTCGCCGCCTGGGCCAACGCCACCCCGGGCGTCACGGCCCGCCAGGCCGCGGCCACCCTGATGAACTTCGCCTGGGCGGGGCTCGGCGACCTCATGGCCGGGCGGCCCTGGGCACCTCCGGAGGAGCCGCCGGGCCCTCACGCCGGGTAGACGTCCCCCGTCACATGGATCCGGTCCTCCGGGCCACGCAGTTCGAAGCGGCCGTCCCGCGCCGCGTACGTCACCGTTCCGGGCAGCAGGACCGGTGCCCTGAACTCCGCGCGCAGATGGCAGCACTCCGGGACGCCGTGCGCGGCGAGACAGCGGGCCACGGTCCACATGCCGTGGGCGATGGCCCGGGGAAAGCCGAACAGCCGGGCGGTGAGCGGGTGCAGGTGGATCGGGTTGCGGTCCCCGGAGGCGGCCCCGTAGCGGCGCCCGACATCCCCGGCGAGCCGCCACTCGGCGAGCGCGGGCAGCGGCTTGCGCGCCTCCGGCTCCCGGGGAGCCGCGGTCAGCCGGTGGGTGCGGTGCCGGGCCAGGTACGTGCTCCTCGACTCCCATACGACGTCCCCGCCGCCGCGCACCTCGGTGACGACCGTGGCTTCCGTGCCGCGCCGGTGGGGGACCAACCCCTCGATGTGCACGGAGAGTTCGTACGAGCCGCCAGCCGGCATCCGTGCGTGCCGGGTGACGGTGATCGACGTGTGGACGAGGCCGAGCAGCGGCAGCGGGAAGCCCCGGCCGCTCATCAGCCGCATGGCCAGGGGGAAGCCGAGCACGTGCGGGTACGTCACCGGCAGCGCGTCCTCCCCGGTCGGGAACCCGCAGACCCGCTCGTACGCCGCGAGCCGCGTGAAGTCGACGCGCAGGCCCGGCAGGACGAGCCGGGTACGGGGGAAGTCCGCGTCGGGACTGGGGCGTTTGAAGGCGGACAGCAGGGCGCCGCGGGCGAGGAGCGGTGCGAGGGAGGGGGACTGGGCGAGGGCGAGATCGCTCGGGCCGGCCATCATGCCCCCAGCAGGCTCTGGCCGCAGACGCGGACGACCTGGCCGTTGACCGCGCCCGAGGCCGGGTGGGCCAGCCAGGCGGTGGTCTCGGCGACATCGACCGGAAGGCCGCCCTGGGCGAGGGAGTTCATCCGGCGGCCCGCCTCGCGGATGAACAGCGGGACGGCGGCCGTCATCTTCGTCTCGATGAAGCCGGGCGCGACCGCGTTGACCGTCACGCCGTGCTCCGCGAGCGCGCGCGGCGCGAGGGAGCGGACCATGCCGACGACGCCCGCCTTGCCGGCCCCGTAGTTGGTCTGGCCGGCGTTGCCGGCGATCCCCGCGATCGAGGCGGTGGCGACGATCCGGCCGCCGCGCTTCAGCGTGCCGTCCTTCAGCAGCGCGTCCGTGGTGCGCAGCACGGACGCCAGGTTCACTTCGAGGACGGAGATCCAGCGTTCGGAGGGCATGTTCACCAGGCGCCGGTCGCGGGTGATGCCCGCGTTGTGGATCAGCAGATCCAGGCCGTCGGGCAGGGCCTCGGCGATCCGCGCACCCGCGTCCGCGGCCGTCATGTCGAGCAGCAGCGCGGTGCCGCCGAGCCGGTCGGCGACGCGCCGGGCGTCCTGCTCGGCCTGCGGCACATCGAGCACCACGACCCGGGCACCGTCCCGGGCGAGGGTCTCGGCGACCGCTTCGCCGATCCCCCGGGCGGCACCGGTGACGAGTGCGGTGCGGCCGGTCAGGGGGCGGTCCCAGTCGGGAGGGGTCGTCTCCTGGGGTGCTCCCACCTCGATCACCTGCCCGCTGACGTACGCCGACTTCGGCGACAGCAGGAAGCGGAGCGTGGACTCCGCGGCGGCGGCGTCCGTGAGCCGGACCAGGTTCGCCGTCCTGCCCCGGCCGATCTCCTTGCCGAGGGAGCGCGTGAAACCCTCCAGGGCCTGCTGGGCCGCGGCCTGGTGGTGGTCGGCGGGGTCGAGCGGCGCGCCGAGCACCACCACGCGCCCGCTCGTTGCGACCGACCGCACGACGGGATGCAGGGCGGCATGCACCTCCGCCAGGCCCTCGACGTCCCGCACCCCGGTCGCGTCCAGGACGACGGCGGCCGCGCGGCCGGAGCCGGCCGGGCCGTTCCCCGTACGGGTCAGGACCGGAGCCAGGCCGAGGGCCGACCGGCCGACGGTGAGGTGCAGCAGGCCGCCGTCCAGGGCGGGCCGCTCGGGGGACCAGCGGGTCAGCGCCGCGGGCTGCGGCAGTCCCAGCCGGCGGGTGACGAAGCGGCCGGGCGCGGTACCGGTAAAGCGCAGATAGCGGTCGGCCATGACAACTCCCAGTTCCCGACGACGGCTCAGTGAAGCCCCACTCATGCTTACTCTGGAGTAAGGTTACCGGAGGTAAGGCTACGTCACGGACGAGGAGCAGGTCGAGATGAGCCCCCAGCAGCTGTCGCCGTCGGTGCGGCGCGTGGCGATCGTCGGCGGAGCGCGCATTCCCTTCGCCCGCTCCGACGGCCCCTACGCCACCGCCTCCAACCAGCAGATGCTCACCGCCGCCCTCGACGGCCTCGTCGAGCGCTACGGCCTCCAGCAGCCGGGCGCGGTCGGCGAGTTCGTCGCCGGGGCCGTGCTCAAGCACAGCCGCGACTTCAACCTCGCCCGCGAGACCGTCCTCGGCTCGGCACTCGACCCGCGCACTCCCGCCTACGACATCCAGCAGGCCTGCGGCACCGGACTCCAGGCCGTCGTCGCCGCCGCCAACAAGATCGCCCTCGGCCAGACGGAGTCGGCCGTCGCGGGCGGCGCCGACACCGCCAGCGACGCGCCCCTCGGCGTCAACGACTCCCTGCGCCGCATCCTGCTGGAGGCCCGCCGGGCGAAGTCGCCCGGCGCCCGCCTGAAGGCCCTGGCGAAGGTGCGCCCCGGCCACCTCGTCCCCGACATCCCGCGCAACGCCGAGGCGCGCACCGGCCTGTCGATGGGGGAACACGCCGCCGTCACCGCCCGCGAGTGGGGCATCGCCCGCGAGGCGCAGGACGAACTCGCGGCCACCAGTCACCAGCGGCTGGCGGCGGCCTACGAACGCGGCTTCTTCCAGGACCTGGTCGTCCCCTTCCGCGGCCTGGCCCGCGACCAGAACCTGCGCCCCGGCTCGACGGTGGAGAAACTCGCCTCCCTGAAGCCGGTGTTCGGGCTCGACCACCCCGACCCGACCATGACGGCCGGGAACTCCACCCCGCTGACCGACGGCGCGGCCACCGTCCTGCTGGCGAGCGAGGAGTGGGCCCGCGAGCGCGGCCTGGAGCCGCTGGCGTACCTCACCGCCTACGAGACGGCGGCCGTCGACTTCGTGGGCGGCCATGTGGCCGGCGGTGAGGACGGCCTGCTCATGGCGCCCGCCTACGCCGTCCCGCGCATGCTGGAGCGGGCCGGGCTGGGCCTGGACGACTTCGACCTCGTCGAGATCCACGAGGCGTTCGCCTCCCAGGTGCTGGCGACGCTCGCCGCCTGGGAGAAGCGGGGCCTGGGCACGGTGGACCGCGCCCGGCTGAACGTCGCCGGCTCGTCCCTCGCCACCGGTCATCCCTTCGCCGCCACCGGCGCCCGGATCGTCGCCACCCTGGCCAAGCTCCTCACCGAACGGGACGCCCCCGCCCGAGGCTTGATCTCCGTCTGCGCGGCGGGCGGGCAGGGGGTGACGGCGATCCTGGAGCGCGCCTGAAGGCAAGGGATGTGCAGAACCTGAGGAACCCTCACGTAACCCCCGAGATTGCACAGGTCTGGCTCCGGACCATCCCCGAATTCGCACAAACCCGCCACGTGAGCGCCGTACGATCCCGTTCCTACCGTCAGTAACCCCTTTCTGGGGGTTCAGCCGGTTGAGCGCCTCGGCGTGCGAGGCACGTACGTCATGCAGCAAGCAGTCCTTCGCTGCACGCCCCAGGAGCCGCCCGTGTCCACTGCGTATCCCTCCTCCGCCTACGGCGACGTGTACGGAGGGCCGGTCCTGGTCGAGCCCGAGGTGCGGCGGATGGACGGGGCGGTACGGGAAGCCTCCGTACCGCCGCTGGCCCCGCCGTGGACGCACGGGTCGCTCGCCGACCTGCCCTTCGACAACGCGACCGCGCATCCGGATTCCGTGGCGCTCAGCCGCAAGGACGCCGACGGGCTCTGGAGCGACGTCACGGCGGCACAGTTCGCCGACCAGGTGAGGGCCGTGGCGAAGGGCCTGATCGCCGAGGGCCTGATGCCGGGCGACCGGATCGCCGTCATGGCCCGCACCATCTACGAGTGGACCGTCCTGGACTTCGCCGCCTGGGCGGCCGGACTGGTCACCGTCCCCGTCTACCCCACCTCCTCCGTCTTCCAGGCCCGCTGGATCCTCCAGGACTCCGGCGCGGTCGCCCTGGTCACCGAGACCGCCGCGCAGGCCGCCGCCCTCGGCCCGGAGCGGGAGCGGCTGCCCGACCTCCAGCACCTGTGGATCGTCGAGAAGGGCCACGTGGACCGACTCGCCGAAGCCGGGGCGCACCTGCCCGACCAGGAGGTCGAGGTGCGGCGCGGCATGCTCGGCCCCGACACCCTCGCCACCCTCGTCTACACCTCCGGCACCACGGGCCGCCCCAAGGGCTGCGCGCTCACCCACGGCAACTTCTTCGCCGAGGTCGACAACGCCATCGAGCTGCTCTACCCCGTCTTCCGGGCGAAGACCAGCGAAGAGGCCTCGGTCCTGCTGTTCCTGCCGATGTCCCACGTCTTCGGCCGCATGGTCGCGATCGCCTGCGTCCGGGCCCGCGTCCGGCTGGGCCACGCGCCCAGCATCAAGGCCGAGCACCTGCTGCCGGACCTGGCCAGCTTCCGGCCGACCTGCCTGCTGGCCATCCCGTACATGCTGGAGAAGGTCTTCAACTCGGCCCGCGCCAAGGCCGAGTCGGGCGGCCGGGCCTCGTCGTTCGACCGCGCGGTGTCGGTGGCGCAGCGCTACGGAGAGGCCCTGGAGGCCCAGCAGACGGGCACCGGCCCCGGCCCCTCCCGCGCCCTCAAGACCGCTCGGGCCTTCTACGACCCCCTGGTCTACCGCCGGATCCGCAACGCCATGGGCGGCAGAGTCCGCTACGCCATCTGCGGCGGCTCGCCCCTAGGCCGCCGCCTCGCCGCGTTCTACGCCGGTGCCGGCATCGAGATCTTCGAGGGCTACGGCCTGACGGAGACCACCGGAGCGAGCACCGTCACCCCGCCCCTGAAACCCCGGCTGGGCACCGTCGGCTGGCCGCTGCCCGGCACCCGCGTGCGTATCGCCGCCGACGGGGAGATCCTCGTCGGCGGCGACCACGTGCTGCGCGGCTACTGGGACCCGCAGGCCGGCGGCGTCGTACCCGCCGCCCCGGACGGCTGGCTCGCCACCGGCGACATCGGCGAACTGGACGACGAGGGCTACCTGACGATCACCGGCCGCAAGAAGGAACTCCTGATCACCGCGGGCGGCAAGTCCGTCGCCCCGGCCCCCCTGGAGAACTGGCTGCGCGCACACCCGCTGATCTCCCAGTGCCTCGTCCTGGGCGACGGCCGCCCGTTCGTCTCCGCGCTGATCACCCTCGACCCGGCCGGCATCACCCACTGGCGCCAGATGAACGGCAAGCACCCCGTCCCGCCCACGCTCCTCGTCGACGACGAGGAGCTGCGCGCCGTCCTCCAACGCGCCGTCGATGACGCCAACAAGCTGGTCTCCCGCCCGGAGTCGATCCGCCGCTTCGTCGTCCTTCCCGAGGACTTCACGGAGGAGGCGGGCCATCTGACCCCGTCGATGAAGCTCCGCCGGGAGGCCGTGCTGCGCGCGTTCGCCGCGGAAGTAGAGGGTCTGTACACGCAGTGAGGCACCTTTGCGATCTCTTCACACGTGGTTCTTGACGACGCACGGCGTCTGCCCGTTGGCTTTCGACCACCTCGTCACGATGCTCCCCCCATCGGAAGGCACCACCAGTGATAGCGCGCAACACCCGTCAGGCCGCCGTGCGGCACATCTCCGTGGCCCTGGCGGTCTCCGTATCGGCCCTGTCCCTCGCCGCCTGCGGTGGCGGCGGGAGTGACGAGACCGCCGCGAAGAAGGGCAACGACATCACGGTGGGCCTGCTGCTGCCCGACCGGGACACGGCGCGCTTCGAGAAGTTCGACTTCCCGCTGATCAAGCAGGAGGTCGCGTCCCTCACGGAGAACAAGGGCAAGGTCCGCTACGCCAACGCCGATGCCAGCGTCACCAGACAGAGCGAGCAGTTCCAGAAGATGATCGCCGACAAGGTCGACGTCATCCTCGTCGACGCACTGAACTCCAAGACCATCGCCACGGACGTGCAGAAGGCCAAGGACGCCGGCATCCCGGTCATCGCCTACGACCGGCTCGCCGAGGGCCCGATCGACGCCTACGTCTCCCACGACAACGAGCTCGTCGGCCAGGTCCAGGGCCGCGCCATCGTCGGGGAACTCGGCGACAAGGCCGCGAAGAGCAAGGTCGTCATGATGAACGGCGACCCCGGCGACCCGAACACGGCACGGTTCAAGGACGGCGCGCTCGGCGAACTCCAGGGTCAGGTCGACATCGTCGAGCAGTACGACACCAAGGAGTGGAAGCCCGCGATCGCCAAGGCGAACATGAAGAAGGCGATCCAGGCCGTCGGGCTGAACAACATCGCCGCCGTCTACTCGGCCAACGACGGCATGGCGGGCGCCGTCATCGAGGCGCTGGAGGACGCCGGTGCCACCAAGATGCCGCCGGTGACCGGGCAGGACGCCAACCTCGACGCGGTACAGCGGGTCGTCTCCGGGCAGCAGTACATGACGGTGTACAAGTCCTTCCTGCTGGAGGCGACGAACGCCGCGAAGATCGCGGTGGCCAAGGTCCAGGGCCGTGAGATCGAGTTCGCCGCGCTGACCCGGGAGACGGTCGACAGCCCGACGGCGAAGAACATCCCGGCGATGCTGGTGCCGGTGGTCGCCCTCACCAAGGACAACATCAAGGAGACGGTGATCACCGACGGTGTGTACACCGTCAAGGACATCTGCACCTCCGAGTACAGGGCGGACTGCGCGGCGATCGGCCTCGACTAGCGGACGCGCGGTGGGGGCCGCACGGGTCTTGACTTCGCAAGACCCCCGCGCGACATTCCCCACCCCTTTCGCGTTCTCGCAGGGCTGGAGCGGCCATGACCACACGCACGGACACCGCGGAGACTGCCGGAGCCCCGTCCCGAAGACGACTGCTGGCCGGGGCCGCCGGGGCCGGGCTGGCGGTCGCCACGGGAGTACAACAGGGCGCCCGGGCGGCCGACTTACCCCCGCTCGGCACGTACGACGTCGTCGTCATCGGCTCCGGCGCCGCCGGCATGACCGCCGCGCTGACGGCCGCGCGCCAGGGCCTGAGCTGCGTCGTCGTGGAGAAGGCACCGACCTTCGGCGGCTCGGCCGCCCGCTCCGGTGCCGGGATCTGGATCCCGAACAACCCGGTGATCCTCGCGGCCGGGGTCCCGGACACCCCCGCGAAGGCCGCCGCCTACCTCGCCGCCGTCGTCGGCCCGGACGTCCCCGCCGACCGGCAGCGGGCCTTCCTCACCCACGGCCCGGCGACGATCTCCTTCGTGATGGCGAACAGCCCGCTCCGGTTCCGCTGGATGGAGGGCTACAGCGACTACTACCCCGAGCTGCCCGGCGGCCTGCCGAACGGCCGCTCCATCGAGCCGGACCAGCTCGACGGCAACCTCCTCGGCGCCGAGCTGGCGCACCTGAACCCGCCGTACATGGACGTCCCCGCCGGCATGGTGGTCTTCAGCGCCGACTACAAGTGGGTCGCCCTGGCCGCCGTGAACGCCCGGGGCGCCGCCGTCGCCGCCCAGTGTCTCGCCCGAGGCGCGAAGGCGGCGACGCTCGGCCAGAAGCCCCTGACCATGGGCCAGGCGCTGGCGGCGGGTCTGCGGGCGGGGCTGCGATCGGCGGGGGTCCCGGTATGGCTGAACACGCCTCTGACGGACCTCCACGTCGAGAACGGCACGGTGACGGGAGCCGTCGTCACCCGCGACGGCGCGCCCGGCCTGGTCCGCGCCCGGCGGGGCGTGATCGTCGGCTCGGGCGGCTTCGAGCACAACGCGGCGATGCGGAACCGCTACCAGCGGCAGCCCATCGGCACGGAGTGGACCGTCGGGGCGAAGGAGAACACCGGCGACGGCATCCGGGCGGGGGAGCGGCTGGGCGCGGCGCTCGACCTGATGGAGGACGCCTGGTGGGGCCCGGCGATCCCCCTCCCCGGCCGGCCCTACTTCTGCCTGGCCGAACGCACCCTGCCCGGCGGGCTGCTGGTGAACGGCTCGGGCCGGCGCTTCGTCAACGAGGCCGCGCCCTACAGCGACGTCGTGCACACCATGTACGACGTCCACGCCACCGACCCGGCCATCCCGTGCTGGCTCGTCGTCGACCAGAACTACCGCAACCGGTACCTCTTCAAGGACGTCCTGCCGACGCTGCCCTTCCCCGACGCCTGGTACGACTCCGGGGCCGCGCACAAGGAGTGGACCCTGGACGCGCTGGCGGCCTCGATCGGCGTCCCCGCGGCGGCCCTGCGCACCAGCGTGAACCGCTTCAACGCCCAGGCGCTGCAGGGTGAGGACCCCGACTTCCACCGGGGCGACAGCGCCTACGACCACTACTACACGGACCCGTCGGTCCTCCCCGACTCCTGTCTGGCCCCCCTCTGGCTCCCGCCGTACCACGCCTTCCGCATCGTCCCCGGCGACCTCGGCACGAAGGGCGGCCTCCGCACGGACGCCCGGGCCCGGGTGCTGCGGGAGGACGGCTCGGTGATCCCGGGGCTGTACGCGGCGGGAAACGCCAGCGCGGCCGTGATGGGCCACAGCTATGCGGGGGCGGGGTCGACGATCGGTCCGGCGATGACGTTCGGGTACATCGCGGCGAGGGACATCGCGCGGGTCCTCTAGGGGCCGGGCCGCCGGGGGCGTGTGGCCGGCGGCGGGTCCGCTCTGGGGAGCGTGCACCCCGCTGCGGGGGCCGCTCGGGCATCGCACGTGGGGCTGGGCGATGCCCGAGCGGCCGCTCACGACGGGTCGCGGCGGGTGAGGCTACGCCCTTGGTTCGGGCCGGGCCGGGTCCTTCCGGGGCTCCGGACCCGGCCCGGGACACCGGGGACGCCGTCGGGACCGTCACCGGCCCGCGACGAGCTCCCGGGGCCGGGGTGCCCGCCGTCGGCTGCCGCGAGCGCTCAAGCGGGGGCGCCCAGGGGTGTGGCGCGGCCGGGATGGTGTCCGGGTGGCCGCTTCGGTCGGCTTGTGGGGCATGAGGGCGTGGGTGCGGCCGGGGCGGTGTCTAGGGGGCCGTCTCGGTCGGCTTGCGGGCCACGAGGCTCGCCTGGGCGACCGGCTCGCCGCTCGCCTCGTCCGGCTCGCGCACCGTCCGGGCGCGAAGGGTGAAACCGGCGGCTTCCAGCAGGGCCGAGAGGTGCTCCGGCCGGCGGCGGCGGAAGGTCAGGGCCACCGGGTGGCCGAAGGCCTCCTCGTAACGGCGGGGCTCGTCACCGCACTGGAACCCGAGGAGGAGGTGGCCGCCGGGCCGCAGGACGCGGTGGAAACCGGCGAAGAGGGCGGGCAGGTGCTCCTCGGGGGTGTGGATGATCGAGTACCAGGACACGACACCGTCGAGGGAGCCGTCCGGCAGGTCCAGCTCCAGCATCGAACCCTGCACGAACCGCAGGCCGGGGTTCTCACGGCGGGCGATCGCGAGCATCGACTCCGACAGGTCCAGCCCGAACACCGACAGCCCCCGGGACGCCAGGTACGCCGTCACCCGCCCGGGCCCGCACCCCAGGTCGGCGACCTCGCCCCCCGCACCCACCAGCTCCGCGAAACCGTGGAGCACGCCCCGGTCCAGGGGCGTCCCCGGACCCAGATCCTGGAAGTGGGTGGCGTAATCCTCGGCCAGGGTGTCGTAGAAAACGCGGGTCTCGGTCACGAAGTCAGCGGCGTCGGTCATGGCCGGAGACCCTAGCGCGAGCCCTCGTCTCCCCGGTCCTTTTCCGGCTCCCCGTCCCCCTGGCCCCCCTGTGCCCGCGCGGCGCCGACGCCCGCGCCCGCGCCGATCGCCGTGCCGAAACCGAGGCCCAGGGCCAGGCCCAGGGCGAGGTTGTCGAAGACGGTCATGCCGAGCACCAGGCCTATCGCGGTGCCGAGGGACAGGCCGACCGACAGGCCCGTGGCCAGGGACTTGTCGGCGGGAGCGCCGCCGGCCTCCCCACTGTTCTCCGACTCTTTCCGCATGCGCCCATCGTCCCATGGCCGGAATTCGCCGGGAATTCACCGGACGGAAGGACCCGGAAAGGGCAGGAGCCCCGTCGCCTGGCGGCGCGGGGCTCCTTGGGTACTACAAATCAGACCGGCGTGACGTTCTCAGCCTGCGGGCCCTTCGGACCCTGCGTGACGTCGAAAGACACCTGCTGGTTCTCCTCGAGGGACCGGAAGCCGGTCGCATTGATCGCGGAGTAGTGGACGAAGACGTCGGGGCCGCCGCCCTCCTGGGCGATGAAACCAAAGCCCTTTTCGGCGTTGAACCACTTAACGGTTCCGGTAGCCATAAGCCCTCCTTGGGCCCAAAAGGGTTGCCCTGCTCCAGAACCAGCAAGTGTGAAGATGAATTCCGCACAAGTGCATATGTCTGAGAATGACGAGAGCCCGCGGTCACATGCTCCGCAGGCTCTGTACTGCAAGGGAAACCAAACTGCAACTTGCGACGAGCCTAGCACGCAGGCCGTGGAATGCAATAGGGGTCAAGATCACGTCACCCGAATGTTTGAACATCCCTCCGCCGACTGGCGGTGAGGGCGCCCACGACGGTCCGCACCCCGACGGCGGGGCCGCGCGCCGGTCCGTACGCCGTGAGGGCTAGCCTCACGATGTGGACAATCCTCGCACCCGGCCGCGTGTCGGCCACATCCAGTTCCTGAACTGCCTGCCCCTGTACTGGGGGCTCGCGAGAACGGGCACGCTCCTCGACTTCGAGCTCTCCAAGGACACCCCGGAGAAGCTCAGCGAGAAGCTGGTGCAGGGCGAACTCGACATCGGTCCGATCACCCTCGTCGAGTTCCTCCGGCACGCCGACGACCTCGTCGCCTTCCCTGACATCGCCGTCGGCTGCGACGGCCCGGTGATGTCCTGCGTGATCGTCTCGCAGGTCCCGCTCGACCGGCTGGACGGCGCCCGCGTCGCCCTCGGGTCGACCTCCCGCACCTCCGTCCGCCTCGCCCAGCTGCTCCTCGCCGAGCGCTACGGCGTACAGCCGGACTACTACACCTGCCCGCCCGACCTCAGTCTGATGATGCAGGAGGCCGACGCCGCCGTCCTCATCGGCGACGCGGCGCTGCGCGCGAACATGCTCGACGGGCCGCGCTTCGGCCTGGACGTGCACGACCTGGGCGCGCTGTGGAAGGAGTGGACGGGCCTGCCGTTCGTCTTCGCGGTCTGGGCGGCCCGCCGCGACTACCTGGAGCGCGAGCCGGTCATCACCCGCCGGGTGCACGAGGCCTTCCTCGACTCCCGCAACCTCTCCCTGGAGGAGGTCGGCAAGGTCGCCGAGCAGGCCGCCCGCTGGGAGGCCTTCGACGAGGAGACCCTCGCCCGCTACTTCACGACCCTCGACTTCCGCTTCGGCGGCCCGCAGCTCGCGGCCGTCGCCGAGTTCGCACGCCGGGTCGGCCCGACGACCGGCTTCCCGGCGGACGTGAAGGTGGACCTGCTCCAGCCGTGAGCCGGGCGGTGCTCCCGCACTACTCTGCTGGGGAGTGCAGGCGCACCGGGACCGGAGCCGTCCCCGCCTGCCCACGGGGGAGGGGTGACGCCCATGCGGCCGCTCGACGTCGACGAACCCACCGTCGTGGGGCCCTACCGGCTGCTCGGCCGGCTGGGCTCCGGCGGCATGGGCCGGGTCTACCTGGGCCGCAGCGCCGGTGGCCGTACGGTCGCCGTGAAGATCGTGCACCCGCACTTCGCGCTGGACGAGGAGTTCCGGGCGCGTTTCCGGCGGGAGGTCGACGCCGCGCGCCGGGTGGGCGGTGCCTGGACGGCGCCCGTCCATCCGGGCGCGTTTCCGGCGGGAGGTCGACGCCGCGCGCCGGGTGGGCGGTGCCTGGACGGCGCCCGTCCTGGACGCCGACCCGGGGGCGCGGGTGCCGTGGGTGGCGACGGCCTACGCCGCCGGTCCGTCCCTGTCGGCCGCGGTCACCGACGGCGAACCCCTGCCGGCCCACACCGTACGGGCCCTGGGCGCGGGACTCGCCGAGGCGCTGGTGGCGGTGCACGAGCTGGGCCTGGTGCACCGGGACGTGAAGCCGTCGAACGTCCTGCTGACCCTCGACGGCCCCCTGCTGATCGACTTCGGGATCGCCCGGGCCACGGACGGCACGGCGTCCCTCACCTCCACCGGCGTGTCCATCGGCTCGCCCGGCTACATGTCGCCCGAGCAGATCCTGGGCCGGGGCGTCACGGGCGCGGCCGACGTCTTCTCCCTGGGTGCGGTCCTCGCCTACGCGGCGACCGGCCGGCCGCCCTTCCCCGGGGACTCCTCCGCCGCCCTGCTCTACAAGGTCGTCCACGAGGAGCCGGAACTGGGCCCGCTGGACGGGGAGTTGCGGAGCCTGACGGCGGCGTGCCTCGCGAAGGACCCGGGCGCGCGGCCCACCCCCGCGCAAGTGGCCCGCCGGCTGGCCCCCGAGGGCGCGGCCCGGCTGGTGGCGGGCGGGTGGCTGCCGGGGGCCCTGGTGGAGCAGGTGAGCCGCAGTGCCGTGCAGCTGCTGAACCTGGAGGCGACGGGGCCGGGGGCGGGGGCGCCTTCCGGGCCGGTCGGGTTCAGCAGCCCGTCGGTGGGGGTGCCGGAAGCGGCCGGGGGCGAGGGGCTGGGGGTGTTCGGACCGCCACCGGTGATGCCGCCGCCGGTCCTGCCCGCGACGGCCGGGGCGCCCGCGTCCCGCTACGCCGCCGTACCCGACCACGCCGCCGTACCCGAACCCCGGGACGGCGACCACGCCGCCGTACCCGAACCCCGGGACGGCGACCACCCGCAGGACACCGCGCCGACCTCCGGTCGCCGCCCCGGCAGGGTCTCCGTCTCCGTCGCGGCGACCTCCACGCCGGAGGGCGGCGGCCGGGTGCGGAGGCTGAGCTGCTCCGTGGCGCTGGCGGTCGCGGGGGCGATGGCGGCTGTGACGATCGGATCGGTGTTCGTGTTCGACCTGCTGCCGGACCGGGGCGCCCAGGACGACCCGGACTCCAGCAGCGGGTCCGACTCGCCCCCGGCGGCGACCGCGAGCTCCTCCCCTTCCGGTACGGTGCCCGCCGCGTACCTCGGCACCTGGGAGGGCCAGGGCGTCGCCCTCGACGGCAGACTGCCCCTCGGCACCTTCCGCATCACCGTCGAACAGGCCTCCGTCGGCGAGGAGTTGGGCAAGCTCCGCCAGACCGACCAGATCGGCGGCGTCTGCGTCGACGTACTCACCCTGAAGCAGGTGACGAAGAAGGAGCTCGTCGCGACGTCGGTCGGCGCCAAGACCAACCACAGCGGCTGCAACCCGGCGAAGACGACCGTCCACCTCAAGCCGGTGGGCGACGACCTCCAGTACCAGTCGGAGAGCGCGGAGTCGGGTCGTCCTCGGGCTCGGATGTCGAAGGTGGGGTAGCAGGCGTCCCGCGGCTGAGCCTGACCAGCAGGGTGATCAGCAGCGCGGCCGCCGCGAGCGTGGCGGCGAGGCCGACGGCCCACAGCCACGGGTAGTGCACGTGCACCCAGCAGGGGCCGCCCTCGCGGTAGCAGTCGTAGTCCCAGTTCCGGCGTCGCTTGGGCCTCGCGGTCGTGCTGATCACCCCGGCGACGAGGTAGCCCGCGGCCAGCCCGGGCAGCGACGCGACCGCCCAGGCCAGCGAACGCGGCTTGCTCTTCTTCCAGTTCATCCGGGTCAGCGGTGCCACCCAGGCGAGGAAGACCACCGGCACCAGAGCGCCGACGGTGGCGGCGAAGGCGTAACCGCCGCCGGGCCACGCGGGAGCGACGTCGCCCCAGAGCTCGTGGCCCCAGTACATGTCGAAGAGGACCAGCGGCATCAGCAGGACGACGAAGCCGGGGAGCACCACGCAGCCGAAGGCACAGCTCCAGTCCCGCTTCCTGGGCTGGTCGGGGGTACGGCGGCCCGGCCGGTGCTCGTACCGCAGCGCCGACCCGGCCGCCTTCCTCCGCTTCGGCTTCGCCGAACTTCCGCTCAACGCCTCACCCCGGGATGACGACCGTACGCAGCTCCCCGTCGCCGAGGTGGAGCATGCCCTTGCCGGGGGCGACCTGGCCGCCGACCATGCTGCGGTTGAGACGGACGCCGACGAGGTCGCCGCTGGAGGACTCCTGGGGGGAGAGCAGGATGCCCCGGCGGGCCTTCTTCGCGTCGACCTGCCAGCCCGAGAAGCCGCTGCACACGTCCTCCTCGTCACCGGCGATGACGAGCGCGAGCCCGCGCTCCGCGCCGCGGGAGACCAGCTTCTTCATCTGGCTCTCGGCGTCACAGTCCTCCAGGAGCTCGCCGTCGTCGACGAGGACGGCGATCGGCTCCTCCAGGGACGCCTGGTCGATGAGCTCCTCGAACTCGTCCTCGTCGATGTCGTCACCGGTGAAGACCTTCAGCACGCCGTCCGTGCCGTCGAGACCGCGGAGCGGGGACTGCCGCGGGGCCGCGATGACCAGGCGGGTGCCCTGGGCCAGGAACGAGTGGGCGAAGTTCAGCAGGACCGTCGAGCGGCCCGACTTCGCCGGGCCGGCGATGACGAACGCCGGTACGCCCTGGGCCAGATCGGGGCCGAAGCCGATGATCTCGTCGCCGCCGATGCCGACCAGACCCCACAGACGCGAACGGGACGCGTCCGGGTCGCGCATCTCCCACGCCTCCGGGAAGGCGATGCGGCTGGGCAGGCTGTCGACCCGGAACGGGCGGCGCGAGCGCGGCACGTCGGCGTCACGGGCCGTGGCCGCCTCGCCGATCGCCGCCAGCGCCGCGGCCTGCCCCTGACCGGTGGTGTCCTGCGCGAGCAGCGCGAACTGCGTCTCCGTACCGAACTCGTTGCGGAACGCACGCCCCGGCGGAATCTCCTCCGGCACCTTGCGGGCCGGGATGCCGAGCGCGGAGAAGTCGCTGCGGTCGGCGAGCCGCAGACCGTACTTGTCCTCGGTGAGGGTCGCGATGCGGCCCACCAGGAGGGTGCGGTCACCCGTCAGGACCAGGTGGATGCCGACGCTCGCGCCCTCGCGCATCATCGTCTGCAACTCGTCGGTCAGCGACCCGTGGTCGACTTCGCCGAGGGTGGGCACCCAGCCCTCCCAGCGGTCCAGCAGCACCACGATGTGCGGCAGCCGCTCGTCCTCGGCGACCGACGCCCGCTGCTCGCCGATGTCCGCGAAGCCCTTCTCCGACAGCACGTCCTGGCGGCGGCTCATCTCGCCCTTGAGCCGGTTGACCAGCCGCACGACCCGCTCGGTCTGGTTACGGCTCACCACCGCACCGCAGTGCGGCAGCCGCGTCAGCGCGTTGAGCGCGCCGTTGCCGCAGTCGATGCCGTAGAGGTGCACGTCGGCGACGGAGTGCGTACGGGCGATGGAACCGGCGAGGGTGCGCAGCACCTGGGAGCGGCCGCTGCGCGGGGCGCCGCCGATCATGAGGTGGCCGAAGGTGGAGAAGTCCACGGCGACCGGGCGGCGCGACTGGCTCGCGGGCAGGTCCTCGATGCCGTACGGGGCCGGCGGCAGCTTGCCGGGGCCGCCGGCGAACGCGGGCAGCTCCACGTCGTCCAGCAGCAGCGTCTCGTCCAGGGCGGGCAGCCACGGGCTGTGCTGCGGCGGGATGCCGAGGGAGGCGTTGGCGTCGCGGATGGTGTCGACGAGGACCTTCAGGTCCGTGATCTCCTCGTCCTCACGGGACTCGGCCTTCGGCTTGACCAGCGCCGCCCGGCCCAGGTCCTCCCAGGTCAGCGGGCCCACCCAGGGCATCAGCACGGCAGGGTCGGCGGCGCCGGGCCGGCGGCCACCGACGCGCCCGGACTGGAAGGGCACCAGGGAGGCGTGCCCGAGCCGGGCGTACGCGCGACCCGGGGTGTTCTTGGAGATGTGCCCGGCCTCGGGCGAGTCGATGACGTCCGACGACTCGCCGCCGTCCGTCACCCGCAGCGCGATACGGAGGTTGGTGTTGGCGCGGATCTCGGGCGAGACGACACCCGACGGGCGCTGTGTGGCCAGCAGCAGGTGAATGCCGAGGGACCGGCCACGCTGGGCGATGTTCACGAGCCCCGTGACGAAGTCGGGCAGGTCACGCACCATCGAGGCGAACTCGTCGATGACGATGAGCAGTCGGGGCACCGGCTGGTGCGACGGATCCCGGCGCACCAGGTCCTGGTAGTCCTCGATGTCCTTGGCGTCGGCGGCGGCCAGGATGTGCTCGCGCCGGTGCAGCTCCGCACCCAGCGACTCCAGGGCCCGCTCCACGAGGTGGGCGTCGAGGTCGGTGACCATGCCGACGGTGTGCGGCAGGTGCACACAGTCCTTGAACGCCGCGCCACCCTTGTAGTCGACCAGCACGAACGTCATGTTCTCGGGCGTGTTCGCCACCGCCAGCGCCGCCACGATGGTCTGCAGCAGCTCCGACTTACCCGAACCGGTCGTACCGGCGATCAGACCGTGCGGACCGTCCTTGCGGATGTCGAGGCCGAACGGCCCGTCGTACGACTCACCGATGACGGCCAGCGTCGACTGCCCGCCCATCCGCCAGCGGGCGACGATCGCGTCACTGGTCGGCGGCTCCAGCTGCAGCACGTCCAGCAGCCGGCTCGAACCCGGGAGCGCCGAGTCCTCGGTCTCGCCGCTGATGTCACGCAGCGGCGACAGCGACCGGGCCAGGCGAAGACACCAGGCGGCGGAGACGAAGTCGGGCCGCACGTCCTTCAGCCGCTCCGCACCGGCCTCCTCGACGCGCAGGCGCAACTGCTCGGTGCGTTCGGCCTGTTCGGGCTGGAGCGCGGTGGTGTGCCAGGCCTGGAACGAGGGGAATCCGCCGGCGACCTGCGGGGACTGCTGCACCTGCTGGGTGGCCGGCTGGTACTCCTCGGCCTTCGGCTCGGCCACGACGTACGCCTGGCACTCGCCGGGCAGGAACCGCTCCTCGGCGTCCAGGCAGATGGCGAACATGGACACGGACGGCCCTTCGCGCAGCAGCCGTACGACGCCGGGGAGGGACCTGAGACGCCGCGACCCGTCCCACACCACCACGATGTCGGGGTCGCCGAAGCTCGAATTGCCCTGCGACTTGTTCTCCTCGGCGGCCTTCTTGCGCGCGTCGAGGATCTGCGTCAGCTCGCCGATGCGGGCGCCGACGGTCTCGGCGTCCGTCCCGATGAGCGCGTTGACGTCCTGCCCGCCGGACGGCCGCGCGTGCGGCAGCCAGCGCACCCAGTCCCAGGACTCCTGCGCGGCGTTGTCGCTCAGCACGTAGAACTGCACGTCCATCGGGCTGTGCAGCGCCGCGGTCTGCGCGACGGCCCAGCGCCCGAGGGACCGGGCGGAGTCGCCGGGCCCGGCCATGCCGACGACACCGAGGGTGCGCAGGTGCAGCGCGACCGGGGCGTCCTCGATCTTCCAGGTCACCTGGCGGCGGTGGTCGTCCTGCTCCGGGTCGTCGAGCACCACCTCGGAGGGCAACTGCCCGGTGCCGAAACGGATCAGGAGGTGGTCGCGGTCGGTGCGGCGCCGCTCCCACAGACGGGTACGGGGCCCGGTTCCGAGGGCGAGCACGGTCGCCGGGTCGGGTATGGCCTGCCGCCGGTCGTTCCGCTCGGCGACCAGCGCGTCCTGGGCGTCCTTCTCGATCCGCTCCTTCTGCTCCTCGTACTCCTTGACCTGCTTGGCGTGCGACTTACGCCCGTGCTTCTTGTCGTTGTAGTAGTTGGCGAAGAGCAGGATCGGGCTGAGGGCAGCCATGATCAGGTAGTACCAGCGCTGGAAGATCATCACCGACACGACGGCACCGACCAGCGGCGTGAGCGCCATCAGCCAGGGCAGCGGCCTGGCCTCGTACTCACGGGGCGGCGACGGCAGCCGGAAGCTGGTCTGCCGCTCGGGCGGACGCAGCCGCGGGGGGCGGTTGTAGTCGAGGCCGATGCCGTCGTCGGACCACTTGAGGGCGGCGTTCGGGGGTGTGTACCGGATGAGTTCGAGAAGGGTGTTGCCGACGGCGATCTGAGCGCCGAGGGGCCACTCGGTGGGGCCGTCCTTCTTCTCTTCCTTCTTCTCCTGGTCCTTCTTCTTGCCGCTCTTCTTGCCGCTCGGCTCGTCCTCTTCCTTCTCTGCGAGGGACTTGCCGTCGAGGGTGACGTGTTCCTTGTCCATGTGCACGGCGACCTGGCAGGTGCCGTCGGTGGCGACCGAGAGGGTGAGGGCCCGGGCGTCGACCTCGGGATCGTCGATCCGGACGTACGACGCCGCCCCGCTGCCGATGTCGTAACGCCCGACGCCGAGCCGGTGCACGAACCCGGCCGCGGGCCCGCCGACGACACGCAGCTCGACGAGCCCGGTCGGTTCCCCCGGAAGACACCCGGAGGGATCCTGCAGACTGACGACGGCACCCTCACGCAGGGGCGATCCGACGACGGTGGCGTTGGGATCGACGGCGTACCCGTCCACGTACACGAGGGGCGCGTTGTTGGCCGGCGCGTGCCGGTGCTGCCCGAGCGGGATGACCTGCGCCCCGCTGTGCCCCACCTGCTTGGCCAGCTCCTGCGCGATGTCCCCCACGGTGGACTCAGGATCGGCATCGAGCACGACGTCGACGGTGCCACCGCCGTACGGGTCGACGACGGTCAGAGCCAGGCGCACGACTTGTCCTCCCCGTGCCACTGGGCCGGTACGGCCGCTGTGGTGTCTGTCGCTGGTTCCGCTGTTCCTCCGCTGTGCCGATCTCCTCGGTCACGCGGGTCCCAGCGGTACAGGGACGATATCCGTTCGGTACGACGGCGGGGCAATGGGGATGCGCCGTGACGTTCCCGATGGCAACGGCGTCCACGCTTTCATGACGTCTCGTTCACAAGGCGGGTATGGGGCACCACAGGCCACACCCGTAAGCTGCTGACGCAAGAGCGGACGATCACACCGGTTGCCGGCTGTGACTGCAACTCGGCTTCCGGGCCGGTGAGTCCGCAAACAGGGAAGCCACGGGGGTTGGCCCTGCGGCGTTGCGAGAGGGAGCGGCTTCATGGCCAAGGACCTTGATGTCACATATCAGGACATGCGGGATGCAGCCAAGCATGTCGTGAAGGAGAAGGAAAAGCTCCAGGAGAAGCTCGAGGGCCTGAAGAAGTACATCAACAACCTCGTGCAGGGCGGCTACGTCACGAAGAGCTCGTCGAAGGCGTTCGACGAGAACTTCGACGAGTTCGTGCGCGGCATGAAGGACACGCTGGACGGTCTGGACGGCATGGGTGACTACCTGACCATGGCTGCGGACAAGTTCGAGCAGATCGACGAGGAGCTGGCCAAGCAGGCTCGGAGCAAGTAGAGCCAGGGGCTTGCCCGGGCGCCGGCAGCGGATACCGCCGGCGCCCGGCACCCGGCCGGCGACCCACCGGTGGGACTCGTCAGTTGTCGGGGAGAGGCTGCCGGAGCAGGTAGGTGTGGAGGTCGCTGCGGAGCTCTTCCGTCTCGACGCGAAGCCAGGACCCGTCACGAAAACGCATGAGCAACATCCTCGTCTCGAACTCGCCGGAGAACGGGTCGACGAGGGTGGCTTCGGAGGCGGGGAGCCGGGCGACGATCTGCATGGCCTTCTCCCTTCCCACGGTGATCCGCTGCGGTGGAGCTGCCAGGACGATCCCGTCCTTGGTGGCGAGCAACAGCCGCTGATGGTGAGTCGAGTGGCTGTACCACTGCAGCAGGAACTGCCCGGCGTTGCCCTGCCAGTTACCGTCGAAGACCCGGTCGAGCCCTTGTTCGGCAACCGTGGCGTCCCGACGCCTGTCGTCCTCGTCCTTGGCTCGCAGTCGTTCCTTCTCGCCTTGTGTGGCGAGGGCCCGCTTGAACGCTTCTTCCATGTTGGACAGAAGGGTCAGCAGCATGAGGAGGGGCATGAACGGTACAGCGAGGACTGCACCGAGCATGCCCAGCGGGCGCAGTCTTCCCGGCCGGAGTCGAGGGGAACCGGCAGCCTGAAGCACCTCCGCGGGGGGTTGCGGGATCTTGTCGATCGTGCACCATTCCCCCGCTTCGGCGTGGATGCCGAGGCGGTCCGCTATCACGCGCTGCTTGCCCCTGGATGTCACGTCACGACTCTCCTTGTCGACGCGGAAAAGTTCGGTATGCCGAGAGCGTATCGGGTGCCGGGCGCGAAGTGGAGTGACGAACGTCCGGCCTGTGCTCAAGCGCATCCTGTTTAACCGAGAGAAACCAGAAAGAGAAGTATTCATGGGGGACCATATCAAGGCGGACCTTGCCGCCATCAAGCGATGCTCGCGCGATCTCACCAAGATTCACGGCGAATTCGAGCGGCATGGTAATCCCGCGGATGAGTATGGCCGAGCTATCGGTCATGGCGGCTTGAAAGATGCCTTCTCTGAATTCGGGGACACCTGGAAGAAAACTCGGAAGAAACTGATGAAGGAACTTGAGCTGCTGGCCGAGTTCACCTCAACAGCCGCCAAGGCGTACGACGAAGTCGATCAGAAGTTGGCACAGGCCATCCGGGATGCCAAGGCGCAGAGCAAGGGGAAGAAGTGAGCAGGACGGACGCCGACTGGCCGCCTCTGTGGCATGACGACCCTACGCCGGGCGATCCGGAGGAAGTGGCCGAGCTGGGGCGCAAGTTGCGCAAGATGGCCAACATGATCGAAGAGCAGTCACGGGTCATCAAGGCGCTTGCGTCCGTGGAGGGTTGGGACAGCGAGGCCGGTAAGGGTTTCCATGAGCTGGCCGGTGGCACGGCGGACAAGCTGAAGAAGTCTTTCGAGCGCTACGACGAGGCGGCCAAAGCCATCGGAGAAGACGTGCGCGAAGGGAGCTCGGACCAGTTCGCCAGCGAGATGCGCCGTGCGCAGCGAAAGGCCGACAAGGCGCTGAGCGACTATCGCGAAGCCAAGAGCGACCACGACCTTGCGGACCGTGAGGTGCAGAAGTACGACGATAAATACCCGATGCGGAACATTCCGGCGGCAGAGAAGGACGAGTACGACCGCTGGGTCAAAAAGCGCTCCGAGGCTTTGCTTCGCCTCGGTGATTCCCGGAAGGCTGTGAAGGACGCCAGGGAAATCTACGACGATGCGGGGGACAAGGCTGCTCGTCATATCAAGAACGTTGTGCATCACGATGCGGTTCGGGACCCAGGCGGGTTCATGAACTTCTTGGCTGACTGGGCGGATATGCTGTCGAACATCTCAGCTGTGCTGTCCGTGCTGGCCGTCATCTGTGCTTTCGTTCCGCCGTTGCAGTTCCTGACTCCCATTTTTGCGACTCTTGCCGTGCTGTCCAGTGCCGCCGCGCTCGCTGGCCATGCGTACGACATGTCAGTGCGCGGGGGGAAGGTCGACTGGCTGAAGCTGGGAGCCGATGCGCTCGGGATTCTGCCGGGCATGGGGGCCTTGAAGGGGTTCAGGGCTCTGACCGGCCTCAAGGGGCTCGCGAAAGTCAAGGCATTCGGAAGTCTCAAGACCATTGGGTCGTTCCGGGGCATGGCGGCGATGGACGGAATTGGGCACGCGTTCCTGAATGGGGTCGCTGTCACGGTGACCAACAAGGTCCTGGGCAGGGTGGCGCGCAACGAGCTCGTCGACGGCAGGAAGGTCACGGCGGTGGTCAAGGGCATGGGGCTCGGCAGCGCCTTGCACAGGATGCTCAGCGGTGAGAACGGCGAGAAGACGGGATACCAGGAGCCGGAGGCCGCAAAGCCGACTCCTTCGCCGTCTCCCTCACCCGGCCCCGCCCCGAGTGTCACACCCAAGGCATTCAACACGGCTCTGGCGGCGTAGGTCTCGGGGCATGTCCGAGGAGGGCAGATGCTGTGAACGACAATGACGAACTGAAGGAATGGGAGTTCATAGGACGCCGGGGCGGTGACGTCGCCACATTGGTCAGTGGCTCGGTGATCGCTGCTGTCCCCGAAGCGAATCGAGCTGCGAAGCAAGCAGAGCAGGAACTGCGGTTCGACTTCCTTGACGACCGGGCGGTGCTGACAATGCTGCGTCGGCGCCATCACGACGAAGAGGACATGTTCAAGGCGGGCTTCGCGCATGGAGTGCCCTTGGCCTTCGTGGGCCTCGGGGCCGTGCTCTATTGGGGCGGTGTGGCTCAGTACTGGGAGACCGCCGCCCCCCGCAACGCCTATCTGGCGGTCGCCATCACCGTCGTGGTGACTCAGGTCTTCTTCTTCGTGCGCAGTGCGATGTCGCACTGGGGCGACCCGGTCCAACAGAACCTGCGGGCACGGGCGGCCAGGTACCGAAAGATCGCGCACATCGCTCGACGGGGAGGGGCGGACATCCCCGCTCACTATCCGCACTACGGGCCCTACCCCTTCGCAGCGACATTCCGTCCTGAAGTGGACGATCGCGAACAGTCCGAGAGTGAAGGTGCAGATGACCACGGACACCGTTGACGAAGCCCGGCGCAGTCTGACGGACAGCGGCGGGATAGAGGTCCGTTGGATCATGCCGGAGGGTTTCCTCGAGCTGCCCTTCGAGGCGGATGACCTGGATGAGCTGGCTGGGCAACTGGTCGAGCTGGCCAAGCAGGCGTTGCCCGGTGCCGACGAGGAAGTGCAGGTGCAGTACGCCGCGATGTGCGCGGCGCACTACGACGAGTTCATCGAGGCGGGCGTGCAGTACGCCGGCTTCGTCACCACGGAGGTCGACGGCGTCCGCTGCACGGCCACGGTGAATGTCAGCCTCCTGGACCTCGACGAGCGAGCCGGCGCCAATCCGGTGGGCTTCATCGCGACCACGATGCGGCACCTGGAGCTCGGACAGATCGAAGAAGTGCAGCTGCCCTGCGGCCCTGCCGTGACATGCGTCGGCAACCGGTCTTCCAACGTCGACGGCAGTTTGACCCAGTCGGGCCAGGACGAGCCGATCTGGACGTCTTTCATACAGGTGCAGATTCCCCTGAACAACGGGACCGTCCTGCTGCTGGAGATGGGCACGCCGACGGTCGAAGGGTGGGACGTCTTTTCCGCCATGTTCGCCGGGGTCGTGAAGAGCGTCCGCTTCTTCGACATCGACGGAGCGCCGCTGGTGATGCCGGGATGAAGGAGCCGGCACCGGGCGGTACCTCACCGAGGGTGGGGGCGCCCAGGGACTACAAGCTGCTGGTTCCTCGCGAGTGGTTCCGTGTCGACCTCATGCGAGACCGCTGGCGCGCTCAGCTCAAGACGTTCGTCGACGCTCAGTCGGAGGGTCGGCACGTCTCCGCTGAACTCAAACGACACGTCTGGACCACACTGCGCAACACCGCTGAGGCCGGCCGGACTCGCGGAGCCATGGAGTTCTTCCTCCTGACGACCTCACGGGACGGTGGCCTCCCGGCCTCGCTCCTGGTGTCGGTGATTCCGCTGGGCGATACCCCAGCTGACCCGGAGAAGTACGCTGCTTGGCTCGAACTGCGAGAGCCTGACGGTGCAGGACGGCGGCACGTGTCGGTGGTGGAGCTGACGGCAGGGCCGGCTGTCCGCGTTCTCGGTGCCACCACGTTGAACGTCCATGTTCTGATGCCCGGCGAGGTCGGTTACCTGACGCTCTCCTTCTCGTCTCCGCTCACCGGGATGGCCGGTCCGATGGGGCGCTTGTGTGACGCCATCGCGGGCTCACTTCGGTGGGTGGAGTGACTCGGAGGGAGACAGATGCAGAGGCAAGTTGATGAGACGGGCGCCGATCGGCGCTCGGGAGTGCGCGATGGCTTGGGAATCGCCGTAGTGATCCTCTGCCTGGTGGTCGGCACGGGACTGGTGCTGCTGCTCACGGGCCTGTGGAAGGGGTTCGCACGCGAGACCATCCCGACCGTGTTGGGACTGCCCGGAGGCTCTTGGGCGCTGGGTGCGGCCCTCGCGTTGATCACCGTGCTGGGGGTGATCGGAGGGCTGCGTTGCACCCCCGGAGTCTCGGGCGAAACCCGCCTGGCGCGTGGACTGCGATCCGCGGGAACAGCGCTGTGTTGCGCGGCCGCTTTCGGGCCGCTTTTCTACCTGCTGAGTGGCTTGCGTGCCAGGAACTGTCGTTCGACGAGTTGCGCATACATCCCGGGGACAGGCACCGCGTTCCTCGCCTACGTCGTCACTGCCGGCCTGGTCGGCTGGTCCGTCCACCACTGGGCCAGTGCGCGGGCAGCGGACAAACTCGCGCTGGAGCAGGCGCGGGTGCGGAGGCTTCGGAAGAAGGGCAAAGGGAAGAGCCGCGCCGCTCGCAGGTGAAGGCCGCCTCCACCGCGAATCAGTGATCGGTTGTATCGGTCGGCACATCCGTCGGATCGATGAATGACGTTGCTTGATGCCGTAGCCCCAGTCGTCGGCGAAGTCCTGGACGTCTTCGATGAGTTGGCTCTCGCCGACGGCCGAGGAGTCGGCGCCTCGAAGGTCGCGGCGCGCGTCCTCCATGCGGTCGCTGATGGAGGAGAAGGTCTTCTTCAAGTGCTCGAACACGGTGTCTTCGAGGCGCAGATCGCTCATGGTGGCGCTCAGTCTCTGTCGGTGGATGGCGGCCTGCGGAGTGGCGGACCCCGCCTGTGCCGGGTCAGCGGGTGTCGGCCGCGAGCATGCGGTGGCTGATGTCGCGGCCGTAGTGTCCGTTGAGTGGGCCTGCACAGGTGATGCGCGGCGGCGTGCGGAGCGGAAGGCGACGCTTCAAGTGACTCCCCCGAGAAGCGAGAGAGGTCTGCCAGGTGACACCGACGGTATCTGCTGAGTTCCGCGGTTCGCCAGCGCGAAGTTCTCGGTGGAGGCTGGGCGATTTCTGGGGGTGGGGGTGGGGGTGGAGTTGGGAATGCCCAACTGTCGGGCGCACCTCTTACGAAAGGCGGGCCTGTGAAAGTTCATGAAATGGGCGGCCTTCGGTGTGAAGAGCTCTTCACGAAGATTGCACGATGAAATCAACCCGGGGGTGCGGTGCCGCAGCCGACTGCCGATGCGGCGGGCCAGGCCCGGAGCCGGGCGGAACGGGGCGAGACGGCTGGAGAGGCGGTCGCTCCAGCTCTCCTGCTCCTTGCCGCTCGTACCCCTTGCAGCGCAGCGGCTGCCCGTGCCGGCCCAGTGATCTCACGAAGCATGACCGGACAACGACATCACCGCTCACCGCTCGAACCGCCCGCGGCGGCGCCGGTCAATGGGCCGTCCTGGGAAGCCGGAGCGTCCGCGCGAAGTCGTCCAGCGCCTCCAATGCCGCGGCCATCACTTCCGGATCGTCGTGGTGCCCACGGAGGCAGACGTCGGGGATGCCGGGCGGGGTGTGCCAGTGATAGGTCACGGAGGTCATCATGATGGTGCTGTCCGCCGGGTAGGAGCGGGTGACCCGGATGCCGTCCTCGCCCAGATGTGGGGAGGCGAAAGGAATGCTGCCGGTGCGTTGCTGCCACTCGGGAATGTCCTGGTGTGGCACGGTCGGCGCACTGAACCCCTCACAGGAGGCCGTGTCAGGGGCTTCGCAGTGGATGCGGGTGGCGTGCATCACCAGGGGCATGTAGGTGAGTGGAACTGGGTGGTAAATAAACGCTTCGTCGGCCTGGAGTTTGTCTCGCAAGATGACGATCGTCTGCTCGTAGAAGTTCCTGTGGAAGCGGCGGAGCTTACGGGTGAGTTCGATGTTGTGAATGGCGGCCAAGCCGATCAGGTGCTGGTCCAGCCATTCTTTGAAGGTCTTCTTGTCCGTCTGGAGCCATAGGTAGCCCCAGAGGCCCGTATTGGCATCCGTATCGACGTGGAGCGCACCGAGGTCGGCGCTCCACAGGGTGCCTTCGGACATGAGCGGTCTCTTTCGTCAGGGGCGTGGGCAGGGGCGTTCAGGCGTAGCTCCAGCGGAAGGTGCTCATCACGGCGTCGAACAGCTCCACGAGGGTGTCGTAGAAGGCGGGATCCGAGCCGGGTGCGATCAGTGCGCTGAAGGAGAAGGTGAGGTACTGGTCAGGCGCGCTGTCCGGGATCGGCACGAGGTACTCGACCCGGCGGTGAGCGACGTCGACGCCCTGGGCCGCGTCGGCGGCTACATCTCGCTCTGAGCGGAGGGCCGCGGTGTCGTCGAGCTCCCGCAACTCGGCTCCGGGGGTTTCGGAGGCGAGCGCGGCCAGGACCGTCTCTGGGCCGCTGTCGGGCGTGACCCGCGGAATCTCGATCGGCTCGGAGGCCACGATCGAGACGGGCAGTGCGACGCCATGGAGGCGTTCGGTGGGGAGGTAGAGGGTCATTCCCCCTTTGGCCCTGGCCCGGCGGACGACCTTCTTTATCTCTTGCGTGAGTTTCAGTCGGGCCTTCGGAATGTCGTCCTTGGGAAAGCCGACGGGAAGCTGTGCGACGGCCTTGCGAACGATGCGGTCCATTGCTTCCTCGGTGCCTGTGTGCAGAGGAATCACGTCCCAGCCGGGCGGTGGCACGAGGTTGAAGCCGTTCGGTGCCCGTCGGTGCTCAGTGGCGGTCATGGTGCTCCCGCATCACTTCCACGGCGTAAGTAACGCCAACGAAAAGGGCCCACGCCGGGGCGGCGATGATGCCCGGCCAGAAGCCGAGCATCAAAGAAGGCAGGAAGAAGCCGCTACCCATGGCGAGATCTCTGGTGAGGTATGGCGGACGTCCCGCATATCGGGGGTACTTCGCGAAGACCCAGGCATAGTGCAGGAGGCAGCCGATGATCCCGGCCTCATAGGCGTAAAGAACGTCATCTCTTAGAGACTTCGGCACGAGGATCATGATTCCGATCACCGGGAATACCAGCGGCATTCCGATAAACAGAGTAAGCCTGAGCCGCCGGTTGGGGCCGGTGCCGAGTCCCGTGCGGGCTGCTTCGGCTTCGACAATGCGTTGCGCGGAGGGCAGGTCCATGATCGGTCCTCACCAGTGGGTGTCGGGGGCGGGCTTGAGGGTGTTGTCCTTCCAGTCGGAATACCCCTGGTTGTACGGCTTTTCGCCGGTTCCGAGGTTTTCGTGTGTCCAGCTTGTCATGTCGCTCTTTCCCAGCGTCTTGTCCATGACGTCCATTCCCATGCCGGTCCAGGCGATGCCGAGGCCCACCTGATAAGACTTGTACGCCTTGTCCGCCGCGGCGGCCGCGGCCTCTGGGAAGGCAGCCTTGTTAGCCTGCAGCATCTTTGCCATGCCGGCCATCTCCTTGTCGCCGAGGTGCAAAAGCGTCGACAACGGGCTGACCTGCAGAGGTCCCTTGGCTACTAGGCCCACGTTCTGGGAGATGGACTTGCGTATGCCGTTACGGGCCGCACCGACTACCTGCCGTCCCGCCCCTTCCGGCATTTTGGACATCAGCCGCCCCATGTCGTCCATGATGCCCTTGACGCCCCTGAGCCCTCGGCTCAGGCCGGCGGTCCGGGCGGCCTGAGCGGCACCCACGGTGGCCTTCGCGCCGCTGGCAAGCTTAGAGGCGGCTCGGAGGCCGCCCACAACGAGCAGCCCACCCACGACGTCGAAGATGACATCCGTCCAGGTGGCGTCGCCGGATGCCACCAGCAGGAGTCTGAGTCCGATCGTGAGCAGCGCGATGCCGAGGACGAGCGCGTTCAAGCCGGGAATGGCGAGTGCCAGAAAGCCCGCAAACGTTGCGATCCAGCCGAGAACGTCTATGAAAGCCTTGATCAGGTCGGCATTGTCGTGGATCCAGCCCTTGAAGTTGTCCCACGGCGAGTCCTCGATCACGTCCTCGATCTCGTCGCGGATCTTCCCGGCATGGTGATTGGCGCGGGTGTCCCGGTCTCCGGTGATCTCGTTCAACCGGTTCCGGTACGACTGGAGAGGATCGTGGTCGGTACCGCTGACGGAGGGCCGGGGGGTGTCCTTGTCGGCGGAGGCGGCTTCCTTCTTCTTCTCCGCCTCGATCTCGCCTTGCTTCTCCTTCGCCTGCTGCAGGACCTTGTCGGCGTCCGACTGGAAGTCCTCCAGCTCGTTCGACCACTTGGTCAGATGGCCGTGCACGCGCTCGTACCGGCCGGCCACCTCCCGCATGTGCTTCTCCAGCGTGCCGGACTCCTCGCGCAGGCGTTTGACGTACTTGCCCTTGAGAGTGTCCTCGTCGCTGATCGCCTTGAGGTTCTTGGCCTGTTCCCGGAGTTTCTCGGCGACCGAGACCATGTGCTTGACCTCGGCGCGGATCTCCTCCGGGTCACCGGGCACGGGGTCGGAGTCACAGAGCGGCTGCCAGTCGACCGGACGGCGCTTGGATGTCGGTGTCACTTCTTCTGCTTCTTCTTGTTCTGCTTGGCCAACTCCTCGTCCAGGCTCACGAACGCCTTCTTGGTGCCGGCGACGAGTTGGCCGACCGATTCGAGCGACTCGACGAGCCGGGTGCGGTAGTCGTCCCAGTTGTCGACGAAGTCCTTCATCACGTCGGCCATCTCACCGGAGCCCCAGTGCTTGTCCATGTCGTCGCGACGGTTCTCGATGTCCTCGAAGGTCTTCTTGAGCTGCCCGAGCTTGCGCTCGCAGTCAGCGAGGAAGTCGTAGTCGACCGTCAGGTCCGAGTCGCTCATGGATGACCCTTCCCCCGTATGTGTGCTCGCTGCTGTCGGTTCACCGGTTGACGGACTGGATTTCCTGGACGGTGACGTCCTGGGTGTTGCCGAAGGTGCCGTTCGGGAGGTCGCCGCCGGCGCCGCCCGTGCCGGTCCAGTCGATCTCCCACGTGATGGTGGCCTGGAGCTTGTACGTGCCGTCGCCGGACGAGCGGAGGTACTTGATGCCACAGGGCGGGTCCTGGTCGGCCTTGCCCTTGGCGTACGGCTCGCCGATGGACTTGTCGGCGTTGATGACGCACTCGCCGGAGGCCGGGTAGGTCTCGGCGTCCTTGGTGCCCGGCTCCAGCTTGAGGGACACCGGCCTGGCGGTGGTGGTGGCCTGGATGTTGAAGCCGGGGACGTTGAGAGCAGCCGTGGCCTGGACCTCGTCGAAGACGGCCTTGTCGAGCCATGCCCAGGTCGGCAGGTTCACCTTGGTGTTGGCCTCGGGAGCGAGGGTGACCTTCGTGTCGGGAAGCTGCATGTGCTGGTAGGCCAGAGCGGCGAGTATCTCCGGAGAGATGGCCTCTTCGTACTGGGGCGGCGGAGCCTCACCGTTCTCGACCCAGAAGGGGAGGTCGGTGCACGAGGTTCGCTTGAGGTAGTCCGGCTCGTCGGGGTTCTCGACCCCGGCCCAGAACATCCCCTTGCCGTCGTTCTCGACGTTGTAGTCCTTGTAGCCGGGAGTTCCGGTCCAGCCGTACTCGTCCTCGTAGTGGCGCTCCATCTCGCCGATCGCCGCACCCGCGGTCCCGGCCATGCCGGGTGTGTTCTTCTTGTCCTCGATGTCCTTGGACATCTTCTTCTTGAAGTCCTTGGCACCGAGGTAAGGGGCGTACCAGCAAGGCGGGGGCGTCCAGTTGACGTCCGAGGAGGTCACGTTGCCGGTGCCGCCGCCCTTGGCTACCGCTCCGGAGTACTGGATGCGCGCGGCGGCGTAGATGCCGGTGTCGTCGCTGCCGCCCGCCTCCTTCTTGTCGCTTCCCTTGCCGAAGTCCACGGGTTCCGCGGCGGCGTTGGGCGCCGAGAGGATGAGCGCACCGACCGTAAGGGTCAAGGCAGCAGTGCTGGTGCCGAGGACTCTAAGGTGCGACCGGCTCACTGGCACTTCTCCGCTTCCGTCTCGACGAACACCTTGGACGCCTGCCACAGGCCCTTGCCCGTCGGGAACTTGACCATGACGACCTTGTAGTAGCCGAAGTCCTTGAGGCTTGGCTTGGTCTTCAGGACCTTCCCCGTCTTGACCTCTTTGCCGTAGAACTTCCCGGTGTCCGCACAGAAGGCGACCTCGACGGACTTACCGTTCGGGGCGGATCGGGTGGTGGCGTCGTAGTGGCGGCGGGTGCCTTGTGCGGTCCAGCCGCCCTTGATCCATTCGTTGATCTGCACCTCGGCGTAGTGCAACCCATCGCCGGTCGCGTAGGCGGTCACGGCCGCGTCCTTGGTCGTGCGCTTGTCGACGCCCCGATAAATGGCCCGGAGGAAGTTCGCGGCATCCTCCATCGCAGCCGCCTCGTTCTTGTCCTTCGGCTTGTCCCAGTCGAAGACCAGGTCCATGTCGCTGGGCAGGGACACGTCCACGCCGTCCGGCTTGTCCCCTGCCGGTGCTCCCGAGGGCGATGCCGACTCCTTCGGCGTCTCCGCTCCCTGGCCGGCGCCGGCGATCTTGTCGTTGTCGCCGGACTTGTCATCCCCGCTACCGCAGGCCGTCAACAGCAGTGCTGCCGTCGCCAGAGCGGCGGCAACGGGCAATGAGCGGCGCTTCACAGTGACTCCCCGTGAGAGACAGAAGTTCGTTATGAGCACTGACGGTACCGGTGAGGTTTCCGGTTTCACCAGCGCGAACTTCCCTGAGAACACGGGCAATGCCGGATGTATAGGGCTCTCCGGTCCGGGTGGCGTGGTGTCGCCGGGCCGCGATTCGCTAGTGCGGTGTCCTGCGTCACAGCGCCCCCTTCGGCAGCTCGATCTGCCTCAGCTGCACCCACCGCCCCAGTCGCCCTTCATCGCGCCCCGCCACCACGAACAACGCGAACGGTGCCGGGATCCCGACCAGTACCACCGCCCACGTCGGCAGGAACCAGCCCAGTTGGGAGACACACAGGCAGCACGCCAGCATGGCCGTCGACGTGCGGGCGAAGGTCTTCGCGTCGTCGATCATCCTGCGGCTGCTGTCCGCGCGGTGGGTGAGCCGTGAGCCGATGAGCATGCCGAGGGAAGCGCCTGCCAGGAGGCCCCAAAGGGCCCCGCCCGGCAGGAACATGGCCGGGTAGCCGTTGCGGGGCAGGGCGAAGTGGTAGCCGGACGTCAGACCCGCGACCAGGCCCGTCAGGGTGCAGCAGAGGATCGTGACCGCCGTGACATGGTCTCGGAGCGGGGTGGTGGCTCCGTTCCCTTCCTCTCCGTTCCCGTCCTTACGGAACACAGCGCCCGAGCCGACCGCGAACACCGGCGTGCCGATCACCAGCAGGATCGCCGCGCCGAACAGGCCTCCGTTCTTGCCGGGGGCATCGTGGGCGGGGAACAAGCCCTGCACCTGCCAGGCCAGCGCCGCCATCAGGACGACGTACAGCCAGTACGCGGCGATCAGCGCCCAGCCCGTGCCGATCCGGGCCCGGCGTGCCAGGGCCAGTGGGGTGTGGAGCAGGCCGGCTACGGGGAGGGCGAGCAGGGCCCAGGCGAAGACGAAGGCCTCGGAGGCGCGGTCCTCGGCCCGGATCCCGTCCAGGAGTTCCGGTGGCGTCGGCAGCAGCAGTGCCAGGACCAGGGAGGCCACTCCCGCCGTCGTGCCCGCCGTGATCCGTGCGATCTTGGCTCGCCGCCCGCCCCGTGTGTCCGTCGCCGGGGCCATCCGCGGTTCTCTCCTGTGAAGCTCGCCGTTCCGGCCGTCCGGCCGAGCCTCCGAAACTACACTCCCGCCCCATGCGTAACTCCCGCAGCACCAACGCGCATTCGATGCCCATGGCCTCCACCACGTCCCATCACAGCGCGGGAAGAAGACACCCCGCGGAAGACGCCGCCCCCGAACGATGGCCGGAGCCCGGAGGCGGTGACTCCCCCTGACCCCCGCCACGTCCAAGGCCCGGGCCCGCGCCCGCCACAAACAGTCCCGCGACCCCCGAGCCCACTGGCTCCTGCTCGCCCTCACCCTCCCCCTCGTCTTCGCGCTGTTGATCTTCGAAGGCTGGACCCAGCACGAGGTCGACGCCGCCAAAGCGCGGTCGCCCTGTACGGCTCCCGTACCCGACGCCGTCGCCCGCGGCGGGCCCGTGATCGGGATCAACCGGGACGGGATACGGACCGGGTCGATGCCCGCCCGGACCGTCGCGCTCACCTTCGACGGGGGGCCCGACCCCGTGTGGACACCCCGGCTTCTCGACCTGCTGCGCAGCAACAACGCGCGGGCGACGTTCTTCGTGCACGGCGCCCGGGCCGCCCGGTACCCGGAGTTGATCCGGCGGATCCGCGCCGAGGGGCATGAGATCGGGTCCAACACCTATACCGGGGCCGTCCTGGGGGAGTCCTCCGCGCCCCGTTTCCGGGCCGAGCTCGAGATGACCCAGAGCGCCCTGGCCGGGGCCACCGGCCGACGGGCGAATCTGCTGCGGATGCCGCGCACCACCACCCCGGACACCCTGTGCGGACGCGAGTGGCAGGCCGCGCGGCGGGCCGCCGGGTACGGGTACGTGCTCGTCGCCGCCGACAAGGGCTCGCGCAGGCCCGCGCAGGGAATCGTCCGGCAGCTCAGCCAGACGGAGAGCGCGTATCAGGAGGCGCGCAGGCTGCTGAAGAACCGGACCGTCGACCGGTTCACGACCGTGTCCGACGGGCTCGGCCTCGTGCCGTACGCCGCTCCGTCCCTCGTCGAGCGGTGGCTGGGGCAGGGGCTGATCCGCGTCACCGGCCTCGGGCAGGTCTTCTCCACCGCCATGATCTGGATCCTCGGTGTCGCCGGTGGGCTCGGCGTCCTGCGGCTGTTGCTGCTCGCGCTGTTCGCGCGCGCCCACGTGCGGCGGCTGGAGCGGTTCCGGACCGGTGCGCCCTGGATGCGGGAGACGTCCGGGCCGGTGACCGTGCTCGTCCCGGCGTACAACGAGGAGGCCGGGATCGGGTCGACCCTGCGGTCGCTGCTCGACTCCACCCACCGGCAGCTCCAGGTCATCGTGATCGACGACGGGTCCAGCGACCGGACCGCCGACATCGCCGAGAACATGGGGGACGCGCGGGTGGAGGTCGTACGGCAGGCCAACGCCGGTAAGGCCGCCGCCCTCAACACCGGGCTGGCGCACGCCCGTTACGACATCGTCGTGATGGTCGACGCCGACACCGTCTTCGAGCCCGACGCCGTCGAGCGGATCGTGCAGCCGCTCGCGCACCCCGCCGTGGGCGCCGTCAGCGGCAACACCAAGGTCGGCAACCGGCGCAGCCTGCTGGCCAGATGGCAGCACCTGGAGTACGTCTTCGGGTTCAACCTCGACCGGCGCATGTTCGAAGTGCTGGAGTGCATGCCGACCGTGCCGGGTGCCATCGGGGCGTTCCGCCGGGACGCGGTGATCGGCGTCGGCGGGGTCAGCGAGGACACCCTCGCCGAGGACACCGACCTGACGATGGCCCTGTGGCGGTCCGGCTGGCGGGTGCTGTACGAGGAGTCCGCCGTCGCCTGGACCGAAGTGCCCACCAGCGTGCGGCAGTTGTGGCGGCAGCGGTACCGGTGGTGCTACGGCACGCTGCAGGCGATGTGGAAGCACCGGGGCGCTCTCGTGGCCACCGGGCCCGCCGGGCGGTTCGGGCGGCGCGGGCTGACGTATCTCGCGCTGTTCCAGGTCGCGTTGCCGCTGCTCGCGCCGGTCATCGACGTCTACGCCCTCTACGGCGTGCTGTTCCGCGATCCGTGGGAGTCGGCCGCGGTCTGGTTCACGTTCCTCGGCGTGCAGATCGTCTGCTCCGGCTACGCGCTGAGACTCGACGGCGAGCCGGTGCGGGCCCTGTGGTCGATGCCGTTCCAGATCGTCGTCTACCGGCAGTTGATGTATCTCGTCGTCATCCAGTCGCTGGTCGCGCTGCTGCTCGGCAGCCGGCTGCGGTGGCAGCGGATGAAGCGGTCCGGGACGGCCGCTGAACAGATCGGTGGGCCCGTTCCGTACAGGAGTGTGCCGATGCGCTGACCCCAGAGCCCCCCACAGCACCTTCGAGGCGTCGATGAGCGACTGGACCGACCGTCCGGGAGAACCCCCGCCGGAGTGGACCCCACGGAGGGGGCCCCTCGCCCCACCCCCCTCGACCCGCACCGCCCCGCTGCCCGGCATGCCCTCGCCCGCCGCCCCCGGCCGCTACGACAGCGGCCCGGACCCCCGTGGCGGACGCGGCAGCAGGAACCCGCGGCGCCGGGCGGGGAGGGGCCGGAGGTACCTGCGTACGGCTGCCGTCCTGTCGTCCGTGCTGGTGCTCGGCGGCGTCGGTACGTACGTCTGGGCCGACACCCGGCTCAACCAGCAGGTCGACCTCGGCGCACTCGGCGCCCGGGTGCCGGCCGGAGAGGGCACCAACTACCTGGTCGTCGGCTCCGACAGCCGCGAGGGACTGTCGGAGCAGGACCGGAAGGACCTCAGCACCGGCTCGGCCGAGGGCCGCCGCACCGACTCGGTGATCCTGCTGCACACCGGCGCGAACGGCACCACGATGCTCAGCCTGCCGCGCGACTCCTGGGTGACCCTCCCGCCCTACGTCGACCCCGGCACCGGCCGCAGCTACCGGGCGGCGCCGGACAAGCTGAACGCCGCGTTCTCGCTGGGCGGCCCCGACCTGCTGGTACGGACCGTGGAACGCAACACGGGTGTGCACATCGACCACTACGCGGAGATCGGCTTCGCCGGCTTCGTGGGCGTGGTGGACGCCGTCGGCGGCGTGGATCTGTGCCTGGACAAGGCCGTACGGGACGAGGACTCCGGCGCCGACCTGCCCGCCGGCTGCCAGACCCTGGACGGCGCCGAGGCGCTGGCCTTCGTACGGCAGCGCAAACAGGAGGCCCGGGGCGACCTCGGGCGCACCCGCAACCAGCAGAGGTTCCTCGCCGCCCTCGCCCGCAAGGCCGCCACCCCGGCCACCCTCGCCGATCCGTCGAAGTCGTTGCCGACCCTGAGCGCGGGCCTCGACACGCTCATCGTCGACGAGGGCACCGAACTGCCCGACCTCATGGCGCTGTTCGAGGCCCTGCGGAAGGCCACGGGCCGTGGGGGCAGGCAGTTGAACGTGCCCGTGGCCGACCCGGACCTGCGTACCTCCAAGGGCAGCGCGGTGAAGTGGGACGACCGGCGGGCCCGCGCCCTGTTCAGCGCCCTGCGCGAGGACCGGCCGCCGGGCTGATCAACGGGCCCTGGCGAGACCGGCCGACGGGGGCATCAGCGAGCCGTATCCGCTCGCCGCCCACGCGCTCCGCCGCGCCGGGATCTCGAAGTAGGGCACCGTACGGCCGTTCTCGTCCGTGTCGGTGAGCACCTCTGGGGCGCGGCGGTCCCGCAGCGCGTCCGCGCACGCCCCGCACACGGCGACGTCGAGCCGGTCCCGGCGGCCGAGCGGACGCCACCCGGAGCGCAGGGCGGCCCGTCCGTGCAGGGGGTTGAAGAAGCAGAGGGGAAGGCCGGGGGAGCCGGTCAGCGCGTCGCGGCCCTCCTGCGCCAGGGCCAGGGCGCCCGCCAGGTCCGGCAGGCCCCGGGCCTCGTCGAGGACCTTGCCGGCCGCGGCGTAGGCGTCGAGGGCCTGCTGGAGATCGGGTGTCGTGGTCACGTCGGCGGCCTGGGTCGCCTCGCCCAGCGCCAGTACCTCCGCCTCCGCCCGGCGCCGCAACCCCGCCTCGTCGGCCGCGCGGGCCGTCGCGAACACCAGTTGGGGGAAGGCCGGTGAGGGCTTGCGGGAACGGACCAGGACGGCGCGGGTCGCGAGCGCGGTCAGGGCGAGGACCGGTACGCCGACGAGCGGCCACCAGCCGGTCCAGCCGGAACCGGAGCCGGACTCGGACCTGGACCTGGACCTGGACCCGGACTTCGCCGGCGAGGCCGAACGGTCCAGGTCCCTCATCGCCTCCTCGTAGCGCTGCTCGCCCTTGCCCTCCGCCACCAGGTCCACGGCCTTCGCCGTCAGGTCCGCCAGTCCCGCGTCCCGCATTTCGTCCAGGAAACCGGTGGCGGCCACGGCCCTGTCGGCCTGGTGGGTGTCGGCGGGCCACTCGTAGCCCCGCAGGGAGTCGGGGAAGTCGCTGTCGGGCGTGATGAGGACGAGCTCGCGCCGGTCCGGGAGCCGGTCGCGGACGATCCCCGCCAGGATGTCGGAGTCGCCGTCGAAGGCGTCGCCCTTGGTGAAGGGCGTGAGCACGACCTTGATGGGCAGGCCCGTGCGGCGGATCCGGTCCGCCAGTTGCCGCTGCCGGGACGGCGGTACGGCATCGGCGTAGGCCTCGTCGACGTAGACCGGGGAGGTGCGCAGGGCGTTCGCGATGCGCTCGCCGGCGCTCGGGGCGTCGCCGTCGGCGGCCCGCGCGGCCGTGGTGGTGAGCGCCGAGCAGAGCAGCGCCACCAGGAGTGTGATCAGGCGCTTGACGTCAGTGGACACCTGCGGTCTCCCTCACCTTGTCGATGAGCCGGGCGATTCCGTGGGGTACGGCGGTCAGGGGGCCGTCGGTCACGTCGTAGTAGGGGAGGCGGGTGCTGCCGGAGGACCGGTCGGGCAGCTTCAGCAGATCGCCCGGGATGTCCCTCGGTGCCGCGATGGCGGTGTTGCGGCAGAACTCGCAGACGGGGAGCAGGCGGCGGGCGGCACCCTCCGCGGAGACGCGGACGTGGTGGCGGCTGACGCCGGGCCCGTGCAGGGGGTTGACGCCGCAGCACAGGTCCGTCGTGTCGCCGGCGAGCGCGGCGCGGCCCGCTCGCGCGAGCACGATGACGGCGACCAGGGTCGCCGGGTCGGTGTCCGCATCCCTGGCGCGGTCGAGGTCGCAGTCCACGAGGAGCATCGCCGCGTCGAGGTGGTCCCAGGCGCGACCGCGCTCCTCCTCGCTCGTGAACCCCCGTGCCAGTGTGCTGAGTTCCGCGTAGGCGGTACGCCGGAGGTAGGACGCCGACGGCTCGGTCGGGGCCGTGAGGGGCAGGCGGTGGGCCGGCTCGGGGGCGGGAGAGCGCCACCGCAGCAGGCCGCCGGCACCCCACGTCAGCCCGGCCACCACACCGGCCAGCAGGAGGGCCGCGAAGGCGCCCACGAACAGGCCGGGCCAGAAGTCGGTGGCGAACAGGGGCGGGAGGGTGTTCTCGTCCGCGGCCCTCGGGGCGGCGGCCGGGGCGGACTCGGACTGCGGCCGGTCGGTGCGCGGGGTCTTGTCGAGGAAGGTCATCAGCGCGTCGAGGCGTTCGCCGAGGAGGTGGTCGTCGGCCTCGTCCGCCTTGCTGTCACCGAAGGTGACGGAGTCCGGCAGGTCGAAGGACAGGCGGTTGGAGTCCAGGCGCAGCCCGTGGTTGTAGACGTCGATCGTGCCGTCGTCCGGGTCGGCGACCACGTACACCCCGTCCTCGCCCACCTTGGCGTGCACCGCCGCGGTGAACAGCCCGGCGTCGCCGGCCGACTCGCTCTCCGGCGTCTGCGGCACGAGGGAGACGTACACCGGGCCGCCGCCGTCGGAACGCCGGAAGTCCCGGATCCGCTCGTGCAGCCGGTCCAGTTGGCGGGAGCCGAGGACGCGGGGGCTCTCCGGGTCGGCGTACACCGGGTCCTGCTTCAGACCCGCCGCGACGCGTTCCACCCGGGCGGACAGGTCGGCCGGGGTGGGCGGCTGCGCCGCGCTCGACTTGGTCTGGTCGAAGACGACGGGAGCGGTGAGGGCGATCGCCGCCGCGGTGAGGACGGCAGCGCCGGGCACGACCCACCGGGGGACGCGCCGCTCGGCCCCGGCACGCCGACGGCTGCGGCGTACGAACCCGGCCGTCAGCACGATCAGCAGCGGTACGCCGGTCAGCAGGCTCCCCGTGAGGAACGACTGGTTGCGGCGGTCGGACGGGCCGATGTACATCTCGGCGGGCTCGTCGTCCCGGTACGTCTCGCGAGCGGCCTCGGCGCGGGCGGTGGCTTGATCCCCGCCCTGCGCGATGACGTCGACGAAGTGCTCGAAACTGAGCAAGGGGCCTGCGTCGGAGGCCAGTTCGTACAGAGTGACGGTGACGGCGGCGTCAGCCGGGGCACGGACCCCGTAGGCCGTGGCCGCCGCGACATCCGTCCCCTCGATCAGGACGTACAGCCCCTCGCGCCCGAGCCGGTCGTGCACCGCGCCGAGCAGCTGCTCGCCGTCCGTGCCGCTCTGCATGGGCAGGACCAGGACGTAGGTCGGGACCCCGGTCTTCTTCGCGAGCCTGGCGAAGTCGGGGGCGGTGGACCGCGGGACCTCGCGGGGGAGTTGGTCGGTGACGTAGACCGGGTTCTCGCGGAGGCGGTCGGCGAGGTAGGCGGCCTGGGTGGGGGAGTCCGCGGCGTCGGCCGGGGTGGCGGTTGCGAAGAGAGCCGCCAGCGAGCAGATGGCGAAGAGCAGCCGGAGGACGCGGGTGCGGCCGTCCCTCCGTGCCCATATCCCTGCTGCGCAGGCGTCGTTCGTCGTCACTGCTCTCACCGGTGAGCCCCCCGCGGTCCGATCGATGTCCGCGCGGCACTCTACTCAAGGCTTCGCGAGTGCTACAGGTCGGCCGGTTGCGGCCTCGCCTGTCGGCTGGGTGCGCAGGGCGCCGGACGGGCAGGGCGAGGACTGGTGCCGGTGGCTTCAGCCCAGCTTCGCGTTCTGTGCCTTCACCACCGCCGCGGGGAGCTTCGCGTCGCCCGGCCTGTCCTGGACCATGGCCATGCCGTCCACGGACACGTAGACGGCGATGACATCGTCCTTGCGGACGGCCTGGGCGTGCATGGTGTGGGTGATGCCCTGGAAGGGCATCGTGGAGCGGAAGGCGAGTGACTCGTCACCGGCCTTCGCCACCGGCTCCTCGGCGGTGACGGAGTCGTACGTCGTCGTGCCGTTCGCCTTCGCCGTGAAGCCACTTCCGCACGAGTCGACGCTCTTGGCCAGCCCGGCGAACGCGGCCTCGGCCTTGCCGGGCGCGTACGTCGTGAGCGTGATGTACGTGAACTTGTTGCCCTCCGGGACATAGTGGGTCAGGTCGCCCTGCGGCCCGCCGATGGGCAACTGGTTCAGCGTGTAGGCCAACGGGGCGCAGGCAGGCTTGTCGACCGTCACATCGTCCGGGGACTTGGCGAAGACGTACTTGTCGTCCCCCTCGTCCCTGGAGGTGGACTTCACGTCCAGCCCCGGCACGTCCGCCTTCGTGATCATGAGCTTCGCGAGCCGCTCGTCCGGTGTCACCTGCTTCGCCCGGGTCGCGGTGGGCCGCGGCTCCCCGGTCGTCGCGTCCGAGTCGGCGCTGCCGCCGCACGCGGTGAGGGACAGCAGGGACAGGGTGGAGACGGCGAGCACGGCTCGCTTCATGGGGCACTCCTCGTGGGGGGCAAAGCGAAGATCATGGCACGGTGATTCCGGTATCACGTGAGTGAATGGTGTGGGCCTCATGGCCGGTACGTGACGAAGGCCTCGGTCGCCGGACGTCTGTCCACCCGTCGTCCGCCCGTGCCGGATTCGCTCCCGCACAGCAAATGACCTGTCCCCGTGCCGCCATCAACGGGTTTGTCCAGCACTGAAGTTGCAGATGGATAACGGCGCGTGCGGTGGGATGCGTGACGCCGGACGCGCCTTGAGGGGCTTATGTGCGGCTGATACGGTGCGATGGCTTGACGCTCACCCCCGGTGCTGGCTATTCGCCCAGGTCGGGCGGGTACGTTCGGCCCGTCCCATGCTTGTGCGTGCGGACAGGCGCGGGTGAAGTGTCCAATTTTGAAGGCAAATTGACAGACATCTTCTTGGGTGTACGGGGAGCGGTTGCGTGAAGATCCAAGAGCGTACGGGGGCGGGCGCCGGTCGATCCGCCGCTCCGGCTCAGCCGTCGGTCGGTGACCGGCTTCCCACACCGCCTCGCGAGCGCAAACCGGCACTGGCCGCGCTCGCGGTGCTGCTGATCCTGGTGGGTGCGCTGGGCGCGACCATGCTCGTGCTCCAGGCCGGTGACCGCATCGAGGTCGTCAAGGTGACGCAGGCCATCCCCGCGGGCGGCTCCGTCAACACGTCGAACACGACCTCCGTGATGGTCGCCAAGGACGACAGCATCCACTACGTCGAGTGGACCCAGCTGAACGATCTGAAGAAGCTGGAGGCCGTCAACGCCATCCCCGCCGGAGTCGTCGCGGTCGGCGAGATGTTCGGCAGCGAAGCGGGTGTCGCCGCCGGCAAGGCCACCGTGGGCCTGTCCCTCAAGGCCGGCCAGTACCCGACCGGCATCAAGCAGGGCGACACCGTCGCGGCCTACCGCGTCAGCACCGCCACCGGCTCGTCCAACAGCAACTCCTCCTCGTCGTCGGCGTCCAGCAACTCCGTCATCGTCGACAGTGCCCGCGTCGACTACGTCCCGGGCCCGAAGGACAGCGGCGATGAAATCGTCAGCAGCACCAACCTGGCGGTCACCCTGACGGTCGACAGCGACAAGGCCGCCGACCTGGCCCAGGCCGCCTCCAACGGCGAGGTCGCTCTCGTCAAGGTCCCCGGTAACTCCGGCAACTAGAAGGCGGCACTCGACCCATGGCGCTCATCGCTCTCGCCGCCGACAAGGGTTCCCCCGGCGTCACCACCGCGGCCGTCGCACTCGCGGCGGTCTGGCCGCGGCGTGTCCTGCTCGCCGAGGCGGACCCGGCGGGCGGTGACCTCGTCTACCGCAGTGCCGCCGCGCACGGCGGACCGCTCAACCCCAACACCGGCATGCTGTCCATCGCCGCGACCGCACGGCGCGGCCTCGCGCCCGACCAGCTCTGGGACCACGTCCAGCCGCTGAGCGGCGGGCTGGAGGTCCTCGTCGGACTCGGGATCGCCGAGCAGGCCGCCGGACTCGCGGGGCTGTGGCCCACCCTCGGGCACGCCTTCAACTCCCTCGCCGACTCCCCGAACGCCGCCGCCGACGTCATCGCCGACTGCGGACGCATCAGCGGGGACACCCCCGCCGTGGAGCTGTTCCCGCACGCCGCGCTCGTGCTGCTCATCTCGCGCACCGAGCCGGAGGCCATCGCCCGCGTCCGCGACCGCGCCGCCGCCCTCGCGGGCAAGCTGCACGGCGGACCGCGTGGCGCCGCGAGCCTCGGCACCCCGATGATCGGCGTCGTCCTGATCGCCGACACCGGCACGGCCGGCAAGCTCGCCTCGCAGGTCAACGACATGCTCGTGCACGCCCAGACCGGCGCCCGCGTGGTCGGCACCATCGCCGACGACCCGGCCGGCGCCGACCAGCTGGCCGGCCGCAAGCGAGGCCGCCTCGACAAGTCGCTGCTGATCCGCTCGGCCCGCAAGGTCGCCGGCGACCTCTACCAGCAGTACGGCGCCGCCTGGGCCGCCTCCGCCCAGGCCAACCAGGCCCACCACGCCCCGGGCCAGATGCAGGGCCACGCGGGGGCCGGCGCATGACCGCTGTCGACCACCAGTTGGTCAAGCGGTTCCGCCAGGACGCCGGCGACCGCATCGCCGAGCAGCGCCGACAGGACCAGGTCAACAACGTCACTCCGATGTCCACGGAGGACGAACGGCAGTACGCCCGTGCCGTCATAGCCCAGATCCTGGAGGAGTACGCCCGCGCCGAGATCAACGCGGGCCGTACGCCGCTGGACGCCGAGACCGAGGAGCAGTACGCGGCCGCCGTGCACGCCGCGCTGTTCGGCGTCGGCCGGCTCCAGCCGCTGCTGGACAACCCCGAGGTCGAGAACATCGACATCAACGGCTGCGACCAGGTGTTCGTCGGGTACGCCGACGGCCGCGAGGTGCAGGGCGACCCGGTCGCCGAGACCGACGAGGAGCTCATCGAGCTCATCCAGGTGCTGGGCGCCTACTCGGGTCTGTCCTCGCGTCCCTTCGACTCCGCCAACCCGCAGCTCGACCTGCGCCTGCCCGACGGTTCGCGACTGTCGGCCGTCATGGACGTCACCCGGCGCCCCGCGCTGTCCATCCGCCGGGCGCGCATGGGCAAGGTGTTCATCTCCGACCTCGTCGGCAACGGCACGCTGTCACCCGAGGTCGCCCACTTCATGGCCTGCGCGGTCCGCGCCCGCAAGAACATCATGATCGCCGGCGCCACCAACGCCGGTAAGACCACGCTTCTTCGGGCCCTCGCCAACGAGATCCCGCCGCACGAGCGCCTCATCACCGTCGAACGGGCCCTGGAGCTCGGCCTCGACACCTTCCCCGACCTGCACCCCAACGTCGTCGCCTTCGAGGAGCGCCTGCCCAACTCCGAGGGCCAGGGCACCATCTCGATGGCGGAGCTGGTACGACGCTCGCTGCGTATGAACCCCTCCCGCGTCATCGTCGGTGAGGTCCTCGGCGACGAGATCGTCACCATGCTCAACGCCATGTCGCAGGGCAACGACGGCTCCCTGTCCACGATCCACGCCAACAGCTCGCACGAGGTCTTCAACCGTATTTCCACCTACGCGCTGCAGGCCACGGAACGGCTGCCCATCGAGGCCAGCCAGATGCTGATCGCGGGCGCGGTCAACTTCGTCGTCTTCATCCAGCGGCGCAACAACTACGGCAACGGCGGCCGCCTCCAGCGCATGGTCACCTCCGTCCGCGAGGTCAACGGCGTCGACGGACGGGTGCTGTCCAGCGAGGTGTTCGCGGAGGCTCCCGACGGCCGGATCGTGCCGCACGCCCCCATAGCCTGCCTGGAGGAACTGATGGCACACGGCTACCGGCCGTCCGGGACCTGGGGGTGAGCCGGGGATGAACACGAATCTCGCGGCAATCGGCTCGCTCGGCTCCATGGGCGGCCTGTTCTCCACCACCGTCCTGTACTCGATAGGGAGCGGCGTCGCCGTCGGCGGCGGTCTCGCCCTCCTCCTCATCGCCGTCCGCGGGCTGCCCGCCAAGCCCGAACACGAGAAGCAGAAGGCCGCCGAGCGGGCGAGCGAACTGATCCGCTTCGCCGGCCAGCGCGGCTCGCTCGCCGCCATCGTCGGCCTGGTCGTCCTCGTCCTCACCCGCTGGGCCGTCGCGGGCATCGCGGCCGGCGTCCTCGTCTTCTTCTGGGACCGCCTGTTCGGCGGTGCCGGTGAGGAACGGGCCGCCATGCGCCGCGTGGAGGCCCTGGCCTCCTGGACGGAGTCCCTGCGCGACACCATCGCCGGCGCCGTGGGCCTGGAGCAGGCCATCCCGGCCTCCGCCCGCGCCGCGGCCCCCGTCCTGCGGCCCCACCTCGACGCCCTCGTCGACCGGCTGCGCGCCCGCACCCCGCTGCCCGAGGCGCTCCAGCAGCTCGCCGACGAGATCGACGACGCCTCCGCCGACATCATCGTCGCGGCCCTCATCCTCAACGCCCGCCTGCGCGGCCCGGGTCTGCGCCAGGTCCTCGGCGCCCTGGCCAAGTCGGCCCGCGAGGAGGTCGACATGCGCCAGCGGGTCATGGCCCAGCGCGCGTCGACCCGCAGGTCCGTGCAGATCGTCGTCGCGGTCTCCATCGCCTTCGTCCTCGGCCTGTCGATCTTCAACCGCGACTTCGTGGAGCCGTACGGAACGGCCGTCGGCCAGCTCGTCCTGGCCTGTGTCTGCGGCCTGTTCGCGCTCGGCTTCTGGTGGCTGCGCAAGCTGTCCACCATCGAGACGCCCGAGCGCTTCCTGGTCCGCGACGAGGCCTCCGTCCAGTTCGTCCGTCCCAGGACGCCGTCTGGGGCGCAGTCCCAGCAGCGGCTGCCGCAGGAAGAGGGGGCACGCTGATGGACCTCACGATGCCGCTCGTCGTCGGCGCCGTCATCGGCCTGGGCATCTACGCCCTCGTCCGCGCCCTCATGCCCAGCAAGCGCAGCGCGATCTCACAGGTCGCGCGGATCGACGCGATGCGGGCCCGCGGCTCGGCCTACGAGTCCGCGCGGGCCGAGCGCGAGAAGGGACGCCTGGGCGCGCTGCGGGCCGAAGTCGGCCTGCGCGTCTCGGAGTTCTACCTCCAGCAGGGCTGGGAGCAGCGCTCGCTGCGCGCGGACCTGGCGGTGCTGGACCGCAGCTGGGAGAAGTTCCTGGCGACGAAGGTGCTGCTGGGCGTGGCCGGCCTGTTCTTCGGCCCGTTCCTGTTCGCCATTGTCTACACGCTGGGCTTCGGCAGGAGCCCGATCATCCCGGTCTGGCTGGCCCTGCTCTTCGCGGTCGTCTTCTTCTTCCTGCCCGACCTCGAAGTACGGCGGGACGCGGCCGAGAAGCGGCGCGACCTGCGCCGCGTGATCGGCGCCTACCTCGACCTGGTGTCGATGAGCCTCGCCGGCGGACGCGGTCTGCCCGAGGCGCTCATGGCGGCGGCCGAGATCTCCGACGGCTGGGCCAACCAGCGCATTCGCAACGCCCTGTCCGACGCCCGCATCACCGGCGTCAGCCAGTGGCAGGCCCTCGGCGCGCTCGGCGAGGAGATCGGCGTCGAGGAACTCAAGGACCTCTCCGCCTCCCTGGCCCTGGTCGCGGACGACGGCGCCAAGGTCCGCGAGTCCCTCGCCTCCCGCGCCGAGACCATGCGGCACCGTGAACTCGCCGAGATCGAGGGCAGCGCGGGCGAGAAGTCCCAGTCGATGCTCGTGGCGCAGCTGCTGCTGTGCGCCGGGTTCCTGGTGTTCCTGATCTTTCCGGCGGCGATGCGGGTGTTCCAGGTGCAGTGAGCCGTGCATGAGCCTTGCAGCGACCTTCACAAACTCCAGAACCTCCGTGAACCGATTTCGAAAGGACAAGACGTCATGAACGGACGCAACTTCCACACCGGCATCCCTGCCGTGGACTTCCTCGTCACCTTCCTCCAGGCCCGCACCGAGCGTGCCCGCTCCGGCGAGCTGGACCGCGGTGCCTCCGCGGTCGAGTGGGTCATCATCTCCGCGGTCGTCGTGGCGATCGTCGGTGTCGTGGCCGCCATCATCAACGCCGCGCTGAGCGAGGGCGCCAACAAGGTCGGCGACTGCATCAAGGGTGCGGACGCGGGCAAGACCTGCTGATCGTCTCAGGAGCAACGGGGTTCACGGGGATGCCGGCAGACGTCAGCAGACGGGCACGCCGCTGGGTGCGGGCCGCACGGAAACGGGCGGCCACCCGCGGCGACTCAGGCATGACCGCGATCGAGTTCGTGCTGCTCACCCCGGTCCTCTTCTTCATGATCTTCGCGACCGTGCAGTTCGCCCTGTACTTCTTCGCGGATCACGTGGCCCAGGCGGCGGCCCAGGCCGGAGCCCGCAAGGCCCGTGCCACGGCCGACGAACAGCCCGGCGCGTGGCGGGGCGAGGCGCGGGACGTGGTGGACAGCTACATCCAGCAGTTGGGCCCGCAGCTGGTCCTCTCCCCGGACGTGACGATGGTGCAGCCGGAGCAGAACACGGTGGGCGTGGAGATCGCGGCGAGGGTACCGACGGTGTTTCCCGGGCTTGATCTGACGGTCCATGCGCAGTCGGTGGGGCCGGTGGAGCGGTTCGTGCAGGAAGAGGGGAACTGACATGTCCGTCCCCTCGGTTCAGGAGGGCCGCCGGTCTGCGGACGACAGCGGCCTGTCCACCGTCGAGGTCGTGATCCTCGCGCCGGTCATGATCCTCTTCATCCTGGTCCTGGTGGCCTTCGGCCAGCTCGTGGACGGCCGCGGAGCGCTCGACGGCGCGGCCCGGGACGCGGCCCGCGCCGGTTCGATCCAGAAGGACCACGCCACGGCCATGGCCGAGGCCAAGAAGGCCGCGGAGGCGAACCTGGCGGACGTCTGCTCGGGCCCGGTGTCCGTCGAGCAGACCAGCCAGGGCTTCGAACCGGACACCATCTTCACGGTCGAGGTGAGCTGCCAGGTGCGGGGCCTGGCCATGCTGGGCCTCGACGTCCCGACGACCCTCACGGCGAGCTTCAGCTCCCCGCTCGACCCGTTCCGGAGGTCGGTGTGAGACGACTCCTGCGGGCCGGTGCCGTAGCGCCGAACCGGCGTTCCTGGTGGACCACGCGCGTGGCTCACCTGGACGACCGTGGCTCGGGTGCCGGCGCGGTCATCATCTTCACGCTCGTCTTCCTCTCCCTCTCCGCGTTCGTCATCGACGGCGGCCTGTCCATCTCCAAGCGGGAACGCGCCGCCGACATCGCCGAACAGGCCGCCCGCTACGCCGCCCAGGACATCGACCGCGACGCCCTCTACGAGAACGAGGGCGGCCCGGCACCCATCAACTTCGAGAACTGCAACGCCCGCGTGAAGGCCTTCGCCCGCGAGATGGACATGACGGGCGCGGACATCGGCGCGACCCACTGCGTGGCGGCGAACGCCGAGCAGGTCGAGGTCGAGGTACAGCTCACGTACTCCCCGGTCTTCACGGGCATGTTCTACGGCGGCGACGTGGTGGTCCACGGGCAGGCGGTGGCGCAGAACGAGGTCGGCTGAGCCGATCCGGAACATTCGGCGAATCTGCACACCGTTCACTGTGAGGTCGTGACGGAGCAGGGCAGGAACAGAGCCCGGCCCCATTCCAGCGACGCGGACCGCATTCCTGTACCGCGAAGCGGCAGAAGATGTGAAGACCACGGGAGCGTCGGCGACCGAATGGTCACACCCGTGAATTCGAGCCCCGAAAACCACTCACATCCATATCCACAGGCTGAGCACTGACTGGCCGCCCCTTCTCCCGACGTGCTTTGATCGATCGCACTCAGGCATTTCGAATTATTGAACGAAGGGAACCACCCTCCATGGCCTTCACCCCGCAGATCGAGACCGCCCAGATGTCCGACGCCGAGCTGGACACCATCGCCGGCGGCCAGGCGGGCGGTGCCGCAGCGGGTGCCGGCGCCGCGGCCGGTCTCTACGTCGAGACCACGGCCGCCGGCATCACCACCGGCGTGGGTGGCGGCGTGGGCCTCGCCGTCTCGCCCCAGGGCATCGCGGCGGACCTGCACCTCAACGCTGCCGTCGCTTCCTGAAGCAGCGCACACGAAAGGCCCCGGATCCTCGGATCCGGGGCCTTTCCGTTCGTCGGCAGACGGGCTCACTTACCCCCGCCGTCCCCCTTGCTCCCTTTTCCGCCGCGCTTGTCCTCGGTCTTCATGGCGTCGTTCACCTTCTTGGCGAGTTCGTCGTCGAGCTTCTTGAACTCGCGAACGACGGCATCGGACATACTCGCCAGCGCATCCAGCTGCTGGGTGATGTCCTCGCGCCCGTCCTCCCAGTTGGACTCGAAATCATCGAGCGCGTCATTGACACTGCCGTCGCCGATGTCGTCCTTGTAGGACTCGAAGAGCTTCTTGGTGTGATTAAGACGGGTCTTGATGGAGCGAAGCCGGCGCCCGTAGCTCTCCAGCTCCGTCAGCGGGAGCGCGAGGTCGCTCTTGCCCTTGCCCATCCGGCAGCCCCCCAACGTCCGACACTCGGATCTCGGAAGAACCGTACCCCGGTCCGATCTTTCCGTCGAACGGTTGTGCCTTGTAAGTTCACGTGTGCATACGGTTGTTGACGTAGATGTGCACGTGACGGGGGTTGCGGTATGGCGGGGCACAGGCCGACGGACTGGC
>NZ_JBEZYZ010000016.1:0-149014 GCF_040638895.1 Streptomyces sp. NPDC024017 | reverse complement strand
ACCCAGGTGGTGTCCGTCCTCGGAACGGCGCGATGGGGTTGCGTGCCGACTGACTGTTCGTTGACGCGCCAACCGCTGCGGGCGGACACCCCCCGACACGGCCCCTTCTCGCCGTGCGCGGGTGCGGGCGCGTCGTGGCTTGCGCCACCCCCGTTCCAGCAGCAGCGCCGCGTCGCCCTGCATCCGCTTGACCTCAAGCTTGGTCGAGGTTGAAAGGTGGGGTGTGTTCGCGACCGGCGCTACGACTGGAGTGTTCATGAGCCGTCGAACCGAGCAGCACCCCGACCTCACCGACCCCCGCATCGGTGCCCCCTTCTTCAGCACATGGCGGGTGGGCACCCCCGAGCGGCAGCGGCAGACCGTGGAGGCGATCGGGCGTACCTGGAAGCGGCGGCCGTGGCCCGCCAGGGATCTGCTGGGGTATCACGTGTACGCGGGGCACGACGGGTCCACCCTGATGCACTACTCGCAGTGGACCGCTGAGCAGGCCTACGAGTCCTTCGTCAAAGCTCACCGGCAGGAACGCGTCGACGAGATCGACACCGCCGTGCCGGGGATCGAGAGGGTCGGGCTCGGGCGGTACCGCCGGTACCGGAGCCGGGAGCGCGCTGCCGGGGATGCCCGGGTGCCGGGTCTGATCGTCACGGTGCGGGTCGACTTCGAGGCCGGGGCGGAGGAGCGCCGCGAGGAGTGGGTCGATCTCGTGCTGAAGGCACTGGACGACGACCCCGAGGGGCACGCCGGGCTGCTCTCCGCTCACTTCCATCTCAGTACGGATGGCGGGCACGTGCTGAACTACGCGGAGTGGGAGAGCGCCGAGGCCTATGACCGGGCGCTGGCCGCCCCGGCGAGCGAGGCGTGGGAGCGGGTGCGGGCGTACCCGGGGATGAAGGGGAGCACCGGCAGCCGGTACGAGCACGCTCTGGGGCTGGTGCCGGACTGACCGGCATGCGTGGGGCCGGCCGGGCGGAAGACCCGGGCCGGCCCCACGGCGTGTCACGGCCGGAAGCGCAGGACCTGCGGGTCGTGGTCGCTGATCTGGTCGTTGAACTCCGCGTTGACGTGCACGCTGTCGTACTCGAAGTCGCAGTCGCGGCGGATCGACGGGCTGATCAGGATCTGGTCCAGGACCTGGCTGTTGCCCTGGTAGACGTAGGAGTACCGCTCGCTCCTGGGCAGCGACCTGATCGCCGACCACAGTTCGCCGCGGCCTTCGAGGAGCTTCGCGGTCTGCGAGAACTCGAAGTCGTTGATGTCGCCCAGCGTGATGACGTCCGCGTTCTTCTGGGTGTCGAGGATGTCCTTGACGAACGCGTTCACCAGCGTGGCCTGCTGGTGGCGCTGGGTTTCGGAGCTGCGGGACGGCGGCTGGTACTGGGAGGTCAGGCCCTGGTCGCCGCCCTTGGAGTTGAAGTGGTTGGCGATCACGAAGACCGTGCGGCCGCGGAAGGCGAACTCGCCGGCCAGGGGCTTGCGGCTGCTCTTCCAGGCCTCGTCCGCCGGGGCGATACGGCCGGGGCTGAGCGTCAGATGCGCCTTGCCGCGGATCTTCGTCACGTCGGTGGCCGTCGTGGCGTCGCCGCCCGCGCGGTCCGTGAAGGAGACCCGCTCCGGGTTGAACAGGAACGCCTGGCGGATGTTGCCGCCCGGCTCGCCGCCGTCGGTGCCGTCGGCCGGGTCGATCGAGCGCCAGTCGTACTTCGGGCCGCCCGCCGCGACGATCGCGTCGATCAGCTTGGTCAGCGTCTGGTCGGCCGCGACCGTGCCGTCGTTCTTCGCGCCGTTGTTGTCCTGGATCTCCTCCAGGGACACGATGTCCGGCGACTGCAGGTTGTTCACGATCGCGGAGGCGTGCGCGGCGAACGTGTCGTCGGTCGGGTCGAGGTTCTCGACGTTGTAGGTGGCGACCGCGAGTTCGGAGGAGCGCTGCTTGCGGGTCGTCTCCCGCTCCAGGCCCGCGCTCTTCAGGGTGCCCAGCTCGCTCGCGACCAGGGTGTAGCCGCCGAACTGGTTGTAGTCCAGGGGGCCGGCGGTGGTGCCCGTGAGGGTGTCGCCCACGTTCGCCTTCGGGAAGTCCGCCGTCGGGCCGAGGGACTGGATCTGGAGGCGGCCGGTGTTCTGGGCGTCGTAGGAGCCGTAGACCGTGCCGCCGCGGCGGTTGCGGTTCTCGTGAGGCTTCACCGTCACCCAGAGCTCGGTGTACGGGTCGGTGGCGCCGACGACGCGGGTGTCGGCGACCCGGACGGACATGCCCTCCAGCGCCTCGTAGTGGTCCAGGGCGTACGTCGAGGGCTTGAGGGGGAGCGCGTTGACCGAGCCGTTCGCGGCGGTGTCGCCGGCCGGCGCGTAGGCGGCGGGGACCGAGCGCGAGGTGATCGCCGTGGCGGCGGGGAGCGCGTTGCCGCTGGAGACGACCGTGGTCGTCGGCTTGGTGATCTCGGTGATCGACTGGTTGCCGGAGGTCGAGCCGCCGGGGACGTACTCCGAGATCGTGCCGCTGACCGTGACGGAGTCACCGACGGCGACACCCTTCGGGGTGGAGCTGGTGAAGACGAAGACGCCCTCGCTGGTCGCCGGGTCGGCGTCCGGGCTCGGGTCCTGGATCCAGAAGCCGCGGGACGAGCCGTAGGTCCGGACACCGGTGACGATTCCGGCCACGTCCGTCACCTGCTTCCCGGCGTACGGGGATATCCGGGTGCTGCCCTGGATGTCGTGGATGCGGACCGACTCCGCGTGCGCGGGAGTGGTGAGGACGATCGTGGATGCCGCGGAGCACGCGGCGGCGACGGTGAGCGCGGCGAGACGCGCGGACGACTTGCTCGGCAACGGGTTTCCCTCCGGGGACGTGACAGGGCGCCGGGACGAGGGCGGAGACGTGTGGAACGGCTGGTGCCGCTACCTGTGGGGCGGATGCGGTGACGCGCGTAGATCGCGATGGACGGGTGGACCTGGTGGGGCCGGCCCGGTGAACAAGTGTCCGCCGACTTCTACGCGCGTCAATCTCCAGCCTGGTCACGCCACTTGTCAAGGTTTCGGCCATGTACGGCGGCTGACGAGGAGATGAAGTAGGCGGCATGGGTGGAAATCCGTCTAGGCTGAGCGGCTGAGTAACCTGAGGCGCGCTTAGGAGAACAGCCGATGTCAGACAGCTCCCCCCTGCCGCCGGTGCGGCTGCACACCGAAGCGGAGCTGGCGCGCGACGCGCTGTCCACGCCGTTGCTGTCCCGGGCCGCCCGGCTCGCCCGCTGGGCCGGGCCGGACACCCGGGTCGACGCCGGGGGCGGGCTCGTCGACGAACAGGTGCCCGTGGCCGCCGAGGCGCTCGGGCTGAGCGGGGACGACGCCGCCGCCGACGCCAGTGAGGCGTGGCGGGTCGCCGTGGACGCCGGGCTCGTCGAGGTCGTCGACGAGGAAGAGGGCACCGTGACGGCCGGTGAGGACCTGGCCCTGCTCACCGGGGGCTCGCCGCACGACGTGCTCGCCGTGTGGCTCGCCGCCCTGGAGACCGTGCTCGCCGACGCGAGCGTGCCCGACCTGGACGGACTCGTGGACGAGGACGGCGAGGTCGACCTCTCCTCCCTCGACTGGGACCCGGAGGCCGAGGCCGAGTTCCTCGACGGCGTGCTCGGCAACCTCTACCTGCTGACCGCCGGAGAGGACACGCCCGGCGGCGCCCCGGTGCCGCTGCCGGCGCTGGCCGCCTCGGTGATCGTGCCCAGCGACATGGGCGAGCCCACCAACGACGTCCTGGAGCAGGTGTCCGACGCGATGATGCGGCTGGACGACCAGTTCCGGATGCTGGAGCCGGTGGGGCTCGTCGAGTACCAGCCCGTGGACGAGGCGCTCATGGCCGACGCCGACGAGGAGCCCGCGCCGCCCGTCGACGACACCGACGTCTCCCGGTACGGCATGGTCCGGCTCACCCCGCTCGGGCTGTACGGCATGCGGGCGCGGCTGATGGAGGCCGGGTTCGAGGCACCGGCCGTCGGGGACCTCACGGACAAGGGGGCCGACGCGCTGCTCGACGGCACGGCGGGGTTCCCGCCCGGTGCGGCGCAGGCGGAGACCGAGCAGTGGCTTCAGCGCCGGGAATCGCTCGCCGCGGCACGGGAGTTGCTGGCGGCGGCCCGGGGCTCCGATGCCGGGGCGCCGTTGCGGCGGCTGCGGTGTCAGCAGGCATTGTCGCTCGTCGGTGCCTCGGCCGAGCCCGCCCTGCGGGAGGTCCTCGACGACGCCGAGCTCGGCGGGCTCGCGCGGGTGTGGCTGACCGAGCACGGTGCGGTGGATGTGCCGGCGCCTTCCGAGGCGATGGTGTACTGGCTGACCATCGACACGGTGGCTGCGCAGCTGGCCGCGGAGGGGAACTCCGAGGAGCTTCGGGCGCTGGTGGAGGGGCTCGCGCAGCAGCACGGTGGGTTTTTCGCGGCCGTGTGGCGGGTTGATCATCCGGCCACGGCTGATGTGCTGGAGGCGATGGGGCGGTTGCATCCCGACAAGAAGGTCGCCAAGGAAGCGCGGAAGGCTGCCTTCAAGGCGAGGTCGCAACAGGGGGGTTGATCCTGTTCTGGGGGTGCGGCGCCGCCTTGGCTTGTCGCGCAGTTCCCCGCGCCCCTGGGGTGTTGTTCAACCGGCGTTCATGGATGAGCGGGACGGTTTCGCCGAAGGAGGTCCGCCACCCTCCACGGCATTCCCACCGTCACAGGAGACGCCATGTCGCTCACCCGTAGGGATTTCGCCAGGAACTCCGCGATCACCGGGGCCGGGGTCGCGCTGGCGGGCAGTGTCGGCGCCCTCGCCACCGCGCCGAACGCCCTCGCGTCCTACGACACCGACACCGACGGCGCCGGGGACGAGGCGGCGGACGCCCGGCACGGAGTCGGGTACGGGCCGCTCGTCGCGGACCCCAAGGGCATCCTCGCCCTGCCCGCCGGCTTCACGTACCGGATCCTCACCTACAGCGGCAGGACCAAGCTGGATTCCGGCGAGCCCACACCGTCCAACCACGACGGCACCGCCACCTTCGACGGCCCCCGCGGCACCGTCCTGCTCGTCAACAACCACGAGCTGAAGGGCCCGCGCGCCAAATGGAAGTACCCGGTGCCGCTCACCGAGGGCCTCGTCTACGACCCGGCCGCGGCCGGCGGCTGCACGGTCGTCGAGGTACGCCCCGACGGACGCGTCGCCGAGTGGGTGGGCATCGCCGGCACCTCCACCAACTGCGCCGGCGGCAGCACCCCCTGGGGCACCTGGCTCACCTGTGAGGAGAACTCCGACAAGGCCGGCGTCAACGGCATGACCAAGGACCACGGCTACGTCTTCGAGGTCGACCCCTGCGACCGGCGCGCCAACCGTGCCCCCAAGCCGCTGAAGTTCTTCGGCCGCTACGACCACGAGGCCGTCGTCATCGACCCCAAGCGCGGCCACGCCTACCTCACCGAGGACGCCTCCGGCCCCAACGGCCTCTTCTTCCGCTGGACCCCGCCCAAGGGCTTCGAGTACGGCCCCGGGAAGTTCCGCGAGCTCGCCGACGACGCCGGTGTCCTCCAGGCCCCCAAGTGCTTCGACTCCGGCGGCACGTTCGTCGACGACCTCTCCCGCGCCACGAGGATCGGCACGGTCTACGGCGTCGACTGGGTGGACGTCCCCGACCGCGACGCCCGCACCACCCCCGTGCGCAAGCAGTTCGCCGACGGCGAGGTGACCCGCGCCCGCAAGCTGGAGGGCATGTGGTGGGGCGACGGCGGCGCCTACATCGTCTCCTCCTACGCCCGTGAGGAGAGCCCCGTCCGGCACGACGGCCAGGTCTGGTTCTACGACCCCAAGCGCCGCACGCTGACGCTCAAGGTGCTGCTCGGTGTGAACCCCGACCCGTCCAAGGACGGCGCGTTCGACGGCCCCGACAACATCACCGTCTCCCCGTACGGCGGCATCGTGCTGGCCGAGGACGGCGAGGGCGTCTCGCACCTCTTCGGAGCCACCGAGAGCGGCCGCACGTACCCGATCGCCCGGAACGACCTGAACGTCGGCACCGAAGAGGAGCCGGAGTACAGCGAGTTCGCCGGGGTCACCTTCTCGCCCGACGGCAAGACCCTCTACGCCAACATCCAGGACCCGGGCATCCTGCTCGCCATCACCGGCCCCTGGAAGCGCCAGAAGCGGTCATAAATTCGCTCGCAGTTCCGGAGTCGCGCCTCCTACAGTGAGATCACAACGTCACGCACCTCCCGGTGCGATGGCAGCGGCTACTTCTCTTCCAAAGAATCCGACGCCGCCGCCGACTTGATCTCGGGAGGCGCAGCATGTGGTGGGTGCCCGGTGCGAAGGCAACGGTTACTTCCTGGGATCAGAGGGTTGCGGGTTCGAGTCCCGTCAGTGACTTCGGGTCGCTGTAGCTCAAGTGGGTAGAGCATCTGAATTAGTCCGTCGCCGACTTCTGTCCTCGGGCACCCACCTCTTTTCCTGCATGCAGCGTCTCCCCCGGAAACACGAACGAATTCGGGGGAATTCACCATGGCGCGATTCAATTCCAAGGCAGCCCGCGCGCGTCCCGTCTCGCGCGTGACGTCCACCGGGCGGGTGCTGCGCACCTACGAGGGCGGCCGGGGCCGCGAGCGGGACGCCCGCTCCGAACTCTTCCTGCTCGCCGTCTCCAACTTCGTCTCCCAGCAGACCTTCTACGAGACCGGCGACGACCGCGACGACCGCTTCGCGAAGCTCGTGCGCGAACTCGCCGTCACCGACCCGGAGTGGACGGCCGGCCTGCTCGGCTGGCTGCGCGGGCAGGGCAACCTGCGCACGGCCTCCGTCGTCGGCGCCGCCGAGTACGTCAAGGCCCGCCTGGACGCGGGCGCGACCGACGGCCCGTCCAACCGGCAGGTCGTCGCCTCCGTCCTGCAGCGGCCCGACGAGCCCGGTGAACTGCTCGCGTACTGGACCTCGATGTACGGGCGGAACGTGCCGAAGCCGGTCAAGCGCGGCATCGCCGACGCCGTGCGCCGCCTGTACCACGGCAAGGCGCTGCTGAAGTACGACACCGCCTCCAAGGGCTACCGCTTCGGCGACATCCTCAACCTCGTGCACGCGGCCCCGGACCCGGACAAGCCGTGGCAGGGCGAGCTGTTCCGGTACGCCCTCGACCGCCGGCACCACCCGGACACCGCAGTGCCGCCCGCGTCCGACCACGTTCTCACCGCGCACCGCGAGCTGATGGCGCTGCCCGTGGAGGACCGGCGTGCGGTCGTGACCGCCGAGGGCGGTGCCGAGCGGCTGGCCGCGGCCGGGATGACGTGGGAGGCGCTGGCGGGCTGGCTGCAGGGTCCGATGGACAAGGCGGCCTGGGAGGCCGTGATCCCGTCCATGGGCACCATGGCGCTCATACGCAACCTGCGGAACTTCGACGAGGCCGGTGTCTCGGACGAGGTGGCCGAGCGGGTCGCCGCGCGGATCAGCGACCCGGCGGAGGTCGCGCGCTCGCGGCAGTTCCCCTTCCGGTACCTCGCCGCCTACCAGCACGCGCCGTCGCTGCGCTGGTCGTACGCCCTGGAGCGGGCGCTCGGCCACTCGCTGGCCAACGTGCCGGCGCTGCCCGGCCGGACGCTGGTGCTCGTGGACCGCTCGGGGTCGATGTTCTGGTCGCGGCTGTCCGACCGCTCGGAGCTCACCCGCGCCGACGCGGCGGCGATCTTCGGTACAGCGCTCGCGCTGCGGGCGGAGCGCGCGGACCTGGTCGAGTTCGGCTCGACGAGTGACCGCGTGGAGTTCCGCCGGGGCGAGTCGGTGCTGAAGATCCTGGACCGCTTCGGCGACCTGGGCGGCACCGACACCACGGAGGCGGTGCGCCGGCACTACAAGAAGCACGACCGGGTGCTGATCGTCACCGACGAGCAGTACACGCACCACCACCGGGGCGACCCGACCGAGCAGGTCCCGGCCGACGTGCCGGTCTACACCTGGAACCTCGCCGGGTACCGGGCGGGCCACGGTCCGTCGGGCACGGGTCACCGGCACACGTTCGGAGGGCTCTCGGACGCCGCTTTCCGGATGGTTCCGCTGATCGAGGCCTCCCGGGACGCCGACTGGCCCTGGGCGGCCTGAAGGACCGTGGCCCGCACCGCGTGGGGAGTGCGGGCCACGGTCTTGTACGCGTCCCTTGTCGGGCAGCGTACTGACATCTAACATTTCAGTTCATGGAAGCCATCCGGCCGGTACCCCGCACCCTGCTCAGGGACCGCGCGTACGCGGCGATCCGGGACGCCATCGTCGCCGGGGAGATCGAACCCGGCGCGGTGGTGCGGGACGCCGCACTCGCGGAGCGGCTCGGGCTGTCCCGGGCGCCGGTGCGGGAGGCGTTCTCCCGACTGGTGGACGAGGGGCTGCTGGAGAGCAAGCCGCAGAGCTACACGCGGGTGACGCCCCTGGTGACCGGCGACGTCCGGGACGCCGCCGCCGTGGTGGGCGCCCTGCACGAACTCGTGACGAGGGTCGCCGTGCCCCTGCTGGGCGCCGCGGACATCACGGCGATGCGCGCCGCCAACGAGCGGTTCGCCGCCGCCGTGGGCGACGGAGACGTGGACGCGGCGCTGCGGGCCGACGACGAACTGCACGACGTCCTCGTCCGGGTGAGCGGCAACCGCGCCGCCGCCGCGACCGTCGCCCGCTACACCCCGCTCATCCGCCGTCTGGAGCGACGGCGCTTCGGCGAGGGCGGCAGCTGCCGTTCAGCCGGGTTGCACGAGCGGCTGATCGAGGCCTGTGCCGCCGGTGACGTGGACGAGGCGGTCCTCGTCACGGCGGAGATCTGGCGAGGCCTGGAGGAGCTCGCCGACTGAGGCCGGCCCCTACCGGCCGGCATCGATCGACCGACCCCGGAGGATCCATGTCCCTCTCCTCGTACGAGCGTTACCCCCTGCTCTTCGGGCCCTCGCCCGTCCACCCCCTGGAGCGGCTCACCGCGCACCTCGGCGGGGCCTCCCTCTGGGCCAAGCGCGAGGACTGCAACTCCGGTGTCGCCTACGGCGGGAACAAGACCCGCAAACTGGAGTACCTGGTCGCCGACGCCCTCGCCCAGGGCTGCGACACGCTCGTGTCGATCGGTGGCGTGCAGTCCAACCACACCCGCCAGGTCGCGGCCGTCGCCGCCCGGGCCGGGCTCAAGTGCGTGCTCGTACAGGAGAGTTGGGTGGACTGGCCCGATGCCGTGTACGACAAGGTCGGCAACATCCTGATCAGCCGGCTCGCCGGGGCCGACGTGCGGCTGGTGAAGGCCGGGTTCGGCATCGGCTTCAAGGAGAGCTGGGAGCAGGCGCTCAGGGAGGTCGAGGAGGGCGGCGGGAAGCCGTACGCCATCCCGGCCGGTGCCTCCGACCATCCGCTCGGCGGCCTCGGCTTCGCCGGGTGGGCGTACGAGGTCGCCGAGCAGGAGCGGGCGCTGGGCGTCTTCTTCGACACCGTCGTGGTGTGCTCGGTGACCGGGTCGACCCAGGCCGGCATGGTCGCCGGGTTCGCCGCGCTGGAGGAGGCGGGCGGGCGGCCCCGGCGGGTGCTCGGCATCGACGCCTCGGCGAAGCCGGCCGCGACCCGCGGCCAGATCGCCCGCATCGCCCACCGCACCGGGCAGCTCATCGGCCTCGGGCGCGAGGTGACCGAGTCCGACGTCGAACTCGACGAGCGCTACCACGCGGGCGTCTACGGCGTCCCCGACGAGACGACCCTGGCGGCGATGCGGCTCGCGGCCCGGACGGAGGGGATGGTCACCGACCCCGTCTACGAGGGCAAGTCCATGGCCGGGATGATCGACCTGGTGTCGCGGGGCGAGATCGGCCGCGACGCCACGGTGCTCTACGCCCACCTGGGAGGGCAGCCGGCGCTGAACGCGTACAGCGCGCTGTTCTGACCGGCCGCTCCCGCCGCGTACGGGAATCATCCGGCCCGCCGCCGGGTTGTGCCGGTCAACCGACGCCCTGGAGGAGCCCGCCATGTCCGACGAGCCAGCCGTTCGCGAACTCCGCCTGGTCGTGACCGCCGAGGACTACGACGCCGCGCTGCACTTCTACCGGGACGTGCTCGGCCTGACCGAGCAGGGTGCGTTCGCCTCGGAGGACGGGCGGGTCACGATCCTCGACGCCGGGCGGGCCACCCTGGAGCTGACCGACCCGAACCATGCCGCGTTCATCGACGAGGTCGAGGTGGGGCGGCGGGTGGCCGGGCACATCCGGGTCGCCTTCCAGGTGGACGACTCCGTCGCCACCACGGCGAAGCTGGCCGCCGCCGGAGCGGAGGTCGTCGCCGAGCCGACACGCACCCCCTGGAACTCCCTCAACTCCCGCCTCGAAGCCCCGGGCGCCCTCCAGCTGACGCTGTTCACCGAGCTCGACGGCTGAGGCGCCCGTCCCTTCGCCCCTGCCGGGCAGGTTCGGGTGCCGGATACAGTGCTGAACGTGTGGACGGACAATCAGCGTGCGGAGCCGAGTGCCGAGCGGCCCGACGGTGCCCGGCGCCGGGCCACGATCCACGACGTCGCCCGCCTGGCCGGGGTGTCACGACAGACGGTCTCCCGGGCGGTCAACGACAAGGGTGAGATCGATCCCGGCACCAAGGAGCGGGTCCTGGAGGCGGCGCGGCTCCTGGACTACCGGCCGAGCCGGTTCGCGCGTGGACTCGTCCAGAAGGGCGCGGTGACGGCCGGCCTGGTCATCCCGGACCTGCGCAACCCGTTCTTCCCCGAGGTGGCCGCCGGGGTGCTGGAGGCGGCCGAGCAGCGCGGCTGGCAGGTCGTCGTGTGGGACTCCCGGATCGACGAGGCCAGGGAGCGGGAGGCGCTCGACGTGCTCTCCCACCAGGCGGACGCCGTCGTGGGCTACTTCAAGGACCCGGACGACGTGCTCACCCGGCACCTCGGAGGCGTACCGCTGGTGCTGCTGGAGCGCGGCCCGCAGCAGACCCGCTTCGCCGCCGTGGGCATCGACGCCGCCACCGGAGTCGAGCAGGGCCTGAACCACCTGTTCCGCGCCGGGCACCGCAGGATCGGCATGCTGGACGGCGTCCACGGCCCCGGCCCTCGCAGAGAGGCCTTCCTGGAGCAGGCACGGCGGCTCGGCCTGCCGGTCGACCAGGACTGGGTCGTGGTGTGCCCCGAGCACAGCGTGGCGGGCGGCGAGGCCGGCATGGACCGGCTGCTGACCGCGCGGCCGGACATCACCGCGGTCTTCGGCTTCAACGACCTGATCGCGGTCGGGGCGATGCGCGCCGCCCGCCGCCGTGGCCGGAGCGTTCCGGACGACCTGGCCGTACTCGGCTTCGACGGCCTCTCGCTGGGCGAGCTGGTCGAACCCGCCCTGACCACCCTGCACATCGACAAGCGGCAGCTGGGACGGCTGGCCGTGGAGCAGGTGGCCCGGCTGCGCGCGGGCGAGGAGCCCCTGCGGGGCGCGGACGCATGGGTGACACCCGAACTCGTGGTGCGTGACTCCGCCTGACGTTCCCGCCGCCCGGCCCTCGGCGGCTCAGTCGCGCCCGCTCCCTTCGAAGAGGTGAGAGGGCCGGGCCCGGTCTCCGTCCGGCTCGCGGGGCGCCGTTCTCGGTAAGGTGCGGAGAGAGTCCCCGGTTGGTGAAGGAGTGGTCGCGTGGCGCAGGTCAGGCCCATGCGGGCGGATGCCCGGCGCAACCACGAGCGGTTGCTGTCGGTCGCCGTGGAGGCCTTCGCCGAGCACGGGGAGGGCGCTTCGCTCGACGACATCGCCAAGCGGGCCGGGGTCGGCTCCGGCACGCTGTACCGGCACTTCCCGACCCGGCAGGCGCTGCTGGAGGCCGCGTATCTGGACCGCGTCGAGGCGATCGCGGCGAGGGGCGATGCGCTCGCGGCCGAACTGCCGCCAGGCGAGGCGCTGGTCGAGTGGCTGTACGAGCTCGGCGCGGGACTGATCAGGATGCGCGGCCTGAAGGCCCTGCTCGGCCCGGCCGTCACCGAGAGCGGCCCGGCCATGGCCACGGCCTGCGGCGACTCGGTCAAGGCCGCGGCCGGGCGGCTGGTCCGGGCGGCGCAGGAAGAGGGCACGCTGCGGGCGGACGTCGAGCCGGCCGACGTGCTGCGGCTGGCTCACGGGGTGGCGACGGCGTCGGAGCTGGCGGACGGGGAAGGCCGGCACATCCGGCGGTACCTGACGCTGCTGATGGAGGGGCTGGGCGCGCGGCGCCGCTGACGTGGCCGGCCGGACGCCGGACGCCCCCTGGCAAGGGGGCGTCCCCGGAGGCCGGTGGCGGGTTACAGCGCCTGCGCCGCCGGCTTCACCATTCCCCTCACGGTGCGGGACTTCACGAACGCGCCCAGGGCCGTCATCTCCCACTCGCCGGAGAACTGGCGGATGAGCTTGGCCATCATCACGCCGGTCTGCGCCTCGGCGCTGGTGAGGTCGAAGCGGACCAGTTCCTCGCCGGTCGCGCCGTCCAGGAGGCGGCAGTAGGCCTTGGCGACCTCCGTGAACTTCTGGCCGGAGAAGGAGTTGACCGTGAAGACCAGGCCGGTGACCTCCTGGGGCAGGCGGCCGAGGTCGACCATGATGGTCTCGTCGTCCCCGCCGCCCTCACCGGTGAGGTTGTCGCCGGAGTGCTGGATCGCGCCGCCCACGATCTGGAGCTTGCCGAAGTAGCAGCTGTCGATGTGGTTGCGCTGCGGCCCGTAGGCGATGACCGAGGCGTCCAGGTCGATGTCCTTGCCGCGATATGCCGGCTCCCAGCCGAGACCCATCCTGACCTGGGACAGCAGAGGGCGGCCGCCCTTCATCAGGGAGACCGTCTGGTTCTTCTGGAGGCTGACGCGGCCCTTGTCGAGGTTGATCTTCCCGGCGCCGGGCGCGGGCGGGGGAGGCGTGGCCGGGGCGGCCGGGGGCGCGGCCGGCGCGGAGACGGGCGGGGCCGGCGGCTGCACCGGGGCCGGCGGCGGGGCCACCGGCTGGGGCGGGGCCGCGGCGGCCGGTTCCTCCACCGTGACCCCGAAGTCCGTGGCGATGCCCGCGAGGCCGTTGGCGTATCCCTGGCCGACGGCTCGGGCCTTCCACTGGCCGCCTCGCTGGTAGACCTCCACGATGACCAGGGCCGTCTCGCTGCCGAGCTGCGGGGGCGTGAACGTGGCCAGGACGGAATTGTCGTCCGCGTTGCGGATCGTGGCCGTCGGCTCGATGCCCTGGAAGGTCTGGCCCGCGGCGTCCGGGCTCGCCGTGACGACGATCTTCTCGATGCCAGGGGGGAGGGCCGCCGTGTCGACCACGATCGCGTCGGGCGCACCGCCGCCGCCCGAGCGGTACGTCACGCCCGGGCCCGACGGCTGGTTGTAGAAGATGAAGTCGTCGTCGGAGCGCACCTTGCCGTCGGCGGTGAGCAGCAGGCCCGATACGTCGAGCCGCACCGGAGCGGCGACGTCCACCGTCACGCGGGCGGCGGACAGGGGGATGTTCGAGCCGGGGGTCATAGCTGTCATGCCGGGTGAACGAGCGAAGAGGTTTTGCCGTTCCCTTACCTTGCGGCCAATCGGGTCACCGGCGATTGCGGGGGTGGTCGCGGGCGGTGCGTTCGTTGCCCCGCTTGTAGTTGCCGGTCCAGCGGGCCATGACGAGCTGGGGGTCGGAGCCCTCGACCTCGGTGAGGAACTGCGCGGCCCGGGGTCCGTTCAGGGTGGTGGCGGGACGGTCGTGGTGGCTGATGCGGACGGTGCCGCCCGTGTGCTGCTCGTAGGTGAATCCGTGAGGTCGTGGCATGCCGTGAGCGTAGGGGCCGGAGGGCGGGCGCCCCACCGGATTTCGCCCGCCCCACCCCGCAGCGGTCGCTCCCTACGGCACGACCACGATCTTGCGGCCGACCCCCGCCGCGAACTGCTCCAGCGCCTGCGGGTACCGCTCCAGCGGGATGCGGTCGCTGATGAAGATCTCCGGGTCGAGGACTCCGTTCGCGAACAGCTCCGCCGCCCGCTCGAAGCTGTGCAGCACCGCCATCGAACCCGTGATGGTGATCTCCTGGTTGTAGATGCGGTACGGGTCGATCGTCACGCGGGTCGCGTAGTCCGCCACCCCGAACTGCAGGAACGTGCCCGCCTTCGCCACCCGGTCCAAACCGTCCTGGATCGCCGCCGCGTTGCCCGTGGCGTCGACGACCAGGTCCCAGCCCTGCGGACGGTCCAGTTCGTCGGGGTTCGCCGCCGACGCCGAGACGCCGAGGCGGCGGGCCGTCTCCAGGCGGGCCGGGTTCACGTCGACGACGTCCACGCTCGCCGCGCCCGTGCGCTTGGCCAGCTCCAGCATCATCAGGCCCATCGTGCCGGAGCCGTAGATCAGGACGTGCGCGCCGAGGCGGGACTGGAGCACGTCGTAGCCGCGGACCGCGCAGGACAGCGGCTCCACCAGCGCCGCGTCCTCGGTGCGGACGTGGTCGGGGAGCTTCACGCAGTTCGCCACCGGGGCGAGGGCGTACCGGGCCGCGCCTCCGGCCGTGGTCACGCCGATCGCCGCCCAGCGTTCGCAGAGGTTGTTGTGGCCCGTCCGGCAGTAGCGGCACTCGTAGCAGTACAGGGACGGGTCGACGGCGACCCGGTCGCCCACCGACACCTCCGTGACCCGGGTGCCGACCCCCACGACCTCGCCGGCGAACTCGTGCCCGGGCACGATCGGCAGCTTCGGGGCGAACTCGCCCTGGAGGATGTGCAGGTCCGTGCCGCACAGCCCGCAGGCCGCGACCTCGACGACGACCTCGCGCGGCCCTGGCGTCGGGTCCGGGACCTCGGCGACGACGGCCTTGCCCACGGACTCGATGACGGCGGCCTTCATTTCACGGCTCCCAACGACAGACCCTGGACCAGCTTGTCCTGGGCGGCGAACCCCGCGGCGAGCACCGGCAGGGAGATGACGAGCGACGCGGCGCACACCTTCGCCAGGAACAGGCCCTGGCTGGTGATGAAGCCGGTCAGGAAGACGGGGGCGGTCTCGGCGACCACGCCCGTGAGCACCCGGGCGAACAGCAGCTCGTTCCAGCTGAAGATGAAGCAGATCAACGCCGTGGCGGCGATACCGGGGAGGGAGATCGGGGCGACCACGCGCGCGAGGACCGTCGGCAGCCGTGCCCCGTCCACCCGGGCGGCCTCGATCACCGCGACCGGGATCTCGGCGAGGAACGACTGCATCATCCACACCGCGATCGGCAGGTTCATGGAGGTGTAGAGGACGACCAGCAGCCAGATGTTGTCGAGCATCCCGGCGTTCTTGGCGAACAGGTAGATCGGCAGCAGGCCGGCCACGGCGGGCAGCATCTTCGTGGAGAGGAAGAAGAACAGGACGTCCGTCCACTTGCGGACCCGGTTGATGGACAGCGCGTACGCCGCCGGGAAGGCCAGCAGCAGGACCAGCAGGGTCGAGGCCACGGAGGCGACCGTGGAGTTGATCAGGGCCGGCCAGGGGCTCGCGCCGCCGCCCGCGCCGAAGAACTCGCGGTAGCCGTCCAGGGTCAGCGAGGCCGCGAAGGACGGCGGGTTGGTCGCCGCGTCCGCCTCCGAGTGGAAGGACGTCAGCGCCATCCACGCGATGGGCAGGAAGAACGCGATCCCGAGCAGCCAGGCCAGCAGGCCCAGGCCCGCCCCCTTGCCACGGACACGGCGGACACGAAGCGCGGTCGTGCTCATGCGCGGGACACCTCCTCGCGGAACAGGGACGACACCACGCGCAGGGCGAAGGTCGCGATGACGATCGAGCCGATGACGACCAGGACGCCCGCGGCCGAGGCGAGCCCGTTCTCGTGGGCCTGGTAGAAGCTCTGGTAGACGGTGTAGGGGAGATTGGCGGTGCCCAGGCCGCCGGACGTGATCGTGAAGACCGCGTCGAAGTTCTGGACGATGTAGATCGAGCCCAGCAGGGCGCCCAGTTCGAGGTAGCGGCGCAGGTGCGGCAGCGTCAGATGGACGAAGATCTGCCAGTCGCTCGCGCCGTCGACCCGGGCCGCCTCGATCTGCTCGTGGTCGCGGCTCTGCAGGCCGGCGAGCAGGATCAGCATCATGAACGGCGTCCACTGCCAGACCAGGGAGGCCTCGACCGCGAGCAGCGGGGTGGTGGAGATCCAGTCGGGCTGTGGCCCGCCCACATAGTGCAGCAACCCATTGAACAGGCCGTATTCAGGGTTGTAGAGCACATGCTTCCAGAGCAGGGCCGCCGCGACCGGTACCACCAGGAACGGTGCGATCAGCAGCGTCCGTACGATGCCGCGACCGCGGAACCTCCGGTCCAGCAGCAGCGCCAGGACGAGTCCGAGGACCAGGCTGGCCAGCACCACGGCCACCGTCAGCAGGACGGTCGTCCACACCGAGTGGCGCAGGTCCGGGTCGGTGAGGACCTCCTGGTAGTTGTCGACGCCGGTGAAGTGCCGGGCGTCGGGATAGAGGGAGTTCCAGTCGAAGAAGGAGATCACCAGCGTGGCCACGAAGGGCAGCTGGGTGACGACGATCATGAAGATCAGGGCGGGGAGCAGCGGGGCCCGGGTCGCCCAGGCGCGCAGCCGGGCGGAGGGGCGGCGGACCGGAGCGGGTATCCCAGGGGTGGCCACGGGGGCCGTTGTCGTGGCGGTCATCGTCCCTCGTACTCCTCGGAGATCTTCTCGGCGAGCGCCTGAGCCTTCTTCAGGGCCGACTCGACGGACTGGCGTCCGGCGATGGCCGCGCTGATCTCCTGGGAGACCTTGGTGCCGAGGTCGGTGAACTCGGGGATGCCGACGAACTGGATGCCGGGCGCGGGCCGCGGCTGTACGCCGGGATCGTTCGGCCGGGCCTGCTCGATGGCCTCCTTGGTCATCTCCTGGAAGGCACCCGCCTCCTTGCGGTAGTCGGCGTTGGCGTACGTCGACGCCCGCTTGCCGGCCGGGACGTTCGACCAGCCGACCTGGTCGCCGACCAGTTCCTCGTAGCCCTTGCCGGACGCCCAGGAGACGAACTTCCAGGCGTTGTCCGGGTTGCGGGAGGCCTTCTGGATGCCCCAGGCCCAGGTGTAGAGCCAGCCGGAGGACTCGGTCTTCTCCACGGGGGCGGGTGCGTAGCCGACCTTGCCCTTGACCGGGGAGTTCGCCGCCTCCAGTGACCCGGCCGCGGAGGTGGCGTCGTACCACATGGCGACCTTGCCCTGGGTCATGTTGTTCAGGCACTCGGCGAAGCCGGACTGGGCGGCGCCGGACTCGCCGTGCTCGCGCACCAGGTCGACATAGAACTTCGTCGCCTTTTCGAAGGCGGGGGAGTCGAGCCGCGCCTTCCAGTCCTTGTCGAACCAGGTGCCGCCGAAGGTGTTGACGACGGTGGTGAGCGGGGCCATCACCTCGCCCCAGCCGGGCAGGCCGCGCAGGCAGATGCCCTTCATGCCGGGCTCGGCCCCGTCCGCCTTCGCCGCCAGGTCCGCCACCTGCTGCCAGGTGGGGTGGGCGGGCATCGTCAGGCCCTTCTTCCGGAACACGTCCTTGCGGTACATCAGGAACGACGACTCGCCGTAGAAGGGCTGGCCGTAGAGCTTGCCGTCGTCCGCGGTTAGGGACTGGCGCATCGGCTTCAGGACGTCCTGCTCGTCATAGGCCGGGTCCCTGGCGACGTAGCCGTTCATCTCGTGCAGCCAGCCGTTGCGGGCGTAGATCGGTATCTCGTAGTTGGACAGGGTGGCGACGTCGTACTGGCCGGCCTGGTTGGCGAAGTCCTGGCTGATCTTGTCGCGGACGTCGTTCTCGGGCAGGACGGTGAAGTTGACCTCGATGCCCGTCTCCTTGGTGAAGTGGGCGCGGGTCAGCTTCTGCAGCTCGACCATCTGGGGGTTGTTGACCATCAGGATGTTGATGGCGTCGCCGCCGGATCCGGCCCCGCCCGCCCCGACCCAGCAGCCGGAGAGCAGCGGGGCGAGCAGCGTCCCTGCGGCGGCCAGGGCGAGCGTGGCTCGCGGTGGCCGTCGTCGGCTCTGGGTTCGCATGGATCGCTCCTGGATGTATGGGGAGATAAGGGGCATCGCGAGACGTGCGGATGCCCCGGGGGACGTGGGTCGATGTGCGGTCAGACGCGGATGACCTGCGGCCCGAGCAGCGAGTAGCGGTGGGCCTCGGCGGTGGGCAGCAGGGTGCTCGTCACGATCGTCTCCAGCACGCCGACCTCGGCGAACCGGCAGAAGCTGACCGCTCCGAACTTGGTGTGCACGCCCGCGAAGACCACGCGCCGGGCGGCCCGGATCGCCTGTGCCTTGACCTCGCTGACGGCCGGGTCGGGGGTGGTGAGGCCGTGTTCGCGGGAGATGCCGTTGGCGCCGACGTAGGCCAGGTCGACGACGAAGCCGGACAGCATCTTCGTCGTCCAGTGGTCGACGGTGGCGAGGGTGCCGCGCCGTACCCGGCCGCCGAGCAGCAGCACGGAGATGTGCTCGGCCTCGGCGAGGGCGCCCGCGACCGGCAGGGACGCGGTGACCACGGTCAGCGGCCGGTCCCGCGGGAGTGCCTCGGCGATGAGCTGCGGGGTGTAGCCCTCGTCGACGAACACGGTCTCGGCGTCGCCGAGCAGTTCGGCCGCGGCGGCCGCGACCCGGCGTTTCTCGGGCACGTGACTGGTGGCGCGGAAGGCGAGCGTCGTCTCGAAGCCGGCGCTCTCCACGGGATAGGCGCCGCCATGGGTGCGGCGGAGCAGACCGTGGTCCTCCAGGACGCGCAGGTCCCGCCGTACGGTCTCCTTGGCCACGCCCAGCTCGGCGGCGAGGGCGCTGACGTCGACCGAGCCGTCACGTCGTGCGGCCAGCACGATCTCGCGCTGGCGTTCTTCCGCCGTGTGCGTGCTCATGCCGACCCCTGCCTTCCGCTCGCGCTGCCCGTTCGGGCCCGGTGCGGCCCGTTGGGGGAATTTCTACAGCGGGGATGCGGCGGTGACCAGGCCTGTTGCGGGCTCGATACTGCCCGTTTGTGCCCGTTCGGCGAAGGGTGTGCCCGTCGCGGACCTGCATCGGTGAGGACCGGCACGTGGGACCGGGCGCCGATGGTGCCCGAATACGGCGGCGGGCGGGCCCGTTCGGTGCCCGCCCGCCCTGTCGAGTGATGTGTTTCCGGTCAGTACGGCCAGATCGGCGGGTCCGTCACGAACTGGCCGCCCAGGTAGGCGTGCGCCTCGTTGCCGTCCTGCAGCTCGCCCTGCTCGGCGATGAGCTTCTCGGCGAACGGCTCGGAGTCGTCCTGCGGCTCGTAGCCGAGCGCCCGGGCGGTGCCGAGGTCCCACCACAGCCGGGTGTTGGCGGAGGAGCCGTGCACGACGGTGTGTCCGACGTGCTCGGCACTCAGGGCGGCGTGGAAGAGCCGCGCCCCGTCGGCGGGGCTCATCCACACCGAGAGCATCCGCACGCTGGTCGGCTCGGGGAAGCAGGAGCCGATGCGCACCGAGACCGTCTCCAGGCCGTGCTTGTCCCAGTAGAGCTGTGCGAGGTCCTCGCCGAAGCACTTGGACAGGCCGTAGAAGGTGTCCGGGCGGCGCGGGGTGTCGACGGGGATGAGGGGGTCGTCGCCCTGGGGGCGCGGGGTGTAGCCGACGGCGTGGTTGGAGGAGGCGAAGACGATCCGGCGGACGCCCTCCTCGCGGGCGGCCTCGTACAGGTGGTAGGTGCCCTCGATGTTCGCCTTGAGGATCTTCTCGAAGGGCGCTTCCAGGGAGATGCCCGCGAGGTGGATGATCGCGTCGACGCCCCGGACCGCCTCGCGCACGGCCTCCCGGTCGGCCAGGTCGGCGGTGATCGCGTCGGGCGCGCCCTCGATCGGGCGCAGGTCCAGCAGGCGCAGGTCGTAGCCGTAGGCCGGGAGCAGCTCCCGCATCAGGGTGCCGAGGCCGCCGGCGGCGCCGGTGAGCAGGACGGTGCGGGGAGCGGGCATCCTCGGATCTCCTTGATCGCCAACCGTGCACATGAGCGCACGGCATTCATATGCGTGGACACGCTAAGGAGCCCGGGTGGAGCCCGTCAAGTATGTCGTGGAAGCGGCGAATCCGCTGGTGCGTCGCGGGTTCGTGCGCTTGACCGGCCCCAAGGCGGCGCCTTAGCGTGGAGATGTTCAGAAATATAGACGCCAATCATGAATATGGAACCGGGAGAGCTTGTGACGTCAGCCCCTCTCGCCGCGCGACTCACCATCCCCAGCGGGCCGCTGTTCTTCCCGGTCACCGCCTACGGACCCGACGGCTCCGTGGACCTCGACACCTACCGCGCGCACGTCCGGCGCGGGGTGGAGGCCGGAGCCGCCGCCGTGTTCGCCTGCTGCGGCACCGGCGAGTTCCACGCGCTGACGCCCGAGGAGTTCGAGGCCTGCGTGCGGGCCGCCGTCGAGGCCGCCGACGGGCGCGTGCCGGTCGTCGCCGGCGCCGGGTACGGCACCGCGCTCGCCGTGCGCTACGCCCGCCTCGCCGAGGCCGCCGGGGTGGACGGACTGCTCGCCATGCCGCCGTACCTCGTCGTCGCCGGGCAGGAGGGGCTGCTGCGGCACTACCGGGAGGTGGCCGCCGCGACCGCCCTGCCGGTCATCGTCTACCAGCGCGACAACGCCGTGTTCACTCCGGAGACGGTCGTCGGACTCGCCCGCACGGACGGGATCATCGGCCTCAAGGACGGGCTCGGCGACCTCGACCTCATGCAGCGCATCGTCAGCGCCGTCCGAACCGAGGCCCCGGGCGACTTCCTCTACTTCAACGGCCTGCCGACCGCCGAGCAGACCCAGCTCGCCTACCGCGCCCTCGGTGTCACGCTCTACTCGTCCGCCGTGTTCTGCTTCGCACCGGAGATCGCCCTCGCCTTCCACCAGGCCCTGCGGACCGGTGACGACGCCACCGTGCAGAAGCTGCTGGACGGCTTCTACGGCCCGTTCGTCGAACTGCGCGCCCAGGGCCGCGGCTACGCGGTCGCCCTGGTCAAGGCCGGTGTACGGCTGCGCGGCCTGGACGTCGGGGAGGTCCGGCCCCCGCTGCACGAGCCGTCCGAGGATCATGTGAAGCAGCTCGCCGAAGTGATCGAGCGGGGCTACGCGCTGCTGGAGGAGACCAAGTGAAGGCGTCGACATTCGTCTACCCCTGGGACGTCAACGGGGACCCGGAGGCACCCGGGCGGATCGCCGCGCTCGGTGTGCGGCAGGTGACGCTCGCCGCCGCCTACCACTCCACGCGCGCCCTCACGCCCCGCCACCCGCGCCACCGCATCGTCACCGCCGAGCACGCCTCCGTGCTGTACCCGGCGGACGACCGCTGGGCCGGGCGCGAGCTGCGCCCCTACGCGGCCGGCGTCTGGGCCCCCGGGGACGCCTTCGGCGAGGCCGCCACCGCGCTCGCCGAGGCCGGTCTGGAGGTGCACACCTGGGTCGTCCTCGCGCACAACTCCCGCCTGGGCGCCGAACACCCGGACACCTCGGTCGTCAACGCCTACGGTGACCGCTACCCCTGGGCGCCGTGCATCGCACAGCCCGCCACGCGCGCGTACCTCACCGACCTCGCCGCCGAGGCGGCCGTCCGGCCCGGGGCGCTCGGCACCGAGCTGGAGTCCCTCGGCTGGTACGGCCTGCAGCATCTGCACGCCCACGACAAGACCGGCGGCATCGGCCTCGGGGACGCCGGGCAGTACCTGATGGCGCTGTGCTTCTGCCCGTCCTGCCGGGAGGGCTACGGCCGGCACGGCCTGGACGCCGACGACCTGGCGGCGGCCGTACGGACCGCGCTGGAGCCGGTGTGGCAGGGCGCCCCCTCCGACGGGGGCTGGACGGGCATCGAGAAGCTCCTCGGCGAGACGCTCGCGCACACCACGCGCGCGTACCGCGACGAAACCGCCCGCACGCTCCAGGAGCAGGCCGTCGCGGCGGTCCGGGCGGCGGCGTCCGAGGGGTTCCAGGTGCTGCTGCACGCGGACCCGGTGTCGTACCACGTCGGTGCCAACCCCGGCGTCGACCCGGCGCACATCCTGTCCGTCGCGGACGGGGTGGTCGTGCCCTGCGCGGGCGGCACCGGCACGCTGACGCCGTTCGCGCGCCAGGAGCGCGAGGGCGCCGTCATCGCCGCCAACTTCACCGTGGTCTCGGGGATGGGCGGCAGCCCCGGCACCCTCGCCGCCGACGCCGCCGAGGCACGGCGGCTGGGTGCAACCGAACTGAGGCTGTATCACGCCGGACTGGCGTCCGACGGCGACCTGGAGACGGTCCGCTCCGCCCTCGCCGGACTCTGACACAGCGGGGCCGCCGTCACCAGCAGGACCACGCCCAGGGCCACCAGCACCAGCCGGTGGCTCACCAGCTCGACCAGGACCGCTCCGGCGGCCAGCCCGACCACGTTCGGTGTGTACACCAGGGTGTGGGCGGTGGCTGTCACCCGGCCCAGCAGCGCACCCGGCGTCTCGCGCTGCACGGCCGTCAGCACGGCGATCAGCACCGCGGGCAGCCCCACGCCGATCGCCGCGCTGCACACCAGTGCCACCGGGTCGGACGGCACCGCCCGCAGGGCCACCGCGAGCGCCAGCAGGGCGATGCCGGACGCCGCGAAGCGCCGTGCGCCCAGGTGGCGCAGGGCGGGGCCGGAGAGCAGGCCGGCCGCGACCGAACCGGCGCCCTGCACGGCGTACAGCACGCCGGTGTACGCGGGGGAGTGCCCCAGGCCGTCGACGACGGCGTACACCATCGCCCCGTTCAGGCCTGCGCACAGCATCGTGGCGCCGCCCGCCAGGACCAGGGGGCGCAGCACGGGGTGCGCCCACAGGTGGCGGACGCCCTCGGCCGTGCGCTGCCGGTGGCTGCCGGCGGGCCGCGCGGGCTTGTCCTCCTGTACTCGCAGCAGCGCGTACAAGCCTGTGGCCAGCACGAACGTCGCCGCGTCCAGGAGGGCGACGCTCGCGCCGCCGTAGGCCGCGTACAGGCCCGCGCCCGCCAGCGGGGCCAGGAGCTTCATGCCCTCGGTGGCGGTCATGCGCAGGCCGTTGAAGTCGCCCAGCAGGGCCGGGTCGACCGCGGTCGCCACGAGCGCCGACTCGGCCGCGTCGTGGACGACGCCCGCCGCCCCGTACACGAACAACACCGCGTACAGCAGCCACAGGTCGCCCGGGGCGTCGACGCTCACCAGGGTGAGCAGGAGGGCGCCCAGGAGCAGGTTCACGCCGATCAGCAGCGGTTTGCGGCGGCCGCGGTCGGCGAGCGTGCCCAGCAGCGGGCCGGCCAGGGTCGGCAGCCACATGGCGAGCATGCACAGCGCGGCCAGGCCGTCCGAGCCGGTGAGGTCCTTGACCCACACGCCGGACGCCAGCCACAGGGCCGAGGTGCCGAAGCCGGAGACCAGCACGCCGGAGAGGTAGAGGCCCGCGTCGCGGTCGCGCAGGACGCGCACGAGAGGCCAGGTCGTCTTCGTCGTCATGCCCGGTCATCGTGCGGCTAAGGACCGTACGGAGGGATCGGGAGGGTGCCTTAATTCCAGCGGGAATGGTCAATCCCATTGTGAGGCGAGCATTTCCCCGAGCTTGCCGAGGCCCTGAACCCAGCCTTCCTCGTGGAGAGCCCGCCGCCGCTCCGTGGCGAAGTCGCCCTGGTCGAGGGTGAGGTGGGACTGTCTGACGTCGGTGTCGTACAGCGACAGCGTCACCACCGTCTCCCGGTCCTCGGGGTCGGGATCCTCCCAGCGGAAGGTGTACGACAGGCCTACCGGGGGATCGACGTCGATGTACTCGCCCACCAGGTAGAACAGCTCGCCTTCCGGTGGCTGCATCGCGATCCGGTAGGCGCCACCGGGGCGGAGGTCGATCTCCACACTCGGGGTGCTGAACCCGTCGGGGCCCCACCAGCGGGCCACTTCCCCGGGGTCGGTCAGCTCTCGGAACACGCGCACGGGCTCATCCGCCAGCTCACACTCCAGATGCAGTCTCAGCTGTACGTCCTGTGTCATCACGCACCACCTGCCACCGAGGGTGCCTGGAATAACCCCTTTATACATTTTAGGCTGGCCGGCCATGGGTCACGATTCCGTAGCGATGAGTTCCGTGGCCGGAGTCGGTCTGTCTCTCAGGAACGCAACCAGGAGGAGCAGCCGATGACCGACACGACCCATACCCCGACCGTGGACCTCGGACCGCAGGCGGCGGTGGTGGCGCGCCTGGCCGCGGGCGTCACCGACGAGCAGCTCGCGGACCCGACGCCGTGCCCGAAGTACGCGGTGCGCAACGTGCTGGCCCACCTGGCCGGGCTCGCCGTCGCCTTCCGCGACGCAGGCCGCAAGGATCTGGGTGTCACGACCGACACCCGCCCGGACTCCACCGTGCCCGAGCTCGGGCACGGCTGGCGCGAGGAACTGCCCAGGGTGCTCGGCGAGATGGCCGAGGCCTGGCGTGATCCTGCCGCGTGGACCGGCATGACCCGCGCCGGGAGCGTCGACCTGCCCGGCGGGATCGCGGGCCTGGTCGCCACCGACGAACTGGTGGTCCACGGCTGGGACCTGGCCCGCGCCACCGGTCAGCGGTACGAGCCCGACCCGGCCGCGCTCCGGGTCTGCCACGACTTCCTCGCGGCGTCCGTCGACGACCCCGGTCGCGGCGCCATTTTCGGGCCCGTCGTCACCGTCGGGCCGGAGGCGTCCCTGCTGGCCCGGGCGGTGGGGCTCAGCGGGCGGGACCCGGAGTGGGCGCCCCAGCCGTAGAAAGCGATTGCTGTTTCTTTGCCCAAAGCATTGACGAAGCCCACGCGCCCTCCTACCGTCATCGCGTCGTACTTCGTACGTCATATATGAGACGCGATACGCGAGATCCGATACGCGATCCACCGAGACGCGAGATCCGAGAGGCGCGCATGACCTCTGTGCCCACGCCGATCCCCTCCCGCACGCAGTACGTGCTGGAGGGGATCAAACACCGCATCCTCACCGGGCAGTTGACGCCGGGGCAGGCGCTGGTCGAGACCGAGCTCGCCGCGCAGTTCGGGGTGTCGAAGACCCCGGTCCGCGAGGCGCTCAAGACCCTCGCCGGAACCGGGCTGGTCGTGATGAACCAGTACAAGGGCGTCACGGTGCGCCTGGTGGACGCGGACATGGCGCGCGAGGTCTACGACGTACGCCTGCTGCTGGAGCCCGAGGCGCTGCGGCGCGCCGTGCATCGCGGGGCCTCCCTGGACGTCGCCCGCGAGGCGCTCACCCGGGCCGACGCCGCCACCGACACCGCCGAACGCTCCCTCGCCAACCGGGAGTTCCACCGCGCCCTGTACCTGCCGTGCGGCAATCCGCTGCTCGGCCGGATGCTCGACGAGGTCCGCGACCAGGCCGCCCTGGTCTCCGCCGTGGCCTGGGCCGCCTCGCCCTCCTGGGAGCGGGAGGCCGGTGAGCACCGGGAGATCCTGCGGCTCGCACTCGAGGGTGACGCCGACGGCGCGGCACGTGCCCTGCACGCCCACATCGCGTCCTTCGTGCAGCGCGCATTCCCCCAGTCAGGACTGGAACAGGAAGGTCAGGAATGAGCAGCGTGGCGTTCGAGACCCAGCGGGCGGCCCTGGCCGACGTGGTGGCGATCCCGGTGACGCCGTTCACCGAGGACGGCTCCGTCGCGCAGGACACCTACCGGGCCCTGCTGCGCCGTCTGCTCGACGGCGGCATCACGACCCTCACCCCGAACGGCAACACCGGCGAGTTCTACGCCCTGACCCCCGAAGAGCGCCGTCTCGTCACGGAGTGGACGATCGACGAGGCCGGGGAGCGGGCCGTCGTCCTGGTCGGCGTCGGGCACGACATCCCGACCGCCGTCGCCTCCGCCCGGCACGCCCGGGAGCTCGGTGCGCAGATGGTGATGGTCCACCAGCCCGTCCACCCCTACGTCTCCCAGGCCGGCTGGGTCGACTACCACCGTGCCATCGCCGAGGCCGTGCCCGAGCTGGGCGTCGTCCCGTACATCCGCAACGCGCAGCTCACCGGTGCCCGGCTCGCCGAACTCGCCGACGCCTGCCCGAACGTCATCGGCGTGAAGTACGCCGTCCCCGACGCGGCCAGGTTCGCCGCGTTCGCCCGGGACGCCGGGCTGGAGCGGTTCGTGTGGGTGGCGGGGCTCGCCGAGCCGTACGCACCCTCCTACTTCTCCGCCGGTGCCACCGGCTTCACCTCGGGGCTGGTGAACGTCGCCCCGGCCGTGTCGCTCAACATGATCGAGGCGCTGCGCTCCGGCGACTACCCGGCCGCGATGAAGGTCTGGGAGCAGATCCGCCGCTTCGAGGAACTGCGCGCCGACAGCGGCTCCGCCAACAACGTCACCGTCGTCAAGGAGGCCCTCGCCTCCCTCGGGCTGTGCCGCCGCGAGGTCCGCCCGCCCAGCAGGCCGCTGCCGGAGAGCGAACGCGCCGAGGTCGCCGCCATCGCCGCCGGGTGGTCGATATGACCGCCGAGAAGCGCCCCGAGGAGCTGCGGAGCCACCAGTGGTACGGCACCGAAGGGCTGCGGACCTTCAGCCACCGCGCCCGTACCCGCCAGCTCGGCTACCTGCCCGAGGAGCACCTGGGCAAGCCCGTCATCGCCATCCTCAACACCTGGTCCGACATCAACCCCTGCCACGTCCATCTGCGCGACCGCGCGCAGGCCGTGAAGCGGGGGGTGTGGCAAGCCGGGGGTTTCCCACTGGAGTTCCCGGTCTCCACGCTCAGCGAGACCTTCCAGAAGCCGACCCCGATGCTCTACCGCAACATGCTCGCGATGGAGACGGAGGAGCTGCTGCGGTCGTACCCGGTCGACGGGGCCGTGCTGATGGGCGGCTGTGACAAGTCGACGCCGGCCCTGCTCATGGGCGCCGCGTCCGTCGACCTGCCGGCGGTGTTCGTGCCGGCCGGGCCGATGCTGCCGGGCCACTGGCGCAACGAGGTCCTCGGCTCCGGCACCGACATGTGGAAGTACTGGGACGACAAGCGGGCCGGGGTCATCGGCGACTGCGAGATGCAGGAGCTGGAGAGCGGCCTCGCCCGCTCGCCCGGTCACTGCATGACGATGGGCACGGCCTCCACCCTGACCGCCGCCGCCGAAGCCCTCGGCGTCACCGTCCCGGGCGCCTCCAGCATCCCGGCCGTCGACTCCGGGCACGACCGGATGGCCGCCAAGGCGGGAATGACGATCGTCGAACTGGTCCACAAGGACCGGAAGCTGAGCGACATCCTCACCGCCGACGCCTTCCACGACGCCGTGACGACCGTGCTCGGCCTCGGCGGCTCCACCAACGCCGTGATCCACCTGATCGCCATGGCGGGCCGCGCGGGCGTCCGGCTCACCCTCGACGACTTCGACCGCGTCGCCCGCACGGTCCCGGTCCTGGCCAATGTGCGGCCCGGCGGACAGACGTACCTGATGGAGGACTTCCACTTCGCGGGCGGCCTGCCCGGGTTCCTCTCCCGGATCCCGGACCTGCTCCACCTGGACCGGCCCACCGCCTCGCACGACACCCTGCGCGAGCAGCTCGCCGGCGCGCAGGTCCACAACGACGACGTCATCCGGACCCGGGACAATCCGGTCGCGCGGGAGGGCGGAGTCGCCGTGCTGCGCGGCAACCTCTGCCCGGACGGCGCGGTCATCAAGCACATCGCCGCCGAGCAGCACCTGCTCAAGCACACCGGGCCGGCCGTGGTCTTCGACGACTACAGGACCATGCAGCGCACGATCAACGACCCGGCGCTCGGCATCACCCCCGATCACGTGCTCGTGTTGCGCAACTCCGGCCCCAAGGGCGGTCCGGGCATGCCCGAGTACGGGATGCTGCCGCTGCCCGACTACCTGCTCAAGCAGGGTGTGCGGGACATGGTCCGGATCTCCGACGCCCGGATGAGCGGCACGAGTTACGGCGCGTGCGTGCTGCACGTCGCGCCCGAGTCCTACATCGGCGGACCGCTCGCCCTCGTGCGGACCGGCGACAGCATCACCCTCGACGTCGAGGCGCGCACCCTCCATCTCCACGTCGACGACGAGGAACTTCAGCGGCGCAGGGCGGACTGGACACCGCCGCCCACCCGGTACGAGCGCGGCTACGGCGCGCTCTACAACGAGCAGATCACGCAGGCCGACACCGGCTGCGACTTCGAGTTCCTGGCCCGCCCGGGCACCGTGCAGGACCCCTACGCGGGCTGAACCGGCACGACCCACGCGCCACCGCACCACCCCGGCACCACCTTTGCTCCGCAGCGCGACCCGGCACGACCCTGCCCGGGGAGAAAGCGCTTCCCGCGCACGCACGCACCGACGCACGACGTACTGAGAACGGAGAACAGTCATGGCCCAAGCCGCAGCCGTGGCGAAACCGCCCGCGCCACCCCGGCGGCGCCGGGCCTCCGCCACGCCGCGCAGGCTCCCGTACCTGCTGATCGCGCCGGCCGCCCTGCTGATGCTGGGATTCATCGCCTACCCGGTCATCAGCGTCTTCTACTACAGCCTGCAGAACTACAACCCGACCAAGCCGTGGCGGAACGGCTACGCGGGCTTCGACAACTTCGTCCACGCCTTCACCGAGGACCCCGTCTTCTGGGACACGCTGGTCTTCAGCGCCAAGTGGGTCGTCGTCGAGGTCGGCCTCCAACTGCTGTTCGGCCTCGCCCTCGCCCTGATCGTCAACCAGACCTTCGTGGGCCGGGGCCTGGGACGCGCCCTGGTCTTCTCCCCGTGGGCCGTCTCCGGCGTGCTGACCTCCGCGATCTGGGTGCTGCTCTACAACTCCCAGACGGGCATCACCCGTTACCTCGCGGACATGGGCATCGGCTCCTACGGCACGAGCTGGCTGTCGGACACCTCCACGGTGTTCCCGGCGGCGATCGTGGCCGACCTGTGGCGCGGTGTGCCCTTCTTCGCGATCCTCATCCTCGCCGACCTCCAGTCCGTCTCGAAGGACCTGTACGAGGCCGCCGAGGTCGACGGCGCCAGCCGCATCAAGCAGTTCTGGCACATCACGCTGCCGCATCTGAAGGACGCCATCATCCTGTCCACGCTGCTGCGCGCGGTGTGGGAGTTCAACAACGTCGACCTGCTCTACACCCTGACCGGTGGCGGTCCGGCGGGGGAGACCACCACCCTCCCGCTCTACATCGCCAACACCTCGGTCGACGCCCACAACTTCGGCTACGCGTCCGCCCTGACCACGGTCGCGTTCGTGATCCTGCTCTTCTGCTCGATGGTCTATCTGCGGCTGAGCAAGTTCGGAGGCGACAACAAGTGAGCGTCAAGGAAGCCACCAAGGCGGCGCCCGCTCCCATGCCCGCCACCCCCGAACCGCCGCGGCCCAAGAAGAAGAACCGCGCCTGGGACGAGGCCCCCCGCTGGCAGATCTACCTGCCCCTGGGCATCTACCTGCTCTTCACCCTCGTCCCCTTCTACTGGATCCTGCTCTTCTCGCTGCGCCCGGCCGGCTCGACCTCGCTCGTGCCCTGGCCGATGACCTTCGACCACTTCGAGAAGGTCTGGACGGAGCGCAGCTTCGGCACCTACTTCGCCAACAGCGTGCTCGTCGGCGTCGCCACCCTGCTCATGACGACGCTCGTCGCGCTGGCCGGCGGCTACGCCCTCGCCCGGTTCGACTTCAAGGTCAAGCGGGCGTTCATGCTGGGCCTGCTGTGCTCCCAGTTCGTGCCGGGCGCGCTGCTGCTGGTCCCGCTGTTCGAGATCTTCGCCGAACTGCAGATGATCAACTCGCTCGGCAGTGTCATCCTCGCCGAGACGGTCTTCCAGCTGCCGCTGTCGATGATCCTGATCAGCAACTTCATCAAGAACGTGCCGTACTCCCTGGAGGAGGCGGCCTGGGTCGACGGCTGCAACCGCATGACGGCCTTCCGGATCGTGGTGTTGCCGCTGCTGCGGCCCGGTCTGATCGCCGTCGGCTCGTTCGCCTTCGTCCACTCCTGGAACCACTTCCTGTTCGCCCTGATGTTCCTGAACAACCAGGACAAGCAGACGATCCCCGTCGGCCTCAACAGCCTGATGAGCGCCGACAGCGTCGACCTGGGCGCGCTCGCCGCGGGCGGCATCATCGCGGCCGTCCCGGTGGTGATCGTGTTCGCCTTCATCCAGAAGTGGCTGATCACCGGGTTCAGCGCGGGGGCGGTGAAGGGATGAGGGGCAGGCAACTGGCCGTCGTGGCCGGACTGCTGGGGGTGCTCTGCGTGCCCGCGCACGCCGAGGCCCGGGACATCGGCCGCGACACCCTCCCGGCGCACGACGGCTGGGCCGCCGAGGGAGCGGGCACCACCGGCGGCGCGGCCGCCGACGCCGACCACGTGTACACGGTGACCGACCGCGCCGGGCTCGTCCGCGCCCTCGACGGCGGCAGCGACACCCCGAAGATCATCAGGATCGCCGGGACGATCGACGCCAACACCGACGACGACGGCGACCGGCTGGACTGCGCCGACTACGCCACCGGCGGCTACGGCCTGAAGAAGTACCTCGCCGCCTACGACCCCCGCACCTGGGGTTCCGCCAAGCCCAGCGGACCCCAGGAGGAGGCCCGCCAGGCCTCCGCCGCCCGGCAGGCCGAGCGGGTCGTGCTGCCCGTCGGCTCGAACACCACCCTCGTCGGCCTCGGCGACTCGGCCGTCCTCAAGGGCGCGAGCCTGCAGATCAAGAACGCGGACAACGTCATCATCCGCAACCTCGACGTGCGCGACGCCTACGACTGCTTCCCCGTCTGGCAGCCCAACACCGGTGGCCTCGGCGACTGGAAGACGGCGTACGACAACATCTGGCTGACCGGCGCCACCCATGTGTGGGTGGACCATGTGACCCTGAGCGACAAGGGCCACCCGGACGCGAAGGAACCCACCCACTTCGCCCGCAACTACCTGCGGCACGACGGCCTGCTGGACATCACGGGCGGCTCCGACCTCGTCACCGTGTCCTGGAGCCGCTTCGCCGGCCACGACAAGGCGATGCTCATCGGCAACGGCGACACCGCCACCGGCGACCGCGGCAAGCTCCGTGTCACCCTGCACCACAACGCCTTCGAGTCCGTCGTCCAGCGCGCCCCGCGCGTCCGCTTCGGCCAGGTCCACGTCTACAACAACCGCTACGACATCTCCGGCGACGACTACCGGTACTCGCTCGGCGTCTCCACCGAGTCGAGGATCTACGCGGAGAACAACGCCTTCCACGCGCCCGGCCACGTGGAGGTCGCCGACCTGGTCAAGAGCTGGAACGGCAGCGCCCTGCACCAGAGCGGCACGCTCTTCAACGGCTTCCCCGTCGACCTGCTCGCGATCCACAACGCCTACAACTCGGGCAGTGAGCGCGATCTGACGGCCGACGTCGGCTGGACGCCCACCCTGCACGGGCGGATCGACAGCGCCCAGGTGGCCGACCGAGCCGTGGCACGCGGCGCCGGTGCGGGGAGGATCCCATGACCGGTCGCATGATCGATCCCATGAGCGATCGCCTGAGCACACCCCTGCCCGTCGTCCTCGCCGGAGCCCGCGGTCACGGCCGCTGGCACGTCGAGAACATCCGCCGCCTCCAGCGCCAGGGCGTCGTCCGGCTCGCCGGAGTGTGCGAGCTGACGCCCCTGACCGCGGAGGAACTCGGCGACCTGGGCACCCCCGAGCAGTCCGCCGACTTCGGCGCCCTGCTCGACTCCACCGGCGCCGAGGCCGCGGTCATCTGCACCCCCATCCCGACCCACACCGACCTGGCCCTCACGGCGGCCGAACGCGGAGTACACCTTCTCCTGGAGAAGCCGCCCGCCCCCTCCTACGCCGAGTTCCGCCGCATGGCCGACGGGGTCGCAGCGGCCGGAGTCGTCTGCCAGATCGGCTTCCAGTCGCTGGGCTCGCACGCCCTGCCCGCCGTCCGCCGGCTGGTGGAGGAGGGCGCGATCGGGCAGCTGGTCGGGCTCGGCGGGGCCGGCGCCTGGGTACGCGACGAGGACTACTTCCGTCGGGCGCCCTGGGCGGGCAAGCGGCGGCTGAACGGCGTCGACGTGATCGACGGGGCGCTGACCAACCCCCTCGCCCACGCCGTCGCCACCGCCCTCGCCCTGGGCGGCAGCACCCGCGCCGAGGACGTCACCGGCATCGAGACCGAGCTGCTGCGCGCCAACGCCATCGAGTCCGACGACACCTCCTGCGTCCGGATCACCACCACGCAGGGCCACCCGGTCACCGTCGCCGCGACCCTGTGCGCCGAGCAGGCGGACGAGCCGTATGTGCTGGTGCACGGCAGCAGCGGCCGGATCACCTTCTGGTACAAGCAGGACCGCGTGCTGCTCCAGCGCGCGGGGCACGGCCCGCAGGAGTCCGAGCACGGCCGCACCGACCTGCTGGAGAACCTCGTCGACCACCTCACCACCGGCGCGGACCTGCTCGTCCCGCCGGACGAGACCGGCGCCTTCATGAAGGTCGTGGAGGCCATCCGCACCGCTCCCGACCCGGCGCCGCTGCCGGACACCGCCTGGCACCGGATCCCCGGCGAGAGGCGCCGGGTGGTGCCCGGCATCGACGGACTCGTCGCGGCCGCCGCCGACACCCTCTCCCTCTACTCCGAGCTCGGCGCCCCCTGGGCGCACCTGTCGAACGAGGTGAGCACCCGATGACCAGCAACGACACCGTGGTCCTGCGCGTCGCGGGCCGGCCGGTCGGCCGGTACGTCACCCGGCCCGAGCTGCCCGCACGGCTCTCCCCGCGCCCCTACCTGCATCCCGTCACCACCCTGGCCGGCACGGCCGTGACCGAACTCGCCCCGGCCGACCACGCACACCACCTCGGCGTCGGTGTCGCCGTTCCCGACGTCGAGGGGTTCAACTTCTGGGGCGGGCGCACCTACGTCCGCGACCAGGGCCCGACCGAGCTCGACAACCACGGCTCGCAGCGGCACATCGCGTTCCAGCTGCGCGACCCGGACGGCTTCGTGGAGGAGCTGCGCTGGGTGGCCGCGGGCGGCGAGCTGCTGCGCGAGCGCCGTACGGTCGCGGCCACCGAACTCACCGACCAGGCCTGGGCGCTGGACCTCACGTTCTCCCTCACCAACGTCACCACGGGCCCGCTGTCGATCGGCAGTCCGGCGACCAACGGGCGCCCGGGGGCGGCCTACGGCGGCTTCTTCTGGCGGGCGCGCAAGGAGTCCGCCGCGCCCGAGGTCTTCACGGCCGGGGCCGACGGCGAGGAGGAGATCCACGGCCGCCCCGCCGACTGGCTCGCTCTGCGGGGCGGCACCTGGACGCTGGTCTTCGCCGGAGCCACCGAACAGACCCGCCGCGACCCGTGGTTCGTACGCGGCGAGGAGTACCCGGGCGTCGGCTCCTCCCTGGCGTTCGACGAGCGGCTGCCGGTCCCGCCGGGCGAGACCGTCGTGCGCCGGGTGGTCACCGTCGTCGCCGACGGCCGACTCGACCGGGACGCAGCGGCGGCCCTCGTCCGCAAGGCGGTGAGCCCGTGACCTCCGAGACCTACCGCAACCCGATCCTCGACGCCGACTGGTCCGACCCGGACGTCGTCCGTGTCGGCGACGACTTCTACCTGACCGCCTCCAGCTTCGGCCGGGCCCCCGGACTGCCGCTGCTGCACTCCCGGGACCTGGTCAACTGGACCCTGGTCGGCCACGCGCTCGAACGCCTCGAACCGGCCGCCGAGTTCGAACGGCCCCGGCACGACTGCGGTGTCTGGGCCCCTTCGCTCAGGTATCACGACGAACGCTTCTGGATCTTCTGGGGCGACCCCGACCAGGGCATCTTCCAGGTCAACGCCCCGCAGATCAGGGGCCCGTGGACCCGCCCGCACCTGCTGAAGGAGGGCAAGGGCCTGATCGACCCCTGCCCCCTGTGGGACGACGAGACCGGCGAGGCCTACCTGGTCCACGCCTGGGCCAAGTCCCGCTCCGGCGTCAAGAACCGCCTCACCGGACACCGGATGTACCCCGACGGCACCGGCCTCCTCGACGAGGGCAAGGTGATCGTCGACGGCGACCGCATACCTGGCTGGTTCACCCTCGAAGGCCCCAAGCTCTACCGGCACGACGGCTGGTTCTGGATCCTCGCCCCCGCCGGCGGCGTGGAGACCGGATGGCAGGGCGCCTTCCGCTCCCGCGGCTTCTTCGGGCCGTACGAGGAGCGCATCGTCCTGGAGCAGAAGGACACCGACGTCAACGGGCCCCACCAGGGCGGCTGGGTGCGCACCCCGTCCGGCGAGGACTGGTTCCTGCACTTCCAGCAGCGCGGCGCCTACGGCCGGGTCGTCCACCTCCAGCCGATGCGCTGGGGCGCGGACGGCTGGCCGGTGCTCGGGGACGACGGCGCCCCCGTCGCCGAACACCGCCGCCCCGCGCTGCCGCCGCAGCCGCCCGCCGCGCCCGCCACGGACGACGACTTCCCCGGCGGACGCTTCGGACGGCAGTGGCAGTGGACGGCCAACCCGGGCGACGGCTGGGCCACCCAGCACTCCGGTGACGGGCTGCGGTTGTCCTGCGTCCGTTCCACGGACACGCACGACCTGCGCAAACTCCCGAACCTCCTCACTCAGCGGCTGCCCGGCGCCCCGTCCGCCGTCGAGGTGGAGCTGCGCCTGCACAGTGAGGAGCCGGGAGCCCGGGCCGGGCTCGCGGTCCTCGGGGACGCGTTCAGCTGGATCGGTCTCCAGCGCGGGGCCGACGGCACGGTCCACTTCGTGCACCGGTTCGCCGAGGGGGTCGCCGAGCGGGAGCGCGACGCGGCCCACCCGCGCCTCGCCCCCGGGGGACGCGTCAGGCTCCGCATCGAGATCGGCGCCGGAGCCCGCTGCCGCTTCTCCTACGACCTCGGCGACGGTCCGTGCCCGTCGGGTCCCGTCTTCGCCGCCACCCCCTGGCGCTGGGTCGGCGCCCTGCTCGGCCTCTTCGCCCTCGCGCCCGTCGGGCCGGGACACGCGGGCGCCGCCACGTTCACGCAGTTCCGGATCACCGACTTGTAGCCCGCCGCATCCGTAGCCCTATCTCGCCTGTTGGGAGCCGCAATGACGCACCCCCATAGCAAGCGCTTGCCCAGACCGGGTGTCGCCCTGGCCGCCGTCGCGGCCCTGGTCGCCGCCCTGGGACTGGGCGCGGCCGGGGAGGCGGGAGCCGCCGAACCCGCACCCGCCGGGATGTCCGCACCGGCGGCGGCGCGCTGGACCGACCAGGCCCACGGCTTCGCCTCGCTGGCCGGAGGCACCACGGGCGGGGCCGGCGGCAAGGTCGTCACGGTCACCGACCAGGCGTCGCTGGCGAAGTACGCGGCCGCCGAGGAGCCGTACGTCATCAGGGTGGCGGGGACGGTCGCCGTCCAGCCCTTCGGCTCGGACATCGTCGTCGCCTCGAACAAGACGATCATCGGCGTCGGCGACACCGGTGAGATCGTCCACGGCGAACTGCACCTCAATCCCGGCACGCACAACGTCATCATCCGCAATCTGACGATCCGCGACTCCTACGTCGAGGGCGACTGGGACGGCAAGACCACCGACTTCGACGCCATCCAGATGGACGCCGTCCACCACGTCTGGATCGACCACAACCGCTTCACCCACATGGGCGACGGGCTGCTCGACATACGCAAGGACAGCCAGTATGTGACCGTCTCCTACAACCAGTTCAGCAACCACAACAAGGCGTTCGGGATCGGCTGGACGACCAACGTCCAGACGCAGATCACCATCGACCACAACTGGTTCACGGGCACGAAGCAGCGCAATCCCTCGGCGGACAACTGCGCCTACGCGCACCTCTACAACAACTACATCTCCGCGCAGGTGGCCGATGGCGACCCGGTGTGGACGTACGGGAACTGGTCCCGGGGCCGCAGCAAGATGGTCATCGAGAACAGTTACTACGACAGGGTCCAGCATCCCTACCAGGCCGACGCCACCGCGGAGTTGGTGGAGCGGGGGTCGATCCTGAGGAAGACGAGCGGGCGGACCGACGAGTGGGGTGCCGCCTTCGACCCGCGGGACTTCTACGACTACCGGCTCGACCGGGCCGCCGCGGTCCCCGCCCTGGTGAAGAAGTTCTCCGGTCCGCAGCGCAGGATCGGTGTGACCCTCGCCGTCCCGGGCGCCTACCCGACCGTGCAGGCCGCCGTGGACGCCGTGCCGGACGGCAACGACGTGCCGGTGACGATCGCGGTCGCGCCGGGCACCTACCGGGAGAAGGTGTTCATCCCGGCGACCAAGCCGAAGATCCTGCTCCGGGGGACCGGACACGACCGCTCCGACACCGTCATCGTCCACGACACGCCCGCCGAGTACGGCGGTTCCACGGGCAGCGCCACCGTGCGGATCGCCGCGAACGACGTCACCGCCCGCAACCTCACCTTCAGCAACGACTTCGACGAGGCCGCGGTCGAGCTGAAGGGCGAGCAGGCCCTCGCCATGAAGACGACCGGCGACCGGATCGTCTTCGAGAACACCGCCTTCCTGGGGAACCAGGACACCCTGATGACCGACAGCCCCAAGCTGAACGTGATCAGCCGGGTGTACGTCCGCGACTCGTACATCGAGGGCGACGTCGACTTCGTCTACGGGCGGGCGACGACGGTGATCGAGCGGTCGGTGATCCGGGCCCTGAGCCGCGGCTCGGACTCGAACAACGGCTACATCACGGCGGCTTCGACGTGGAAGGACAACCCCTACGGGTTCCTGATCACCAGGTCGGAGATCGTCAGCGACGCCCCCGCCGGGACCTTCCACCTCGGTCGGCCCTGGCACCCGGGCGGCGAGCCGGACGCGGTGGCCCAGGTGCTGATCCGCGACACCCGGCTGCCCGCCGCGATCAAGGCCTCGCCGTGGACCGATATGAGCGGTTTCTCGTGGAAGGACGCGCGCTTCACGGAGTACCGGAACTACGGCCCGGGCGCATCGGTCACCCCGGACCGTCCGCAGATGAGCGACCGGGACGCGCGCTCCCACACCGTCACCGCCTACCTGGCGGGCGCCGACGGCTGGGCGCCGCACGCCCGCCACTGACCCCTCCACACCCTCAAGTTCCGCTGGATCCAGAAGAAGAGAGCCGACCAATGAAGATCAGCAATCGCACCAGCAGCAGAGGCGGGCGCCGGACCTCGGCCGCCGTCGCCCTGGGGGCCGTGCTCGCGCTGACCGCGACCGCCTGCGGCGACGACGGCAGCGGGGCGGGCGGCGACAAGGGCGCCGACGGAAGCGGCAAGGGCAAGATCGTCTTCTGGGACAACAACGGCGGTGTCCGCACCGAGATCTGGAAGGAGGTCATCGCCGACTTCGAGAAGGCCAACCCCGACATCAAGGTCGAGTACGTCGGGATCGCCTCGACCGAGTACCAGTCCAAGGTCGACACCGCCCTCCAGGGCGGAGGCCTGCCGGACGTCGGCGGCGTGGGCGCGGCGATGCTGGCGGGGTTCGCCGCGCAGGGCGCGCTGGAACCGCTCGACGAGCGGCTCGAGAAGTCGTCGCTGAACGGCAAGCTCAACAAGGACATGGTCGAATCGCTGAAGGCCGCCGGCGGCGGGGACGACAAGCTGTACTCGATCCCGACCTCCGCGAACAACGGTGTGCTGTACTACCGCACCGATCTGTTCAAGAAGGCGGGGCTCGAAGAGCCCACGACGTGGGATCGGTTCTACAAGGCCGCTCAGAAGCTGACGAAATCGGGCAAGAACGAGTTCGGCTACACCATTCGCGGTGGTTCGGGTTCCATCGCCCAGGCGCTGGACGCCATGTACGGGCAGTCCGGCATCACGTCGTTCTGGGACTCCAGTGGTGAGAAGACCACGGTCAACGACCCCAAGAACGTGGCGGCGCTGGAGAAGTACGCGGCGCTGTACAAGAAGGTCACTCCGGCCGCCGACCTCAACAACGACTTCACGAAGATGGTCGCGCAGTGGGACTCCGGCACGATCGGGATGCTGAACCACAATCTCGGGTCGTACCAGGACCATGTGAAGGCGCTCGGGGTCGAGAAGTTCCGGGGCATTCCGCAACCGGTCGGCTCTTCCGGCAAGCGGGTGCAGGTGTCCAACCCGGTGGACGGGCTGGGGCTGTTCAAGAGCGGCAAGAACAAGGACGCCGCCTGGAAGTTCATCGAGTTCGCCACGTCCAAGGCGGAGAACTCCAAGTTCAACGAGGCGGCGGGGCAGGTGCCGTCGAACACGGACGCGGCGAAGGACGCGTGGATTTCGAAGGCCGAGCCCACGAAGCTGGCCGCTGACGCGTTGTCGGACGGGTCGACGACGATTGTGCAGCTGCCGTACTACCTGCCGGACTGGAACACGATTTCCAAGGCGGACAACGAGCCGAACTTCCAGAAGGTCCTGCTGGGGAAGATGAGCGCGAAGGAATTCCTGGACACGATGGCTGAGCAGTTGAACGCCGCGCAGGAGGAGTGGAACCAGCAGAACGGGTAGTTCTGGATTTCGCCGTGGGGCGGCCTGTGGTTCGCAGGCTGCGGGCCGTCCCGTGGCTTGTCGCGCCCACGCGGCGGAGCCGCATATCGATACAGCCCCGCGCCCCTGAGGTAGGACAAACACCGCCCCCTAGATAGGAACTTCGCGTGTCTCTGAGTCGTAGACAGGTTGCTGTAGCCGCGGCCACCGTGCCGTTGGCGTTCTCCATGGCCGGGACCGCTCACGCCACCGGCCGTCGTACGCCCACGCTCTACATCGCCGGTGATTCCACCGCCGCCCAGAAGTACAGGAACGCCGCGCCCGAGACCGGCTGGGGAATGGCTTTCCCCTTCTTTTTGCAGACCTCCCGGCTCGCCGTCTCCAATCACGCCGTGAACGGGCGGAGTTCGAAGAGTTTCGTCGACGAGGGGCGGCTGAAGGGGATTCTCTCCGTGATCCGGCCCGGGGACCTGCTTCTCGTGCAGTTCGCCCACAACGACGAGAAGGCGGAGGACCCCACCCGGTACACCGAGCCCTGGTCGACGTATCAGGAGTATCTGCGGATGTACCTCGACGGCGCCCGGGCCCGTGGGGCGCGGCCGGTGCTCGCCACCTCCGTGGAGCGCCGGCGGTTCGACGCCGCCGGGAAGGCCCTGCCGACGCACGGGGAGTACCCGGCGGCCATGCGGGCCCTCGCCGCCGAGGAGCGGGTCGCGCTGCTCGACGTCCAGGCGCTGTCGCTCGCCCTGTGGCAGCGGCTCGGCGTCGAGGAGACCAAGAAGTACTTCAACTGGACGGCGACCGAGCAGGACAACACGCACTTCAACCCGCCCGGGGCCATCGAGGTGGCCCGGCTCGTGGCGCGGGAGCTGCTGCGTACCCGGGTGCTCGGGCCGCGAGATGTGCGGCGGCTGGACGAGCGGATTCCCGAGTCCTGGATCACCTGGCCGGAGTCCGCCGCGTAACACCCCCCGACGAAGAAGGAAGAGAGCCGCACCATGAACGCACAGAAGTGTCATGATCATGCCATGGCGAGGGCCGCCGTGCTCATCGGCTGCACCGCGCTCGTGCTGTCCCTGAGCGGCACCGGCGCCCAGGCCCAGCCCCGGGACATCGCGCGCCAGACCCTCGGCGCCGGCGACGGATGGGGCTCCCACGGCACCGGCACCACCGGCGGAGCGAGCGCCGACGCGCAGCACGTCTACACCGTCACCACCTGGGAGCAGTTCCGGGCCGCCCTGAAGGACGGCGGGTCCGCGCCCAGGATCATCAAGGTCAAGGGCGTCATCGACGCCGTCTCCCAGGGCTGCGACGCGTTCGCGGCCGCGGGGTACGACTTCCAGAAGTACCTCGCCGCCTACGACCCCGCCGTCTGGGGCCACGACAAGCCGGTCAGCGGTGAACAGGAGGACCTGCGGGCCGCGTCGGCCGCCGCGCAGGACAAGACCATCAAGGCGAGCGTGCCCGCCAACACCACCATCGTGGGCGTGGGCAAGGGCTCCGGGATCCGCGGCGGCAGCCTGCAGATCAGGGGCGTGGACAACGTCATCGTCCGCAACCTCGCCTTCGAGGCCCCGATCGACTGCTTCCCGCAGTGGGACCCGACCGACGACAACAAGACCGGCGCCTGGAACAGCGAGTACGACGGGATCGTGGTGTACGGCTCCACCCACGTGTGGGTCGACCACAACACGCTGACCGACGGCCGCTACCCCGACAGCGCGCTGCCGTCCTACTTCGGCAAGACCTACCAGCAGCACGACGGGCTGCTCGACGTCGTGCGCGGCTCCGACCACGTCACCGTGTCCTGGAACTCGTTCAAGGACCACGACAAGACCATGCTGATCGGCAACAGCGACAGCGCCACCGCCGACGACACGGGGAAGCTGAAGGTCACGCTGCACCACAACCGCTTCGAGGGCATCGTCGAGCGGGCGCCGCGGGTGCGGTTCGGGCAGGTCGACTCGTACAACAACCACTTCGTGGTCACCAAGGGCCAGAAGTGGGGCTACGTCTACGGCATCGGCAAGGAGTCCCGGCTCGTCGCCGAGCACAACGCGTTCACGCTGGCCCAGGGCATCAGCCCGGCGAAGATCCTCAAGAAGTGGAACGAGGCGCCGGTCACCGCGGGTTCCAACCTCGTCAACGGCAAGGCGGTCGACCTGATCGCCGTGCACAACGCGGAGATCCCCGGGGAGACGCTCCAGTCGGGCGCCGGCTGGACGCCGACCCTGCGCGCGGACGTCGACCCGGCGAAGGCCGTCCCGGGCATCGTCGACGCACGGGCGGGCGCCGGCCGCCTCTGCTGACCCGACCAGCCCCGAACCGGCCGGGGCGGCCCGCATCGCACCCCCGCCCCGGGGTGCGCCCGCCCCGGCCACTTCCCCTCCGCACCCGCCCCACCGCGAAGGAGCGGCCGTATGCTCTCGCAGCCCGACCATTCCCCCCTCTCCCGCCGGGGGTTCCTCGCCGCGAGCGCCGCGGCGGGCACCCTCCTCGGCCTCGCCCCCGGCCCCGCGCGGGCCGGTACCCGGTCGCGGCCGTTCGGCCGGTACGGATCGCCCGCCGCGCGCCGCGATCCCCGGACCTTGTACGTCCACCCGGGCGGCGCCGGTGACTTCACCACCGTCCGCGATGCCGTGGCCGCCGCCGGAGGCAGCGGATACACGCTGGTCATCGCGCCGGGCACCTACCGGGAGACGGTCGCCGTCGACCGCGCCCGTACCGAGATGACCTGGATCGGGGCGAGCGAGAACCCCCGTGACGTCGTGATCGTGTACGACAACGCGGCCGGAACCCCCAAGCCCGGCGGCGGCACCCACGGCACCACCGGCTCGGCCACCACCACGGTGCAGGCCGACGGGTTCACCGCCCGCCGGATCACCTTCGCCAACGACTGGCTGCGGGCCGACCACCCCGACATCACCGGCACCCAGGCCGTCGCCCTCAAGGTCCAGGGCGACCGCTCCGCCTTCCACCACTGCCGCTTCCTCGGCCACCAGGACACCCTGTACGCCGACTCCATGGCCCTCGGCACCTTCGCCCGCCAGTACTTCGCCCACTGCTACGCGGAGGGTGACGTCGACTTCGTCTTCGGCCGGGCCACCGCCGTCTTCGAGCAGTGCCACTTCCGGACCCTGACGCGGACCGACGTGGCCGGCGCCCCCTACGGGTTCGTCTTCGCGCCGTCGACCGCCGGTGCCAATCCGCTCGGCTACTTGGTGACCCGCAGCCGCGTCGGCAGCGAGGCACCCGACGGCTACTACAAGCTGGCCCGGCCCTGGGTGCCCAGCTCCGACACCACCGCCCGACCCATGCTCGTCGTGCGGGACACCCGGCTCGGCCCGGGCATCGACGCGGTCGCGCCCTACGCCTCCATGTCGGACTCGTATCCCTGGCAGGAGCAGCGCTTCGCCGAGTACGGCAACACCGGCCCGGGGGCCACGATCACGGTCCCGGAGAACCGGCCCCAGCTCACCTCCCGGCAGGCCCGGTCCGCGACCCGCGCCGCCTGGCTCGGCGACTGGGAGCCGTGGAAGGAGGTGTGCTGAGTGCACCGGCGCACCCTGCTCACCGGAATCACCGCCGGGCTGGTCGCCGCGGGCGCCGCACCCGCCTTCGCCGCGGCAGGCCGCCGCGTCCTGCACGTCCGCCCCGGTGACTCCGTCCAGGCCGCCGTGGACGCCGTGGACGGCTCCGGCTGGACCGTAGTCGTGCACCCGGGGACGTACCGCGAGGTCGTCAGCGTCCCGGCGGGGAAGGAGGGGCTGACCCTCAGGGGCGCCACCCGGGACCCGCGTGACGCCGTCATCGTGTTCGGCAACGCCAATGGCACGCCCAGGCCGGACGGCTCGGGCACCTACGGCACGGCAGGCTCCGCGACCTTCACCTCCGCGGCCCCCGGGCTGACCGTCCGCGACCTGACCCTGGCCAACGACTGGCTGCGTGCCGACCACCCCGGCATCACCGGGACGCAGGCCGTCGCGGCGTACACGTACGGCGACCGGACCCTTTTCGAGAACGTCCGGCTCTTGGCCCATCAGGACACCCTCTTCGTCGAGACCGGCGCCCTGGACACCTTCGATCGGCAGTACTTCCGCGACTGCTACATCGAGGGCGACGTGGACTTCGTCTTCGGGCGGGCCACGGCCGTGTTCGAGCACTGTCACTTCCGCACGCTGGCGCGGGACGTGGACTTCACGCCCAAGGGCATGGTCTTCGCCCCCTCCACGGCCCGGGCGAACCCGCACGGCATCCTCGCCGTGCGCTGCCGGATCACCTCCGGCGCGGAGGACGCGGCGTACAAGCTGGCCCGGCCCTGGGTGCCGTCGTACGAGACCACGGCGTGGCCGTCGCTGGTCGTGCGGGAGACCCGGATCGGGCCCGGTATCGACGCGGTGGCCCCGTACACGAACATGCGGGAGGCCCACCCCTGGCAGAGCATGCGGTTCGCCGAGTACCGGAACACGGGGCCGGGCGCGGCGGTCCATGTCCCCGAGAACCGGCCCCGGCTGAGCGTCGCGCAGGCCCGGTCGCACACCAGGGAGACCTACCTCGGCGACTGGCGGCCGTATGCGTAGGGCCGCCGCGCTCCTCCTCGGCCTCTGCCTGCTCTGGCCGGCCGCACCGGCCTCCGCCGCCGAACGCGCCCCCACCGGCTGGGCCTCGACCGGCCCCGGCACCACCGGCGGGGCGGGCGGCCGGACCTGGACGGTGGACACACGCGTCGAGCTCAAGGCCGCGCTCGCGAACGACGGCGAGCCGAACGCGCCCAAGGTGATCCGGGTCGTCGGCGCCGTCGACGGCCACGAGAGCGACGACGGTTCCCTGCTCGGCGAGCAGGACTACGCGCCCGGATACGACCTCGGCCGCTACATGTCCTGCTTCGGCGAGGACGGATCCGCCTGGTCCGACACCCGATACGACCACTGCAGAAAGCAGCGGCAGCTGCGCCAGACCGGGTCGAACAACGAGAAGGCGCAGATCCAGCTCACCGTGCCGAGCAACACCACCCTCGTCGGCGTGGGCCGCGACGCCCGGCTGCTCGGGGTGTTCCTCACCGTCAACACCGGCAGCAACATCATCCTGCGCAACCTGCGTCTGGAGGCGCCCGTCGACCACTTCACCAGCTGGTCCCCGGACGACGGCACCCGGGGCAACTGGAACGCCCGTTTCGACGCGCTGACCGTGATCACCGGCCGGAACATCTGGATCGACCACTGCACCTTCACCGACGGCCGCTTCCCGGACCGCGCGGCTCCCCTCGGCTTCCACGGCGAGCGTGTGCAGCGGCACGACGGGCTGCTGGACATCGAGGACGGCTCCGACTTCGTCACCGTCTCCGACAGCCGGTTCGAGGATCACGACAAGGCGATCCTCGTCGGGTCGGGCGACGGGCGCGGCGACCGCGACCGGGGGCATCTCAAGGTGACCTTCGCCCGCAACCTGTTCACCGGCATCGCGCAGCGCGCCCCGCGGGTCCGCTTCGGGCAGGTGCACGTCGTCAACAACGTCCACCGGGGGCGGGCACCGTTGTACGCCCTGGGCGTCGGCGTGGAGTCCGCCGTCTTCTCCGAGCGCAACGTCTTCCGCCACCCCGGGGGAGAGCCGTCGCTCGCCGTCGCGGCCTACGGGGGCGAGGAGTTCCACGACACCGGCTCCTGGTTCAACGGCCGGCCCGCCCGCCTGAACGCCGTGGCGAGGGGCCTCGGTCTCGGGAACGACGTCGGCTGGGACCCCGCCGACGTGTACGACTACCGTGCCCTGACCTCCCCGGCGGCGGTCGAGCGGTACGTACTGCGGCACGCCGGAGCCGGGAGGCCGCATGGACGCGCATGAAGCGCTGGGGCGACGGACGTTCGTGGTCGGGGCGGGGACGGCGCTGCTGGGCGGGGGAGCGGTGAGCGGGGCGGAGGCGGCGGTCGTGGACGGCCCGCTGCCCGACTTCCACCCGGCGCTGAAGAACGCCCTGACCTTTCCGCTGGCCTGGGGGAAGTCCCCGATCCGTGACTTCCGCGCCTGGCGGCGTGCCGCCCGGGCCACGGTCGAGGAGCACCTCCTGGTCGAGCGGCAGGACGGGACACCGTACGCGCCGGAGTTCACCGGCCGGGCTCAAGAGCCCGACTTCACCCGCGAGTTGGTGACCGTCTCCCTCACCCGTTACGAACGGGTCCGCGGCGCCCTGCTCACCCCGCACGGCGACGGCCCCTTCCCCGCCGTGCTCCTCCTGCACGACCACGGTGCCAGGTTCGACATCGGCAAGGAGAAGCTCGTCCGGCCCTGGTACGACGACACGCGCCTCGCCTCCGCCCGGGCGTGGGCCGACACGTACTTCAGCGGGCGGTTCGTCGGCGACGAACTGGCCCGGCGCGGCTACGTGGTGCTGTGCCTGGACGCGCTCGGCTGGGGTGATCGCGGGCCGCTCGCCTACGAGCAGCAGCAGGCCCTCGCCTCCAACCTCTACCACCTCGGCTCCTCGCTCGCCGGGCTCATGGCCCGGGAGGACCAGCGGGCCGCCGCCTTCCTGGCGGGGCTCGACCGGGTGGACGCCAGGCGGGTAGCGGCCGTCGGCTTCTCCATGGGCGCCTACCGCGCCTGGCAGACCGCCGCCCTGGACGACCATGTCGCGGCCGCCGCGAGCGTGTGCTGGATGACCGGCCTGAAGGACATGATGGTGCCCGGCAACAACACGCTGCGCGGGCAGTCGGCGTACTACATGCTCCACCCGGGGCTCGCCCGGCATCTCGACATCCCCGACGTGGCGAGCATCGCCGCACCGAAACCGATGCTCTTCCTCAACGGCGGGCTCGACCGGCTGTTCCCCGCAGCAGGCGTACGCGTCGCCCACGACAAGCTGCGCGCCGTCTGGCGGTCCCGCCGCGCCGAGGACCGGCTGCGGCTGAGCACCTGGCCGGAGCTCGGCCACGTCTTCACCGAGCCCATGCAGGACGAGGTCTTCGGCTGGCTCGACTCCGTCCTGTGAACGACCCCCCCCGTACGAGAAAGGAACCGCTCTCCCATGTCTCGTCGTACCGCACTCGCCGCCCTGGCGGCCCTCACCCTGGGCACCGGCCTCGCCGTGCTCCCCACCCAGGCCCAGGCCGCCACCGTGGTCGTCAGCAACTCGACCGACCTGGCCAACGCGATCAAGAACGCCACACCGGGGACCGTCATCCAGGTGCGCGGTGGCACCTACTACCCGACGGCCACCCTCCAGACCACGGCCAACGGCACGTCCTCGTCGCCGGTCACGCTCACCGCGTACGGCTCGGAGACCGTCAAGATCGACGGCTCGAACCTGCCCGACGGCGACTGGATCTTCAAGCTCACCGCCGACTACTGGAACGTCTCGAAGATCACCTTCCAGAACTCCCCGGACAGCGCGGTCGTCTGCCAGTCCTGCACCGGCACCAACTGGAACAACATCAAGACCATCGACGGCGGCGACTCCGGCTTCACGCTCACCGGCGACGGCACCGTGAACAACACCGTGCGGAACATCGACTCCTACGGCCACTACGACGCGGCCACGCACGGCGAGAACGCGGACGGCATCGCCGTGAAGTTCGGCTCCGGCACAGGCAACCTCATCACCGGGGCCCGGCTGTACAACAACTCCGACGACGGCCTCGACTTCTGGTCGTTCTCCTCGCCGGTCACCGTCGAGCACACCTGGGCGTTCGGCAACGGCAAGAACCGCTGGAGCGACTCCGCCTTCACGGGCGACGGCAACGGCTACAAACTCGGCGGTGACGGGGAGGTGGTCGCCCACGTCCTCAACAACTCGGCCGCCTGGGACAACGCCGGCAACGGCTTCACGGAGAACAGCAACAAGGGCGCCATCGTCGTCAACCGGACCACGGCGTACGCCAACGCCAAGTGGGGCTACTACTTCGCGACCGGCTCGGCGCGGCTCGGCAAGAACCTCGCCGTGAGCAACGGCGGGGGATCGGTCAGCAAGGGCTCGTCGGTCGTGTCGGCCGGCAACAACTGGGACTCCGGGATCGCGACCCCGGCCTTCCGGTCCACCAACGCCTCGACGACCTACAACGCCCGCCAGTCCAGCGGCGCGCTGCCCGTGACCACGTTCCTGACCACGGGCAGCACCACCATCGGAGCGACGATGGACTGACGAACCCGGCCTGCGCTCTCAGCCGGGGCCCGGCGGTGTCACCGCCGTACCGGCTCGATCCCCTCCAGCGTCGGTGTCACCGGCAGGATCGTGCCGTCGGCCGCGAACTCCATGCGGTCGACGGTGGTCTCGCGGTGCATGCCGTCGCCGCCCGGCAGACCGGGGCCGTTGAGGGCGAAGCGGTGGTAGACGGCGTACCAGTCGTCGGTGCCGGGGGTGTTCACCACCGAGTGGTGGCCGGTGCCGAGGATGCCGTACTCGGGCCGCTTCTGAAGGATCGTCCCGCGCTTGGTCCACGGGCCGAGCGGGGACGGTCCCGTCGCGTACGCCACGTGGTAGTTCTCGCTGCGGGTGTCGTCCTCCGACCACATGAAGTAGTACGTGCCCTTCCGCTTGATCACGAAGGAGCCCTCGCGGAAGTTGTCCGGGGTGATGTCCTTCACCTTCGACGCGTCGAAGGACACCATGTCGTCGTTGAGCGGCACCACGTACCCGTGCCCGTTGCCCCAGTACAGGTAGGCCTGACCGTCGTCGTCCGTGAAGACCGCCGGGTCGATCATCTGGCCCTTCAGCGATCCGCCCTTGGCGACCAGCGGCTTGCCGAGCGCGTCCTTGAAGGGGCCTGCGGGGGAGTCCGCAACGGCCACGCCGATCTGCTGCTCGGCGCAGAAGTAGAAGTAGTACTTGCCGTTTCGCTCGGCGATCGCGGGCGCCCAGGCGTTCTTGTCGGCCCAGCTCACGTCCGGCCCGAGGTCGACGATGACGCCGTGGTCCTTCCAGTGGACCAGGTCCTTCGACGAGTACGCCTTGAACTTGGTGCCGCTCCAGCCCTGGAAGCCGTCCGTCGTCGGATAGATCCAGTACCGGCCGTTCAGGTAGTGCACGTCGGGGTCGGCGTTCAGGCCCGGCAGGAGCGGGCTGCGCGTGCGGACCGCCTCGACCGTCCAGGTGCGCTTCGTCCCGTCGGCGGCCGTCACCGTGTACTTCTGCGGCTTGCGGAAGTCACGGCGGGTGCCGGACTTCGGGCTCAGCTTCGCGCCCTCGCCCACCCACAGCTTCGGGGCGAGGTCCCGCAGATCGGCGTCCGGCTGCATGGGCAGGACGACCTTCGAGGCACTGTCCGTGACGATCGACCAGCCCTTCTGGTGCTTCGCCGTCGCGTCCACGACCGAGGTGGAGCCGGCCGGGTAGGCGGCCAGCAGGCGGTCGTACTCCTTCTGGGTCACCGGCAGGACGGTGCCGTGCCGGGGGCTCGCCGGGAGCTGGTAGTTCACCGACGGGGTCCACTTGCCGGAGGCGAGGTCGGTGGTCTCGAAGGGCACGTAGCCGCGGCCGCCGTACTCGTCGATGAACAGGTACCACTTCTTCTCGGTGTTCGACTTGAACACCGTCGGGCCCTCACCGCGGTCCATCGCGCCCTTGCCGATGCAGTCGGCCACGAGGTCGTACTTCGTCGAGGTCAGGGAGGTGGACTTCTCCCCGGTGATGAACTTCGAGCACGGGCTGGAGGAGCTGGGGTCCCGCTCGTCCTTGGTGTAGCGGTAGTACTCGTCCTTGTACTGCACGACCGTGGAGTCGATGACCGAGTAGCCGGGGTCGTTCCAGACCTTCGGCTCGCTGAAGGTCCGGAAGTCCTTGGTGGTCGCGTACATCATCTTGTTGTACGTGTCGCCCTTGTGGTCCGGGTCGTCGTCGGCGTACAGCTTCGACGCCCAGAAGACGACGTACTCTCCGAGCTTGTCGTCCCAGTAGGCCTCCGGGGCCCAGGTGTTGCCCGCGCTGTCCGGGGAGACCTTCACCAGGCGCTGGTCGGTCCAGTGGACCAGGTCGGTGGACTCCCAGACCATGATCGACTTGCTGCCGTGCCGCTGGACGTCGTCCCAGCTGCCGCTGGAGTTCTGGTACATCCTCAGGTCGGTGGCGATCAGGTAGAACTTGTCGCCCTTCGGGGAGCGGATCACGAACGGGTCGCGCAGCCCCTTCTCGCCGATCGTCGACGTCAGGACCGGCTTGCCGGCGTTCAGCTCACGCCAGTGCAGCGCGTTGTTGCCCCGGCTGAGGGCGTAGCGGATCTGCTCGCCGTCGGCGGTTCCCTCGCCGGTGAAGTAGGCGAAGAGGTAGCCGGCGTACTTGCTCTGCTTCACGGGTGGGGCTCCGGGGTCTGCGGTGCTGGGCGGTGCGGTGAGGAGGGCCAGAAGGAGGCCGGTCAGGGCCAGGAAGGGGAGCAGGAGCGTGCGGGCGATGCGGGGGCGCATGACACTTCCTGTCGGAGTGTGGGGGATTCTGTTGGATGAGGCCTTCGGAGTTTCACCGGAGGGGCGCAGGGCGTCAACGGGTCCGCGTGAGGCCGGTGGTTCCGAAACTTTCGGAACATCGAGATCTCCGGCGCACGTCACAGCGGCAACCCTTTCCGGCGCGGCGGCGACTGGTGGACGGAAACGGGCCGGAGCGGGCCCCTCCGAGCCGTTTCCGTCATCGATCCCCTAGGAAAGGAACGCTCCGTGCTGCCGAGCACCGGACGTCATCGCAGGACCCGTACGCTCTCCATCGCCGCAGCCGTGGCCTGTGCCGCGGGGGCCGGCGGCGTCTACCTCGGACTGTCGAGCGGCGGCGCGCAGGCCGCCTCGACCACGGTCACCGTCTCCACCGCCGCCCAGCTCGAAGAGGCCGTGAAGAAGGCCACCGCCGGCACCACGATCCAGGTCCGCGGCGGCACCTACCATCCGTCCGCCACCCTCAAGTCCACCGCGAACGGCACCAGTTCCGCGCCCATCACCCTGCGGGCGTACGCCGGTGAGAAGGTGCGCATCGACGGGTCCAAGCTGCCCGCCGGCTCCTGGCTGGCCGGGATCCACGGCGACCACTGGACCGTCCAGGACCTGGCCTTCGTCAACTCCCCGGCCCAGGGTTTCGTCGCCACGTCCTCCGTCGGCGGCATCTTCAGGAACCTCGTCACCGCGGACAACGGCGACTCCGGCTTCACCCTGCGCGGCGACGGCACCACCGGCAACCTCGTGGAGAACCTGGACAGTCACGGCAACTACGACCCGGCCGGGCACGGCCAGAACGCCGACGGCATCGCCGTCAAGTTCGGCTCGGGGACCGGGAACAGGATCATCGGAGCCCGGCTGTACAACAACTCCGACGACGGCCTCGACCTGTGGCAGTTCTCCTCGCCGGTCACCATCGAGCACTCCTGGGCCTTCGGCAACGGCGAGAACCGCTGGAACGACGCGGCCTTCGAGGGCAACGGCAACGGCTTCAAGCTGGGCGGCGGGGGCGCGTCCGTCGCCCACGTCGTCAACAACAACGCGGCCTGGGACAACACGCTGCACGGGTTCACCGAGAACTCCAACTCCGGCGCCATCGCCCTGAACCGCAACACCGCGTACGCCAACGCCGAGAGCGGGTTCTACTTCGCGACCGGCACGGCCCGCCTCGGCAGGAACCTCGCCGTCGGCGACAAGGGCGGAGCGGTCAAGCGCGGCTCCGCGACGGTCTCAGCCGGCAACAACTGGGACAGCGGTATCGCCACGCCGCCCTTCAGATCGACGGACGCGACCGGCGCGTACGGAGCCCGCCGGGCGGACGGCTCCCTGCCCGCGACGACGTTCCTGACGACCGGCTCCACGACCATCGGCTCGACGATGGACTAGGGCCTGCCCAGGGCGGAAAGGCGACGCCCCCGCCGGTGCGAAACGGCGGGGGCGTCTTGCCGACCGGCCGAGGGGGGCTCGGCCGGTACCGTCCGGCCGTCCGGAGGGGGGCTCCGGAGGGCCGAGGTGCCGGGACGTCCGACTGGGGGGCCGGACATCCGGCGTCCGGCCGGCCCAAGGGGGGACCAGGGCCAACCGGAGTCACAGGGGGGCAGGGCCTACTGGTAGCTGATGTCGGAGGCCTTGAACTTGCAGCTCTTGCCGTCCGGACCGGGCGGCGTCAGCTCCTTGGGCTCCTTGCCGGTGTTGTTGCCCTCGAAGCGCACACACGTCTTGATCTTCTTCTTGCTGTCGCCGTGGATGCGGATCTTCGACAGCGTCGCCGTGTCGCCGAGGTTGGCGTTCACGCCGACGATCGAGTTCATCGGCGCCGTCACGTCGATGTCGCTGAGCACGATCGTGCGCTTGTGCTGCGTCTTGCAGTTGCCGCAGGAGCGGACCAGCTTGCCGGCGTTCTGCACCTGGAAGCCCGACACGTTCAGCGTGCCGGCGCCGTTGAACTGCAGCACCTTGTCGTCGGCGTTCTTCGCGCCGCCGCCGATCACCTTGTACACGGCGGACGAGGACTTGCCCTTGAAGCTGGCCGCGTCCTCGCCGACGTCCGTCCACCAGACGTTCTGCAGCGTGCAGCTGCCCTTGCAGTGCACGCCGTCCGCCGCCGGGGTGCCGATGATGACGTTCTTGAGGACCGCGCCGTCGGCCAGCTCGAAGAGCGGGGCCTGCCCCTCGTCCTGGCTGCCGCCGCCGAGCGCGCCGGCGCCGTAGAACATCTTCATCCCGCCGTCGCGCACCCCGGAGACCGGGATGGTCTTCGACACGGGCGTCTTGCCCTTGTCCGTGGGCCAGGAGGACGCCGCGCCCGCCGTCGACAGCATCGACGTGGTGACGATCGCCGCACCCGTGATCCCGAACGCGGACACCGCGGCGATCACCGCCCGCCGCTTGGTGACGCTGCGGCGGTGACGGACGCGCTGTTCTGCTGGTGCAGTCATGTACCGATTCCTCAGATGGGGGGTGGTTCTTGCGCTTAGTGGTCGCCACCGATGAGGAAAGGGTTGCCGCCTCTTCAGAAATTTTTCACGAGTCGCCGTCGCCGTCGTCGACCGCCGCGAAATCGCCGCCCACCGACAGCTGCCGCGAACCGGCGGTGGCCGTCACCTCGTAGCGGTCCTCGCCCGCGTCGCGGCCGCCGCGGGCATGGTCGAACTGCCCGGCGAACACCCACTCGCCCGCCGGGACCGTACGGCCCGCCTTGAGGGTCCAGGTGTAGACGAGGAAGCCGTCCTGCTCGGCGACCGTGAGGGTGAAGTCGTTCTCGGGCAGGGAGCGCCAGGCGCCCGAGTCGGAGACCCCGCCGCTCTGGACGACCTTCAGCCGCACGGTCAGCGCGGTCAGTTGCTCGCGGGTCTTGAGGGTGACGTTGCTCTGCGCCCAGAACTCGTTGCTGTGCGGGTCGACCGAGCCGTCCGACCACAACGGCCCGTCCTCGGTGGCGGGCGGCCGCCCGGCGGCCGGGGCGCTCGGCGTCCCCGAGGGCGGGGGGCTGGACTCGCGGCGCTCCGGCGACCGGCTCGGTGCCGGCTCCACCGGAGGCGGAGGCACGGGGGCCCGGCTCGTCGCGTCCGGGGACGGCGTGGGCGTCGGCGACGTCGCCACTTCCTGCTGCTGAGGTGCGGCTTCGTCCTTCACCGCGGACGCCACCGCGTAACCGCCCACCGCCAGAACGCCGGCGACCGCGGCCGTCGCACCGGCCACCCGCATCCAGCCGAACACCGGCGGACGCGTCGCCCGGTGGCCGGAACCGGCCGGCCCGGCCATGCCGCGCTCGAGCCGGGCCAGCATGCGCTCCCGGTCGGGCTCGTGCGCCCCGGCCGCCTCGTGCAGCCGTGTGCGCAGCTCCTCGTGCACGTCCCGCCGCATGGTCATCGGTCCCTCCCTCCGCCCTCACCGGTGCGCACGCCCTCCACGGCGGGCGAGCAGCGGGGAGCGCCCAGCGCCGCGTGCATCCGCTGCGGCACTCCCTGCACCCCCAGCAACCGCTGGAGTTCGGCCATTCCCTTCGAGGTCTGGCTCTTCACCGTACCCACCGACACGCCCAGCGCCAGGGCGGTGTCCTTCTCCGACAGGTCGAACGCGTGCCGCAGCACCACACAGGCCCGCTTGCGGAACGGCAGCCTGCGCAGCGCCTCCTGCACGTCGACCACGCCCGCGACGTCCGGGTTCTCGGTGTTCTCCTCGCGCTGCGACCAGAACAGGGCGATGCGCCGCCGCTCGCGCACCGCGCTGCGGATGCGGGTACGGGCCAGATTGGCGACCACCCCGCGCGCGTACGCCGCCGGATGGTCGGCCGCGCGCACCCGGTCCCAGCGGTGCCACAGCGCCAGCAACGCGTCCGCCGCCAGATCGTCGGCGGCGTCCGACTCGCCCGTCAGCAGGTAGGCGAGGCGGGACAGTTCGGCGTAGTGGCGCTCGAAGAAGGCGTGGAACTCCACGGAGGCGGCGTCGTCGACGACTGTGCCCACGGGGCGACCTCTCCTCGCAGCGGCTACGGGCGCTCCCGGCCGGGGCGCCCTGTGGCTGTCATGTAGATGACATGTGATTGTCCGGGGGAGGCCCGGACGAGATCGGGAAGCGTAGCAGCGATCGTCGAACGGTTCGTACGGGGCTTCGAACGGCGTATGGCAGGCCGGACTCTGATTCCGTAACACGGAGAAAACCTGAACAGGGTTCGCGGCAGGCACAATCCGGCCAGCATCCGCACACCGATCACCCAGACATCCAGGAGCACGCGCCATGTCCGAACCGCAGCAGGCCACCGACCGGCCTCCCGTCAAGGAGCCCCCGGCGAACAGCGTCGACCGGTTCTTCCGGATCTCCGAGCGGGGCTCCACCTTCGGCCGGGAGATTCGCGGCGGCTTCGCCACGTTCTTCACGATGGCCTACATCCTTGTCCTGAATCCCATCATCCTGGGCAGCGCCAGGGACAAGTTCGGGCACCAGCTGGACGCCGTCCAGCTCACCACCGCCACCGCCCTGGTGGCCGCGGTCATGACGATCATCATGGGCGTGGGCGGCAACCTGCCCCTCGCGCTGGCCGCCGGACTCGGCCTGAACGCCGTGGTCGCCTTCCAGATCGCCCCGCTGATGAGCTGGGACGACGCGATGGGCCTGATCGTCCTCGAAGGCCTGCTGATCTGCGTGCTGGTGGTGACCGGTCTGCGCGAGGCCGTCATGCACGCGATACCCCAGCCGCTCAAGCAGGCGATCAGCGTCGGCATCGGCCTGTTCATCGCCTTCATCGGCTTCGTCGACGCCGGCTTCGTCAGCCGCATCCCGGACGCCGCGAACACCACCGTGCCCGTTCAGCTGGGCGGCACCGGCACCCTCGTCGGCTGGCCGATGCTCGTCTTCTGCCTCGGCGTGCTGCTGACGATCGGGCTGCTCGCCCGCAAGGTCAAGGGCGCCATCCTGATCAGCATCGTCACCATGACCGCGCTGGCGATCGTGATCAACTCCACAGCCGACATCAAGAGCTGGGGCCTGACCACACCGTCCTGGCCGGACCAGCTCGTCGACGCCCCCGACTTCGGGCTCATCGGCGACTTCGACCTGTTCGGCGCCTTCAGCGCCCCCGGCGTCGGCGTCATCACCGTCGTCCTGCTGATCTTCACGCTGATCCTGTCCGACTTCTTCGACACCATGGGCACCGTCGTCGGCATCAGCGCCGAGGCCGGCCTGCTGGACGAGGACGGCAAGGTCCCCAACCTCGGCCGGGTGCTGCTCATCGACGGTGCCGCCGCCGTCGCGGGCGGCGCCGCCTCCGCCTCCTCCGCGACCTCCTACATCGAGTCCGCGGCCGGTGTCGGCGAGGGCTCGCGCACCGGCTTCTCCAACCTCGTCACCGGTGGCCTGTTCGGCCTCGCGCTGTTCCTGACCCCGCTGCTCACCATCGTCCCGCTCCAGGCCGCCGCCCCGGCCCTGGTCGCCGTCGGCTTCCTGATGATGACCCAGGTCAAGCACATCGACTGGGACCGCTACGACATCGCCATCCCCGCGTTCCTCACCATCGCCGTGATGCCGTTCACCTACTCCATCACCAACGGCATCGGGGCCGGCTTCCTCGCCTACGTCGTCATCAAGACCGTGCTCGGCCGGGCGAAGGAGGTCCACTGGCTGCTGTGGGGGACCTCGGCGCTGTTCCTCGTGTACTTCGCGATCGACCCGATCGAGCAGCTCCTGGGAGCGAAGTGACACCGGGCGTGCGGTGACACGAGGACGGGCCGCCCCCGGGGGGAAGGGGGCGGCCCGTCTCGTCTGTACAGACGGATTGTCGGCGGCTGAGGTTCAGTCCTTGAGCGCGGCTTGCATCATGGCCTTGGCGACCGGCGCCGCCAGGCCGTTGCCGCTGACCTCCGAGCGGGCGGCGTTCGACTGCTCGACCATGACCGCCACGGCGACCTCCTTGCCCGACGAGTCGGACTTGCCGTACGAGGTGAACCAGGCGTACGGCACCTGGCTGTTGTTCTCGCCGTGCTGGGCCGTACCCGTCTTGCCGCCCACGGTGGCGCCGGGGACCTGGGCGTTCGTGCCCGTGCCCTTGTTCACGACCGTCTCCATCGCCGACTGCAGCTGCTCGGCGGTCGAGGAGCTGACGATCTCCTTCGTGCCCGCCTGGTCGTCGTAGTCCTCCAGCACATCACCGCCGTTGTCGGTGACCTGCGAGACCATGTGAGGCGACACCAGCTTGCCGCCGTTGGCGATGGCCGCCGACACCATGGCCATCTGCAGCGGCGTCGCGGTGACGTCGAACTGGCCGATGCCCGTCAGGGCCGTCTGCGACGGGTCCATGTCCGACGGGTACGCGCTGGTGTAGGCCCGGACCGGCACGTCCAGCTTGTCGTCGTTGAAGCCGAACTTCTCGGCCATCGCCTTCACCTTGTCCTGGCCCAGCTTCACGGCCATCTTCGCGAAGACGTTGTTGCACGAGTACTCCAGCGCCGTGCGGATGGTCGCGTTCGTGCAGGGCGCGTTCGGGTTCTCGTTCGTCAGGTCCCGGCTGGTGCCCGGCAGCGTGTACGGGTCCGGGCTGTCCGTCTTCTCGTCCACCGACGAGTACAGCCCGTCCTCCAGCGCGGCCGCCGCCACGACCAGCTTGAACGTCGAACCGGGCGGCAGCGGCTGCCGCAGCGCACGGTTGACCAGCGGCTTCTCCGGGTCGGACGTGAGCTTCTGCCAGGCCGCCCCCGCGGTGTTGGCGTCGGTCAGCGAGGAGGGGTTGTACGACGGCGTCGACACGACCGCGAGGATCTTCCCGGTCTTCGGGTCGACGGCGACGGCACCGCCCTTCTTGTCGCCGAGCGCCTCGTAGGCCGCCTTCTGCACGTCCGGGTCGATGGTCGTGACCACGTTGCCCGGCTCGGCCCGCTGGTTGGTGAGCGTGTCCATCACGGACTTCAGCCGGCTGTCCGTGCCGTTGAGCAGGTCGGTGTAGATGCCCTCCAACTGGGTCGGGGCGTACGCCTGCGACGCGTAACCCGTCACCGCCGCGTACAACGCGCCGTCGGTGTACGTCCGCTTGTACCTGAGGTCGCCCGTCTTCGTCGGCGCCGAGCCGGTGACCGACCGGCCGCCCACGATGATGTTGCCGAGCGGCGCCGAGTACGTCTCGATCGCGTTCCGCCGGTTGTCCTTGTCGTCTGCCAGCGCCCGGCCCTCGTAGAACTGCACCCAGGTCGCCCTGACCAGCAGAGCCAACACCAGGAGCAGCGCGAAGACCGAGGCGCGCCTGATCGTCTTGTTCATTCCGCACAGGAGGACGAACCACGGCGGGCGGATCGTTCCCGTCCGTCCGTATTCTCATCCGGCGTTCAGAAAGCCCGCTTCGTACGCGGCGATCACCGCCTGCGTACGGTCCCGGGTGCCCGTCTTGGCCAGGACCGCCGCGACGTGCGATTTCACCGTGGCCGGGCCGACCTCCATCCGGCGGGCGATCTCCGCGTTGGTCAGCCCCTGCGCCATGAGCCGCAGCACCTCCCGCTCGCGGCCCGTGAGCTTCGCCACCCACGCGGGCGGCGCCGGGCGGGCCCGGGCGTGCTCGGTCGCGAGGGTGCGGACGGCCGCGGGGAACAGCAGGCTGTCGCTGCGCGCCACCAGCCGCACCGCCTGCACGAGCGCGTCGGCGTCCGACCGCTTCAGCAGGAACCCGGCGGCTCCGGCCCGCAGCGCGTCGTACACGTAGGAGTCGTTCTCGAACGTCGTCACGACGACGATCCGCGGCGGCTCGTCCAGCGTGGCGAGGATCTGCTCGGTGGCACGGATCCCGTCGGTCTCCGGCATCCGGACGTCCATGAGGACGACGTCCGGCCGCAGCTCCCGCACGACCGACACCGCCTCGGCACCGGTGGCCGCCTCGCCCACCACCTCCAGGTCCGGCTCGGCGGAGAGGATGGCGCGCAGTGCGGTGCGCACCATGCGCTCGTCGTCGGCGAGGACGACACGGATCGGGGCCGGGCGGGTCATGCGGGTCCTCTCATCGGCAGGCGTGCGTGCAGCCGCCAGGTCTGTGCCGCGGTCGGGCCCGCCGTCGCGGTCCCGCCCAGCAGCCTGGCCCGGTCCGCGATGCCCCGCAGTCCGTGGCCGCCACCGGTGCGGGAGGGAGCGGGGCCGGTCACCGGATTCTCCACGGTGATCTCCAGCTCCCCGCCCGTCACCGCGATCCGCACCTCCACGGCCGCCCGCTCACCGGCGTGCTTGAGGGCGTTGCTCAGCCCCTCCTGCACGATGCGGTAGGCCTCGCGGGACAGCAGCGGGGGCAGCGCCTCGGGGTCGGCCTCCACGGTGGCCCGCACGCGCTGTCCGCCCGCCCGGGTGCGCCTCAGCAGTGCGTCGAGGTCGGCGGCGAGGGTGGGCGCCGGCGCCGTGCCCGGGGCGTCGCCCTCGCGCAGCACGCCCAGGACGGCGTCGAGTTCACCGACCGTGCGCCGGGTCGTGTCCTCGATCGCCGCGAGGGCCTCGCGGACGAACTCCGGGTCGGAGTCGAGGACCCGGCGGGCCGCACTCGCCTGCAGCGTGACCGCGCTCAGGGCGTGGCCGACCGAGTCGTGCAGCTCCCGCGCCAGCCGGTTGCGCACGGCCAGGTCGGCTGCGCGGGCCTCGGCTGCGGCGAGCCGCTCCCGGGGCGTGGGGCCGAGCAGCGGGGGCGCCCAGCGGGCCAGCAGCGCACCGCAGCCGGCCGCACAGCCGGCGAGGGCGACGAGCGACGCCACGCCCGCGAACGGGGCGAGCGCCAGAACCCAGGTGTGGTCGAAGGCTTCGGGCAGACCGAGTCGGCCGCCGCGCAGCCCCGCGAGGAGCGGCAGCACGATCAGCGCGGCGGCGAACGGCGGCAGCGCCAGCGACATCCCCGCGATGATCCCGCCGAACCCGAGATGCAGCGTGAACCAGGCAGCCGTACGGCCCTTCTCGCCCCGCGTCCGTGCGGGCCCGAGGGCGAGCCGGTCCGCCTCCACACCGCACAGCCAGCGCACGGCGGCCGATTCCAGCGGCCGGGTCAGCGGGAACAGCGAGGTGACGGCCGCGAGCGGCAGACCCACGCCGAACGAGGCGAGCTGGAGGGGGAAGGAGCCGAAGACGTCCGCCGAGCCGGTGACCGGGCCGATCACCACCGAACCGACCAGGACGTACGGCATGGCCAGCGCACCACCGAGGATCAGATGGATCCAGCGCAGGCGCGCCCGACGGCCGAACAGCGACCGGGCGACCGTGCTCACGCCGCCCGCCGCGCGGCCCTGGCCGAGCGCTCCGCGAAGAAGTAGGCGCAGAGGGCGGCGACGAGCAGGCCGACGAGCATCTGCCCAGCGTAGGCGAGGTGCATCGGCGGCGTGGGGCGGTCGGCGAGGTCCGCCACCCCGCCGGCGGAGGCCAGCGACAGCCAGCCGCCCCAGCAGGCCACGGCACCCGAGCCGACCCAGGCGAGAGAGAGCGGGACCGACACGGGCAGGGCCCGGCCGCGCCGGAAGGCCAGCAGCACGGCACCGGCGACCGCCGCGAGGAGGAACACGACGAACAGGGCCTCCAGGACGTAGAACTCACCGCCCCGGTCCGCCGCCCGGCCCTCGCTGAGTCCGGCGGAGACGCCGCAGGCCCAGAGGGCGTGGAGCGTGAGCGGCGGCAGGGCGAGCACGGCGGCGGCCACGGCGAGGGCCCGGTGGGCCGGGCCGACGGCACCGACGGGCAGGTCCCACACCCGCCCGCGCCACAGGTGCCCCCAGCGGTCCCGCGCGTAGAGCACGAAGAGGCCGCCCAGGGCGAGCCCTTGGGCGATGAACCCGGTGTACACGACGGCGAACACCCACTCGTCCAGGAAGGCCTCCCGGCCCGCGGACGAGGCGCCGCCTCCGCCGAACGCCCTCACCACCAGCTGCGCCGGGAACCCGGCCATGATGGGCGCGAGCAGCCCGGTCGCGACCCACACCGGGAACGCCGGCAGCCACGCGGGCACCCGCAGCCCCCACGGCCGGGTCAGCACCAGCGCCAGCACGATCACCGCGCTGTCCAGCAGCATCGACAGACCGTTGACCACGGCCATCGTGAGGCGGTCGTCGAGCAGCGAGCTGCCCTCGGGTATCCCGACGTGACTCCCGGCGACCCAGGCGGCCTTGAGGGCGAGGTACGGCACGCAGGAGACGACGGCGACGGCACGGAGGATCCGCCGCGTGCGGCCGGCACGGACGGCGGGGCCGGGAGCGGCGGGGGGAGCAATCGACTGCGTCATGCGATCAGGCTCCCGCGGGGGAGGCCGCCGGCACCTCCTGCCCGGCGACGATCCGCCTCCGCCGGGCGGGGGAGAGGCCCCTCAGTCCTCCAGGATGAGCACCGTCTCGTCGATCTCGGCACCCCGGGCCGGGGCATATCCCCGGGCCGCCGCCGCCACGCGGAACCCGCACTTCTCCAGCACGCGCAGCGACCCCGTGTTGTCCGACGCCGCACGCGCGTACAGCGGGCGCTCGGGCACCTCGGCGAGCAGCGCCCGCAGCGCCTGCGTGGCGATGCCCTTGCCCCAGTACGCGCGGTCGACCCAGTACGTCACCTCGCGCTCGCCCGGCACCCCGTACACCCCCGCGCTGCCGACCACGTCGCCGTCGGCCAGGACCGTACGGACGACGACATCGGGCGAGGAGCGCATCCGGGACCAGCGGGTGTCGAAGGCGGCCCGGTCGGCCGGATCCTCCGGGGTGAAGGCCGCCATGCTCAAGGACTCGGGGTCGTTCATCTGCCGGAAGAAGACCGGCAGATCACTGTCGTGGACCTGGCGCAGCTCGACGTTCATGCCTCAGAGCCTACGAGTCGCCAGTGTCAGCCGGTCCCGCGCGTCGAAGAGCGCGTCCTTCACCAGCTGTTCGTGCGCCGGGGTCAGCCGGGCCACCGGCACTGAGCAGCTGATCGCGTCCCGCGCCGGGGTGCGGTACGGGATCGCCACGCCGAAGCAGCGCAGCCCCAGCGTGTTCTCCTCGCGGTCCACGGCGAAGCCCTGCTCCCGCACCTGGCGCAGCTCCTCGATGAGCTTCTCCCGGTCGGTGATGGTGTGCTCGGTCAGCGCGGGCAGCGTCTCCGGGAGCATCTTGCGGACCTGCTCGTCCGAGTAAGTGCTCAGCAGCGCCTTGCCGAGGGACGTGGAGTGCGCGGGCAGCCGGCGGCCGACCCGGGTGAAGGGGCGCAGGTAGTGCTGCGACTGGCGGGTGGCCAGGTAGACGACGTTCGTGCCGTCGAGGCGGGCGAGGTGGATGGTCTCGGTCGTGTCGTCCGAGAGCCGGTCCAGGGTCGGGCGGGCCGCCGCGACGACCTCGTCGCCGTCGATGTACGACGTGCCGACCAGCAGGGCCCGCACCCCGATGCCGTACCGCGTGCCCGTCGCGTCCGTCTCCACCCAGCCCAGCTCGACCAGGGTGCGCAGCAGCATGTAGAGGCTGGACTTGGGATACCCGACGGCCTCCTGGACCGCCGCGAGGGAGTGCATGCCGGGGCGTCCGGCGAAGTATTCGAGCAGTTCAACCGTTCGCACCGCGGACTTGACCTGCGCCCCGCCGCCCGTCTCGCCAGCCGACATCGCCCTTGACCCCTTCGTTGGACGCGAAATAGTCTCCACAGCATATTCATCATCAGAGACAGCGTTCAGTATATCGAACGCCCCTGGTGGATGACCCAGTACTGCGGCATTACATGTGTGGAGGGACCCGCGGTGGCAGCAGCACCAGTCTGGAGTGTCGACCCCCGAACCGGGAAGCAGCGCGAGCAGGTTGCGGTGGAGGCCACAGCCCAGGAGGTGGACGTCGCCGTCCGCGCCGCGCACGAGTCGCGCGGCGCCCTCGCCGACCGCGCGGTCCGCGCGGCCTTCCTGCGCACCGTCGCGGACGAGCTGGAGGCGGCCAGGGACGGTCTCGTCGACGCCGCCGACGCGGAGACCGCGCTCGGCCCGGTCCGGCTGACCGGCGAGCTCGCCCGCACCTGCTACCAGCTGCGCGCCTTCGCGGACATCGTCGACGAGGGCGCCTTCCTCGACGTCGTCATCAACCACCCCGACGACACCGCGACCCCGCCGATCCCGGACCTGCGCCGCTACAAGGTGCCGCTCGGCGTCGTCGCCGTCTACTCGGCGTCGAACTTCCCGTTCGCCTTCTCGGTCGCGGGCGGCGACACCGCGAGCGCCCTCGCGGCCGGCTGCCCCGTCGTCGTCAAGTCCCACCCGGACCACCCGGCGCTGTCCGAGTACGTCGCCAAGGTGCTGCGCCGCGCCGCCGCCCGGCACGACATCCCCGAGGGCGTCGTGGGCCTGGTCCACGGCTTCGAGGCGGGCGTCGAGCTGATCAAGCACCCGCTGGTCGCGGCGGCCGGCTTCACCGGTTCCGTGCGCGGTGGCCGTGCCCTCTTCGACGCGGCGGCGGCCCGCCCCGTCCCGATCCCCTTCCACGGCGAGCTGGGCTCCCTGAACCCGGTCGTCGTCACCGAGGCCGCGGCCGCCGAGCGGGCCGAGGCGATCGGCGCGGGTCTCGCCGGTTCGATGACGCTGGGCGTCGGCCAGTTCTGTGTGAAGCCGGGCCTCGTCCTCGCGCCGGCCGGTGCCGCCGGTGACGCCCTGCTGAAGTCCCTGACCGACGCCGTCAGCGACACCGACGCCGGGGTCCTGCTCGACCACCGCATGCGCGACAACTTCGTCGCCGGGGTCGCCGAGCGGGCCGAGCTGCCCGACGTCGAGTCCCCGGTCACCCCGGGCGCGGGCGGCGAGCACACGGTCAGCGCGGGCTTCCTCACGGTGCCGGCGAGCAGGCTGGCCGCCGAGGGCGAGCACGACCTGCTCCTGGAGGAGTGCTTCGGGCCGGTCACCGTGGTGGCCCGCTACGAGGACGAGACCGAGGTGAAGTCGGTGCTGTCGCGACTGCCGGGCAACCTCACGGCGACGGTGCAACTGTCCGAGGAGGAGGCGGCGGGCGAGGGCCGCGGCGCGGAGATCCTCGCGGAGCTGACGCCGCTGGCCGGGCGGGTGCTGGTGAACGGCTGGCCGACGGGTGTCGCCGTCGCGCCGGCTCAGCACCACGGCGGGCCGTACCCGGCCACGACGTCGACGTCCACGTCGGTGGGCGGGACGGCGATCGAGCGGTGGATGCGGCCGGTCGCTTATCAGAACGCCCCCGAGGCGTTGCTGCCGCAGGAGCTGCGGGACGAGAACCCCTTGGGGCTGCCTCGTAGGTTCAACGGGCGTTTGGAGCGCTGAGCGCCGTAGGGGCGTGGTGGGTTGCCGACTCGCGGTTCGCTGTGGCTTGTCGCGCAGTTCCCCGCGCCCCCGAGGGGCGGACCTGAAAGACTTGGTCGAATGGATCTCGAACTTCCCGAACTTCCTTTCGGTCTGCGCACATATGGCCCCGAAGCCCATTGGTCCTACGAGGACGGTGTGCTCACCGCTTGGGCCGGGGCGCGGCAGGATCGGTTCGTGCCGCCCACCGGGGAAGGGCTGGACCCCGCTTCCGACGCGCCCCGGCTGCTCGGGGCGCCCGAAGGGGACTTCCAGCTGATCGCCAAGGTCACCGTCGGGTTCGGCGCGGCCTTCGACGCCGGGGTGCTCTACGTCCACGTGGGGGAGCGGGCCTGGGCCAAGCTCTGCCTGGAGTACTCCCCGGACGTCCCCACCGTCTGCACCGTGGTAACCCGGGGCCACTCCGACGACACCAACTCCTTCACGGTGGACGGCAGTTCGGTCTGGCTCCGGGTCAGCCGCACCGGCCGCGCCTTCGCCTTCCACGCCTCCCGCGACGGCGAACGCTGGACCTTCGTCCGCCTGTTCACCCTCGGCGACGAGAAGGAGACCGGCGCGGCCCTGGTCGGCTTCATGGCCCAGTCCCCGATGGGCGAGGGCTGCGTGGTGACGTACGACCACGTCGAGTTCAGGCCGAGCTGGCCGGACGATCTGCGCGACGGCAGCTGAGGGCGGGCCGGGAACCGCGTCCCGGCCCGGTCTCGTCCTCCGTTCCATGATCAGCAACCGAGTGATTCCGGGCCGTGTGATCCGTACCGTCCTGCCCGCCGAGGTGGCGGACGTCGTCGCGCTGCACGCGCGGGCCAGGGCGACGTACTACCCCGACGGGCTGCCGCAGGACGGCACGGACTGGACCGCCTCCTGGCGCGGCGCCCTCGCCCGGCCGGACGGCCGTGTGCTGTGCGTCGTGGAGGCGGGCCGCATCATCGGCCTCGCCTCCTTCCGCACCCCTGAGGGCGCCCCGGCGGACTCGGTGAAGCTGTTCCAGTTCCACGTCGACCCCGAGCACTGGCGTCGCGGTGTCGGCGCCGCCCTGCACACCGCGTGCGTGGAGGAGTGGCAGGCCGACGGCAGGCGTACGGCCGTCCTCGACGTGCACGTCGACAACCGGCGGGCACAGGCGTTCTACCGGCGGCAGGGCTGGGTCCCGGAGCCGGCCGCGCCGGGGGATCACCATCTGCGCATGCGGCTCGCCCTGGCCGGGGAATGAAGACCGCTGCTTGAACGTTCATGCACTCGGCGGAGGGAGTCTCCGCACCCGTACGACCTGGAGAGAGCCGAGACATGCGCGTCGAGATCTGGAGCGACATCGCCTGCCCCTGGTGCTACGTGGGCAAGGCCCGCTTCGAGAAGGCGCTGCGGGACTTCCCGCACCGCGACGAGGTCGAGGTGGTGCACCGCTCCTTCGAGCTGGACCCGGGCCGCGCCAAGGACGACATCCAGCCCGTGATCACGATGCTCACCAAGAAGTACGGGATGAGTGCAGCGCAGGCCGAGGCCGGGGAGGACAACCTCGGGGCCCAGGCCGCCGCCGAGGGGCTCGACTACCGCACCCGGGGCCGCGACCACGGCAGCACCTTCGACATGCACCGCCTGCTGCACTTCGCCAAGGAGCAGGGCCGCCAGGAGCAGCTGCTCGACCTGCTCTACCGGGCCAACTTCGCCGAGGAGCGGTCCGTCTTCAACGACGACGAGCGGCTGGTGGAGCTCGCCTCGGCCGCAGGTCTCGACACGGAGGCCGTGCGCGCGGTGCTCGCCGACCCGGGAGCGTATGCCGATGACGTACGCGCCGACGAGCGCGAGGCCGCACAGCTCGGGGCGAACGGCGTGCCGTTCTTCGTCCTCGACCGCAAGTACGGCGTCTCCGGCGCCCAGCCCGCCGAGGTCTTCGCCCAGGCCCTCACCCAGGCGTACGGCGAGGCCTCGCCCCTGAAGATCGTCGACAGCGGCGACGGCGCGGACGCCTGCGGCCCGGACGGCTGCGCCGTGCCCCAGCACTGAAACGCCCAGGTCGGTGCGCACCCATAAGCGCTCCTTAGCGACATCACGCAGAAAGCGGCAATGGACGGGGAGATCCCGGGGACGCAGAGTGGTTCCATGGAGACCTTCGAGAACCTCGTCCGTGCCGAGTTCACCCCGAAGCACACCTACCTCAACACCGCGAGCAACGGGCTCCTGCCCGCCCGCACCGTCAGCGCCGTGCAGCAGGCGGTGCGGATGCGCGCCGAGGGCACGCCCCTGGGTCCCCTGTACGAGGACGTGGAGGCCGCCCGTGCCTCCTTCGCCCGGCTGGCCGGCGTTCCGGCCGAGCGCGTCGCGACCGGAGCCTCGGTCGCCGAGTACGGCGGGCTGATCGCCGCCTCGCTGCCCGCCGGTGCCGAAGTCCTCACGGCGGAGGGCGACTTCTCCTCGCTGGTGAACCCGTTCCACGCGCGCGGCGACCTCAAGGTGCGCGCCGTGCCCCTGGAGCGGCTCGCCGAGTCCGTCCGTCCCGGCACCGCGCTGGTCGCGGTCAGCGCCGCCCAGTCCGCCGACGGCCGCCTCGCCGACCTGCCCGCCGTGCGCGAGGCGGCCCGGGCCCACGGCGCCCGTACCTACGTCGACGCCTCGCAGTCCGCAGGCTGGCTGCCGATGGAGGCCGCCGCGGACGACTTCCTCGCCGCCGTCGGATTCAAGTGGCTGCTGGGCCCGCACGGGGCCTCGTTCTTCGTCGCCCCGCAGGACTTCGGCGGACTCACGCCGCTGCTCGCGGGCTGGGTCGCCGGGGAACGCCCCTGGGACAGCTGCTACGGCCCCGTCGAGGAACTCGCCCACTCCGCACGGCGGTTCGACGTCAGCCCGGCCCTCTTCACCTACGCCGGGCTGCGCGCCTCACTGGAACTGCTGGAGGAGATCGGCGTCGACGTGGTGCACGCCCACGACGTCGGCCTCGCGGACCGCTTCCGTGCCGGGCTCGCCGCGCTGGGCCACGAGCCGGTGCCCGCGCCCGGCTCGGCGATCGTGTCGGTGCCGGGGCTCGGCGACCGGCAGGGCGAACTTAGCCGGGCGGGCATCGAGGTCTCCGACCGGGCCGGGAACCTGCGGGCCGCGTTCCACCTCTACAACACGCCCGCGGACGTGGACCGGCTCCTCGAGGTCCTGGCGGCATGACACAACCGGGTGGGGCCTCCCGTCCCACACGAGGAGGCCCCACCCGGCAGCTCTGTCACACGGTCACTTCACCGCTGACCAGCGGTCACCTCACGGGCGTGAAGTCCCGCGCACCGATGAACTCCGGCCGCCGCACCGGCGCCGCGAACGGTTCCACCGCCGTGTTCTCCACGCTGTTGAACACGATGAACACGTTGCTGCGCGGGAACGGCGTGATGTTGTCGCCGGAACCGTGCATGGCGTTGCAGTCGAACCAGGTCGCCGAACCGGCCTTGCCGGTGAACAACCTGATGCCGTGCTGCGTGGCCATCTGGGTCAGCGCCTCGTCGGACGGCGTGCCCGCGTCCTGCATCTGCAGCGACTTCTTGTAGTTGTCCTTCGGGGTTTCCCCCGCGCACCCGAGGAACGTCTTGTGCGACCCCGGCATGATCATGAGTCCGCCGTTGGTGTCGAAGTTCTCGGTCAGCGCGATCGAGACCGACACCGTGCGCATCCGCGGCAGACCGTCCTCGGCGTGCCACGTCTCGAAGTCCGAGTGCCAGTAGAAACCACTGGCGCCGAACCCCGGCTTGACGTTGATCCGCGACTGGTGGACGTACACGTCCGAGCCGAGGATCTGCCGCGCCCGTCCGACGACCCGCTCGTCGCGGACCAGCCGGGCGAACACCTCGCTGATCTTGTGCACCTCGAAGACCGTGCGGATCTCCTTGGACTTCGGCTCGACGATCGACCGCTCGTCGGCACGCATGTCCGGGTCGTGCACCAGCCGGTTCAGCTCGTTCCGGTAGACCGCGACCTCGTCCGCGCTGATGAGCTCGTCGATGGCCAGGAAGCCGTCACGCTCGAAGGACAGCAGATCGGCCGGCGCGACCGGGCCCGGGGCGTCGGGCGCGCCCCAGACGACCGGGTCCTGGCGCGGGGTGAGCACCTCGGCGGCGCCGCGACTGGGATAGAGGTCGGGGATACCGGTGGTGGTCTCGGTGGTGGCGGTCATGGAAACGTCACACCTCCTCGGTGAGCAGCGGGTATACGCCGTTCTCGTCGTGGTCCTCCCGTCCGGTCACGGGCGGGTTGAACACGCAGAGGCAGCGGAAGTCCTGCTTGACCCGCAGCGTGTGCCTCTCGTGCCCGTCCAGGAGGTACATGGTGCCGGGCGTGATCGTGTGGGTCAGCCCGGTCTCGTGGTCGGTCAGCTCGGCCTCGCCCTCCACACAGACGACGGCCTCGATGTGGTTCGCGTACCACATCGACGTCTCCGTACCCGCGTAGAGGACCGTCTCGTGCAGGGAGAAACCGACTTTCTCCTTGGCGAGGACGATGCGCTTGCTCTCCCACGTACCGGACGCCGCCTTCACGTGCCGGTCGGTACCTTCGATCTCCTTGAACGAACGGACAATCACGGTGCTGCGATGCCTCCTAGATGAGTGATGCTCGGTTGGTCAGGCGGTCTCTCGGACGGCGCGCGCCAGCGTCGACAGGCCCTCGTCCAGTTCCTCGGGGGTGATGGTGAGCGCCGGGAGCAGCTTCACGACCTCGCTCTCCGGGCCGGACGTCTCGATGAGCAGTCCGAGCTCGAAGGCACGCTTGGCGACCTTGCCGGCACGCTCCTTGTCGTGGAACTCCAGGCCCCAGACCAGGCCGCGGCCCCGGTACTCCTTGACGTCGGCCAGGTTCTCCTCGGTGATGGAGATCATGGCCTGCTCGACCTGCTCGCCGCGCTTGCGGGTCTGCTTCTCCATCGCGGAACCGTCGGCCCAGTACGTCTCCAGGGTCGCGGTGGCCGTGACGAAGGCGGGGTTGTTGCCGCGGAAGGTGCCGTTGTGCTCGCCGGGCTCCCAGACGTCGAGCTCGGGCTTGAACAGGCACAGCGACATGGGCATGCCGTAACCGCTGATCGACTTCGAGACGGTGACGATGTCCGGCACGATGCCCGCCTCCTCGAAGGAGAAGAACGCGCCGGTGCGGCCGCAGCCCATCTGGATGTCGTCGACGATCAGCAGCATGTCCTGCCGCTCGCACAGCTCGGACAGGGCGCGCAGCCACTCGGGCCGGGCCACGTTGATGCCGCCCTCGCCCTGCACGGTCTCGACGATCACGGCGGCCGGCTTGTTCAGGCCGGAGCCCTGGTCCTCCAGCAGCCGCTCGAACCACAGGAAGTCCTCGACGGTGCCGTCGAAGTAGTTGTCGAACGGCATCGGGGTGCCGTGCACCAGCGGGATACCGGCGCCGGCCCGCTTGAAGGCGTTGCCGGTCACGGCCAGCGAGCCCAGCGACATGCCGTGGAAGGCGTTGGTGAACGACACGATCGACTCGCGCCCCTTCACCTTCCGCGCCAGCTTCAGCGCGGCCTCCACGGCGTTGGTGCCGGTCGGGCCGGGGAACATGACCTTGTACGGCAGGTCGCGCGGGCGCAGCAGCAGGTTCTGGAAGGCCTCCAGGAACGTGCGCTTGGCGGTGGTCGACATGTCGAGCCCGTGCGTGACGCCGTCGCGCTCCAGGTAGTCGATGAGCGCGCGTTTCAGGACGGGGTTGTTGTGCCCGTAGTTCAGTGACCCCGCTCCGGCGAAGAAGTCGAGGTACTCATGGCCGTCCTCGTCGTACATGCGGCTGCCCACCGCACGGTCGAAGACGGTGGGCCAGCCGCGGCAGTAGCTGCGTACCTCGGACTCGACGGTCTCGAAGACACTCAGGTCGGGCTGGGTGATGGTCACGACGAATCGCTCCTCGGTGCGTGGGGGAAGTCTGCGGGAGTCGGGCGGGAACCCGGAAAGTCAGTGGGGCAGGGGGCCGATGCGGTACAGCACCTCTGCGTCGTGCGGCCCGTCGGGGAACAGGCCCGTGTCGAACAGCACCTCGCGCTCCAGCCGAGCGCCGTGACGCTCGGCGAACGACGTGAACAGGCGCTCCGAGGCCGTGTTGCCCGGGGTGATGGTGGTCTCCACCGTCGTCACCCCGCGCTCGGCCACGGTTCGCGCGACGAGGCCGTCGAGCAGGGCGGCGGCCAGTCCGCGCCCGCGGTGGGCCTCGTCCACCGCCACCTGCCAGACCAGCAGGGTGCGCGGGCTGTCCGGCCGCGCGTACCCGGTGATGAAACCCATCGGCTCGCCGTGCTCGTCACGGGCGACGGCCGAGGTGGCGGCGAAGTCCCGGCACCACAGCAGATAGCTGTAGGACGAGTTCAGGTCGAGAACCTTCGAGTCCTTCGCCATCCGCCAGAGTGCGGCTCCGTCAGCCACCGTGGGGCGGTCGATTTGCGGATCTGCTTGTACGGCAGTCATGGAAATCGAACTTACCCAGCGAAATTCAAAATTGCATCGCCGAGCGGGGTTACATATGGAACCCGTCTGTGTTATCGCGCGGGCGCGCAGATTCACGTATCAAGGTACCAGGATGCCCGATATTGTCCGGTAATTACCGGACAAAACGATCACGATGTGTAACGCGTCACAGCCATGTAAGCCTCACGAAACCCCCCAGAAATTCCCCTCCAGGTGTCCTCAAAATCTGCGTGTTTAGGACCGGGAAAAGCGGGCAGAAGAATAGGGCTGGCTGTTTTTGAAAGAATTCAATTCCTAATTGTGTGCCACCTTACATGTGAGATGTCTCGGATAGCACGTGGAATTCAGGCCCCGGTCACTCCGTCGATGCGTTCCCGCAGGAGATCGGCATGACCGTTGTGCCGTGCGTACTCCTCGATCATGTGGATGAGCACCCAGCGCAGGCTGACCTCCATCCCGGGCATCGGCCCCTCGGCGACCCGCCCGATGTGGTCCAGCGGGAGCCCGGCGCACAGCTCCCGCCCCCGGGCGATCTCCCGCCGCCAGATCCCGAGCGACTCGTCCAGCCCGCGCGCCGGCTCCAGCGCGTAGCCGGTGGCGTCCTCGAACACGGGCGGTACGGCGAGCCCGCCGGCCACCCGCTGGAACCAGTTCCGCTCGACCTCGGCGAGGTGCTGCACGAGCCCGAGCAGGGTCAGCGAGGACGGCTCGGCCGCCGCGATCCGCACCTGCGCGTCGTCCAGCCCGGCGCACTTCAGCTCCAGCGTGGCCCGGTGGAAGTCCAGCCAGCTCTCGAGCATGGCCCGCTCGTCGCCCGTGAGGTGCGGGACGGGGCGGCCGTCGGGGAGGGTGGGAGTGTCGGAAGATGTGTTGGCGGTCATACGGGGAGCATGGCAGGGGGCACTGACAGCGGTGCCCCGGTGCGTCCTGGCCGAGAACTACCGCCACGCCTCCTCGGCGGCCCGCAGCGCGCCCTCCACATCCACGGACAGCCCCTGCTCGGAGAGCGCCGCCCCCAGTGCCGCCAGACTCGCCCGCACCGCACCCGGCGTCGCCTCCGCGCCGTAGTGGTTGACCCGGATCATCTCCTTGGCCAGCGCGCCCCCGCCGGCGGCGACCGGCACCGCCGGATCGGCCTCCAGTGCCCGCCGGACCAGCTCCGACGCGACCACCCCGGACGGTGCCCGCAGCGTCGTGGCGACGGGCGCCGCGTCCCGCGCCTCGTACACGTACGGCTCCAGTCCGCCACCGAGCGCGACCGCCCCGGCCCGGGTCGCCGCCGCGGCGGACGCGTGCCGGGCCATCACGGCCTCCAGCCCCGCCGACTCGATCCGCTCCACACACGCCTCCAGCGCCAGCATCTCCAGCTGCGCGGGCGCATGCAGCAGCGCCTTGCGGCCGCCGTCGATCCAACGCTCCTTCCAGTCGAGGAGCGACAGGTACGACCGGCGGGGCGCCTTCGGGTTCGCCGCCATGCGGGCCCAGGCCCGCTCGCTCACCGACACCGCGGACACCCCGGCCGGACCGCCCATCGCCTTCTGCGCCCCGATCACGCACAGGTCCACGCCCCACGCGTCCGGCAGCACCGGCTCGGCCCCGATCGACGCCACGGCGTCCAGATAGAACAGCGCCCCGTGCGCCCGCACGACCTCGCCGATCTCGGCGACCGGGTTGGTGTTGCCGGTCGCCGCCTCCGCGTGCACCAGGGACACGAAGTCGATCTCCGGGTGGTCGGTGAAGGCCTGGCGGACCTCCCCGGCCGTGACCGCCGTGTGGAAGGGCACCGCCAGGTCGATCACCGTGGCACCGCAGTCCCGCAGCCAGTCGCCGAAGGTCTGCCCGTACGGCCCCGTGATGACGTTCAGCGCCGTCGTGCCCGGACCGGCCGCGGCGCGGATCGCGCCCTCCAGCGGCAGCAGCGCCTCGCCCTGCATGATCACGACGTCCTGCTCGGTGCTCAGCAGCCGGGCCACACGGTCCTCGATCGCGGCGAAGCGGTCCGCGCCGAGCGGGGCCAGGTCCAGAAACGGATGCGTCACGGCAAAGCTCTCTTCACTCACAGCAGGTTCGATCGCATCGAGGGTAACCGGCGGCCCTCACCCCCCTGCGCGCCGAGTCCCGCGCACACCGGCCCCCTTCGATTCCCGCCGGGCGGCTCATTAAGGTGCGGTGCATGAGCGATCGCACGGTGCTGCACGTGAAGGGACGGGTGCTCGTCGGGCCCGAGGATGTCCGGGACGAGCTGTGGGTGGTCGACGGCCGCATCTCCTACGACCGTCCCGCCGGCGCCCGCGACATCCGCACGGTCGCCGGCTGGGCCCTGCCCGGCCTCGTCGACGCGCACTGCCACGTGGGACTCGACCGGCACGGCCCGGTCCCCGAGGACGTCGCCGAGAAGCAGGCCCTGACCGACCGGGACGCCGGCACGCTGCTCATCCGCGACGCCGGCTCGCCCTCGGACACCCGCTGGATCGACGACCGCGAGGACCTGCCGAAGATCATCCGCGCCGGGCGGCACATCGCCCGCACCCGCCGCTACATCCGCAACTACGCCTGGGAGATCGAGCCGGAGGACCTGGTCGCCTACGTCGCCCAGGAGGCCCGCCGCGGTGACGGCTGGGTCAAGCTGGTCGGCGACTGGATCGACCGCGACCTCGGCGACCTGTCGGCCTGCTGGCCCCGCGAGGCCGTCGAGGCGGCGATCGCCGAGGCCCACCGCCTGGGCGCCCGCGTGACCGCGCACTGCTTCTCCGAGGACTCCCTCCAGGACCTCGTCGAGGCGGGGATCGACTGCATCGAACACGCGACGGGCCTGACCGAGGACCTCATCCCGCTGTTCGCCGAACGCGGCGTCGCCATCGTCCCGACCCTGGTCAACATCGCCACCTTCCCGCAGCTCGCGGACGGCGGCGAAGCCCGCTTCCCGCGCTGGTCGGCCCATATGCGCAGGCTCCACGAACGCCGCTACGACACCGTGCGGGGCGCCTACGACGCCGGGATCCCCGTCTTCGTCGGCACCGACGCCGGCGGCGGCCTCGCCCACGGCCTGGCCGCGGCCGAGGTGGGCGAACTCGTCACCGCCGGCATCCCGCCCGTCGAGGCCCTCGCCGCGGGCACCTGGACGGCCCGCGCCTGGCTCGGCCGCCCCGGCCTCGACGAGGGCGCCCCGGCCGACCTCCTCGTCTACGACGAGGACCCGCGGGCCGACGTACGGGTGCTGGCGTCGCCGCGCCGGGTGGTGCTGAACGGGCGCGTGGTCGGGTAGCCGCGAGGGTGACGGCGGGGAACGACTGTGCCGGTGGATTCGAATGGATCCACGGTCTCGCCACGTTGGAGTGAAGCGGCGTCAGATCGCTGACGCCGTATGCGCGGTGCGGCGATTCTTTCCGGGTCCCGAGCCTGTCTCTCCTGGAGTCCCCACCGTGAACAGCCCTGCCTTCCGCATGTCCGCACGCCGTCTGGCGACCGTCGCGACCGCCACGGCCCTCGCCACCGGGCCCGTGGCACTCACCGGCGTGAGCCCGGCGCACGCCACCGGCGACCACGGCCGCGCGAGCGCCGTCGTCCTGCGCACCGGCCTGGACGTCTCCCTGCTGAACAAGTCGGTGAACGTCCCCCTCGCCGTCTCCCTCAACGACGTCCGGGCCCCGCGGAGCGCCGGGAAGACCACGCTGACGGCCACCCTCGACGCGGTGGACGGCGGCCGGCCCTTCAGCGTGCTGCGCGCGGAGGCGGCCGAGGCGAGAGCCACGGCCACCGCCACGAAGGCCGAGGGGGCCACCACCCTGGCCCACGCCCGCCTCCATGTCCCCGGCCTGCCGCTGCTGCCGCTGATCGAGGTCGAGAAGGTCACGGCCAGGGCCACTTGCGAGGTCGGGAAGAAGCCGTTCGCCACGACCGGCCTGCCCGGCTCGGTGACGGTGCTCGGCAAGCGCGTGGCGCTGACCGCGGGCGGCCCGACGGACGTCAAGGTGCCGGGCGTCGGCGAGGTGCGCCTGGACCTCTCCAGCACCCGGACCACCGCCCGGACGGCCGCCGCCACCGCCCTCGAACTCAAGGTGTCCGTCAACCCGTTGAAGCTGAACGTCGCCGAGGTCGACGGCACCGTCACGCTGGCCGAGGCGACCTGCAGGACACCCCGGCCCGCAGCCGCGGCACAGCCCCCGGCCGAGCAGTCCACCCCGCCCGCCGACGTCAAGCCGCAGGGCGGACCCGCGGAGGCGGGCCTGGCCGAGACGGGCGGCGGCTCGACCACGCCGTACCTCATGGGCGCCGCGATCGTCCTGCTCGCGGCAGGCGCGGGAGCGGTGGTCCTGGCACGCCGCAAGGGCTGACCCCCCGGCGGTCTCAGTCCGTCAGCGCCCGCTCCAGCGCCCGCAGAAACCCGTCGGTCGTCCTGCGGTCCCGCACCGCCAGCCGCAGCCACTCCTCGTCCAACCCGGGGAACGTGTCCCCGCGGCGCACGGCGTAGCCGAGGTCGCGCAGGCGCCGGCGGACGGCGGACGCCCCCGGCAGGCGGACCAGGACGAACGGGCCCTGCGCGGGCCCGGCCACCCGCAGCCCGGCCGGGGCGAAGCGGGCGAGGCCGGCCGACAGGTGGGCGCGGTCCGCCGCGATGCGGTGCGCCGCGTGGGCCGCCTCCGCCAGCGCCCGCGGCCCCACGCACGCCTCGGCGGCGGCCAGCGCCGGGGTCGACACCGGCCACAGCGGCTGCGCCCGCTGGAGGTCCTCGATCGTCTCGGGCGCCGCCAGCACGTAGCCGATCCGCAGCCCGGCCAGCCCCCACGTCTTCGTCAGGCTGCGCAGTACCACGAGACCCGGCACGTCGACACGGCCCGCCAGGGCCTCGCGCTCGCCCGGCACCGCGTCCATGAACGCCTCGTCCACCACCAGCACCCGCCCGGGCCGGGCGAGTCCGGCGATCGCGTCCGCCGGGTGCAGCACCGACGTCGGGTTCGTCGGGTTGCCGATCACCACCAGGTCCGCGTCCTCGGGAACGGCCGCCGGGTCCAGCCGGAAACCGTCCTCCTCCCGCAGCAGCACCCGGCCGACCGCGTGCCCCGCGTCCCGCAGCGCCGCCTCCGGCTCCGTGAACTGGGGATGCACGACGACCGGCCGCCGCACCTTCAGCGCCCGCGCCAGCAGCACGAACGCCTCCGCCGCTCCCGCCGTCAGCAGCACCCGCTCCACCGGCAGCCCGTGCCGCGCGGCCACCGCCGCCCGCGCGGCACGCCCGTCCGGGTAGGCCGCGAGCCCGCCGAGCGACGCGGCGATGTGCTCCCGCAGCCAGACCGGCGGCGTGTCCGCGCGGACGTTCACGGCCAGGTCGACGAGCGAACCGCCGTCGTCCCGGACCTCCGCGTCCCCGTGGTGACGCAGATCGTGCCCGCTCTCAGTGCGCATGCGAATGAGCGCCGTGGTGGTGCCCGTGACCGTGCCCGTGGTGATGGTCGTCGTCGTCCGGGTGGAAGTGCGGCTGCTGCGGCATGCCCACCTTGTCCTCGAAGCCCGGCAGCGCGATGCGGTACACGCACGAGTCGCAGTTCATCCGCAGATCACCCTTGACGGCCTCCTCGTACCGCTCCCACACCAGGTCCAGCAGCTCCGGCTCCGGCCCGATGACGTCCGCCGACAACACCTCGACCTCCGGGTGCGCGGCGGCCCAGCCCTCCGTCTGGTGCCGCACCCGGTCCGGCAGGATGCCCGTGAACAGGAAGTAGGGCAGGACCACGATCCGGCGGGCGCCCAGCCGCACACAGCGGTCGAGCCCGCTCGGCACGTCCGGCGCGGCCAGCGACACGAACGCCGTCTCGACACCCGCGTACCCGCGCCCCTCCCACAGCAGCCGGGCCGCCTTGTGCACCTCGGCGTTGGCGTCCGGGTCCGTCGAGCCGCGCCCGACCAGCAGCACCGTCACGTCGGCCCGGTCCCCGGGCGTGCGGCCCGCCGACCCCAGGGCCTCGTCCAGCCGCCGCTCCAGCACGTTCAGCAGCGCCGGATGCGGGCCGAGCGGACGCCCGTACGTGTACGAGATGCCCGGGTGCCGCTCCTTCTCGCGGGCCAGGGCCGCCGGGATGTCGCCCTTGGCGTGCCCGGCGGACACCAGCATCAGCGGGACGGCGGCGAACCGACGCACGCCCTGCTCCACCAGCTCGGTGACGGCCTCGCCCAGCGGCGGCGGGGACAGCTCGATGAAGCCGCCCGCGACGGGCAGTTCGGGGTGCCGGGCCCCCAGCCGCCGTACGAAGTCGCGGAACGCCTCGGCTCCGGCGTCGTCCCGGGTGCCGTGGCCGGCGATGAGCAGGGCGGGCGGGGTGGTCACAGTTTCTCCTCGGCGGAAGTGGGGTGGTACAGCAGGGCGTTGAGCGCGGCGGCGGCGACCGCCGACCCGCCCTTCTCGGACACGTTGCTCACGGCGGGCAGTCCGCTCTCGCGCAGCGCGGCCTTCGACTCGACGGCTCCGACGAAACCGACGGGCAGTCCGATGACGAGCGCGGGGCGCGCGTCGAGTGTCAGCAGCTCCTCCAGCGCGGTCGGCGCGTTGCCGATCACCCAGAGGGCACCGGGGCCGACCTGCTCGTGGGCGAGCCGGATCGCGTGCGCGGAACGGGTCAGCCCGGGCCCGGACTCGGCGTCCCTGAGGCGGCAGACGGTCTCGCGCCGGGTGATACCGGCGCCCACCATCTCCACGTCCACGACCACGGGCGCCCCGGCGTGCAGCGCCGCGTGCGCCTTCTCCAGGTCGGCCTCGTCCATGACGAGGTCGGAGGCGTAGTCGAGGTCGGCGGCGGAGTGGACGACCCGCTCCACGACCGCCCGGGTCAGCGGCGGGAAGTGTGAGGTGTCCAGCCGGGCGCGCATGCGCCGGTACGACTCCACCTCGATGGGATGGACGACACGGTTCACTCGGAGCCCTCCTGCGCCGACTGCCAGCGGTAGCCGCGCGGCGTCACCATGCGCCCCGCGATGTCCCGGGTCGCCGTGTTGCCCACGGTCACGACCGTCATCATGTCGACCGTCGCCGGGTCGAGAGCACCCAGCGTCGTGAGCCGGCTGGACTCGTCCGGCCGCGAGGCGTTGCGTACGACACCGACCGGCGTCGCCGGTGTCCGGTGCTCGGCGAGGATGCCCAGCGCCTTGGGGAGCTGCCAGTCGCGGCCGCGCGAGCGCGGGTTGTAGAAGGTGACCACGAGGTCCGCCTCGGCCGCCGCCCGCACCCGCCGCTCGATGACCTCCCACGGCGTGTGCAGGTCGGACAGGCTGATCGACACGTGGTCGTGGCCCAGCGGGGCGCCCAGGATCGCACCGGCCGCGAGCGCCGCCGTCACGCCGGGCACACCGACCACGTCGATGTCGTCGGAGGCCTCGGCCAGCGCGGGGGAGGCCATGGCGTAGACGCCCGCGTCCCCGCTGCCGATCAGCGCGACGGCCTGCCCCTTGCGGGCCTCCTCGACGGCCGTGCGCGCCCGCTCCTCCTCGGCCCCGAGCCCCGATTCCAGGATCCGGGTGCCGGGCCGCAGCAGATCACGGATCTGGTCGACGTACTGGTCGAGTCCGACGAGCACGGAAGCCCGCCGCAGTTCGGCCTTGGCACGCGGCGTCAGCAGGTCCCGCGCGCCGGGCCCCAGCCCGACCACCGCGAGACGCCCGCGCCCCGGCCGCCGTACGACGGCACAGGTCGCCATCGCCGGGCTCGCGTCCGACTTGCGCTTGGGGACGAGCAGTTCGCCCCCGCCGACGAGCGCGGCGGCCTCCGCCACCGACGGGGTCCCGACGGCCGCGAGCGGCGCGTCGGACGGATTGGGCACGTCGACCCCGGCCAACTCCCCGGCGGAGTACGTCACCAGGGGCACGCCGAGCCGCCGGGCGGCCTCGACGATGCCGGGTTCGCCGGCCTTGGCGTCGACGGTGGCCAGTTCGGCGACGGACGCGACGGACAGCCCGGCCTCGCGCAGGGCGTCCTCGACGAGCCCGAGGACCTCCTCCACGGGGGCACCCTTCGACGCCCCGACCCCGACGACCAGCGTCGGCGGCCTCAGCACCACCTCGCGCCCGGCCGCCTCCACGAGCCGGTCGGTGAGCCGGATCGTGTACGCCCCCTCGTCCGCCGACGGCAGCGGCGGCAGCGGCCAGGCCACCTCGGCCCGCAGCGCCACGGCCTCGCCGTCCAGCAGGGCCCGCGACACCCCGGCGACGTCGCCCTCCACGGGCAGGCCGAGGGTGTCCAGGCCCGGCAGGTCCACGGCGTCCGTGGCCGTCGTCACGACCGGCTCGGCGCCCAGCAGGTCACCCACCTCGCGGGCCAGATCGTTGGCGCCGCCCCCGTGCCCGCCCAGCAGCGACACGGCGAACCGCCCGCCCTCGTCGACGCACACCACGCCCGGGTCCTCGGTCTTGCCGGACAGCAGCGGTGCCACCAGCCGTACCACCGCCCCCGTAGCCAGGAAGCACACGAGCTGCTCGCACTGCGCGAACGCGGTCCGTACGGCGTCCCCGACGGGACCCTCGTACACACGCGTGCGGTCCGGCCACGCGGCGGCCAGCCGGTCCCGCGCAGCCGCTCCCGCCGCGGTGGCGGAAATGAGGCCGATCACTGAGCAACTCCTTCATCGACAGCTGCCGGAGGCCGGACGCCCCACAGCAGGAAAACGGGGTTGGTCGCCGCGAGCCGGGTCACGTCCCCGGGCAGCGGCGCGAGCCGCGACGACTGCAGGAGCACGCCGTCGCAGGTGAGACCGGCGCTCGTCAGGGCCTCGCGCGCGGCCGGCACCCGGTCGAGCGCCGCCATGGCGACGACCACCGTGCGCCGGGCACGCCGCGCACACGCGGCGACGATGGCGGGCAGTTCGCGCCCGCCGCCCCCCACGAACACGGCGTCCGGGGTCTCGGCGAGCTCCGCCAGCGCGTCCGGTGCCGCGCCCCGCACCACCCGCACGTCCACACCGTGCGCGGCGGCGTTGGCGCGGACCCGCTGCACGCCGTCCGCGGTCTTCTCCACGGCGGTGACGGCCGCACCGAGCCGCGCACACTCCACGGCCACGGACCCCGACCCGGCGCCCACGTCCCACACCAGGTCGCCCGGGCGCGGCCCCAGCCGGGCCAGGGCCAGCGCCCGCACCTCGAACTTGGTGATCATCGAGTCCCGGTGGGTGAACTCCGCCTCCTCCAGGGCCCAGCCGGCGGGCCGCTCACCGGGCCCCGCGACCGTCCGTACAGGGCCGAGCGCACGCGCCTCGTCCAGGCACAGCACCACGTTCACCGCCGTACCCCAGTCCCGGGCGGCGGCCTCGGCGGGCGTCACCCGCTCCACGCGCTCCGCGTCCGAGCCGAGCCCGGACGCGACGACCAGCACCCGCGCCGCGTCCCGCAACGCCGCGCCCAGCTCCGCCGGACCCGCGCCCGGGCCGGTCAGCACGGCCGTCTTCGCCTGCGCCCGGCACACGTTGACGGCCGTCCGCAGCTCCCGCCCGTGGGCGCTCACCACCACGGCGTCGTCCCACGGCAGCCCGATCCGCGCGAACGCGGCGGCGACCGACGACACCCCGGGCCGCACATCCAGCCGCTCCGGCCCGAACCGCTCGGCCAGCACCCGCACGATCCCGAAGAACCCCGGATCCCCGGACGCCAGCACGACGACCCGGCCACCCTCGCCGACCTGCCGTTCGACGGCGTCGAGCGCGGGCGCCAGCGGCCCGAGCACGATCCGCTCGGCCGTCTCCGGCAGCCGTACGGCGTCCAGATGCCGCCGCCCGCCGACGACCAGCCCGGCCCCGGCCAGGACGTCCTCGCCCACCGGAACCCCCGTGCCGGTCCCGACCACGGTGATCATGTACTGGCACCCCGCTCACGCAGGGCTCTGCGGGCCTCCGGGTCGGCCTTGCGGTAGCCGTGGAAGTGACCCGGGTGATACAGGTGCGAGCGCGTGCCGTGCGCGTCGAGCGCCGGACCGACCAGGAACAGGGTGTGCTTCCAGAGCTTGTGCTCCTTGACCGTCTCCTCCAGCGTGCCGATCGTGCACTTCACGATCAGCTCCTCCGGCCAGGTCGCCTGGTACGCCACCACGACCGGGGTCGTCGTCGGGTAGCCGCCCTCCAGCAGCTCCCGCACGAGCTGCCCGCTGCGGGCGGCGGACAGGAACACCGCCATGGTGGTGCCGTGCTTGGCGAACTCCCGGACCTCCTCCCCGGGCGGCATGGGCGTCTTGCCGCCGCCGAGCCGGGTCAGCACGACCGACTGCGCGACCTCGGGGATGGTCAACTCGCGCTGCGCCAGGGCCGCCACGGCCGAGAAGGAGGAGACACCGGGCACGATCTCGGTGGCGATGCCGAGGTCGGCACACCGGTCGACCTGCTCCTGCGTACCGCCCCACAGGGCCGGGTCACCGGAATGAATACGGGCGACCTTGAGCCCCTCACCGCGGGCCCGCTCGTACACGGCGACGACGTCCTCCAGGGACATGGTCGCCGAGTCGAGGATCTCCGCGTCCTCGCGGGCGTGCTCGAGGACCTCCTCCTGGACCAGGCTGGCCGCCCAGATCACGACGTCGGCCTCGGCGATGGCGCGTGCGGCGCGGAACGTCAGCAGGTCGGCGGCGCCGGGGCCGGCACCGACGAAGGTCACTTTGCCGGCGGGGGCGTCGGCCATGGGATGGGTCCTCTCGTACAGGGGGTGGAACGGGGGCGGGGTGAGGGGCGGACGCGTCAGAGCTTTCCGCCCCGTCCGCCGTCGCGCCGGGCGGGTGCGATGAGCGTCGACAGATAGGGCAGGGGCGTGTCGTCGAGCTCGGCGGCCGGACGCACGGACTCCTCCGGCAGTCCGAGCGCCGACCCCCACACGGCGTCGGCGAGCCGCCCGGTCTCCCGCAGCGCCTCGGCGACCTCGTGCGCCTGCCGCCCGAACTTGTAGGCGACCACGGTCCCGGGCCCGGCCAGGGCGTCCTTCAGCACGGCCGCCCCGGCGGTGACGGGCACGAGCGTGAGCGGCTCGGTGCCTTCGGTCAGCACGGCACCCGACCGGGCGGCGAGGTCCTGCATGGCGGTGATCCCGGGCACGGTCTCGACGACGGTCCCCGGCACCAGCTCGGTGATGGTCTGCGCGAGGTAGGTGAACGTCGAGTAGACGTTGGGGTCCCCGATGGTCGCGAAGGCCACCGACGGGTGCCGCCGCAGCAGCGCGGCGACCCGCTCCCCGGCCGCGTCCCAGGCGGCCTCGCGCCGCCCCCGGTCGCTGCGCTCGTTCAGCGCGAACACCACCCGGACGACCTTCTCCTCGGGCACGTAGTGCAACACCGTCGCCTCGGCCCGGCCGCGCTCCCCGCTGTCCATCACGGGGACCACCACGACATCGGCTTCCCGCAGGGCGTTCACGCCCTTGACGGTCACCAGCTCCGGATCCCCGGGCCCCACCCCGACTCCGACCAGCCTGCTGCTCATGACGTCCGGCACCTCTCCACGAACCGATGGGCGACACCGGGCTCGGACGCCCAGTGCGTGTGCAGATAGCTCGCGTGCACACCACGCTGTACGAAACCTTCGACCCGCGGCCGGGGGCTGCGGACCCCCCAGGCGGGCTCCGTCCCCGAGCCGGGCTCCACGACGGTCCGGTGGAACTCGTGCCCCCGCATCCGGGTCCCGGCCTCCGCGAGCACACTGTCGCTCACGGCCACGGCGTCCCGGTAGCCCAGAGTGAGCCGCTCGGTCATCCGCGCCCCGGCGTCCAGCACCCCGCACATCGGCAGCCCGTCCAACTCCCGGCACAGATACAGCAGCCCGGCACACTCGGCGGCGACGGGAGCGCCGCTCTCCGCCAGCTCGGCGACGGCCTTGCGCAGGGGTTCGTTGGCGGACAGCTCGGAGGCGTACACCTCGGGGAACCCGCCCCCGATCACCAACCCGGCGGTGCCGTCGGGCAGTTCCTCGTCCCGCAGGGGGTCGAAGGTGACGACCTCGGCCCCGGCGGCGGCGAGCAGTTCGGTGTGCTCGGCGTAGGAGAAGGTGAAGGCGGCCCCACCGGCAACGGCGACGACGGGCGCGCGCTGCTCGTCCGACAGAGCCGGGCCGGAGGGGGGCGTCAGCCTTTCGTCCGACCGAGTCGGGTGGTGGGCGGGCGAGGCGGGGGTCCAGGGGGCGGAGCCCCCCGGTACGGCTCCGGCAGCACGCGCCAGTGCCTCCAACGCCCCGAGGTCACACCCGTCGGAGACCTGCGCGGCCATCGCCGCCACGGCCTCCACCGCGGCGGCGTGCCGCTCGGCAACCGGCACCAGCCCCAGATGCCGCGACGGCGTGTCCACCTGCGGAGCCCGCCGCAGCACCCCGAGCACCGGCACCCCCGCCTGCTCCAGGGCCTCCCGCAGCAACTCCTCGTGCCGGTCCGAGGCGACCTTGTTCAGGATCACGCCCCCGACCCGCACCTCGGGATCCCATGACGCGAACCCGTGCACCAGAGCCGCCACCGACCGCGACTGCGACGACGCGTCGACGACCAGCACCACCGGCGCCCGCAGCAGTTTCGCGACATGCGCCGTGGACGCGAGTTCACCCTCGCCCGCGGCCCCGTCGTACAGCCCCATCACGCCCTCGACGACGGCGATGTCGCACCCCCGCGCCCCGTGCAGGAACAGCGGCCCGACCAGCTCCGGCCCGCACAGGTACGCGTCGAGGTTCCGTCCCACCCGCCCGGTCGCGAGCGCGTGGTACCCGGGGTCGATGTAGTCCGGCCCGACCTTGTGCGGAGACACGGCGAGCCCCCGCGCGGCGAACGCGGCCATCAACCCCGTGGCAACGGTGGTCTTGCCGCTGCCCGACGAGGGCGCGGCGATGACCAGCCGAGGGACGGAAGCACTCACCACTCGATGCCCCTCTGGCCCTTCTGGCCCGCGTCCATCGGATGCTTGACCTTGGACATGTCGGTCACGAGATCGGCGAAGTCCACGAGCTTCTCGGGCGCGTTCCGCCCGGTGATGACGACATGCTGGGTCCCGGGCCGGTCCCGCAGCACGGAGATCACCTCGTCCGTGTCCACCCACCCCCAGTGCATCGGGTAGGCGAACTCGTCGAGCACGTACAGCTTGTACGTCTCGGCCGCCAGGTCCCGCTTGACCTGCTCCCAGCCCTCGCGGGCCTTCTCCTCGTTGTCCATCTGCTGATCACGCTGGACCCAGGACCAGCCCTCGCCCATCTTGTGCCAGTCGACGGACCCGCCCTCGCCGGAGGCGCCGAGCACCCGCAGCGCGTTCTCCTCGCCGACCTTCCACTTCGCCGACTTGACGAACTGGAACACCCCGATCGGCCATCCCTGGTTCCAGGCCCGCAGCGCGAGCCCGAAGGCGGCGGTGGACTTGCCCTTGCCGACGCCCGTGTGGACGACGACCAGCGGCCGGTTCCGGCGCTGCCTCGTGGTCAGTCCGTCGTCCGGCACCACACTCGGCTGTCCCTGCGGCATTACGCGGCCCTCCTCTGCACGTCCTTCACGAGCCCGGCGATGCTGTCCGCCCGCAGCTCGTCCAATGTCACGGCCGTACCGCCCAGCTCACCCGCGAGCTGCCCGGCGAGCCCCAGCCGCACCGGCCCCGACTCGCAGTCCACGACGACCGAGGCGACCCCGTCGGCCGCGAACAGCCGCGCCGCACGCCCGGCCAGGGCGACCGGCTCCGGGCCACCGGTGGCCCGACCGTCCGTCACCAGCACGACCAGCGGCCGCCGCGCGGGATCGCGCAGCCGCTCCACGCGCAGCACGTCGTGCGCGCGCAGCAGCCCCGCGGCGAGCGGCGTGCGCCCGCCGGTCGGCAGCGTCTCCAGCCGGGCCGCCGCCGCGTCCACCGACGAGGTCGGCGGCAGCGCGACGTCCGCGCCGGTGCCCCGGAAGGTCACCAGGCCCACCTTGTCCCGCCGCTGGTAGGCGTCCAGCAGCAGCGACAGCACGGCGCCCTTCACGGCGCTCATCCGCTGCCGTGCCGCCATCGACCCGGACGCGTCCACGACGAACAGCACGAGATTGCCCTCGCGCCCCTCGCGGGTGGCCTGCCGCAGGTCGTCCCGGCGCACGACCAGGCCCGGCCCGGACCGTCCGCGCGCCCGCTGGTGCGGCGCCGCCGCCTGCACGGTCGCCGCCAGGTGCAGCTTGGTGAGCGCGCCCCGGGGCCGCCGGGCCCCGGTCGTCCGCCCGTGCTCGGTCCGCGCCCGCGAACGCCGCCCGGCGGCACCCTCGCCGATCCCGGGCACGCTCAGCACCTTGGTGCGGAACGGCTCGGAAGCCCGTACGGCCGACTGCTCGCCGGCCCCCGAGGGCTGCGGCTGCCCGTCCTCACCGGCCTCGGGCCGGGCCGCGGTGTCGTCGCCGCCCTCGGGCGCGTCGTCGGGTTCCGGCTGTCCGCCGCCCCCGCCGGGCCCGCCCGGGCCGGGGTCCGGATCCGGGTCGTCGTCGTCCGAACCGCCGAACTCCTCCAGGGTCTCGTCCAGCTTGTCCTCGTCCAGCCCCGGCGCGTCGAAGGGGTTGCGCCGCCGCCGGTGCGGCAGCGCGAGCAGCGCCGCCTGCCGGACGTCCTCCGCGAGCACGTCCGTGCGCCCGGCCCAGGCCGCCAGCGCGGTGGCGGTCCTCGCCATCACGATGTCGGCGCGCATGCCGTCGACCTCGAAGGCCGCACAGGTCGCCGCGATCTGCCGCAGCGCCCCGTCGCCCAGCCGCACCGACGGCAGCAGCTCCCGCGCGGCGATGATCCGCGCCCGTACGTCGGCCTCCTCCTCGGCCCAGCGCGCGGCGAACCCGGCCGGGTCGTCGTCGTAGGCCAGCCGCCGCCGGACGACCTCCACCCGCTGGTCCGGCTCCCGCGAGGCCGCGACCTCCACGGTCAGCCCGAACCGGTCGAGCAACTGCGGCCGCAGCTCGCCCTCTTCGGGGTTCATGGTGCCGACGAGCAGGAACCGCGCGGCGTGCCGGACGGAGACGCCCTCGCGTTCGACGTACGAGGCGCCCATCGCGGCGGCGTCCAGCAGCAGGTCGACCAGGTGGTCGTGGAGGAGGTTGACCTCGTCGACGTAGAGGATCCCGCGGTGCGCGGCGGCCAGCAGGCCCGGCTCGAAGGCCTTCACGCCCTCCGAGAGGGCCCGCTCGATGTCCAGTGCGCCCACGAGCCGGTCCTCGGAGGCGCCGACGGGCAGTTCGACCATGCGCGCGGCCCGGGTCTCGAACGCGCCCGGCTCGTGCGGCCCGTCCGGGCAGCCGGGGTCGGGGGAGCCGGGGTCGCAGGAGAAGCGGCAGCCGGAGACGGCGTCCAGCGTGGGCATGAGCGCCGACAGCGCCCGCACCGCGGTCGACTTGGCCGTGCCCTTCTCGCCGCGCACCAGCACACCGCCGACCGCGGGTGACACCGCGTTCAGCAGCAACGCGAGCCGCAGGTCGTCCTGGCCCACGACGGCCGTGAACGGAAAGGGGGTGGTCACTTCTCGTCGCCCTCCAAGTCGCCTTCGAGCTCCAGATAGGTGGCCCGCAGCCGTTCCAGCGTCTCCGCGTCCGGCTCGGCCCACAGTCCGCGGTCGGCGGCCTCCAGCAGCCGCTCGGTGATGCCGCGCAGCGCCCAGGGGTTGGACTTCTTCATGAAGTCCCGGTTCTCCGGGTCGAAGACGTACTCGGCGCTGAGCTTCTCGTACATCCAGTCGTCCACGACCCCGGCCGTGGCGTCGTACCCGAACAGGTAGTCCACGGTCGCCGCCATCTCGAAGGCGCCCTTGTAGCCGTGCCGCCGCATCGCCGCCATCCAGCGCGGGTTGACCACCCGGGCGCGGAAGACGCGGTGCGTCTCCTCGCCGAGCGTGCGGGTCTTCACCTGGTCCGGGGTGGCCGAGTCGCCGACGTACGCCTCGGGGCTCGCGCCCGTCAGGTGCCGCACCATGGCGACCATGCCGCCGTGGTACTGGAAGTAGTCGTCGGCGTCGACGAGGTCGTGCTCACGGGTGTCGACGTTCTTCGCGGCGACGGCGATCCGCTTGAACGCCGTCTCCATGTCCCCGCGTGCGGCCCGCCCGTCGAGGCCCCGGCCGTAGGCGTAGCCGCCCCACACCGCGTACACCTCGGCGAGGTCCGCGTCGGAGCGCCAGTTGCGGGCGTCGATCAGCGGCAGCAGACCGGCCCCGTAGGCCCCCGGCTTGGAGCCGAAGATGCGGGCCGTGGCCCGGCGGCGGTCGCCGTGCTCGGCGGTGTCCTGGTCGGCGTGGGCCCGGACGTAGTTGGACTCCGCCGGCTCGTCCAGCTCGGCGACTGTGCGCACGGCGTCGTCGATCAGCCCCACCACGTGCGGGAACGCGTCCCGGAAGAAGCCCGAGATGCGGACCGTGACGTCGATGCGCGGCCGGCCGAGTTCGGCCAGGGGGATCACCTCGAACCCGGTCACGCGCCGCGAGGCGTCGTCCCACACCGGCCGGCAGCCCAGCAGCGCCAGGATCTCGGCGATGTCGTCGCCCTGGGTGCGCATCGCCGAGGTGCCCCACACCGTCAGGCCGACGGACGTGGGGTACTCGCCGGTGTCCTGCAGATACCGCTGCACCAGCGAGTCCGCGAGCGACTGCCCGACCTCCCAGCTCAGCCGGGACGGAATGGCCTTGGGGTCGACGGAGTAGAAGTTCCGGCCCGTAGGCAGGACGTTGACGAGACCGCGGGTCGGCGAGCCGGACGGACCGGCCGGGACGTAGCCGCCGTTCAGCGCCCGCAGGATGTGCCCGATCTCGTCGGTGGTCTTCTCCAGCCGGGGCACGACCTCGGTGCAGGCGAACTCCAGCACGGCGACGGCGTCGGGCAGTTCGGTGCCGAGGACCTCCCGGACCAGCGGCGCGCTCTCGGCGACCGCCCAGCCGCGCTCCTCCATGCCCTCCGCGAGCCGCCGGCACAGCTGCTCCAGCAGGTCGATCGCGTCGGCGGCGCTGCGCGACGGGCCGTCCACCAGGTCCGTCAGCTCGACGGGCACCTTCACCGGAGCGCCCGGCTCGGCCAGCAGCTCCTTCTCGACCAGCCCGAAGTGCTGCGCCAGCGACGCCCTGAGGCCCGGCAGCGCGTTGGCCTGCCCGCCCCACACCTGCGAGGCGCGCAGCACGGCCAGCACGAGGTTGACGCGCGGCTCGGCGACCGGCCCGCCGCCCAGGATGTGCAGGCCGTCGCGGATCTGCACGTCCTTGATCTCGCACAGATAGCCGTCGATGTGCATGACGAACTCGTCGAACGCCTCGTCGTCCGGCTGCTCGTCGACGTGCAGGTCGTGGTGGAGTTCGGCCGCCTTGACCAGCGTCCAGATCTGGGCGCGCACGGTCGGGGCCTTCGTCGGGTCCAGGTCCGAGACGAGCGCGTACTCGTCGAGGAGCTGCTCCAGCTTGGCCAGGTCGCCGTAGGTGTCGGCGCGGGCCATCGGCGGCACGAGGTGGTCGACGACCGTGGCATGCCCGCGCCGCTTGGCCTGGGTGCCCTCGCCCGGGTCGTTGACGATGAACGGGTAGATCAGCGGCAGGTCCCCGAGGACCGCGTCCGGGGCGCAGCCCCCGCTGAGCCCGAGGCCCTTGCCCGGCAGCCACTCCATGGTGCCGTGCTTGCCCATGTGGACGATGGCGTCGGCGCCGAAACTGTTCTCCAGCCAGCGGTAGGCCGCCATGTAGTGGTGGGACGGCGGCATGTCCGGGTCGTGGTAGATCGCGATCGGGTTCTCGCCGAAGCCGCGCGGCGGCTGGATCATCACGACGACGTTCCCGAACTGCAGGGAGGCCAGCACGATGTCGTCCCCGTCGACGTACAACGAGCCAGGCGGCTCGCCCCACGCCTCGGTCATGGCGTCCTTCAGCTCCGGGTCGAGCTTCTCGAACCACGCCCGGTAGTCCGCCAGCGGCACCCGCGCGGGCGCGGCGGCCAACTGCTCCTCCGTCAGCCACTCCACGTCGTGCCCGCCGGCGTTGATGAGCCGGTGGATCAGCTCGTCACCCTCGTCCGGGTGCCCCTCGACGACGTACCCGGCGTCCCGCAGTGCGTCCAGCACCCGCACCGCCGAGGCCGGGGTGTCGAGCCCGACCGCGTTGCCGACCCGCGAGTGCTTGGTCGGGTACGCGGTGAAGACCAGCGCGAGCTTCTTGTCGGCGTTCTCCTTGTGCTTCAGCCGCGCGTGCCGTACGGCGATGCCGGCGACGCGTGAGGCACGCTCCGGGTCCGCGACGTAGACGGGCACGTCGTCGGGGCCCTGCTCCTTGAAGGAGAACGGCACGGTGATCAGCCGCCCGTCGAACTCCGGGATCGCCACCTGCATCGCGGCGTCCATGGGGGAGAGGGCGGCGTCCGAGTCCTCCCAGGCCTGCCGCGACGACGTCAGGCACAGGCCCTGCAGCACGGGGATGTCCAGCTCGGCGAGGGCGCCGATGTCCCAGGCCTCCTCGTCGCCGCCCGCCGAGGCCTGCGAGGCGTGCGTGCCGCCGGCGGCGAGGACGGTGGCGACCAGGGTGTCCGCCTGCCCGAGGATCTCGTACAGCCCCGCGTCCGCCCCGCGCAGCGAACCGCAGTACACGGGCAGCGCGTTGGCGCCCCGCGCCTCGATCGCGTCGCACAGGGTGTCGACGAAGGCGGTGTTGCCGCTGAGGTGGTGGGCCCGGTAGAAGAGCACGCCGACGGTCGGACGGCCCTCCACACGGGCGCGTTCGCCGTGGACGCCGTACTCCGGCATCTTGCGCGGCTCGACGAACCCCTCGCCCGTCAGCAGCACGGTGTCGGAGAGGAACCGGGCGAGTTCGGTGAGGTTGTCCGGCCCGCCCTCCACGAGGTACTTCAGCGCCTCGGCCACGACACCGGCCGGGACGGACGACTCGGCCATCAGCTCCGCGTCCGGCACGGCCTCGCCGCCGAGCAGCACGGTGGGGACGCCGGAGGCCTTCAGCGCGGCGAGACCGTCCTCCCAGGCCCGCTTGCCGCCGAGCAGCCGGACGACGGCGATGCCGGCCCCGTCCAGCAGGGCCGGAAGCTCCTCCCGGACGTCCACGCGGGTCGGGTTGCCGATCCGGTAGTCGGCACCGGAGGCGGCCCGGGCCGCCAGCAGGTCCGTGTCGGCGGTCGACAACAACAACACTGTGCTCATGCGGGCGCTCCCGGTGGAATGAAGGGCAGTCCTTGCGGCGCGCCGGACTCGATGAGCCGCCACAGCGCGTCCGTGTCCGCGTGCTGTTCGATCAGGTCGCCGAGCCGGTCGAGTTGCTCCTCGCGCAGCGCGGCGAACGAGGTCTCCGGCGCGGGCACGAAGCGGCGGCCCGCGGCGGCCGCCACCTCGCGCAGAAAGGCCCGCCGGAAGCCGTCCGACTCCAGTGAGCCGTGCCAGTGCGTGCCCCAGGTCTGGCCGACCCGGCAGCCGTCCAGGAAGGGGACTCCTCCGGTGACGTCGGCGACGCCGTGGTGGATCTCGTAACCCTCGACGCGCTCCCCGAGGGCCTCGCCCACCGGCCGCGTGAGGGTCTTCTCGCGGGCGAACCGCACCCGCACGGGCAGGATCCCGAGCCCGTCGACGTGGCCCCGGCGGCTCTCGACGTCGTCCTCGATGTGCTCGCCGAGGATCTGGAAACCGCCGCAGATGCCGAGGACCGGCCGCTGCTCGGCGGCCCTGCGGGCCAGGGCGTCGGCGAGCCCCCGCTCGCGCAGCCACTCCAGCGCACGGACCGTCCCGCGGGTGCCGGGCACGACGACGAGGTCGGCGTCGGACAGTTCCTCCGGCCGGTCCACGAACCGCACCACGACGCCCGGTTCGGCGGCCAGGGCGTCCACGTCGGTGAAGTTGGACATGAGCGGCACGGCACAGACCGCGACGCGCAGCACGTCCTCGCCGACCGGCGGGGCGACGACGGACTCCCGGACCGCTCCCCGCAGGGAGACCCGCAGCCCGTCCTCCTCGTCGATCCCGAGGCCGTGCCGGAAGGGCAGCACGCCGTACGTACGCCGCCCGGTGAGCCCGTGCAGCATGTCCAGGCCCGGCTCCAGCAGGGAGACGTCCCCGCGGAACTTGTTGACGAGGAACCCGGCGACACACTCCTGGTCCTCGGGCGACAGCAGCGCCACCGTCCCGAAGAACGAGGCGAACACACCGCCCCGGTCGATGTCGCCGACGACGAGCACGGGCAGCCCGGCGTTACGGGCGATCCCCATGTTCACGATGTCCGTCCGCCGCAGATTGATCTCGGCGGGAGAACCGGCCCCCTCACAGATCACCGCGTCATACGTGCCCCGCAACTGCTCCAGACAGTCCAGCACCGTCCCCAGCAGCTTCTGCTGCCGCCCGCCGTGGTACCCGCGCGCGCTCAGCTCCCCGACCGGCTTGCCCAGCAGCACGACCTGACTGCTCTGCTCGCCACCGGGCTTGAGGAGCACGGGATTCATCAGCGCGGTCGGCTCGACCCGGCAGGCCTGCGCCTGCATGGCCTGCGCCCGGCCGATCTCGGCGCCCTCCTTCGTCACGAAGGAGTTCAGGGACATGTTCTGCGCCTTGAAGGGCGCGACCTTGACGCCCTGCCGCACCAGCCACCGGCAGATCCCGGCCGTCACGACGCTCTTGCCGGCGTCGGAGGTGGTACCGGCGACGAGAAGCCCACCGCTCATGTCATTTCCCCCTCTTCAGCAACCGCGCACTCTTGAGCAACCGCGCACCGGCGCACACCCCGAGCGCGAGCCAGGTGACGCGCCTCGACAGCCGCACGGCCCGTGCGACGTCGTGCGTGCCGACGGCACGCCCCTGCGTGTTCAGCACGGGCCGGTGCTCCACCCGCCCGCCGTACGAGAGCGTCCCGCCGAGCCGCACCCCGAGCGCCCCCGCGAACGAGGCCTCCACAGGACCGGCGTTGGGACTCGGATGCTGCGCCGCGTCGGCCCGCCAGGCCCGGACGGCCCCCCGCGGATCCGGCCCGGCCAGGACGGCGAGGACGGCGGTCAGCCGCGCTCCCGGCCACCCCGCGACATCGTCCAGCCGCGCGGAAGCCCACCCGTACCGGCGGTAGCGGGCCGACTTGTGCCCGACCATGGCGTCCAGGGTGTTGACCGCCCGGAACCCGAGCAGCCCCGGCACCCCGCCGACGGCCCCCCACACCAGCGCCCCCACCACCGCGTCGGAGGTGTTCTCGGCGACGGACTCGACCACGGCCCGGGCCATGCCGTCGGCATCGAGGGCCTGCGGATCCCGCCCGCACAGATGCGGCAGCCGGGCCCGGGCCGCCTCGACGTCCCCGGCCTCCAGGGCACGCCCGATGGCCTGGGCCTCCCGGGCCAGCGAAGTCCCCCCGACGACGGCCCAGGTGGCGGCACCGGTCAGCGCGACGGAGGCGACGGCGGACGTCCGCACGGCACGCGCGGCGACGGAACCGAGGGCGACGGCCCCCGACGTACACACGACGGTGTGCAGCGCGCCCCACCCGCGGTGGTCCCGCCACAACACCCGCTCCACGGCACCCGCGGCCCGCCCGAACGCGGCGACCGGATGCCCCCGGCGAGGATCACCGAGCAGCAGGTCACCGATCAGACCGGCGGCGGCGCCGTACGCGAAGACGCGACCGGCACCCATGGGCTCAGCCGGCCAGGAGGGCGGGCAGGGGTGGGGTGTTGAACCTCGATCGGCAGCCGCGCATGGCGATATATGTCCTCACTCAGGGTGTCCACGCCCTGGTTCGACGAGACCGGCGGTGAGAGTTCCTGGCTCCCGGGGATTGCTACCCCGGTGACAGTGGCGGGACCGCGCCGGACTTGCACCGGCTTCCTCTCCTGCCGCCGTACTGGCCCCGGCAGTCCACCACGGCCGGGAACCGCCGTCAACTTGCCGTTGACCTGCGAGGGGAGAGTGTGGAGAACCCCACATCGACCCCTGCGCACACACGACGACCGGGCGGCACAGGACTTGAGGTCCCATGCCGCCCGGCGGACGATGTGCGATCGGGCCGTCAGGCCACGATCAGGTAGATCCCGTACCCGACAGCCGCCGCACACGCCGCGAAGCACGCGTACGCACCGGTGACCGCGAGGCCCGCGGACCCGCCCTGGGCCACCGCCCGCTCGCGGCGGGACAGGCCGGTGATGCCGAGGGTGAACAGGCCCACGAGAGCCACGGTGACCACGAGGCTGACGCCGAACACGGAGCCGAGGGCCGCCCAGTCGATCTTCATCTCAGAGATTCTTCCTTGTTACCGGTGGGCGGGGTCAGACCGTGGTGGTCGTGGTCGGCGTGCGCTCGGCGGTGGCCTGCGACGGGAACGCGGGGACCGGGTCCTCCGACGCCGCAGCCGTACCACCCGCCGGGGGCGGTGTCACCGCGGCCATCGCCGTGGTCACCACACCGGCCGGCTCCGCCTCGTCGGTGTCGTTGACGTTGGTGTGGTCGACGACCTCACGCCGGGACAGCTTCCAGATCGCCGCGCTGGAGGCGACGAGGAAGACGGCCACCACCGCGGTGCCCCAGTTGCCGAAACCGGTGACGTACTCGGCGAGCGCGGCCACCAGCGCGGCCGCCGGCAGCGTCAGGCCCCACGCGACGAACATGCGCGTCGCGGTCGACCAGCGGACGACACCGCCCTTGCGGCCGAGCCCCGCGCCCATCACCGAGCCGGACACGGAGTGGGTGGTGGACAGGGAGAAACCGATGTGGGAGGAGGCCAGGATGACCGTGGCCGCGGAGGTCTGGGCGGCGAAGCCCTGCTGCGGCTGAAGGTCGGTCAGGCCCTTGCCCATGGTGCGGATGATGCGCCAGCCACCCAGGTACGTGCCCAGCGCGATCGCGATGCCCGCGGAGAGGATGACCCACATGGGCGGGTCGGAGTCGGGGGCGACGGCGCCGCCGGCGACCAGGGCGAGGGTGATGACACCCATCGTCTTCTGCGCGTCGTTCGTGCCGTGCGCCAGGGAGACCAGGCCCGCGGAGGCGATCTGGCCGGACCGGTAGCCCTTCTTGGAGGCCTCGCCGTCGGCCTTCCTGCCGAGGGAGTACGTCAGCCGCGTGGCCAGCATCGCCGCGATGCCCGCGACCAGCGGGGCGGCGATCGCCGGGATCAGCACCTTGGTGACCAGCACGTCACCGTGCACCGCGCCGACGCCCGCCGAGGCGATCGTGGCACCGATGAGACCGCCCATGAGGGCGTGGGAGGAGCTGGACGGCAGTCCGACCAGCCAGGTCAGCAGGTTCCAGAGGATCGCGCCGACCAAGGCGGCGAAGATGACCTCGGGGCGGATGCCGGCCTCGTCGACGAGGCCTTTGGAGATCGTGTTGGCGACTTCGACGGACAGGAAGGCGCCGACCAGGTTGAGGACCGCGGACATGGCCACCGCGACCTTGGGCTTCATGGCGCCCGTGGAAATGGTCGTGGCCATCGCGTTCGCGGTGTCGTGGAAACCGTTCGTGAAATCGAACGCGAGTGCGGTTACCACCACAATCGCGAGGATCAGCGAGAAGCTTTCCATTTACCCAGGCAATCGTTCGAGGTCGTTGGCGCGACGAACGTAGGCAACCTGAGTGAACGGAAGATGAACTGGGAGGGGCGCAGGGGTGACTGCAACGGGGGGTCCTCGTTCCGCCCCGGAGCGGCGGCCCGGCGCCCCGGCGGCTAGGCGCCTCGCGCGAAGCGCTTCAGTCGATCGAGTGACCCGTTGAAGAGATTCTGGTCACCCGGCAGGGCCCCGCCGCCGTTGTCGAACTGCCAGAAGGTCCAGGAGGACCAGCCGGCCGGCAGCGCCCCCGGGCCCGCCGCGTCGTAGCGGGCGATCCACAGGTCGTGGCCTGCGGCGAAGGCGCGACTGCCGCCCGTGCACGTGTTCCACCAGTGGGTCGTCGTGTAGATCACCGGGCGGCGGCCGGTGATCCGCTTGATCTCGTCGCTGAACGACGCGATCCAGCCGACCATCCCCGCCCTGCTCAGGCCGTAGCACTTGTGCTTCTTGTCGTACGGGTTGTATTCGATGTCGAGCGCGGGCGGCAGCGTCCAGCCGTCCGCCGTCCAGCCGCCGCCGTTGCGTACGAAGTGCGCCGCCTGCGCCCGGCCCGAGGACCGGTCCGGCAGCGCGAAGTGGTAGGCGCCGCGCACCAGGCCCGCCGCGCGCGAGTCGTTGAACTGCCGGTCGAAGTAGGGGTTGCGGTAGGTGGTGGACTCGGTCGCCTTGACGTAGACGAACCGGGCGCCCTTCGCCTTCGCGCTCCGCCAGTCGACGTTCTTCTGGTGGGACGAGACGTCGTGCCCCTCGGGGCGGCTCGCCGCCGAGGCCGGAACCTCGGCGAGTGCGGTCCCGCCCAGGGCGAGTGCCGCCGCTGATGCCGCCAGTAAGCGGCCGCGGCGTCGGGTCGGTGTGCGGTCACGGGCCATGTGCTTCCCCCCGGAATGGCGACGTGCACGGCAAATCTCCCAGAGCGTACTGGAAGATCGTTGAATACCCGAAGATCTCCGGCCACGAGAGATCCGCCGGGCTTTGTGCCGGAAGACGCCTTTACGGGCGGTCGGCTTCCGGCCTGAAGTGGCCCCGCGCGGCGGCGCGTTGAGCCACTCCCTGGCAGGATCGCGGTATGGCTGAGCAGCGAGGAGACGACCGGGGCACGAGGGACGTACGGGAGGGCGAACCGGGTGCGGGGGAGCCGCGGCGCAGGAGCTCCCGCCCCGAGGAGGCGCGCGCCTGGGAGGACCTCGTCGCCACGGCCCGCCGGACGGTCGCGGACGGACTCGTCGTCGGCACGTCCGGCAACGTCTCGGTGCGCGTCGGGGAGACCGTCCTGGTCACGCCGTCGGGCGTCCCCTACGACCGGCTGACGCCGGACGACGTGACCGGCGTCGGCCTCGACGGCCGGCAGGTCCTCGGCACCCTCGTCCCGACCAGCGAGCTGCCCATGCACCTCGCGGTCTACCGCACGACCGGCGCCCTGGCCGTCGTCCACACCCACGCCGTGCACGCGACGGCCGTCTCGACGCTCGTGAGCGAGCTCCCGCTGGTCCACTACATGGCCGCCGCGCTCGGCGGCCCCGTCCGGGTCGCCCCGTATGCCACGTACGGCACCGACGAGTTGGCCGGGAACATGCTCCGCGCCCTCGCCGACCGCTCCGGCTGCCTCCTCCAGAACCACGGCACCCTCACCCACGGCACCACCCTCGCCCAGGCCTACGACCGCACCGCCCAGCTGGAGTGGATGTGCCGCCTGTGGTTGACCGCCGCCTCGGTGCCCGGCCTGACCCCGAGCCTGCTGTCCCGGGAGCAGCTGACCGAGGTGGAGGAGCGCCTGCGCGGCTACGGCCAGCGGGGCTGAGCCGGCCCGCGGCCGCCGCGGACGTCACCCCGCCGATCCCTCCCACTGGTCGCCCGCGGAATCCGCCGGGACACTGGAACGGTGCGCACTGCCAAAGCGACGGCCGCTGCCGTCACCGCCGTGATCGGGGCCGGTGTCGCCGCGGTGGCCGCCGGCCGGCTCGCCAGCGACGCCGCGCTCAAGGCGCCCCCCGGCAGGCCCCTGCCCACCGAACCCCGGCTCACCGTGCACGGCACCGCCGCCGGGCAGGTCAGCCTCACCCGGGACCTCGCCGCCCTGCGCCCCGGCCGTTACGGCCTCTCCGGCGACGGCTCCCACGCGGTCGTCGGGCCCGTCCTGACCGGCGCCACGCACCCCGCCGACACCGTCGTACGCCGCCTGGAGAGCATCACGCACGGCACGCTGAAGTCCGGGGACAAGGTGTGGCTCACGCCCAACGTGTACGTCGGCAACCCCAGCGCCGCCCTCGGACTCGAACACGCCGACGTCGACGTCCCCGGCGAACTCGGCTCCCTGCCCGCGTGGTTCGTGCCGGGCAAGCGGGACACCTGGGTGATCGCCGTGCACGGCCTGGGCACCACCCGGGAACTCGCCATGAACGTCATGCCGTTCCTGCACCGCAGCCACTTCCCGGTGCTCGCCCTCGCCTACCGAGGCGACCTGGGCGCACCCCGTCCGCCCGACGGCCTGAACCACCTCGGCGAGACCGAGTGGCGCGACCTCGACGCGGCCGTCCGCTACGCCGTGCGCTACGGAGCCCGCCAGGTCGTCCTGCACGGCTGGTCCACCGGCGCCACCATGGCCCTGCGCGCCGCCGCCCGCTCGGGGCTGCGCGACCGCGTCGCCGGGCTCGTCCTGGACTCCCCGGTGCTCAGCTGGGAGGCCACCCTGCGCGCCCTCGCCTCGGCCCGCCGCACCCCGGGCGCGCTGCTGCCCCTCGCGGTCCGCGCCGCCCAGGGCCGCACCGGCCTGACCGGCGACCGCGTCGCGGGCTCGGCCCCGTCCGACGGGCTGCGCGTCCCGGCGCTCGTCTTCCACGGACCGGACGACACCGTCGCCCCCTGGCAGCTCTCGCGCCGCCTCGCCGACGCCCGCCCCGACCTGGTCGCCCTGCGCACCGTCGGCAACGCCCCCCACGGAGCCATGTGGAACGCCGACCCGAAGGCCTACGAGGAGGCGCTCCGGCGCTTCCTGACGCCCCTCATGTGACCCCGTCCACGTCCAATGTGACCCCGTTCACGCCCACCCGCCGATGCGGCCTCCCGCGCCGGTCTCTCGCGCACCCCCCGTTCACGCCCCCTTCGCCCCGTCGCAACCGAGTCCCGTCCCGCTCTTCTGCGACCGGTCGCGAGGATTCCGTTTAGCGTCGTACCAGTGGCCTGTTCCCGGCCCTCGACCACTCCCGGGAACCGGTGCGTTGGCCATCCCCGTCGCCCGCCGTGACATTCCGTTTGGGTTTTCGGACCGTCAACCGGAAGACTGCACCCGTGACGTCCCGTATCCCGCGCGACTCCAGGCTTCGACTCGTCCGCCCGCGACCCCTGGCCGCCGCCCCCCAAGCGATGAACCAGCGGCGCTCGCGCCGCCCCGCACCGCGCCCTCCGGAGGGCACCCCGGCACCGGCGGAGCTGGCCAGAATGGCACGCTCAGGTCTGGCCGCCGCGGCCCGCGTCGCCCGCTGGGCCGACGCCGCGCTCGGCCCCGGCCGGGACAGCGCCACCGACGACGGCAAGGCCACGCTCTCCGACGCGACCGCCGAACGCGCCGCCCGCGAACTGGGTCTGACCCCGGCTCAGGTCAGAGCCGACTGGGACACCGCCCGCCTCGCCGGCCTCGTCGAGGTGCACGGCGACAGTGCCCGCCCCGGCTGGCGGCTGCGCGCCTGGGACCGCGACGACAGCGCCGTGCTGCGCGGCTGGGTCGCGCTCTTCGACGCCTGGTCGCTCGCCCATCCGGAGCCCGCGGGCCAGGAGCCCGCCGCCGTCGCCGAGGTCGTCTCCGCCATGCCGCAGGCGCTCTCCTTCCTCCAGCTGTCCGCCGGCCCCGTCCCCGTGGAGCAGCTCCTCGACCTCCTGGAGCAGCGCGTCACCGAGCTGCGCACCGCCCGCTGCGAGATCCCCTACGGCCCGCAGCCCGAGCCGACGGCCGAACCGGCGCCCACCGACGCCCCGCTCGCCCCCCTGCTCGACTGGGCCCTGCGCGCCCTCGCCTCCGTCGGCGCCCTCACCTACGGCGACGGTCAGGCCACCCTCACCCCGCTCGGCAACTGGGCCGTCTGGGTCAAGCTGGAGCAGATCTGCGTCGCCGCCCAGAGCCCTGCCGGGAACATCGAGCAGGCCGCCGACGACATGCTCCGCGGCTGCGCCCAGCTGCGCCCCAACGCGGCCCGCGCCGAATACCGCGCCTGGCTCGCCGCCCGCCCCGTCGGCAGCGCCGTCACCGAGCTCCTCGGCGCCGCCCGCGGCGAGGACGCCCTGCTGCGCGGCCTCGCCTTCGAGGCCCTGCGCGTGGTCGGCGCCCCCGCCGAGCCGGACGTCCGCGGCGTACTGGACGAGCCCACGCTCAGGCCGTACGCGCTGCTGTGGCTGGCCGAGCACGACGGGACCGACCCCGAGGACGCCCACGAGGTCCTCACCCGCGAGGAGGCGACCTGGCTGTGGGTGGACACCGCCGCCGCCGTCGCCGACCACGGTGAGGCGCCGCTGCTCGTCCGCCACCTGGAGTCCGCGGTGCAGCCGACCGTCCCGATGCTCCTGGACGAGGTACGCGCCGTGGGGCACCCGCGCACCGTGCAGGTCCTGGTCGCGCTCGCCGCCGCACACCCCGACCCGGCCCTGGCCAAGGCCGTGCGCCGGGCCGCGTTCCAGGTGCACACCGGCGGCAGCTAGCCCCCGCGGCCCGCGCCGCGGGCCGCCTGTCAGCCGTCCTGTGGAGTGTCAGCCCGCTATCTCGGGCGCGTACGTCCCGAAGCTCCACACATTGCCCTCGAGGTCCCGAGCCATGTAGTCCCGCGAGCCGTAGTCCTGGTCCGTCGGGGGCATCAGCACCTCCACGCCGTGCTCCACGGCGCGGCGGTGGTGCCCGTCCACGTCGTCCACCACGACGTACACCCCCGTGGTGCCCGCCTCCTTCATGGCCGCGTCGAACACACCGCCGCGCCCCTTGGAGCCGACCATCACCGCGCCGTTGCCCTGCGCCAGCTCGGCGTGCATCACCGAGCCGTCCTCGCCCTCGTACACCGACAGCTCCGTGAAACCGAAGGCCTCCGTGAGCTGCCGGATCGCCGCTTTCGCGTCCGCGTACAGCAGCGTGGGGTAGACGCTCGGACGCCCGCCGGACATGCCTGCCATGGCGATCACTTCCTCGTGGCTCGCTGTGTGTCCCGCCGCCGGGAGGAGCCGGAGTCCGGCCCGCTGTTCAGTCTTCCACCGGCCACTGACAACGGCCCTCCGTCCGGCCGCCGGTGATCGAACACCCGCACGCAGAAAAAGTGGTTGCACGTCCCCGTTAGAATGTCCCCATGGCCATTCTCCTCGCGCATTAGACGGCGGGAACGTCCTCAGCCGTCCATCCCGCCCCCGTATCCGCCCTGGAGTCTGTCCGTGATCTCCGCCTCCGGTATCGAGCTGCGCGCCGGTGCCCGCGTCCTCATCGAAAACGCCTCGTTCCGCATCGCCAAGGGCGACCGCATCGGCCTGGTCGGCCGCAACGGCGCGGGGAAGACCACCCTCACCAAATGCCTGGCGGGCGAGGGCATGCCCGCCGGCGGCGCCATCACCCGCTCCGGCGAGGTCGGCTACCTCCCGCAGGACCCCCGCACCGGCGACCTCGACATCCTCGCCCGCGACCGCATCCTGTCCGCTCGCGGCCTGGACGTACTGATCCGCAAGATGCGCGACAACGAACAGCGCATCGCCACCGGCCAGGGCTCCACCCGCGAGAAGGCCCTCAAGCAGTACGAGCGCCAGGAGACGGAGTTCCTCACCAAGGGCGGATACGCCGCCGAGGCCGAGGCCGCCACCATCGCCGCCGCGCTCAACCTGCCCGACCGGGTGCTCGGCCAGCCGCTGCACACCCTCTCCGGCGGTCAGCGCCGCCGTATCGAGCTGGCCCGGATCCTCTTCTCCGACGCGGACACCCTGCTGCTCGACGAGCCCACGAACCACCTCGACGCCGACTCGATCGTCTGGCTGCGCGACTACCTGAAGACCTACCGCGGCGGCTTCATCGTGATCTCCCACGATGTCGAGCTGGTCGAGACGGTCGTGAACAAGGTGTTCTACCTGGACGCCAACCGTGCCCAGATCGACATCTACAACATGGGCTGGAAGCTCTACCAGCAGCAGCGCGAGGCCGACGAGAAGCGCCGCAAGCGCGAGCGGCAGAACGCCGAGAAGAAGGCCTCCGCGCTGCATTCGCAGGCCGACAAGATGCGGGCCAAGGCCACCAAGACCGTCGCCGCGCAGAACATGGCCCGCCGGGCGGACAAGCTGCTGGCCGGCCTGGAGGCCGAGCGGAAGTCCGACAAGGTCGCCAAGCTGCGCTTCCCCGAGCCCTCCCCGTGCGGCAAGACCCCGCTCATGGCCGAGGGTCTGTCGAAGTCCTACGGCTCGCTGGAGATCTTCACCGACGTCGACCTGGCCATCGACAAGGGCTCGCGCGTCGTCATCCTCGGCCTCAACGGCGCGGGCAAGACGACCCTGCTCCGCCTTCTCGGCGGTGCGGAGCAGCCCGACACCGGCAAGGTCATCGAGGGCCACGGCCTCAAGCTCGGCTACTACGCGCAGGAGCACGAGACCCTCGACCCGGAGCGCACCGTCCTGGAGAACATGCGCTCCGCCGCCCCCGACCTGGACCTGGTGGAGGTCCGCAAGACGCTCGGCTCGTTCCTGTTCTCCGGCGACGACGTCGACAAGCCCGCCGGTGTCCTCTCCGGCGGCGAGAAGACCCGCCTCGCCCTCGCCACCCTCGTGGTGTCCTCGGCGAACGTGCTGCTCCTCGACGAGCCGACCAACAACCTCGACCCCGCCAGCCGTGAGGAGATCCTCGGCGCGCTGCGCACCTACAAGGGCGCGGTCGTCCTCGTCACGCACGACGAGGGCGCGGTCGAGGCGCTCCAGCCGGAGCGGATCATCCTGCTGCCCGACGGCGTCGAGGACCTGTGGGGCGCCGACTACGCGGATCTCGTCGCCCTCGCTTGATCGCACGTCTCCTTCGCTTGATCGAAAGCGTGATCAACGGCGTATGGATCATTCGGCCTAGCGGTGATCCATCATCTGTGTGAGATCTCCTCGTACCGAGGTGTGTCCTACATCGATTTCGCGGCCGAGCCCCCGATTCTTCCGGGCTCGGCCGCTCCGCCTTTCTGACCTGGCGTTTTCCGGAACAATCCGTTCGGCCGTACGGACATCACTCTGCGGAATTCCGTATTCCGCATGTGGGGATGCGCTCCCGTCGTCACAACCTTGTCTCACGGACCTTGCCGAATGGGTGGCCATGAAGGCCCGGAGGGGTGATCATGAGGAGACCAGAGCGCACTTCCCATGAGGAGGCACGGGTGGCCGAGACTCTGAAGAAGGGCAGCCGGGTGACCGGCGCCGCGCGCGACAAGCTCGCGGCAGACCTGAAGAAGAAGTACGACGCCGGTGCGAGCATCCGGGCGTTGGCCGAGGAGACCGGCCGCTCGTATGGCTTTGTGCACCGCATGCTCAGTGAGTCGGGCGTCACGCTGCGAGGGCGTGGCGGGGCGACCCGGGGCAAAAAGGCCACGGCCTGACCCCGGGTGGCCCCTCGGCTTCGATGGTGGCCACCCGGTCGGTCGACTGATCGGCCGGGTGGTTACTGTGCAGTCACTTAAGCGTGGCCTGCTACGGCGGTGAAGCCGTCGTACGGGCGCGCAAGACGACCGCACACATCGGAGGCGTCCCATGGCTTCGCCTGACAAGGACCTCGTTCCCGTACTCGACAAGGACGGCGTACGGCTCACCGTCGACGACGCGATCGCCACGGTGACGCTGACCAACCCGGCCAAGCGCAACGCGCAGAGCCCCGCTCTGTGGCGGGCGCTGACCGAGGCCGGGCGGCAGCTGCCGGGCTCCGTCCGCGTCGTGGTGCTGCGGGCCGAGGGCCAGTCCTTCTCGGCCGGGCTCGACCGGCAGGCGTTCACGCCCGAGGGCTTCGACGGCGAACCGTCGTTCGTCGACCTCGCGCGCGGCGCCGACGCCGAGTTGGACGCGACCATCGCCGAATACCAGGAGGCGTTCACCTGGTGGCGGCGCAGCGACATCGTCTCCGTCGCCGCTGTCCAGGGGCATGCCATCGGGGCGGGCTTCCAGCTCGCCCTCGCCTGCGACCTGCGCGTCGTCGCCGACGACGTGCAGTTCGCCATGCGTGAGACCAGCCTCGGACTCGTGCCCGACCTGACGGGTACGCATCCGCTGGTGGGACTCGTCGGATACGCCCGCGCGCTGGAGATCTGCGTGACCGGGCGCTTCGTCACGGCCGAGGAGGCCGTGAACACCGGGCTGGCCAACCTCGCCGTGCCCGCGGAGCAGCTCGACGACACCGTGCGCGATCTCGCGTCGGCCGTGCTCGCCGCGCCCCGCGACGCGGTCATCGAGACCAAGGCCCTGCTGCGCGGCGCCCAGGACCGCACGTACGAGGAGCAGCGCACGGCGGAGCGCCAGTCCCAGGCCCGCCGGCTGCGGGACCTCGCGGGCGTCGGGGACTGAGGACCGCCGGGCCGCAGGGGAGCGTGGTCAGCCGATCGCGCTCACCACGACCGCCACCGTCGGGTGATCCGGCAGCACGCGCCTGACCGCCCTCCGGACCTCGCGGGCCACGTCCCTGGCCCGCTGGTCCGCGCCCACCGCCAGCTCCAGCCGGACATGGCGGTGCGGCAGCGCGGCGCCCTCGCGGGGGAGTTCCTCGATGTGCACGGGGTGGCCCAGCGTGCCGGTCAGATGGAGCACGCCCTGCACCCCGAGCGCGGCGGCGGCCACCCGGCCCTCGTCGCCGCCCCCGGCCAGTGCGGCACTCGGCGGCTCGGGAAGGCGTGCGGCGATCCCGGCTTCCCCGGGCCCCTCCTCCTCCAACAGCCCCGTCACCCGCAAGTCCACCTCCGCCACCGTCAGGCCGAGCCGCTGCGTCGCGGCGGTCGCCAGCGTCGCCCGCAGCAGGGACGCCGTCGTCGGCAGGGGTTGCGAGGCCGTCGCGGCGAACTCCGCCGTCACCCGCAGCGGGCCGGGCGGCAGAGCACTCGGCGGAGCCGGTACGGCCGGCTCCGCGGTCTCCGCCGTATCGGCGACTGCGACACGGAGCGCGTCGAGGCGCACGCCCTGCGCGTCCCACGCCGCGCTCCGCAACACCGCCTCGGCTGCCCGCTCCGCGATCCACGCGCCGTCCCGCGCGTCACCCAACGGCAGAAGCCTGCCGATTCCCAGCTGATGTCTCACTGCCTGTGTCCATCGATCGGCCGTCATTCCTCCAGCCTGCCGCATCAGAGGCGCGCTTCCACGCAACCGTGCTTACGGTGGTCCAAGGACGACGAAAAGGACATACGGCGATGACTGACATGACCGAGAACCGGGGCGGGGAAACCGAGACCGCGGCGGTACGCAGGAGCCCGCTGGCCAAGCACAGTGGCGGAGACGCCGGTTCCCGCGGCCGGACGACCATCGCGGACGGCGTCGTGGAGAAGATCGCCGGCCTCGCCGCACGCGACGTCGACGGTGTGCACGCCATGGGCAGCGGCCTGTCCCGCACGTTCGGAGCAGTGCGCGACCGCGTACCCGGCGGCCAGAAGTCGGTGTCGCGCGGTGTGAAGGCCGAGGTCGGCGAAGTGCAGGCGGCCCTCGACCTGGAGATCGTGGTCGAGTACGGCGTGTCGATCGCCGATGTGGCCCGCGACGTACGGGAGAACGTCATCACCGCCGTGGAGCGGATGACCGGCCTGGAGGTCGTCGAGGTCAACATCGCGGTGAGCGACGTGAAGCTGCCGGACGAGGAGGAAGAGGAACCGGAGCGCCGAATCCAGTGAGGCACGGGCCATCGGACAACGGCACAACGGCACAGCGGCTGAGGAGCTGAGGAGCGCATGAGCATGGCCGTGGTCGGCATGATCGCCGGCATGGCGCTGGCCTTCGCCGGATATTTCGGCGGATTCGGTGCCTTCTTGCTGGTGGCGGCACTGGGCGCCGTCGGCTTCGTCGTCGGCCGGTTCCTGGACGGGGACCTGGAGTTCGGCGACTTCTTCCGTCCTCGCGAACGTGAACGGCGGCGGTGACGCCCATGAGTACGGCGGCCGGAGAGCTGGACAGACCCCTGAACGTCGTCCCGCCGGGCGAGCGCGGCGCGACCCGGATCGCCGACCGGGTCGTCGCGAAGATCGCCTCGCAGGCGGCCCGCGAGGCCGTCGGCACGCTGCCGCCCGGCGTCGACCGGCCCTCCGCGTCCGTCGCCGTCCACCACGAGGTCGCCCACGTCCGGGTCCACCTCGAACTCGGCTATCCCTGCGACATCGGCGCCCGCTGCCGCACGGTGCGTCACCGAGTCGTCGAGCGGGTGAGCACCTTGGCGGGCATGCAGGTGCCGGAGGTCGTCGTCCAGGTGGAGCGGCTGCACCTGATCGCGGCGCCCGGCGCGGGACAGGGGAGGACGCAATGAGCGAACCCCAGGACACTCAGCCCCCCGAGGGCAGCACACAGCGCCTGCCCGTCCTCGACAAGCAGGAGACGGACAACGGCAACGGACTCGACCGGTCCGAGTCGTCGGGCACCTCCGGGCCGCCGCCCGAACTCGAGGGCAAGGGTGGCCGCGTGGGCCGCTTCTGGTCGGCGCGCCGCGTCCCCGCGGGCATCGTCGCCCTGCTGCTCCTGGGCCTCGCCGGGCTGTTCCTCTACGACATCGTCTCCGTGCGGGCCGGCCGGCCCGGCATGGGCTGGCGCCGGGAACTGGCCCGACAGCTCGCCGAACGGCCCCTCGACGACACGTGGGTGCTCGTCGGCGCGGGGATCGCCGCCGCCCTCGGCCTCTGGCTGCTGATCCTGGCCCTCACGCCCGGCCTGCGGGACGTGCTCCCGATGCGGCGCACGCACACCGACGTACGCGCCGGACTGCACAGGGACGCCGCCGCCACCGCGCTGCGGGACCGGGCCATGGAGGTGGCCGGCGTGCAGTCGGCACGGGTGCGGGTGCGCCGGAGGCGGGCGAAGGTCCGTGTCGTGTCGCACTTCCGTGAACTGGACGACGTACGAACCGAGCTGGACGACGTGCTCGCCGACGCGGTCCGCGGACTGGGGCTGTCCCGGCCGCCCTCGCTGTCGGTGCGGGTCCGGCGGCCCGGCCGGAAGGGGTGAGAGCGGTGCTCAGGACCGTCAATCGCGTGTTCCTCGGCCTGGTGGGCCTGATCCTGCTGGTGCTGGGCGGCTCCGTCCTGGCCGTCGGCCTCGGCGTCTCGGCGCCCTCGTGGTGGATCCACGACGGCAAGCACGACGTGCTGCTGACCAACGCCGAGCGCACCCGCTGGCGCGACGACGGCTGGTGGTGGCCGGTCGTCATCGCCGCCCTCGCGGTCCTGCTGCTGCTCGCCCTGTGGCGGCTCGTCGCCGTCCTGCGCCGGCGCCGCCTCGCCGAGGTCCTCGTCGACACCGGCGACGGCGAGGGCGCGCTCCTGCGCGGCCGGGCCCTGGAGAACGTCCTCACCCAGGAGGCGGACCACATCGACGGCGTGGACGGAACCCAAGCCCGTCTGAAGGGCGGGCGCAGCACCCCCGAGGCGCACGTACGCCTCGCGCTGGAGCCGCACGTGGACCCGGGCACGGCCCTGAACGACTTCACGACCGGCGCCCTCACCCATGCCAGGACATCGGCGGGCCTTGCCTCACTTCCGGCGGAGGTGAGGCTCAAGGGCGTCAAGCACGGTGCGGAACGGGTGAGTTGAGCAGGGTCTCTCAGAACCCGTGCCGTGCTCCGCCGTCGACCGGCACCATGACGCCGGTCAGATAGGAAGCCGCCGGCGACATCAGGAACGCCGCCACCCGGCCGAACTCCTCCGGAGCCCCGTACCGCCGCAGCGGAATCCGCGACTCCGAGGCCGCCCGGGTCGCCTCGGGATCCGCCGACAACGCGTCCAGCTGCCGTACCCGGTCGGTGTCGATCCGCCCGGGCAGGACGCCGACCACCCGGATCCCCCGCGGCCCCAGCTCGTCGGAAAGGGACTTGGCGAACCCGGCCAGCCCCGGCCGCAGCCCGTTCGAGATGGTCAGCCCCGGAATCGGCTCGTAGACCGACCCGGACAGCACGAACCCGATGACACCCCCGGCCTCCATACCGGCGGCCGCGGCGCGAGCCAGCCGTACCGCGCCGAGGAAGACCGACTCGAACGCCGTCTGCCACTGCTCGTCCGTGTTGTCCGCGACGAACCCGGCCGGCGGCCCGCCCACGCTGATCAGGACGCCGTTGAAACGGCCGAAGTGCTCCCGCGCGGCGCCGATCAGCACGGCTGCCGCGTCCGGGTCCGCGTTGTCGACGGCCACCCCGACCGCGTTCGGTCCCAGCTCGGCCGCCGCTTCGGCGACACTCTCCTCGTCCCGCCCCGAGACGACCACCTTCGCCCCGTCCGCGACGAGCTGGCGCGCGGTGGCGTTGCCGAGGCCTCGCGTGGCCCCGGTGACGACGTACACCCGGTCCTTCAGTCCAAGATCCATGGTCCCTATCCTGCCCCGTCCTCACCGAACAGGGCGAGGGCGGTGTTCACCAGCCCGATGTGGCTGAACGCCTGCGGGAAGTTGCCGAGGTGCCGGCCGGTCACCGGGTCGAACTCCTCGGACAGCAGCCCGACGTCGTTGGCGAGCCCCGCCAGCCGTTCGAACAGCTCGCGGGCCTCCTTCGCGCGGCCCGTCATGTACAGGGCGTCCGCGAGCCAGAACGAGCACACCAGGAAGGCGCCCTCGCCGCCGGGCAGCCCGTCGACGTCCGCGTCCTCCGTGCTGTAGCGGCGCACGAAGCCGTCGCGGGACAGCTCCTCGCGGACCGCGTCGATCGTGCCGATCACCCGCGGATCGTCCGGAGGCAGGAAGCCGACGCGGGGGATGAGCAGCAGCGCCGCGTCCAGTTCACGTGAGCCGTAGGACTGCGTGAAGGTGTTGCGTTCCGGGTCGTAGCCCTTCTCGCACACCTCCTGGTGCACCTCGTCGCGCAGCGCGCGCCAGCCGTCCAGGTCGCCGCCCAGCTCCGGATGGAGCTCCAGGGTGCGTACGCCGCGGTCGGCGGCCACCCACACCATCACCTTCGAGTGCACGAACTGGCGCCGGTCGCTGCGCACCTCCCACAGCCCCTCGTCCGGTTGCCGCCAGTGGGTCCGCAGGAAGTCCAGCAGAGCCGTCTGCAGCGCCCACACGTCCGGCTGGGCGGACAGGCCCGACTCGCGGGCGAACGACAGGGAGTCCATGACCTCGCCGTAGACGTCCAGCTGGAGCTGCTTCACGGCGTCGTTGCCGATGCGTACGGGGGCGGACCCGAGGAAGCCGGACAGCCACGGCAGCTCGAACTCGGGCAGCCGTCGCTCGCCCGCCACGCCGTACATGATCTGCAGGTCCGCGGGGTCGCCCGCGACCGCGCGCAGCAGCCAGTTCCGCCAGGCCTCCGCCTCCTCCTGGTAGCCCGCGGCGAGCAGCGCGTTCAGGGTGAGGGTGGAGTCGCGCAGCCAGCAGTAGCGGTAGTCCCAGTTGCGCACCCCGCCCGGCTCCTCGGGCAGTGAGGTGGTGGGGGCGGCGACGATGCCGCCCGTCGGGGCGTAGGTGAGCGCCTTGAGGGTGATCAGGGAGCGGACGACGGCGTCCCGGTACGGGCCCTTGTAGCGGCAGCGCGACACCCAGGCGCGCCAGTCCTCCACGCTGTGGCGCAGTGCGTCGTACGGGTCGACGAGCGGCGGGCGGGGCTCGTGGGAGGGGTGCCAGGTCAGGACGAAGGCGACCTTCTCGCCCTTCTTGACGGTGAACTCGGCGTGCGTGCCGTAGTCCTCGCCCCAGCTGGTCACCTCCGGCTCGCTGCGCAGCCAGGTCGAGTCCGGGCCGGCGACGGCGACGCGGTGGCCGTCGGTTCGGCGCACCCAGGGGACGATCGAGCCGTAGTCGAAGCGCAGCTTGAGGGCGCTGTGCAGCGTCACCTCGCCGTCGAGACCCTCGACGACGCGTACGAGGTCGGGGGCGCGGTCGCGCTGGGGCATCAGGTCGGTGACCCGGACCGCCCCCTGCTCGGTCTCCCAGTCGGTGTCCAGGACGAGGGTGTCGCGGCGGTAGGCACGCCGGGTGCAGCGGTCCGCTCCCACGGGGGCGATGCGCCAGTAGCCGTTGTCCTCGTCACCGAGCAGTCTGGCGAAGCAGGCGGCCGAGTCGAAGCGGGGCAGACACAACCAGTCGACGGATCCGTCCGTACTGACCAGGGCCGCGGTCTGCTCGTCGCCGATGAGCGCGTAGTCCTCGATGCTGGGGTGCACGGAGTGCGGGTTCCCGGCAACTCGGCGTGGCAATCAGGGCGGGGGCCGGGGGAGTGATGCGTCCTGGCCGAGAGGGACGTGGCGCCGAGGAGCCCGGATCAGCCGCGGCAGGCCGGGCCTTGACGCGGGCTGGTCCGGCCCGGTCCGGCGGGCGGGTCCGCTCGGTCCCTGCCGGGTTGGACCTCGATGTGGACTACGTTCCGCCGGAGCCGGTCGGAGCCGGTCGGAGCCGGACGCGGTCCGCTCGGTTCAGGTCGGCCGGGTAGCGGGCGTGATGTCTACACCGCTGCCGGTTCGGATTCCGTCGTGTCGGATTCCTCCGCTGCCTTCTGGGTCCGCTCGCGGGCCTCGCGGCGGGCCAGGATCACCCAGCCGACCGGGACGGCCGCTGAGAACAGCCACCACTGGACGGCGTAGGCGTAGTTCAGCGCGGCGTCCTCCTTGCCGGGGTTGCCCATCAGCTCGGGGGTGTCGCCCTTGGGCTCGGGGGCCGTCTGGGCGATGTAGCCGCCGAGTACCCGGGCGTCCAGGCGACGGGCCTGCTGCTCGCTGTTGATCAGCATGATCTGCCGGTCCGGCAGGCCCTGGAGGTTCTTGATGCCGCTGGCCTCGGTCGTCTCGTCGGGCATCAGCCGCCCCTCGACGGTGACCTCGCCACTCGGCGGTGCGGGGACCTTCGGGAACGTGGTCTGGCTCGGGCCGTCGGAGGGGATCCAGCCCCGGTTGACCAGCAGCACCTTGCCGTCGTCCAGGACGAATGGGGTCAGGACGTGGTAGCCGACCTCGTCGTCGGAGTTCGTGCGGCGGCGGACGACGACCTCGTCCTCGGTGTCGAAGCGGCCCTTGGCCGTCACGGTGCGGTACCGCTCGGCGCTGGTCACGGTGTGCCCGGGCGCGGTCAGCTTCTCCACGGGCACCGGCTCGGCCGCCAGCGCGTCGGTGACCAGCTGGTTCCGGGCGGTGCGCTCCTCGTAGCGATGCATCTGCCAGATGCCCAGCCTGATCATCGTGGGGATGAGAAGCAGGGCGATCAACGTGAGGATCACCCACTGCCGGGACATCAGGAAGCGGTACACCCCACGACCGTACAACTCGGTCGTGGGGTGTATTCAGGCGGGTACGGGTTCACACCTTGTCGACAATTCCTACCTTTCCCTCCGCGCGGGCGCAGTGGGCGCCGCAGTACCAGTGGCCCTCGACCTCGACGCCCTGGCCGATGATCTGCACCCGGCAGTGCTCGCAGATGGGGGCCATACGGTGGATCGCGCAGGAGAAGCAGTCGAAGACGTGCACCGCGCCCTGCGCGTGCACCTCGAAGGTCATTCCGTACTGATTGCCACATACCTCACATGTCGCCATGCGCCACAGGGTGAGCCGTCGTCCCCCTGCGGGCGAGTGGTCGCCGGGCGAGTCGCCCGGCAATCACCCGTCCGTACGGTCACCCCTCCGACGCGGGCTCCACATCCGCGAGGAGTTGCCCGAACGCCGCCTCGTCCACGACCGGCGTGCCGAACTGCCGGGCCTTGACGACCTTGGACGTGCCCGAGTCCGGGTCGTTCGTGACGAGCAGGCTGGTCAGCCGGGACAGGCTCGTGGCCACGTGCAGCCCGGCCTCGGTCGCGCGGTCCTCCAGCAGGTCCCGCTCGACGGAGGTGTCACCCGAGAAGGCGACCCGCATGCCCTGCTTGAGCCGCCCGCCCTCCTCGTACCGCCCGGGGTTGGGGTAGGGGCAGGCGGGGCGCTTGCGGGACGGGCGCCAACTGCCGGGCCGGTAGCTGCCGTAGCCGCCGGGGCCCGCCTGCTGCCCGATGCGGGGCGCGGCGGGGCGGTCCGTCCACTCGGTCAGCGGCCGGCACTCGTGCAGCGGCAGCCGTACGTTGTTCGCCGCCGCCGCCCGCAGGCTCGGCCGGAACGCTTCCGCCAGCACGCGCGCGTCGTCCAGCGCGTGGTGCGCCCGCTGCTGGACGACGCCGAAGTGCGCGGCGAGGGATTCCAGCTTGTGGTTGGGCAGCGGCAGCCCGAGCTCCTTGGAGAGCGCGATGGTGCACAACCGCTGCCGCACCGGCGCCTCGCGCTCGGCGCGTGCGTACTCCCGGGCGATCATCTGCCAGTCGAAAACGGCGTTGTGCGCGACGAGCACCCGCCCCGCCAGCCGGGCGGTGAACTCCTCGGCGATGTCCGGGAAGAGGGGTGCCCCTTCGAGCGCCTCGCTCGTCAGTCCGTGGATCCACACGGGGCCCGGGTCGCGCTCGGGGTTGACCGTCGTGTACCAGTGGTCCTCGACCTCGCCGCGCTCGTCCAGCCGGTAGACCGCCGCGGAGATGATGCGGTCGTCCCGGGCCAGGCCCGTGGTCTCCACGTCAACGACCGCGTACCCCTTGGGATACGCGGCCGGCCACGGCGTGGCAGAGAACACTGCGGTCGTCAGGTCTTCCAGCATGGTCCCTGAGGATACGGGCCATGACTGACAGCGCCGTCCGTCAGGGGCGCCCGCCGGGCTCTTCCGATGCCCCCTCAGGCGTGTTGTCCGGTCTGTCCGTTCGCGGGGCGTACGTCTGATCGATACTCAGTCGATCTGCCGGGCGTCTCGTCCGCCGACGTCCGTCTTCGCCCCGTACGGGATTGGCGGAGATCGCCAAGAAGCAAGCGCGTACCGTCGGTAATACTTGTGGGTAACAACGTCTAGTCGGGGCACGACGGCGGTCCTACGGTGCTTGCATGCCGAACCTGCCCGATGTCGTGCTGTGGTCCATCCCCGCCTTTGTGCTGCTCACCGTGGTCGAAATGGTGAGCTACCGCTTCCATCCCGACGAGGACGCGGAGGGCTATGAGGCGAAGGACGCCGCGACGAGCGTCGGCATGGGGCTCGGCAGCCTCGTCTTCGACTTCCTGTGGAAGATCCCGATCCTGGCCGTCTACACGGCCCTGTACGAACTCACGCCGCTGCGCGTGCCCGTGCTGTGGTGGACCGTCCCGCTGATGCTGCTCGGGCAGGACTTCTTCTACTACTGGTCCCACCGCGGCCACCACGTCATCCGCATCCTGTGGGCCTGCCACGTCGTCCACCACTCCAGCCGGAAGTTCAACTTCACCACCGCGTTGCGCCAGCCCTGGACGTCCCTGACCGTGTGGCCGTTCTACGTCCCCCTCATCGTCGCCGGCGTGCACCCCGCCGCGCTCGCGTTCTGCTCCTCCGCGAACCTCGTCTACCAGTTCTGGATCCACACCGAGCGCATCGACAAGATGCCCCGCTGGTTCGAGTTCGTCTTCAACACCCCGTCGCACCACCGCGTCCACCACGCCTCCCAGGGCGGCTATCTGGACCGCAACTTCGGCGGCATCCTCATCGTCTGGGACCGGCTGTTCGGGTCGTTCGTCGCGGAGACCGAGCGGCCCCGGTACGGGCTGACCAAGAACATCGGCACGTACAACCTGCTCAAGGTGGCCACGCACGAGTACGTGTCCATCGCCAAGGACCTGAGGGCGGCACGCAGTTGGCGCGAGCGCGCGGGCCGCGTGTTCCGGGGGCCGGGGTGGGGACCGGGGCCGGCCGCCGCACCCGCTGCGTCACCGGCCGCCGCACCGGCTCCGTCACCGGCCGGCACGGCCACGCCCCTCGGTGAGACCGCGCCGGTCCCTGAGAAGAGCACGTCCGCGTGAATTCCCCGCGCCTCCTCCTGGCCGCCTTCGGCCTCGCCGCCGCCGTCGACCTCGTCTCCCTCGCGGCCGGTTTCGACGCCGGGCACGCCGTCGCCAAACCCCTGCTGATGCCGCTCCTGGCCCTGTGGGCCGCCCTGCGCAAGGCACCCCGGCCGCTCCTGGGCGCCCTGCTGTTCGGCTGGGGCGGGGACGTCCTGCTGCTGTCGGACGCCGAGCCGGCCTTCCTCGCGGGCATGGCCTCCTTCGCGGCGGGGCACGTCTGCTACCTCGTGCTCTTCGCGACGTACGGCAGCCGGAACGCGGTCCCACGCGCGCGTGCGGGCGTCCTGGCGTTCGGCTACGCCGCCGCCCTCGTCACGACCGTCGCGCTGCTGTGGCCGGACCTGCCCGCCGACCTGCGCGTGCCCGTCGCCGGCTACAGCCTCCTGCTCACCGCCATGGCGTACCGGTCCGCCATCCGGCTCGGCCTCTTCACAGGGCTCGGCGGGGCGCTGTTCCTGTTGTCCGACACGCTCATCGCGACCGGTGTCGCCGAGTGGCCGCAGCTGCCCCGGCCGGACTTCTGGATCATGCTCACGTACATCGCCGCGCAGGCCCTGCTGGCCGGCGGCACACTCGGGGCGCTCGACGCGCGCAGGGCACCGGCCGCGACGTACGGCGAGATGCGCGCCGTCTGAGACGCGACCGGCGTCACCAACGGATGGGCACCGGAAGCGCCGTCAGCAGTCCGGACGCCGCGACCGCCAGGCCCAGGGCGGCCACCTCGGCCCGGGCCGGCGCACAGGCGGTCAGCGGGTCGGCCGCCCGGCGCAGCCGTCGCCGGGCCCACACGGCCAGGGCGGCGACGACCACCACGAGGAGCACCTTGGCGAGCAGCGCGCGCCCGTACGCCGTCCCCGTCAGCTGCTCCAGGACCGTCCCCGGCGGCATCCGGCGCAGTGAACTGCACACGCCCGTCACGGTGATGGCGGCGAGCAGCACGACCGCCACGCGCGCGTAGAGGCCCAGCAGTGCCGCCCCGGGCGCCGTGCCGTTCCGGCCGGACCGGAGGCGCAGGGTGCGCAGCGCGTGGAGGAGTCCCCCCGCCCACAGGGCCGCGCAGGTCAGATGGACGAGCGTCAGCCCGGAGCCGGTCAGCGGGCTGTGCTCGGTCGTGGGGTGTGCGCGCAGGGCCTCGGCGACGATCACGGCGGCCAGCGGCCACACCTGCGTGACCGGCCGGCGCGACACCGCGCACAGCCCCGCCACCAGGAACGCGTTGACCTCCAGCAGGGCGAGCTTGCCGTCCCGGGACGCGTAGAGCCCCCCGACGTCGATGTCCGCCACCTCGCCCGGCACGAGATTGCCGGTGGCCACGAGCGTGGCGAGCCCGAGGGCGGCCGCGAAACCGGCGGCGGCCGCGAAAGGGGACCAACTGCGGGGCACGGCCGGGTGCCCGGTCTCCGTGCCGGGCAGCGAACACGCCAGCCGGTTCACGAACAGTTCGCCGACGGGTATGCACAGCGCCGCGAACAGCACGGTGCGGAGCAGGGCTATGCCGCCGGCGCCGGGCACTTCGGCCTCCCCGGTGCCGTGCAGCGCGGCGGACGGGCCGAGCAGCGGGATCAGCGCGGCCAGTGCCACCAGCACCAGGACCGCGACGGCCCGGCCCGCACCGGTGGGCCGCAGCGGGCCGCGCGAATCGGTCACCCCGGGTATGGGTCTTGGCGAAGTCACCCCAGGATCTTCACCAACCTCCACACGGCCGGGCAAGTCGGCAGAACTCAATCAACCCGGGACGCGGCCGACCACCACAGCCGCACCTCCCTGTACTCGTCCGTCGGCCGCAGCTCCCACCCCTGGGCGAGCGCGACCTCGGCGACGTACCAGCCGCCGACGCCCCGGTAGACCCGCAGGGGTATCGCACACTCCACGGGCGGCTTCGGCTTCTTCGGCTCGGCCGGTGCCGAGGCCCGGGCGGTCCACTTCGCGACCGCCTTGTCCACTCGCGCCTTGTAGTGGTCGACGTCGCCCTCATGACGCAGCTCCGGCCAGGTCACGCACCAGGAGGCCAGGCGCGCGACGCCACCGAGCATCCTGTCCGTGGCCTTCAGGAAGCGGGTTTCGAAGGTGGTGCTGAAAGGAGTGATGGCATCGGCGAACAGACTCAACACGAAGAGCGCGGCCGCCACAGCCGCCCACAGCACACACACCACCGGAAACCACACCACACTCCCGGCGAACCGCAGCGCCAACTGCCACTGCGGCCGCGCGGGTCGGGCTGTCCAGGTCGCCGGATCCTCGTACACGTCCATGACAAGGAATCCTGCCGCAGACGCGAAGCGGGCCGGACGGGTGTCCCCGCCCGGCCCGGATCACCTTCACACGAGCTCTACTTGGTCACCGCGTCCAGTGCGTCAGCGATACCCCAGCCGTAGAAGCCGTTGCGGTTCTTCGAGCCCTCGCACACCGCGTCGATCTTGCCGTCGGCGTTGATGTCGTACGGGTCCGTGCACGGCGTGGCGTCGGCCTCCGCGTACAGCAGGGCCTTCACCAGGGCCGGAGAGGCGTACGGGTGCGTCGACTTGATGAGGGCGGCGACGCCCGCGACGTGCGGGGACGCCATCGACGTACCGGCCATGTAGCCCCACTTGCCGCCCGGCAGCGTGCCCAGGATGAGGCCGCTCGTGGCCGGCGCGTCCGGCTTCTGGTAGGCGGTCGAGTCACCGCCCGGGGCGGCTATGTCCGCGACGCCCAGCCCGTAGTTGGAGAAGGACGACTTGATGCCCTTCGCGCCCGTCGAGGCGACCGTGACGACGCCCGGCAGCTGGGTCGGGATGTCGAGGCACTTCGAGGGGTCGACGACCCGGTCGCCCGGCGTGGTGTCGTTCGGGGACGACGGGTCGGTGATCTCGTCGGAGGCCAGGTCGTAGTTCTCGTTGCCGGCCGCCGCGACGTTGACCGCGCCCTTCTTCTCCGCGTACCGCGAGGCCCGGGTGACGGCGTCCACGAGCGCCTTCTGGTCCGGGTCGTTCTTGCAGTTGAAGTACCAGGGGTCCGTGTAATAGCTGTTGTTGGTCACGTCGACCCCGTGCTCGGCCGCCCACACGAAGCCGCACACCACGGCCTCCGTGTAGAAGAAGCCGGCCGTGGTGGACACCTTGATGCCGGAGACCTTCACGCCGGGGGCGACACCGGTCATGCCGACGCCGTTCTTGGCGGCGGCTATCTCACCGGCGACGTGCGTCCCGTGCGGGCTCTCCTCGGCGCTCGGCCGCCAGGCCCCGTCGGACGTGTCCGGCTTGCCCGAGACGCAGTTGACCGACGCCTTGCGGTCGAAGTTGGGCGCGATGTCGGGGTGGGTGTCGTCGACGCCGGTGTCGATCACGGCGACCGTGACCTTGTCGCTGCCCAGCGACTTCTCGTGCGCCTTGTCCGCCTTGATCGCGGGCAGGTCCCACTGCTGGGGCTGCAACGGGTCCTGCCCGGCCGGGGCCTCGGCCCGGGCGACCTCGGCCGCGCTCAGCACCTTCGGCGCACCCAGGTCGCCCGTCGACGCCGACGGCAGCGGTGCGGTGCGGGTGGCACCGGCCGACTGGACCCCGCGCACCGTGCGGATGGTCTTGGCGAAGTCGGGGTTCGACGAGTGGACGACGATGACGCCGATCTGGTCGTACGACGTCACGATCGTGCCGCCGGCCTTGCCGACGGCCTTCTTCACGTACGCCGAAGTGCCGTGTCCCGGCTTGACGTTGACGACGTAGCTGAGCGAGGTCGCGTCGGCCGAGACCGCCGCGGGGGCGTCGTCGGCGGCCGTGGCCGTGGTGTTCGGCAGGAACGCGAGGGCCGTTGCCATGGCCATCCCGGCCGGGATCGCGACGGCGCGACGGTAGCGCGCGTACGGCGCAGTCATGGTGTCTCCAGTTCGTTCACGGTACGAGCTGATGGTGCGGAGGGTCTCGGTGGCGAGCCGGGTCACTTGACCGCGCGCAGCGCGTTGACGATGCCGTACCCGTAGAAGCCGTTGAGGCGTTTGCCGCCCTCGCACACCGCGTCCTGAGTGCCGTCGCCGTCCTGGTCGTAGGACGTGGGGCAGGCGGTCGAGTCGGCCTGCGCCTTCAGCATCGCCTGGAGCTGGGCCGGGGAGGCCCAGGGGTGCTTGGACTTCAGCAGCGCGGCGACCCCGGAGGCGTGCGGCGAGGCCATCGAGGTGCCCTGCAGGAAGCCCCACGTGCCGTTCGGCAGGGTGGACAGGATGCGGCCGTCCTTCGAGGGCGTGTCCGGTATCTGGTAGCGGCGGTCACCACCCGGCGCGGCGACGTCGACGACGCCCTTGCCGTACGTCGAGAAGTACGACTTCTGGCTGTTGACGCCCGTCGAGCTCACCGTGACGACACCCGGCAGCTGGGTCGGCACGTCGAAGCACTCGTGCGGGTCGATGGTGCGCTCGACCGGGGTGGAGTCGTCCGGGCTGGAGTCGTCGACGATCGCGTCGGAGTCCAGGTCGTGGTTGGAGTTGCCCGCCGCGGCGACGTTGAGCGTGCCCTTCTTCTGGGCGTACAGCTGCGCCCTGTTGACCGCGTCGACGATGGCCCGCTGGTCAGGGTCGTCCATGCAGTTGTACAGCCACGGGTCGACGTAGTAGCTGTTGTTCGTGATCTCGACGCCGTGGTCGGCGGCGAACACGAACGCGCACACGACGCTCTCCGGGTAGAAGAGGCCGTTCGCCCGGTCGGTCACGTTGATGCTGGACACCTTCACACCGGGAGCGACGCCCGCCACGCCGACGCCGTTGCGGGCGGCGGCTATCTCACCCGCGACATGCGTGCCGTGGTAGTCCCCGGCGGTGTAGGGCCGCCAGGCGCCCTCGCTGGTGTCGGGCTTGCCGCCGGCGCAGTTGGCGGACTGGGACGCGGAGAAGTTCGGGGCGATGTCGGGGTGGGTGTCGTCCACGCCGGTGTCGATCACGGCGACGGTCACCTTGCGGCTGCCCGGGTTGATCTGTGCGGCCTTGTCGGCGCCGATCGCGCGCAGGTCCCACTGGTCCGCCTCGAGGGGCTCGCTCTCGGGCGCCTTCGCCGAGGCGGCCTCGGTGCGCTCGGCCTGGGCGGACGTCAGGTACTCGACCGCGCCCTCCTCCTTCGTCCCCGCGGCCGTCAGCGGCGTCGTCCGCGTCGCACCCGCCGACTGGACCCCGCGCACCGTGCGGATGGTCTTGGCGAAGTCGGGGTTCGAGGAGTGGACGACGATGACGCCGATGCGGTCGTACGTGGCGACGACCGAGCCGTCGGCCTTCCCGATCGCCTTCTTCACCGACGCGATCGTGTGGCGGTCCACCTTGGTGTTGACGACGTACGCCAGCTTCGGCGCGTCCGCCGTCCGGGTGGCCGACTCCGTGTGCGGGGCCGCCGACGCGGCGGCCGGCAGGAAGCCCAGCGAGGCCGTCAGGGACAGCACGACGGGCACGGCGAGAGCGAGCCGGCGTCTGGAACGCAAGTGAGACATGGGGTCTCCACATCCTCCGGAAACGAAACCGGCCCGAGGCACAGGTGGTGCTCGGGCAGGTACATGACGTGGTGGTGCAGGGCGAAGCTATCCCGGCCTCTCGCTGGCCAGCAACGCTTTGTCGAAACGACTTCGGAAAGAACGCCGGGCCTTTGAACCGGTTCTCGCATGCCGCCGTGACGTTGAACAAGGAGCGCGAGGACACTCGCCTCCGCCCCCGTACACAACCGCTTCCGTCATTGCGAGGAGACTCCGTGGCCACCGACACACCGCCCCCCTCGAAAGAGCAACACAAACTCCCCTCACCCGAGGAGTTCACCGAGGTGCAGGAGAGCGCGGAGTTCGGTGAACTGCGCCGCTCCTACCGCTCCTTCGCCTTCCCGCTGACCGTCGGCTTCATCGCCTGGTACCTGCTGTACGTCCTGCTCTCGAACTACGCGGGCGGCTTCATGGGCACCAAGCTCTTCGGCAACATCAACGTCGCCTTCGTCCTCGGCGTCGCCCAGTTCGTCACCACGTTCCTCATCGCCTGGTGGTACTCGCGGCACGCCGCCGCGAAGCTCGACCCCAAGGCCGAGGCCATCAAGACCCGGATGGAGAGCGGCGCATGAGCCCCGTACAGCAGACCTTCCTCGCCGCGAACGAGGCCAGCGAGCACCGCCCGCTGATCATCACCCTGTTCGCGCTGTTCGTCCTCGCGACCCTCGGCATCACCATCTGGGCGGGCCGCCAGACCAAGGACGCCGCCGACTTCTACGCCGGCGGACGCCAGTTCAGCGCCTTCCAGAACGGCCTCGCCGTCTCCGGCGACTACATGTCCGCCGCGTCGTTCCTCGGCATCGCGGGCGCGATCGCCATCTTCGGCTACGACGGCTTCCTCTACTCCATCGGCTTCCTGGTCGCCTGGCTGGTCGCCCTGCTCCTGGTGGCCGAGCCGCTCCGGAACTCCGGCCGCTACACCATGGGCGACGTCCTCGCGTACCGCATGCGCCAGCGCCCGGTCCGCACCGCCGCCGGTACCTCCACGATCGTCGTGTCGATCTTCTACCTGCTCGCCCAGATGGCCGGTGCGGGCGTCCTCGTCTCGCTGCTCCTCGGCATCACCTCCGACGCCGGCAAGATCCTCATCGTCGCCCTCGTCGGCCTCCTGATGATCGTCTACGTCTCCATCGGCGGCATGAAGGGCACCACCTGGGTCCAGATGGTCAAGGCCGTGCTGCTGATCGGCGGCACCATCCTGATCACCTTCCTGGTGCTGCTGAAGTTCAACTTCAACATCTCCGACCTGCTCGGCACGGCCGCCGAGAACAGCGGCAAGGGCGCCGCCTTCCTGGAGCCCGGCCTGCAGTACGGCGCGACCGGCACCTCCAAGCTGGACTTCATCTCCCTGGGCATCGCCCTGGTGCTCGGCACCGCCGGTCTGCCGCACATCCTGATCCGCTTCTACACGGTGCCCGACGCCAAGGCCGCCCGGAAGTCGGTGAACTGGGCGATCGGCATCATCGGCGGCTTCTACCTGATGACCATCGCGCTCGGCTTCGGCGCCGCCGCGCTCATCTCGCAGGAAGAGATCATCGCCTCCAACCCGTCCGGCAACACGGCGGCACCCCTGCTCGCGCTGCACCTCGGCGGCGTCGACTCGACCTGGGGCGCGATCCTGCTCGCCACGATCTCGGCGGTGGCCTTCGCGACGATCCTCGCCGTCGTAGCCGGCCTCACCCTCGCCTCGTCGTCGTCCTTCGCGCACGACATCTACGCCAACGTCATCCGCAAGGGGCAGGCCTCCGGCGCCGAGGAGGTCCGCGCGGCCCGCTGGGCGACCGTCTTCATCGGTGTCGTCTCCATCGGCCTGGGCGCCCTCGCCCGCGACCTGAACGTGGCCGGCCTGGTCGCGCTCGCCTTCGCGGTCGCCGCCTCCGCCAACCTCCCGACGATCCTCTACAGCCTGTTCTGGAAGCGCTTCACCACCCAGGGCGCGCTGTGGTCGATCTACGGCGGTCTGATCGTCGCCGTCGGTCTGGTGCTGTTCTCGCCCGTCGTCTCCGGCGACCCCAAGGCGATGTTCCCCGAGGTCGACTTCGCCTGGTTCCCGCTGAAGAACCCGGGCATCATCTCCATCCCGTTCGGCTTCCTCATGGGCTGGCTCGGCACGGTCCTGTCCAAGGAGGAGCCCGACGCCAAGAAGTACGCGGAGCTGGAGGTCCGGTCCCTGACCGGCACCGGAGCCCACTGAGCACGACCCTTCCCCCGCGGCCGTGTCGTAGGAACCTCCAGGTCCCTGCGGCCCGGCCGCGTCCCGCGTCGTGGGATCGGGCCTGTGGCGTTGTCGGTGCGGTCACGTAGGCTCGCAGGTGACGGAGAAGCAGAGCCGCACGCACGATCCGCGACGAGGGAGGGGGCCCACGTGCTCATCGACACCTACGGCCGGGTGGCCACCGACCTGAGGGTCTCACTGACCGACCGGTGCAATCTGCGCTGTACGTACTGCATGCCCGAGGAGGGCCTGCAGTGGCTGGCCAAGCCGGACCTGCTCACGGACGACGAGATCGTCCGCCTGATCGACATCGCGGTCACGTCCCTCGGGATCGAGGAGGTCCGCTTCACCGGCGGCGAGCCCCTGCTGCGCCCGGGCCTGGTCGGCATCGTCGAGCGCGTCGCGGCCCTCGAAGCGCGCCCCCAGATGTCCCTCACCACCAACGGCATCGGCCTCAAGCGCACGGCGGCGGCCCTGAAGGAGGCGGGCCTGGACCGGGTCAACGTCTCCCTCGACACACTCCGCCCGGACGTCTTCAAGACCCTCACCCGCCGCGACCGCCACAAGGACGTCATCGAGGGCCTGCACGCCGCCCGCGACGCCGGCCTGACCCCGGTCAAGGTCAACTCGGTCCTGATGCCGGGGCTCAACGACGACGAGGCCCCCGACCTGCTGGCCTGGGCCGTGGAGCACGACTACGAGCTGCGCTTCATCGAGCAGATGCCCCTGGACGCCCAGCACGGCTGGAAGCGCGACGGCATGATCACGGCCGGCGACATCCTGACGTCCCTGCGCACGCGCTTCGAGCTGACCGCAGAGGGCGAGGAGAAGCGCGGCTCGGCCCCGGCGGAGCGCTGGCTCGTCGACGGCGGCCCGCATGTGGTCGGCGTCATCGCCTCCGTGACCCGCCCGTTCTGTGCGGCCTGCGACCGCACCCGCCTGACGGCCGACGGCCAGGTCCGCACCTGCCTGTTCGCCCAGGAGGAGACGGATCTGCGCGCCGTCCTGCGCTCGGGCGCCCCGGACGAGGAGATCGCCCGCATCTGGCGCCTGGCGATGTGGGGCAAGAAGGCGGGAGCGGGCCTGGACGACCCGACGTTCGTGCAGCCCGACCGGCCGATGTCGGCCATCGGGGGCTGAGACCTAGTCGGTCTCTTCCCACTCCTTCAGCAGGACGACGTCCTTCAGGAACCCGCGCACGCCGAGGAACTGCGACAGGTGCTCGCGATGCTCCTCACAGGCCAGCCAGGTCTTGCGCCGCTCCGGCGTATGGATCTTCGGGTTGTTCCACGCCAGCACCCACACGGCCTCGGCCCGGCAGCCCTTCGCGGAACAGATGGGCGTCTCGTCACTCACAGCTTCGTCTCACCACTGCACACAGAAAAGGCGACGCCGAGCAGCCACGGGGGGAGCTGCCCGGCGTCGGTCCGTCGCTCCGACGGGGGATGCGGAGCGCGTACGAAGTATGTCACGGGTAACCCCGAGCCCGGCACTGGAACAACGTGATTGATCTGAGCTTTTCTTGAGCTTGGCGGGAAGATGACTTCCCTTGGTGATCTCCCGTGTTTTCCGCTCGGGCGCCCTACTGTTCGTGCGACTCGCTCCGCGCACCCGTCCCCGGCCCGGACACGGCATCTTCCGCGACGGATTCCGCGGGGCCGTCCTGCGCACCCGGCGGCGTGATCATCGGACGCGTCGGCGCCGCCACGAACGTCGACGGCAGAGACGGCGCGTTCTCGCGCCCGGCGTTCGCGATCACCACCGCGATGTACGGCAGCACCAGCCCCAGCACCAACGCCACGATGGCGACGTGCCGCTCGACGTTCCACAAGGTGGCCGCGAGGATCACGGAGATCGTGCGGACCGTCATCGAGATCACGTACCGGCGCTGCCGCCCGCGTACGTCTTCCTGAAGTCCCGTCCGGGCGCCGGTGATCCGGAAAACCTGGACGTTGCCGCCGCCATGCTGCTTCCGCATCGCATTCCACCATCCGCCCGTATCGGACTCTCCCCGCCCCGTAGCAGCCCTCGGCCGGTCGGGGAACCTGACCGGGACAGCTCCCACGTTACGCCGCGGCTGGGCCGGCCACGAGACCGGGTGGCGCACCGCCCGGGCGAACGGCCTGCGCCGTCCCGCGTACGGCCCGCGTCGGCATGCGGCGTACGACGCCCGGGCCGACACTGGCCGTAGTGCTCGCGTCAAGCCGTACGAGGAGGCAGCGATGGGCTGGTTGTGGGCGATCATCGTAGGACTGGTACTCGGCCTGCTCGCCAAGGCGATCATTCCGGGCAAGCAGCACATTCCGCTGTGGCTGACCGTCATCCTCGGCATGATCGGCGGCATCGCCGGCAACGCCATCGCGCGGTCGGCCGGTGTCGAGGCCACGGCGGGCATCGACTGGTGGCGGCACATCTTCCAACTGGTGGCCGCGCTCATCCTCGTCGGTCTGGGTGACCGGGCCTGGACGGCGGCCAGGGGAGAAAAACGCCGGGCATGACGGGGCGCACGGCAAGGGGGGCGGTCTCCGGCACCGGAGACCGCCCCCTTCCGCGCACTCTCAGCCGCCCGTGACCTCGACCGCGGCCAGGTTCTTCTTGCCCCGGCGCAGCACCAGCCAGCGGCCGTGCAGCAGGTCCTCCTTGGCGGGGACGGCGTCCTCGCCGGCGACCTTGACGTTGTTCACGTAGGCGCCGCCCTCCTTGACCGTGCGGCGCGCGGCCGACTTGCTGGCCACCAGGCCGACCTCGGCGAACAGGTCCACCGCCTGGCCGAGTTCGGCGACCTGGATGTGCGGCACCTCCGACAGGGCCGCGGCCAGCGTCTTCTCGTCGAGCTCCGCCAGCTCGCCCTGCCCGAAGAGGGCCTTGGACGCGGCGATCACGGCGGCCGTCTGGTCGGCGCCGTGCACCAGCGTCGTCAGCTCCTCGGCCAGCGCGCGCTGTGCGGCACGGGCCTGCGGACGCTCCTCGGTCTGCTTCTCCAGTTCCTCCAGTTCCTCGCGGGAACGGAAGGACAGGATGCGCATGTACCGGGAGATGTCCCGGTCGTCCACGTTCAGCCAGAACTGGTAGAACGCGTACGGCGTCGTCATCTCCGGGTCGAGCCAGACGGCGCCGCCCTCGGTCTTGCCGAACTTGGTGCCGTCCGCCTTCGTCATCAGCGGCGTGGCCACGGCGTGGGCGGTGACGTCCGGCTCCAGGCGGTGGATCAGGTCCAGGCCCGCCGTGAGGTTGCCCCACTGGTCGCTGCCGCCGGTCTGCAGGGTGCAGCCGTGCCGGCGGTACAGCTGCAGGAAGTCCATGCCCTGGAGGAGCTGGTAGCTGAACTCCGTGTAGCTGATGCCCTCGGAGGACTCCAGGCGCCGGGCCACGGACTCCTTCGTCAGCATCTTGTTGACGCGGAAGTGTTTGCCGATGTCGCGGAGGAACTCGATCGCGGAGAGGTTCCCCGTCCAGTCGAGGTTGTTGACCATGACGGCCGCGTTCTCGCCCTCGAAGTCCAGGAACGGTTCGATCTGGGCGCGCAGCTTGGCGACCCAGCCGGTGACCGTCTCCGGGGAGTTCAGCGTGCGCTCCGCGGTCGGACGCGGGTCGCCGATCAGGCCCGTGGCGCCGCCGACCAGCGCCAGCGGCCGGTGACCTGCCTGCTGGAGCCGCCGCACGGTGAGCACCTGCACCAGGTGCCCCACGTGCAGCGACGGCGCCGTCGGGTCGAAACCGCAATAGAACGTGACGGGACCGTCCGCGAGCGCCTTGCGCAAAGCGTCCTCGTCAGTGGACAGGGCGAACAGCCCGCGCCACTTCAGCTCGTCGACGATGTCCGTCACGGTTCTCGTGTCTCCTCGATGATCTTCGGGCAGTCGGGTGACAGCCGACTACGAGGTTATACGCCCTGGCTGACAGAGCTCATATTGAAATCGGGGACGCGCAGCGCCGGCATCGCCGCCCTGGTGAACCAGTCGCTCCATTCCCTCGGCAGCGTCTTCTCGGTCCGCCCCGCCTCCGTGGCCCGGCCGAGCACTCCGACGGGCGACTCGTTGAACCGGAAGTTGTTCACCTCGCCCGTCACCTCGCCGTTCTCGACGAGGTAGACGCCGTCCCGGGTCAGGCCGGTGAGCAGCAGCGTCGCCGGGTCGACCTCGCGGATGTACCACAGGCAGGTCAGCAGCAGCCCGCGCTCGGTGCTCGCCACCATCTCGTCCAGGGAGCGGTCCTCGCCCCCGTCCAGGACGATGTTGTCGATGCCCGGCGCCACGGGCAGTCCGGTCAGGCCGGCGCTGTGCCTGCTGGTCGTCAGGTGCCGCAGCTCGCCCTCGCGCATCCACTCGGTGGCCGCGAGCGGCAGCCCGTTGTCGAACACCGACTGGTCGCCCCCGGAGGAGTGCGCGATCACGAAGGGCGCCGACTCCAGGCCCGGTTCGTTCGGGTCGCTGCGCAGGGTCAGCGGCAGGTCGGTCAGCTTCTCGCCGACCCGCGTGCCCCCGCCCGGCTTGGAGAACACCGTGCGGCCCTCGACCGCGTCCCGGCCCGACGCCGACCACATCTGGTAGATCAGCAGGTCCGCCACGGCCGTCGGCGGCAGCAGCGTCTCGTAGCGCCCCGCGGGCAGCTCCACGCGCCGCTCGGCCCATCCGAGGCGCACGGCCAGCTCCGCGTCCAGGGCCGCCGGGTCGACGTCCTTGAAGTCCCGGGTGGAGCGCCCGGCCCACGCTGACCGGGTCCGGTCCGGCGACTTGGCGTTCAGCTCCAGCGTCCCGTTCGGCTGGTCGTGCCGCAGCCGCAGTCCCGTGGACGTGCCGACGTACGACGACACGAGCTCGTGGTTGGCGAAGCCGTACAGCTCGCGACCGCCCGCACGCGCGCGTGCGAACGCCTCGCCGAGAGCGGGAGCGAAGTCGGCGAACACGGCGGAGGAGGTCTCGGTGGGCGCCTCCGTGAACTCCGGCGACTGTGCCACGCCCGTGACCAGCGGCTGTGCGTCCTCGGCGGGGGCGGCGCCGCGCGCGGCGGCCTCGGCGGCCCGCACCAGCGGCTCCAGCTCGTCGGGGGTCACGGCGGACCGTGACACGACCCCCGAGGCCGTGCCCTCCTTGCCGTCCACCGTGGCGACGACGGTGAGCGTGCGCCCGCGGGTGACGCCGTTCGTGGTCAGCGCGTTGCCCGCCCAGCGCAGGTTGGCGGTGGACTGCTCGTCGGCGATGACGACACAGCCGTCCGCCCGGGACAGTTCGAGGGCGCGCTCGACGACCTCGTGCGGCTTGCTGGAACGCGCGCTCATCGACCGGCCTCCTGGGTCGTGTTGAGGATGTTGACGCCCTTGAAGAGGGCCGACGGGCAGCCGTGCGACACGGCCGCGACCTGGCCCGGCTGGGCCTTGCCGCAGTTGAAGGCGCCGCCGAGCACGTAGGTCTGCGGTCCGCCCACCGCGGACATCGAGCCCCAGAAGTCGGTGGTCGTCGCCTGGTAGGCGACATCGCGCAGCTGCCCGGCGAGCCGCCCGTTCTCGATCCGGTAGAAGCGCTGACCCGTGAACTGGAAGTTGTAGCGCTGCATGTCGATCGACCAGGACCGGTCGCCGACGACGTAGATGCCGCGCTCCACACCCCCGATCAGGTCCTCGGTCGACATCCCGGCCGGGTCCGGCTGCAGCGACACGTTGGCCATGCGCTGCACCGGCACATGCCCGGGGGAGTCGGCGTAGGCGCAGCCGTTGGACCGCTCGAAGCCGGTCAGCTTCGCGATCCGCCGGTCCAGCTGGTAGCCGACGAGCGTGCCGTCCTTGACCAGGTCCCAGGACTGGCCTTCGACGCCCTCGTCGTCGTACCCGATGGTGGCCAGGCCGTGCTCGGCGGTGCGGTCGCCGGTGACGTTCATCAGCTCCGAGCCGTACCGCAACCTGCCCAGCTGGTCGAACGTGGCGAAGGACGTCCCGGCGTAGGCGGCCTCGTAGCCGAGCGCCCGGTCGAGCTCGGTGGCGTGACCGATGGACTCGTGGATGGTCAGCCACAGGTTGGACGGGTCGACGACCAGGTCGTACAGGCCCGGATCGACGCTCGGCGCGCGCATCTTCTCGGCGAGCAGCTCCGGGATCCGCTCCAGCTCGCCCTCCCAGTCCCAGCCGGTGCCCGTCAGGTACTCCCAGCCGCGTCCCACGGGCGGCGCGATGGTGCGCATGGAGTCGAACTCGCCGCTCGACTCGTCCACCGACACCGCGTTGAACACCGGGTGCAGCCGCACCCGCTGCTGCGTGGTCACGGTCCCGGCGGTGTCCGCGTAGAACTTGTTCTCGTGGACCGTGAGCAGTGAGGAGTCGACGTGGTCGACGCCGTCGGCCGCCAGCAGCCGGGCACTCCACTCCGCGATCAGCCCGGCCTTCTCCTCGTCGGGCACGGAGAAGGGGTCGGTCTCGTACGACGAGATCCACGTCTTCTCGGCGTGCACCGGCTCGTCGGCCAGCTCGACCCGCTCGTCCGAGCCGGCCGCCTTGATCACCTGCGCGGACAGCTTGGCCATCGCCACCGCCTGCCCGGCGACCCTGGCGGCGGCGTCCATGGTGAGGTCGACGCCGGACGCGAAGCCCCACGTACCGCCGTGCACCACCCGCACCGCGTACCCGAGGTCGGTGGTGTCCGACGATCCGGCGGGCTTGGCGTCCCGGAACCGCCAGGAGGCGCCCCGCACCCGTTCGAACCGGAAGTCCGCGTGCTCGGCGCCCAGCGCACGCGCGCGTGCGAGGGCCGCGTCGGCGAGGGCGCGTAGGGGGAGGGCCGTGAAGGCCTCGTCGATGGTATGAGGCACCGCCGTCTCTTTCTGTCGAGGTGACCGTGGTTGCCGTGCGTCCGGCTGCTCCGATCATGTCGTCCATCCCGCGCGCGGGCCATGAGTTTCCGGAGCCGGACCCGGGACTTTCTGTAGGGATCCGACAGTGAGTCCCGTACGCCACTGTCGGTGCCCGATTGTCCGCGGGCCTGCCCGGACCGATAGGTTTTCGGGGAAGCCGCCTGTCATCACCGCCTGTCGTCCAGGCGCCCGGGGCGGGTATCAGACCGCTATGGAAAGGGTGATCCGTTGAGCCGCTCGGTTCTCGTCACCGGAGGCAACCGGGGCATCGGCCTCGCCATCGCCCGCGCTTTCGCCGATGCCGGCGACAAGGTCGCCATCACATACCGCTCGGGTGAGCCGCCGGCCGGCTTCCTGGCCGTCAAGTGCGACATCACCGACGCGGAGCAGGTGGAGCAGGCCTACAAGGAGATCGAGGAGACCCACGGCCCCGTCGAGGTTCTCGTCGCCAACGCCGGCGTCACCAAGGACCAGCTCCTGATGCGCATGTCCGAGGAGGACTTCACCTCGGTCATCGACACCAACCTCACCGGCACCTTCCGCGTCGTCAAGCGTGCCAACCGGGGCATGCTGCGCGCCAAGAAGGGCCGCGTCGTGCTCATCTCCTCCGTGGTCGGACTGCTCGGCTCGGCCGGGCAGGCGAACTACGCCGCCTCCAAGGCCGCCCTGGTCGGCTTCGCGCGTTCCCTTGCCCGGGAACTGGGCTCGCGCAACATCACCTTCAACGTCGTCGCACCCGGCTTCGTCGACACCGACATGACCAAGGTGCTCACCGACGAGCAGCGCTCCGGCATCGTGTCGCAGGTGCCGCTCGGCCGGTACGCCCAGCCGGAGGAGATCGCCGCCGCGGTGCGGTTCCTCGCCTCGGACGACGCCTCGTACATCACTGGAGCCGTCATTCCCGTTGACGGCGGACTGGGAATGGGTCACTGATCACCATGAGCGGAATTCTCGAGGGCAAGCGCATCCTGATCACCGGTGTGCTGACGGAGTCCTCCATCGCCTTCCACACCGCCAAGCTGGCCCAGGAGCAGGGCGCCGAGATCATCCTCACGGCGTTCCCGCGCCCCACGCTGACCGAGCGCATCGCCAAGAAGCTGCCCAAGCCCACCAAGGTCATCGAGCTCGACGTGACCAACGACGAGCACCTCGGGCGCCTGGCCGACATCGTCGGCGAGGAGCTCGGCGGCCTCGACGGCGTCGTCCACTCCATCGGCTTCGCCCCGCAGGACGCCCTCGGCGGCAACTTCCTCAACACGCCGTTCGAGTCGGTCGCCACGGCCATGCACGTCTCGGCGTACTCCCTGAAGTCGCTCACCATGGCCTGCCTGCCGCTGATGCAGAACGGCGGCTCCGTCGTCGGTCTGACGTTCGACGCGCAGTTCGCCTGGCCGCAGTACGACTGGATGGGCCCGGCCAAGGCCGCCCTGGAGGCCACCAGCCGCTACATGGCCCGCGACCTGGGCAAGCAGAACATCCGCTGCAACCTGGTCTCGGCCGGTCCGCTCGGCTCCATGGCCGCCAAGTCCATCCCGGGCTTCGGCGAGCTGGCCTCCGTGTGGGACTCCCGCTCCCCGCTGGAGTGGGACCTGAAGGACCCCGAGCCGGCCGGCCGCGGCGTCGTCGCCCTGCTGAGCGACTGGTTCCCGAAGACCACCGGCGAGATCGTCCACGTGGACGGCGGTCTGCACGCCATCGGAGCCTGATCTCCCCCGCGTCACCGACGCCCCGTTTCCCGCAGCGCGCGGGGAGCGGGGCGTCACCCGTTCGGCTCACCCGGCCGGGCGGGCGGGGCCACAACTGGGCAGTCTGGAGTACGCGTTCACCACGCGATGCCCTCCCCAGCACGGCCGAGGAGGTCCCCTTGTGCGCTTGTCCCGCCGAACGGCCTCACTGTCCCTCGCCGTCGCGCTCGTGCTGACCCTGGCGTACGAGGCGGTGCCCCACGCGCGCGTGCCCGCCGACCGGGACGAGTCGGCGGACCCCTTCGGCGCCGCGTGCCGGGTCCGCGTCACCGGTTCCAAGGTGACCGTCCACTGCCACAACCCGTACCCCGAGACGGACCGTGTGAGCCTGCACGTCGAGTGCGCCCGCTGGTGGGACATCGACACCGACAGTTCCCCGGTGGCGGCCGGGCCCGCGCAGACCGTGCGGCTGACCGGGCGGTGCTGGAAAGAGATCGGCGACGTGTGGATCAGTCACCGGCGGGAGAGCTGATCCCGCCCAGGCGGCACAGGAACGGGTAGCGGGCCGCCTCCGCCGCGGCCGTGTCCGCCTCGCCCGCGCGGATCGCCTCGAGCAGCCGCCCGTGGTCCATGTGCGTCTCCGGGGTCAGCTTCTCGCCGACGTCCTCGCGCAGCCAGTCCCGCAGCACCTCGCCCAGGTCCGCGTACATGGCCGTCATCACGTCGTTGTGGGAGGCGGACACGACGGCCAGGTGGAAGGTCGCGTCCGCGGTGACGAACGCCTCCTTGTCGCCCGACTCCCAGGCCTCCTCGCGCCGCAGCAGCAGGGCGTCGAGCTGCTTGAGGTCCTTCTCCGTACGCCGCTCGGCGGCCAGCCGGGCGGCGGCCGACTCCAGCGTGGAGCGCAGCTCGGCGATGTGCCGGGGGTCCGCCTCGGCGAACCGCCGCTGCATCACGCCCGCCAGCTCGCTCGTCGCCACGACGTACGTGCCGGAACCCTGGCGGATGTCCAGCAGGCCGTTGTGCGACAGGGCGCGGACGGCCTCCCGGACCGTGTTGCGGGCGACACCCAGCTGCTCGACCAGTTCCGGTTCGGTCGGGATCCGGGAGCCGACCGGCCACTCGCCCGAGGTGATCTGGGCCCGCAGCGCGGCGATGACCTGCTCGGACAGGGCCGAGCGACGGGGATGGCTCAGAGGCATGGCTCACCTTCGCACGACCGGGGCGCCCGGAGGCAACCGAGGACTGGACAGTCAATCATCCTATGATTCTATGATGGGGCTCATGGCTAGTGAGGAAACCCGGACGACGACGCCCCCGACCGTACGCAGCTCGGCCGCGCACGACGCCGGGAAACCGGGCGGCGCGTCCACCCGCGCGTGGACGATGCGGCTGCTCGTCGTCGGCATCGTGCTGTCCGCGCTGAACCTCCGCCCCGCCATCACCAGCCTCGGCGCCCTCCTGGAGGAGGTCCGCGACGGGCTCGGCATGAGCGGCAGCGTGGCCGGACTGCTCACCTCCGTGCCGCCGCTGTGCTTCGCCGTCTTCGGCGTCATGGCCCCGCGGCTCGCCCGCCGCTTCGGGGCGGGCGCCGTGGTGTGCGCCGGCATGGCCGCCATCGCCACCGGCCTGATCGTCCGGCCCTACGCCGGCGGCACGGCCGGCTTCCTGGCCGGCAGCGCCCTGGCCCTCATGGGCATCGCCGTCAGCAACGTCCTGATGCCGGTCATCGTCAAGCACTGGTTCCCCGACCGCGTGGGTTCCATGACCGGCCTGTACTCGATGGCCCTCGCCCTCGGCACGGCCCTCGCCGCCGCGGTGACGGTCCCCCTGACCGACACCCTCGGCGGCAGCTGGCAGACGGGCCTGGCCCTGTGGGCGGGGCTCGCCGTGGCGGCGGTCCTGCCGTGGCTGCCCTTCGTCCGGGGGCGCGTCACGCCGCCCGGGGCGGGGGAGAGGACCGCAGGGACGGAGACCGGCGGCGACGCGCCCGTGCAGGGCCGGGAAACGGCTGCACGGACGCAGGCCGCCGACTCGACGGAGCACGCGCGCGTGCAGACGCCTCGGCTGCGGATGACCCGGAGCCGTACCGCCTGGGCCCTGGCCGTCTTCTTCGGGCTCCAGGCCACCGCCGCCTACGTCACCATGGGCTGGATGGCGCAGATCTTCCGCGACGCCGGAGTGCCCGCCGGCACCGCCGGGCTGCTGCTGGCGGTCACCATGGTGATGGGCGTGCCCCTGGCCTTCGTCATACCCCGCCTGGCCACCCGGCTGCCCCACCAGGGCCCCATCGTGATCGCCCTGGGCGTCTGCGGCCTCGCCGGCTACGCCGGGCTGTATCTCGCACCCGCCGCCGGCGCCTGGGCCTGGGCCCTGCTGCTCGGCGTCGCCAACTGCGCCTTCCCGCTCGCCCTGACCATGGTCGGCATGCGGGCCAAGACCGGCCCGGGCGTGGCCCAGCTGTCGGCGTTCGCGCAGAGCACCGGCTACCTGATCTCCATCCCCGGCCCGCTCCTGGTGGGCGTCCTCTACCAGCACAGCGGCGGCTGGGGCCTGCCGATCGCGCTGATGAGCGCCCTGATGATCCCGCAGATGGCCGTCGGCTTCCTGGCCGGCCGCGACCGCACGGTCGAGGACGAGGCCGCCCGCTGAGCCACGCCCCGGGGGACCGGCAGTCACCCCGGGGCGCCCGACATGGACGGGGGGTGGGAGACTTGCCCCATGCCAGTGCTCGACCCGAATCCCCAGCACGGTCAGAAGAAGATGCTGCTCGTGTTCGGCGCGTTCTTCGCGATCTTCATCGTCATCGCCGTCATCGCGACCATCGCCTCGCCATGACCGGTGCTCACACGGCCCTTGGTGGGGTTAGCCCCCCTGTCCCCTAGGGGGTGAGGGTCAGGGTCAAGTGGGTGGATCACCGGATGGGTCGGCAGCCACGGATTCCGTAGCTTCGAGTGTGTGACCGCGAGACGGTCACCGACCACTCGGAGAGCGGAGGCACCCATGTCGGCCCCCACGCACACCCGGCCCCACCCGGCGACCCGGGCCGGTGCCGCCGGCCGGCTGCCCTGGTGGGCCCTCGCCCTGCCCGTGCTCGCCTTCACCGCACTGCTCGCCCTGATCCTGCACCCGTCCGACGCGCACGCGGCCACCGGCGACCCGGCGATCACGCACCTCTTCGAGCGTGCGCAGCAGCTGGTGGCCCGCTGATCACGGCCGAAGCCGGTGGTCAACTCCCTGCGCCCCGTGGCGTGTTTCATGCGAAGCTGGATCTCATGAGCGTCGCAGAATCCCGCAGGATTGTCCTCTTCCGCCATGCGAAAGCCGACTGGCCACAGGTCACCGATCACGAGCGTCCGCTCGCCGACCGGGGCCGAATGGACGCGGCGGAGGCCGGGCGCAGGCTGACCGACACCGGTATCGCCTTCGACCTGGCCCTCTGCTCCACCGCGGTCCGGACCCGGGAGACCTGGAAGCTCGCCGTCCATGAGTTCCCGCAGCGGCCGAAAACGGTCTACGAGGAGCGGATCTACGATGCCTCGCCGGGCGAGCTGATCGCCCTGCTCAACGAGACCCCCGACGACGTGCAGAACGCCCTCATGATCGGGCACAACCCGGGCATCCAGGGCCTCGCCGACGTCCTGGCGGGCTCGGGCGAGGACGAGGCCCGGGAGCGGATGACCCGCCGTGGGTTCCCGGCCTCCGCCTTCGCCGTGCTGTCGTTCACCGGCACGTGGAAGAGCCTGGAGCCGGGCGTGGCCACGCTGCGGGACTACTGGGCGCCGGCCGAGTGACGATCTCCGCATGACAGGGGCCCGGCACCGCACGGTGCCGGGCCCCTGCTGGTCGGTTCAGACGATGTCGAGGGTGTCCGCCGCCTCGACCTCTTCGCGCGTGATGCCCAGCAGGTACAGGACCGTGTCCAGGAAGGGGAAGTTCACCGCGGCGTGCGCGGCCTCGCGCACCACCGGCTTGGCGTTGAAGGCGACACCGAGACCGGCCGCGTTCAGCATGTCCAGGTCGTTGGCGCCGTCACCGATCGCCACCGTCTGCGACAGCGGCACCCCCGCCTCCGCGGCGAACCGGCGCAGCAGCCGGGCCTTGCCCGCGCGGTCGACGATCTCGCCGGTGACCTTGCCCGTCAGCCTGCCGTCGACGATCTCCAGGGTGTTGGCCTGGGCGAAGTCCAGCCCGAGCCGTTCCTTCAGATCGTCCGTGACCTGCGTGAATCCGCCCGAGACGACACCGACTTGGTAGCCGAGCCGTTTCAGCGTACGGATCAGGGTGCGGGCGCCCGGCGTCAGCCGCACCTCGCTGCGCACCTTGTCCACGACCGAGGCGTCCAGGCCCTCCAGCAGCGCCACGCGCGCGTGCAGGGACTGCTCGAAGTCCAGCTCCCCGCGCATCGCGGCCGCGGTCACCTCGGCGACCTTGTCCTCGCAGCCGGCGTGCGCGGCGAACAGCTCGATGACCTCGTCCTGGATCAGCGTCGAGTCGACGTCCATGACGACCAGGCGCTGCGCGCGCCGGTACAGGCCGGCGGCTACGACCGCCACGTCGATACCGAGCCTCGCCGCGTCCGTCACCAGGGCGGTGCGCAGCGGTTCGGTCTCCACGCCGGAGACGGCGAACTCGACAGCGGTCACGGGGTACTTGGCGAGCCGGAAGATACGGTCGATGTTGCCGCCGGTCTTCGTGATCCGTGCCGCGATCGCGGCCGTCGCCTCCGCGGTGAGCGGGTGCCCGAGCACGGTGACCAGGGAGCGGCCCAGCCCTCGGGGGCGGTTGTCGCCGAGGCCGGAGATGATCTCCGCCTGCATCTTCATCGACTCGGCCCAGCTGTGGACGGTCGCCCGCAGATCTCCCTCGAGGCCGGGGGGCGGTTCGGTCACGAGCGCGCACAGCACCATTCGGCCACGGGTGACGACCTGCTCGATGTCGACGACGTCGACGGAGTAGGCGGCAAGGGTGTCGAAGAGGCCGGCGGTGATGCCCGGCCGGTCCTTGCCGAAGATCTTCACAAGGAGGGTGGGGACGTCGGCAGGGACGTCGGAAGACGAGGTCTGCGAAGCACTCATGGTGGTTCCACCGTATCCGGCGGGCAGGGCACACCGCCCCCGAGGTCCGTCTGGCGGACAGCGAACACTGCATGGCGCGGCGATGGCGTGAACCTTACGTACCGGTACGGCGCCCGGCGCACTCGCCGGTCACCTCCCACCGCGCGGTTTCCGTGGTGGCGGCGGGGGAGGCGGAGGCGGCGGCCCCTCCTCGGGCCGCGCCGGCGGCCCGTTCCCGTTCCTCGGCCCGGGCGACTGCCGCGGACCACGCGGAGGCGGCCCGACCGGCCGTACGACGGTGGGGGCGCCGTAGACGTCGCCGGGGTCGGGGGGTTCGTCGTCGGGCGGCCCGGGCTGATCGGGTTCCGGGGCTCGGTTCGGGCGCTGCGGCGGGACGGGGCGCTGCGGCGGGCCAGGGCGCGGGGGTCGCCCGGGTGGTGGGGGGCCGTCGGGCGGTGGGGGTCCGTCGGTGCTTGGGAGTGGTGCGGGGTGGTGGGGTGTGCCGGGGCTCGACGCCGGCCCGGGGTGCGGGGCATGGCCGGGGCCGGGGTGATGCCGGTCCGGCCGGGGCTCCTCACCGGGGCGCCGCCGCACGGCTCCCGGCTGCTGCTCCTTGCCACCCTGCCGTCCCTCTCCGTACTCCGGCGGACGGTCCGGCGTGCGCTCCTGGCCCCGGGGCCTCGCGTCCTCCGGCTCTTGCAGTTCGTCCGGCACGCGGAGGTAGGGGTTGGTGTCCGGGTTCGGCGGCCGGTACGGCGTGCCCGGTGCGTACGGCCCGGCTTCCTCGCCGCGTGACGCCCCCGCGCCTCGCTCCGCGCCCCGACCTCCGGGCCTCCCGGCACCGGCATCGTCCCCGGGTCGCACTGCGCCGACCCCCGGCCACGCCTGCCCACTGCCCTCGTCGTACCTCGCCGGGCCCGGGCGGCTCCAGCTCCCGGCCGGTCCGGCCCCGGCATCGTCCCCAGGCCGCCCCGTGCCGGTCTCTGGCCTGGCCGGTCCGGTGCTGTCGTCCTTTGCCGCCGGGCCCTGGTCGCCCCAGGTTTCGGCCCGGCGGACATGGGCTTCGTAGCCAGGTCGACCTGTGCCGGTCGTTGGCCTGGTCTGTCCGGTGCTGTCGTTGTTTCCCGCCGGGTGGGGGTCGCCCCAGGCCTCCGCGTGCCCGGCACCGGCATCGTTCCCAGGTCGCCCCGTGCCGGCGCCCGGCCAGGCCTGCCCACCGCCCTCGTCGTATCCCGCCGGGCCAGGGCCGCCCCAGGCCTCCGCGTGCCCGGCACCGGCATCGTCCCCAGCCCGCCCCGTGCCGGCCCCCGGCCACGCCTGCCCACCGTCATCGCCGTACTCCGCCGACCCCCGGCCGCCCCAGGCCTCTGACTCCCCGGCACCGGCACCGGCATCCGCCCCGTAGTCAGCCCACCGAGCACCCGCTCCGGGCCCAGCCCACCCCACCCCCGCCGCCCCGTACTCGGACCACCCAGCGCCCGGCAGGCCCTCCGCCCCGTCGACCCGGGCGGCCGGTCCCTCCCCCCGAGCCGACGCCGTAGCCCGTCGGCCCGCCGCCCCACACCCCCACGCGAGCAACGCCCCCGCCGCCCCGGCCCCCGCGCCCCACACCGCGCCCAGCAGCAGGGCCATGCCGAGGTGGCCGTGCAGTTCGATGCCCGCGCCGAACGCGTCGAAGCCGAGCACGGTCAGGGAGGCGGTCACGGAGACGTCCGTCAGCCAGGCCAGCAGCGGCAGGGCGAGCGCGGTCGCGACCCCCAGCCGCAGCGCGCACCGGCCCGCGAAGCGCAGGGGACCCGGGCCCTCCGCCCCCGCCCGGACCGGCGTCCGCACCCCCGTCAATACGCCCGCGAGCAGCACCGTCGACGCGGCCGCCACCGCCAGCAGCCACACCCGCCCGTCCAGCTCGGCCAGCCGGCCCATCGTCACCGCCCCGCCGGACTCGGCACCGAGCAAGTCGTCCAGCGGGTCCGGCAGGAAGCGGGTCAGTTCGCCCGTCGCGCGTCCGTCCCACGGCACGAAAAGGCCGATCGGCACTCCCAGCCACACCCCGTTCGGCGCCCCGAGCAGCGTCGCACCGGCGATGCGCTCGGGACGGTCGTCGCCGATCGCCGCGTACGCCGCCGCCGCGCACCCCGCCGCCACCGCCACCAGCAGCACGGTCACCACCGCTGACACGGCAGGCCGCACGACCCGGTGCACGGCCTCCCAGCCCCGCGGCAGTGGCGTACGGCGCGAGGCCAGCAGCGCGATGAGGAGGATCCCGGCCGACCAGCCGAACCCGCCGAGCAGCGTCGGGGCGGTGTCGACCGTGAAGCCGACCGCAGCCTGCGCGTCGACCAGGTCGCCGAGCCGGTCCGGCAGCAGCCCCCCGACGTCCCCCAGCCCCGGGATCTCGACGCCCCCGCTCCCGCCGGTCACGTCGTCCAGCCCCAGGGACCCCCCGTCGATCGTGATGACATCGTGCCCCGCCCACGCCAGCCCGCCCAGCATGACGACGAACAGCGCCACCACCGACCCCGCCCGCGCGAGCAGTTCGGCCGGCGAGATCACAACTCCCGCCGCCCGCAAGGACCGCAGGAAGAACCACGACAGCAGCACCGCCCCGACCAGGCTCACCCCCAGTGGCGTGATCTCGATGGCCGTGTCCGCCTCCGCGCCCGTGAGGCCGAACGCCGACACATCACCGGACGGCGTGACCGAACCACCCGCCCCGAGGGCCACCACCGCCGCGGTCATCGGCCCCAACGAGCCCGCCGTGTCCGCCTCCAGCAGCCGCAGACCCAGCGCCGCCGTCCCCGCCATCCCGATCAACGCCCAGCTCACGGCGGCCACGGTGGACATCAGCACGTCCCCCCACGGCACGCGCACGTCGTCCCTCGCCGCTTCGAGCCCTGCGGCAGCACTCATGGCAGACCCCCCGATCCGCTGCGCGGCGGGAACACCACGCATGTCCCCCTCGCGTCGAAATACCACTCTCCGGCCCGGTTTCAACCCCGTCAACGGAATCGGCTGATGCGTCCGGACGCGGTCTTCACAAGGCCCGACTTTCGGTCAGGGGGCCGCTCCTGAAATAGTTCCCCCCGATGTTCGACATCCCTAGACTCCCCATGTCGGGGGATAACTCGGGGGACAACTCAGTGGGGCTGGAGTGCCGGAACTCGTACTGGAATCAAACGGACGTACCTGGACGCTCGATCCGTCCAGGGCATACACCCTCGGACGTGATCCGCAGGGGGACGTCGTCTTCGACGACGCCAGGGTCTCCTGGCGTCACGCCACGGTCAGCTTCAACGGCCGCAGTTGGGTCATCGAGGACCACGGCAGCACCAACGGCACGTTCGTGCAGGGGCAGCGCATCCATCAGATGGAGCTCGGCCCCGGCTCGGCCGTCAACCTCGGCAACGCGACCGACGGCCCGCGCCTGAACCTGTCCGGCGCCGCGGCCTCCGTCGCCACGCCGCAGGCCCAGCCCCAGCAGCAGCCGTACGCCGCGCAGGGCGCGAACCCGGGCTGGGCGCCGCAGGCCCCCGCCCAGCAGCCGCCGCACCAGCAGCCGCAGCAGCAGGCCCCCCAGGCCGGCTGGCAGCAGCCGCAGCAGGCCGCGGCGCACATCCCGCAGCAGCAGGGTCCCGGTGGTGTCGCGGGGGCACCGCCGGTCTACGGCGACCGCAGCCCGACCACGTTCCACCAGTTCTCCCTCGGCCGTGTGATGCGCATCGGCCGTGCCCTGGAGAACGAGCTGGTCGTCTCCGACCTGCAGGTCTCCCGGCACCACGCCGAGTTCCACGCCACGCCCGACGGCCGCATGGAGATCCGCGACCTCGGCTCCCACAACGGCACGTACGTCAACGGCCAGCCCATCGCCAAGGGCGGCTCGCAGCTGCTCGGCCCGACCGATGTCGTCGGTGTCGGTCACTCGACGTTCCGCATCGTCGGCGACCGGCTCGAGGAGTTCGTCGACACCGGTGAGGTCTCCTTCTCCGCCCGTCATCTGACCGTCACGGTCGACGGCGGCAAGCAGATCCTCAAGGACGTCTCCTTCGGCGTCCCGGAGAAGTCGCTGATCGCGGTCATCGGCCCGTCCGGCTCCGGCAAGTCGACCCTGCTCAAGGCGCTCACCGGCTACCGCCCCGCCAACCAGGGCGAGGTGCTGTACGACAACCGGAACCTCTACAAGCAGTTCGCCGAGCTGCGCCAGCGCATCGGTCTGGTCCCGCAGGACGACATCCTGCACAAGGAGCTGACCGTCAAGAAGGCCCTCAAGTACGCGGCCAAGCTGCGCTTCCCGGCCGACACCACGGCCGCCGAGCGCGAGGCCCGCATCGACGAGGTGCTGCGCGAGCTCAAGCTCGACATCCACAAGGACAAGAAGGTCACGTCCCTCTCCGGCGGCCAGCGCAAGCGCGTCTCGGTCGCCCTGGAGCTGCTCACCAAGCCGTCGCTGATCTTCCTGGACGAACCGACCTCCGGTCTCGACCCGGGCATGGACCGCGACGTCATGCAGCTGTTGCGCGGCCTGGCCGACGACGGCCGTACGGTCCTCGTCGTCACCCACTCGGTGGCCGAGCTGGCGATCTGCGACAAGCTGCTGGTGATGGCGCCGGGCGGCTCGGTCGCCTACTTCGGCCCGCCCGAGGAGGCGCTGAACTTCTTCGGCTACGACACCTGGGCCGACGTCTTCTCCGCCTTCGAGAACTACCGCGACTACGACTGGGCGGGCCGCTGGAAGGGCTCGCAGCACTACCAGATGTACGCCGCGGACATCGACGCCGTTGCGCCGCAGTCCGTACAGGTTCCGCAGATGCAGGCGATGAAGCCGCCGAAGCCGCAGGGCTGGATGTCCCAGTTCGTCACACTTGTCCGGCGTTACGTCTCGGTGATCGCGTCCGACAAGGGCTTCCTGGCGCTGATGGTGATCCTGCCGGCCGTGCTCGGCGCGGTGAGCCTGCTCATCGACGCGGACAAGGGCCTGCTGCCGAACCCGGCCAACCCGGAGACCGGCAGGATCATCCCGAACGGCACGGCCACCACGGTCCTGCTGATCCTCGCGGTCGGCGCCTGCTTCGCGGGCGCGGCGAACTCGGTCCGCGAGCTGATCAAGGAACGGGTCATCTACGAGCGGGAGCGCGCGACCGGCCTGTCCCGCTCGGCGTACCTGATGTCGAAGGTGTTCGTGCTCGGCATGATCACCGTGCTCCAGGGTCTGCTTGTCGGTGTCATCGGCTTCTCCAGCCGCGAGATCCCCGAGGAGGGACTGATCCTCGGCGGCGCCACCCTCGTCGAGCTCTCCATCCCGATCATGGCGCTGGGCTTCACGTCGATGATGTTCGGCCTGATCATCTCCTCGCTGGTGAAGACCGCCGAGAAGACCATGCCGCTGCTGGTGATGTTCGCCATCATCCAGGTCGTCTTCACCGGCTGCCTGTTCGCCCTGCACGGCTCGATCGGCGTCAACCAGTTCTCGTTCCTGATGCCGTCGCGCTGGGCGGTCGCCGCCGCCGGTGCCACGCTGGACTTCAACAAGATCAGCCCGCCCGAGACGGCCGGCGACACCGACCCGCTGTGGGAGCACACGGCCGGGGCCTGGGCCATGGACATGGGCGCGCTCCTCGTCCTCGGTGTGATCTGCGGCTTCTTCGTGGCCCGCTTCCTGCGCCGCCACGAGCCCGAGGTCATGCGCAAGTAGTCACCGCGGTACGACACGACGCCCGAAGGGCGGCACCCCGTCAGGAGGGTGCCGCCCTTCGGCGTACCTACAGCTGTCCCAGAGGTCCGCGCCGACCTCAGTACGCGCTGTCGACGTTGTCCATGGAGCCGTACTTGTCGGCCGCGTAGTTGCAGGCGGCGGTGATGTTGGCTACCGGGTCGTAGATGTCCCAGGAGGTACCGGGGACGTGCCAGTGCTTGAAGGTCGGCGGGATGACCTGGAGCAGGCCCTTCGACGGGATGCCGTTGATGGCGTTGATGTCCCAGTTGTTGATCGCCTTCGGGTTACCCGAGGACTCCCGCATGATGTTGCGGTGGATGCCGTCGTAGGACGCCGGGATGTCGTGCTTCTTCAGGATGGCGAGCGACTCGCGGATCCAGCCGTCGAGGTTGTTCGGGTAGCTGACGACCTTCTTGGCCTCGGCGCGCTTGGCGGCGCGGCTCGCGGCCTCCTTGGCCTGGCGTGCGGCCTCGGCCTTCTTCTTCGCCGCCTCGGCGGCGGCCTTCTTCTTGGCGGCGGCCGCGGCGTCGGCCTTCTTCTTCGCCGCGATCTGCTCGGCCTTCAGGCTGGCGCCGGCCATCTGGTCCGTGACGCTCGCCTTGACGTCCTTGATCTGCTGAGTGCTGTACGCCACCGCAGCCGGCTGAGCGGCCTCGGTCGTGGTCTTGGTCGAGGCGCCGCTCGGTACCGCGGAGAACCCGATGGCGGCGGCGCCGAGGGTGGCGACACCCGCCATGGCGATCTTGTGGTGACGGGTCAGGCTTCGACTCTGAGCACGGCTGAAGATGTTCTTGGGCATGCTGCGTGGACCTCTTCGAATAGCGCGGGAGTCGCTCGGCGTCCGGCGTTGGACTCGGTGTGTTTCCGACACAAACGCCGCGGAGGTGAACCCACGGCGCTGAGCGACGTCGCCAATTCTTAGCGGCCGCAAAATGGCGTGGCAAAGGTGTGACGTACGAAGGAAGATAGTGGATCAGGGATGGGTAAATCGGGGCAGATTGGACTATCCGTGCCGCTCAAAAGGTGCGGCTTTGTCTCCTACGCCCCTTCGTACGTGACGTGCGCCCTATGCGCGGGCTCACATCGGGCGGCGTGCGTTCTCACTGCCAGTTGGACAAGCGATGCTGTGTGTGAGGCCCTTTCACGGCAGTACGAGGTGCACGTCCCCGAACTCGTGCCACAGGTACCGGCCCTGGAGCGCGGCCTCGTATCCCCGCTGGATCGCCACGCGCCCCGCGACCGCCTCCAGCATCAGCAGATGCGAGGCCTCGGGCTCGTGCAGCCCGGTCAGCAGCCCGTCCACCACCCGCACCCCGCGCTCCGGCGTGACGACGAGATCCGTCCACCCCGCCCGTGCGCGCACGACCCCGTCCGCGCCCGCCGCCGACTCCACGGCCCGCACCGCCGTCGTCCCGACCGCCACCACCCGGCCCCCACCGGCCCTCGCGGAGTCGATCAGCCGCGCGGACGCCTCGGGCACCGCGAAACGCTCCGGGTACGGCGGCTCGTGCGCCTCCGTCGAGGCCACCCCCGTGTGCAGCGTGACCGGCGCGAACTGCACCCCCCGGCTCACCAGCTCCGCCACCAGCCGCGCCGTGAAGGGCCGCGCCGCGCTCGGCATCTCCGCACTGCCCGTCCCGTCCGCCGACGGCAGCGCGAACACCGTCTGGTAGACGGACAGCGGCTGGTCCCGCTCCGTGTACGCATAGCGAATGGGCCGCCCGTACTCCCGCAGCAGCCCCGGCACCCCCGGCCCGGACACCCGCGCCCACCACAGCCGCTCACCCCGCCCGTTCAGCGGCTCCTCCAGTACGAGCCGTACGCGCCCCGGCAGGCACACCTCCCTGCCCGCGGGCCCACCCGCACGCGCGCGCGTGGTGCCCCGCCCGTCGGGCTCCCGCAGCTCCACCGCCCAGCGGCCGTCGTCCCCGCACGTGGAGAAATGCACCACCACACGCGCGTGCCCGGTCCATCCGTCCACGGCCGCCGCCAGCGTGGCCGAGGTGTTGACCACGAGCACATCCCCGGCCCGCAGCAGCAGCGGCAGCTCCGTGAACGTGCGATGCGCCACCTCGGCACCCCGCGACACCAGCATCCGTACGGCGTCCCGCTCCAGCCCGGGCCCCCGCTGCTCGACGGGCACCCGGGCCGACAGCTCCGCCGGTACGCGCACGGCCAGGGTCATCGGGCCCCGTCCAGCAGCGCCGGAGCCCCGTACCGCCCGCTGACCGGACGCTCGTCCAGCAGCCGGAGGAACCCCGGCACCACGGCCGCCGGCTCCGGCCGCGGCTCCCGGTCGTCCGGTACGGCCGCCGCGTACAGGTCCGTGGCCATGTCCCCGGGATCCACCGCCCAGACCCGCAGCCCCGGCTCCTCCACCGCGAGTACGGACGCCAGATGGTCCAGGGCCGCCTTGGACGCCCCGTAGCCGCCCCAGGTCTCGTACGCCTCGGCGGCCGCGTCCGAGCTGACCGCGACGACGGTGCCCGCCCGCGAGGCCCGCAGCAGCGGCAGCGCCTCCTGGACCAGGCCCAGCCCGGCCACCAGGTTCACCTCCATGGCCCGGCGCAGCCCCTCCAGCGGCAGTTCCTCCAGCCTGACCAGCGGCTCGGCGCCCAGCGCGCTCGCGTTGTGCACCAGCAGGTCGACGCCGCCCAGCCGCCAGGCCGCCGACACCAGCGCCGCCCGGTGCGCGGCGTCCGTGACGTCCCCCGGCAGGGCGCTCACGCGTGTGCCGTGCGCGGAGACGGCCCCGGCCGTGTCCGCCAGCGCCTCGGCCCCCCTGGCGTCGAGCACCAGGTCCCAGCCCCGCCCGGCCAGGGCCTCGGCCAGCGCCCGCCCCAGGCCCTTCGAGGCCCCCGTGATGATCGCAACCGGCATGATCCGCTCCGCTCCCTCGTCGTGACCGCGTGCCCTCAACGTAGGAACGGAGAGGCCCGGGCCGCCTCGGACGCGGGCCGCAATCCGCCGGGTCCCTTCGGCCTACGCCACCGGCCCGCCGCCCCCGGCCCTACGCCGTCCCACCCGGCCGTCTCGGCCCCGCGACCTAGGTCCACCGGACCGGACGCCCGCCGCCACCGGTCCGATCCGCGCCGTCCCAGCCCGCCGGTACCGTGAGGACATGAGTCACGGTCCCCGGTCCGGCCTCGCCGCGGTGAGCTCCGCGTTGCTGGCCATGAGCAGGCATCTCGAGGTGCGCGACGTCCTCAAGACGATCGTCGCCTCGGCCCGCGAGCTGCTCGACGCGCAGTACGCCGCGCTCGGCGTCCCGGACGACCACGGCGGCTTCGCCCAGTTCGTGGTCGACGGCGTCAGCGAGGAGCAGTGGAAGGCCATCGGACCCCTCCCGCGCCAGCACGGCATCCTCGCCGCGATGCTCCACGAGGCCAGGTCCGAGCGCCTCGCGGACGTCCGCAAGGACCCCCGCTTCGAGGGCTGGCCGAAGGCCCACCCGGACCTGGTCGACTTCCTGGGCCTGCCGATCCGCGACGGCGACGAGGTCATCGGCGCCCTGTTCCTCGCGAACAAGCTGCGTCCTGAGGGGGGAGACCCTCCACACCCCCCGTGCCCCGAGCCGGAAGGCGGTTGCGGCTTCACCCCGGACGACGAGGAACTGCTCGGCATCCTCGCCCAGCACGCCGCGATCGCCCTCACCAACGCCCGCCTCTACGAGCGCAGCCGCGAACTGACCATCGCCGAGGAGCGCTCCCGCCTCGCCCACGAACTGCACGACGCGGTCAGCCAGAAGCTGTTCTCCCTCCGCCTGACCGCCCAGGCCGCGGCCCGCCTGGTGGACCGCGACCCCTCCCGCGCCAAGGGAGAACTCCAGCAGGTGGCCGCCCTGGCCGCCGAGGCGGCCGACGAACTGCGCGCCGCGGTCGTCGAGTTGCGCCCCGCCGCCCTCGACGAGGACGGCCTCGTCGCGACCCTCCGGACGCAGATACAGGTCCTCGACCGGGCCCACAGCGCCCGCGTCACCTTCGCCGGTCACGGCGTGAAGGCCCTGCCCGCCTCCCAGGAGGAGGCACTCCTGCGCGTGGCCCAGGAGGCCCTGCACAACGCCCTGCGCCACTCCGGCGCCGACCACGTCGACGTGACCCTGGACCGCCGCGGCGGCGGAGCCGTCCTGCGGGTCACGGACGACGGCGACGGCTTCGACCCGAACGCGGTCCGCCGCGCGGGACGCCACCTCGGCCTGGTCTCGATGCGGGACCGGGCGAGCGGCGCCGGCGGCACGCTGACCGTGGAATCGGAGCCCGGCAAGGGCACCGTGATCGAGATGGAGGTTCCCGGTGGCTGACGCAATCAAGGTGCTGCTCGTCGACGACCACCAGGTCGTCCGCCGGGGCCTGCGCACCTTCCTCGAAGTGCAGGACGACATCGAGGTCGTCGGTGAGGCGGCGGACGGTGCCGAAGGAGTCGACCGCGCCGAGGAGTTGAGGCCCGACGTCATCCTCATGGACGTCAAGATGCCGGGCATGGACGGCGTCGACGCCCTGCGCAGACTCCGCGAACTGGACAACCCCGCGCGCGTCCTGGTCGTCACCAGCTTCACCGAGCAGCGCACGGTGGTCCCGGCCCTGCGCGCCGGCGCCGCCGGGTACGTCTACAAGGACGTCGACCCCGACGCCCTCGCCGGAGCCATCCGCTCGGTCCACGCCGGGCACATCCTCCTGCAGCCGGAGGTCGCCGGCGCCCTGCTGGCGCAGGAGGAGACCAACTCGGGCACCGGAAGGGCCGGTTCGCTCACCGAGCGGGAGCGCGAGGTCCTCGGCCTCATAGCGGACGGCCGCTCCAACCGGGAGATCGCCCGCGCGCTCGTCCTCTCCGAGAAGACCGTCAAGACCCACGTCTCGAACATCCTGATGAAACTCGACCTGGCCGACCGAACGCAGGCCGCCCTGTGGGCCGTTCGCCATGGCGTGACCGGCTGACAGGCCCACCCCACGGCAACGCGGAAGGTTGCGTTCCGGACCGAGATTCATACTGTCGTGGGAACGTCCCTCACATGGCGCAACCTCGGCGGATCTCCGCCGTTCTCCAGTGCGTGCTGCGGCGCCTGCCGCGGCAATCGCAAGGAGGGCTCAGAAGTGAAGAACCTGAAGAAGGCAGCGGCCGTGACGATGGTGACGGGTGGCCTGCTGGCCGCCGGCGCGGGCATGGCCTCCGCCACCAGCGCGCACGCCGACGGCCAGGCCGTGGGCTCCCCGGGCGTCGGCTCGGGCAACGTCGTCCAGGCCCCGGTGCACGTCCCGGTCAACGTGTCCGGCAACAGCGTGAACGTCGTGGGCGTCCTGAACCCGGCCTTCGGCAACCTCGCCGTCAACCACTGACGCTCCACCTCCGTCTCCGAGCCGGAGGTGACACCGGCCTCCCGGTCCTGCCCGGGAGGCCGGTCAGGCATGAGTGCCGTGCAGTGCCGGTGACGTGATGCAGCCCGTCCGGCGCTTGAGGACGAGGCCGTTCAGGCCGACGGGGGTCTGGGGGCGAAGCCCCCAGGTACCTCGTACAAACGCCGGCTACCGGAAACCGGCAGTCACCGCACCCCCCGCTCCCGCTCCTCCACAACGGAGTTGTACGCCGCGACCTGCGCCCGCCGAGCCGTCCGCTCCACCGGCCGCAACGCCTCCCGCCGCGCAGAGATCTCGGACGAACTCACCGCACCCCCGTGCCCGCTCTCCGTCGCCACGGTGATCAGCGTCCCCACCCGCTGCGCCAGCTCCAGCACCCGCACCGCCCGCGGCGGATACCCCGGCGCCAGCACCTCCCGCCCCCGCTCGGCCCGCGCCCGGTACGCGTCGACCGCCGCCTCCGCCACCGGCCCCGACCCGGCCACGTCCAGCCGCGTCAGCACCTCGGTTGCCTCCCGCAGGGCCTCCGCCAGCTCCCGCTCCGCCTCGCCCAGCGACGGCACATCCGCGGGCGGCGCCTCCCGCACGGGCAGCACATGCCACACGACCTCGACGTGCACATCACCCTCGGGCCCTGCCTCGTACACCTCCGGCACCAGCCCGAACGCCGAGCCGTAACAGACCACCGCCTCCTCGGCGTCCAGCGCCCGCGCGTTGAACTCCGGCGGCCCGCTCAGCCCCAGCGGATGCCCCGGCGCGGGCAGCGCGACCCGCAGCCCGGACACCCCGAGCGCCCGCAGCCGCCCCAGCGCGAGCGTCAGCCCCACGGGCGCCGACTCCCCGGGCAGTCCCTCCACACGGTGCACCGCGTCCTCACCGACGATGGCGAGCACAGCGTCATCCGGCGAGACAAGTCCGGCCAAAAGGGCATTTCCCCAAGCTGCGAGACGTCCAGCACGTGGTTCCGAGAGCATGCCTCCACCCTAGGACCCTCCAAGGACCGGACCGAGGGAATGTCCCGGCCGACCGGTGGCGTAGATTTCATGGAGGGCTGCGCCCACCGGCGCGGCGGACCGAGCCACAGGCTTACGCGACAGCCGAGACCGGCCACACTGCAAGGGGAGACAACGCGCTCATGAGCGATGTTCTGGAGCTTCAGGACGTATCCGTGGTCCGTGAGGGCCGGGCTCTGGTGGACCAGGTCTCCTGGTCGGTCAAGGAGGGCGAGCGCTGGGTCATCCTCGGCCCGAACGGCGCCGGCAAGACCACCCTCCTCAACCTCGCTTCCACCTACCTCTTCCCCAGCTCGGGCACCGCCGCCATCCTCGGCGAGACCCTCGGCCGCCCCGGCACCGACGTCTTCGAGCTGCGCCCCCGCATCGGCATGGCCGGCATCGCCATGAGCGAGAAGCTCCCCAAGCGCCAGACGGTCCTGGAGACGGTCCTGACCGCCGCGTACGGCATGACCGCCACCTGGCACGAGGACTACGAGGACATCGACGAGCAGCGCGCCCGCGCCTTCCTCGACCGCCTCGGCATGAGCGAGTACCTGGAGCGCAGGTTCGGCACCCTCTCCGAGGGCGAGCGCAAGCGCACCCTGATCGCCCGCGCCCTGATGACCGACCCCGAGCTGCTCCTCCTCGACGAGCCCGCCGCCGGCCTCGACCTCGGCGGCCGCGAGGACCTCGTCCGCCGCCTCGGCCGTCTCGCCCTCGACCCGATCGCCCCCTCGATGCTCATGGTCACCCACCATGTCGAGGAGATCCCCCCGGGCTTCACCCACGTCCTCATGATCCGCCAGGGCAAGGTCCTCGCCGCCGGCCCGCTGGAGCTCGAACTCACCTCCCGCAACCTCTCCCTCTGCTTCGGCCTCCCGCTCGTCGTCGAACAGTCGGGCGAGCGCTGGACCGCGCAGGGCCTCCCGCTCTCCTGAGCCTGCCCACTCATTACTCAAATCCCAGGGTAAGAACGGGATTTCACACCGCGGGCGCCCTGTCGGCGACAGGGCCCGCGGACCTACCATGACCATGTGGAAATCGACGCATGGCTGTGGTGGCTGATCGGCGCGGCAGCGCTCGGCATCGCGCTCGTGGTGACCGCGATGCCCGAGCTCGGCATGCTGGCGGTGGGCGCCATCGCCGCGGCGGTGGTCACCGGCGTCTTCGGCGGCGGAGCCGTCGCCCAGGTCGTGGTCTTCGCCGTCATCTCGACCGCGGGCATCGCCGTCGTACGGCCCATCGCGAACCGGCATCGTGCCCAGCGACCCCAACTCGCCACCGGCGTGGACGCGTTGAAGGGCAGACAAGCCGTCGTCCTGGAACGCGTCGACGCCTCCGGCGGCCGGATCAAGCTGGCCGGCGAGGTCTGGTCGGCCCGCGCCCTCGACACCGGCAGCGCCTACGAAGTAGGCCAGGAAGTCGATGTCGTGGACATCGAGGGAGCCACCGCGATCGTCATGTGACCTCGCAGGACGTAACTGGAGTGAACTCCTCGCCAGCTACGCGACGGTCTGTCAGACTCGACCAGCAAGATCTTCGACAACCATAAGATCTGCCGAAGGCGCCGAAGCGGAGAAGGGACACGGGGAACGACGATGGAACCGGTCATCATCGTCCTGATCATTCTGGTGGTGTTGGTCTTCATCGCCCTGATCAAGACGATCCAAGTCATCCCACAGGCCAGTGCGGCCATCGTCGAGCGCTTCGGGCGCTACACGCGGACACTCAACGCGGGCCTCAACATCGTCGTCCCGTTCATCGACACCATCCGCAACCGCATCGACCTGCGTGAACAGGTGGTGCCCTTCCCGCCGCAGCCGGTGATCACCCAGGACAACCTGGTCGTGAACATCGACACCGTCATCTACTACCAGGTGACCGACGCACGGGCCGCGACGTACGAAGTCGCCAGCTACATCCAGGCGATCGAGCAGCTCACTGTCACCACGCTCCGCAACATCATCGGTGGCATGGACCTGGAGCGGACCCTGACCTCCCGCGAGGAGATCAACGCGGCCCTGCGCGGTGTCCTCGACGAGGCCACCGGCAAGTGGGGCATCCGCGTCAACCGCGTCGAACTCAAGGCGATCGAACCGCCCACCTCCATCCAGGACTCGATGGAGAAGCAGATGCGCGCCGACCGGGACAAGCGCGCCGCGATCCTCCAGGCCGAAGGTGTCCGGCAGTCCGAGATCCTGCGCGCCGAAGGTGAGAAGCAGTCCCAGATCCTGCGCGCCGAGGGTGAGGCCAAGGCCGCCGCCCTGCGCGCCGAGGGCGAGGCCCAGGCCGTCCGCACGGTCTTCGAGGCCATCCACGCCGGCGACCCGGACCAGAAGCTCCTCTCCTACCAGTACCTCCAGATGCTCCCCAAGATCGCCGAGGGCGACGCCAACAAGCTCTGGATCGTCCCCAGCGAGATCGGCGACGCCCTCAAGGGCCTCTCCGGCGCCATGGGCAACTTCGGCGGCATCGGCGGCGGCAACGGCGGCGCGTCCGGAGGCGGCGTCCCCGCCCAGGAACGCCGCGAGAAGCCGTCCATCGACTGACCCGGCACGCACGAAGGGGGCCCGCTTCCCAGGGAAGCGGGCCCCCTTCGTACGACAGACCCTAGGCCGCGGGCTGGGCCAGCCACCCCGGCAGCGCGTCGAAGTCGTCCTGCCCCAGCGCCAGCAGCATCGCGTCCGCCGGAGTCGGCTCGAACGGCTGCCGCAGCAGCGGCATCCCCGCCTCCTCCGGAGTCCGGTTAGCCTTACGGTGATTGTCCTGCGCACACGAGGCCACCGTGTTCAGCCACGAGTCCTGACCCCCCTGGGACCGCGGCACCACGTGGTCCACGGTCGTCGCCCGCCTCCCGCAGTACGCGCACCGGTTCCGGTCCCTGATCAGCACACCCCGCCTCGACCACGGCGCTCGTCTTCGGAACGGCACCCGTACGTACTGGCAGAGCCTGATGACCCGGGGCGCCGGTATGTCGACCGCGGCTCCCCGCATCCGCAGTTCGGGGTGGGCCTGCTCGACGACGGCCTTGTCCTGAAGCACCAGAACGACGGCTCGATTCAACGTCACCGTCGACAGCGGCTCGAAGCTCGCGTTCAGTACCAGCGTGTCCCGCATACCAGCCCACCTCCCGTGTGCACCGGCCCACCCCCTGGCGGGCTGGGATCAACTCTGGCCGGGCACGCCGAGATGGACAACGCAATATCTGCTGCTCTCACGAGGGGTGACCCCCGCGACCCCCGGCAACAAAAATGCCCGCTCCTGATCAATTCCAAGACCAGGAGCGGGCAAACGTTCCGTGAACGCCGGGATCGGCAGGCGGCTTCCTCAGCCCTCGGCGGGCACCTCGTACTCACCGATCAGCTGGGCCCGCCCGATCGTGTGGAACCGCAGGTTGAAGCCGACCACGGCGGGCGACGCGTCCGCGTCCGGACCGAGCTTCTCCTGATCCACGGCGTACACCGTGAACACGTACCGGTGCGGCCCGTCCCCGGGCGGCGGGGCGGCCCCGCCGAACTCCTTGCCGCCGTAGTCGTTACGAGCGTGGATCGCGCCGTCCGGCAGACCCTCGAACTTGCCGCTGCCCGCACCGGCCGGCAGCTCGGTCACCGACGCCGGGATGTCGAACAGCACCCAGTGCCAGAACCCGCTGCCCGTCGGAGCGTCGGGGTCGTAGCAGGTCACGGCGAAGCTCTTGGTCTCGGGCGGGAAACCCTCCCACCGCAGCTGCGGCGAGGTGTCGCCGGCGGCCTGGACCTGAGCGTCCTTGAGCGTCGCACCTTCCTGGACGTCCGCGCTCGTCACCGTGAACGACGCAACGGGCGGATGGAAGTCGTGGGGGAGCGGCCGCCGCTTGAGCTCGGTCACCTCGATACCTCCTGATCGTTTCTTGCAGTCGCCCCCGAGCCTAGAACCAGTTGCGCTTGCTGCCGACCTCGGACAGCCACTGGTTGAGATAGGCGGTCCAGTCGGTCCCCTGGTAGTCGTTCAGACCCACCTGGAACGACCGGAAGGTGTCGCTGCTCTCGCTGAACAGCCCCGGCTTCTTGTCCATCTCCAGCACCACGTCCATCGTGTGCTGGTCGGCCACGAAGCTCAGCTCGACCTGGTTCAGCCCGCGGTACTGCTGCGGCGGGTGGAACTCGATCTCCTGGTAGAACGGCAGCTTCTGCCGCGTACCCCGGATGACACCGCGCTCCATGTCCGCGTTCTTGAACCGGAAGCCCAGCTGGACGAACGCGTCCAGGATCGCCTTCTGCGCCGGCAGCGGGTGCACGTTGACCGGGTCCAGGTCACCGGAGTCCACCGCACGCGCGATCTCCAGCTCGGTGGACACCCCGATGTTCATGCCGCGCAGGGCCTGACCGTCGATCATCGTGATCGGCGTCTCCCACGGGATCTCGAGACCGAACTGCACCGCGTGCACCGCGTTCGCCTGCAGCTCGAACGCCCCACCCAGCCGCGACTTCGTGAACTCGATGTCCTGCTTGTACTCCTGGTCGCCGCTCTCCACCTCGACCTTGGCCTGCAGCCCGACCGAGAGCCCCTCGATCTGCTGGTTGACGGACCCGCCCTGGATGCGCACCTCGCCCTGGACGACACCGCCCGGGACGACGTTGACCTCGTGCAGCACCGTCTCGACCGAAGCCCCGCCGGCCCCCAGGCTCGCGAGCAGCTTCTTGAACGCCATGTCTCTCCCTCTCGCCCACTACGGGTGGATCCTTGATCCATACAAACGCGATCCGGCCGTGGCCGGTTCCATGCCCCACCCTGGCAAGGCCGGTGCCCGACGGCCACCCCGCGGCACCACTCGTCTCCAGTACCCTCGGACGGCATGATCGCGACCCCTGACCGTACGCCCCTGTCCAGGGAGTTCTTCGACCGGCCCGTCCTCGATGTCGCCCCCGATCTCCTCGGCCGCATCCTGGTACGCAGCACCCCGGACGGTCCGATCGCACTCCGCCTCACCGAGGTGGAGGCCTACGACGGCGCTGACGATCCCGGCTCCCACGCCTATCGCGGCCGCACGGCCCGCAACGGCGTGATGTTCGGTCCGCCCGGCCATGTGTACGTCTACTTCACCTATGGCATGTGGTTCTGCATGAACCTTGTCTGCGGCCCCGAGGGAAAGGCGAGCGCGGTCCTGCTCCGCGCCGGCGAGATCATCGAGGGCGCCGAACTGGCCCGCACCCGTCGACTCTCGGCCCGCAACGACAAGGAACTGGCCAAAGGCCCCGCCCGCCTGGCCACGGCCCTGAACGTGGACCGCTCCCTGGACGGCACGGACGCGTGCACCTCCGAGGACACCCCGCTCCGCATGCTGACGGGCACCCCCGTCCCCTCCGACCAGGTACTCAACGGCCCCCGCACCGGTGTGGGCGGCGACGGAGCCGTGCACCCCTGGCGCTACTGGGTCGCCAACGACCCGACGGTGAGCCCCTATCGAGCCCATGTCCCGCGACGTCGCCGAAGTTGACGCGCCCTGCCGAGGTGCGTAATGTAGCCCGAGCCGTTGAGCCGGGTATGGCAATCGCCAGCAACCGGAAGCGGCCAAACCACTACCTAGCGATTCCCCTCAGCAGGGGCGAATTCTGCGTGCCCGCATGCCTGAATTCGGCGCCAACGAACTCGATTATGAGTTGGACGGCGAATCCGCTAACGTAGTGAATGTCGAAAGGCCGACGAGCGAAAGCCCGGGCCGAACGGCAAATCCCGCCGACAGGGAATCGGATCGAAAAGGATCTGATAGAGTCGGAAACGCAAGACCGAAGGGAAGCGCCCGGAGGAAAGCCCGAGAGGGTGAGTACAAAGGAAGCGACCGTTCCTTGAGAACT